>NZ_BAFP01000273.1 GCF_000308455.1 Nocardia abscessus NBRC 100374 | reverse complement strand
CCGCCAGCCCAGACGCAGCGCGCAGCCGAGCATACCGACGCTGTCGACGACGTGCTGGATGATCAGAGACCACCTGGGGCTATCACGGGTCGGTAGCTACGAGCGCACCAGGGTCAGTGCGTCATACCTGAGCCAAATCGAAAGCGGCGAACGGATACCCAGTCTGGAAACGCTCGACAAGCTGATCCGGGGATACCGACTGGACAGCGCGCAAGCACGTCACCTTCTCGAGCTTCGCGCCCCCGCCAAGGATCTCGCACCCGCCGAGAACCTCCGTCGGCTCGTTCGCGAGAACGACGGCCTGATGACCCACATCCATGCCCTCGAGGAACGGGGAGTGCTCGGGGCCTACATGGATCCGATGTGGAACGTGTTGGCCTGTAACGATTCGTTCCGGTCAGCACTGCCTGGACTGGATGCCAGCGAGTCGGTGCCGGTATGGCTGTTCAGTCCGGCTGCGAGAGACATCGTGATCGATTGGGACCGTGAGGCTGCTCATTCGGTCGCCACCACCAAAGCAGTACTGGGACGCTACCGAACGTCGGAGCAGGCCAGAGACTTGATGCGACAGCTGCGCCCCAACAGTGCGTTCGCCCGGCTCTGGGCCAGCAGCATCAGCATCTCCTATGGCCGCAGCACCGGAGACCAACTGCATTGGCGCGACATCGATACCGGAGAGCTGATCTCCTACAGCTTGACCATGTCAGAGATCAGTCAGACCGGAGACGTCCTGCTGCTCACCGCTCTTCCGGTGCGATATCGCGGACCCAACATCGAGGTAGCCTAGACGCTGTTCTTGCACAAAATGACGTGGGCAGCGATCGTCCCTTGCTACCGCGTGCACCTACGATCAATGCCTCGCGTCGGGCGAGGCATTTCGTGATCTCTCTCCGGGCAGCGATCGACTGGCGCCTGTCGTTGAATTACCCGCATCGCCCTCACGGTATTCTAAGTGCAGAGATTCTCGTAGCCGCTCGCCAGCTCGTCCATATCGCAACTGCGAAAACGTTCTGGCGCTGACGGCAATGGCAGTCAGGTCTGTGAAATGAGCGAGCATGCAAAGGACGGCTCAGCGGATCCGTCGGCGAACCTTACCCACAATCTGCCGCATGAGCCGACATATCCCGTCGCGGTAGGCGCTCGAGCGTTGCGAAAATCCACACGCTGGTACGAAGAACAGCTGCGAAAGGGACGTCTGCCAGGCCACAAAGCGGGTCGATCGTGGTACCTGACCGCAAGCGACATCGCTGCGGCGATTCAGTCGACCGCCAGCCATCCGCGCTCACGATCAGCGCCAGATCTTGCGAAACCGCAAACAGCCGATCGCCGCCGGCCGACTCGTAGGCGGAAACAGCGCCGCCGCCCCATACCTCCGCAACGCCCTTTCGGATAGTCGGCCGTCCTTTCTTAGCTCACGTCAGAAGCACGGGTCATGCAGCTGATGGCCCTGACTTCGAGCTGCGTCCCTACCCGCGTCTACGGGGGTCGCGTGCTGCGGCTACCCGCCGTAGCAGACCTTCTCTGATTCCTGCTGTTCGATCGTTCTCCCGTGCACGCTGATCGGCGAGGCTCGGGAGGCTTCGACTTATCTGCCTATACGACGTACCTGGGTCGTTTCTGTGTCAGAGGGTTTGGATGTACAGAAGAATTTTGTTTATCGCTGGCTGCGTGAAATGGTCCGGAACGCCGCAGCGTATCACCCGTTTTGCAGTTTTACGCTGGCTGCGTTAACGCAAATTAGGTGTACCGAAACACTGGATTTCGCCGCGCGGTACGGGTTTTGATGGACGCGCAAGTTCGACCGCTGAAAGGAAACCGATGGATCCTCTGATCATTCTCGGATGGGTGAATACCGGCCTGTCTGTGCTCTCCAACGGGTTGTCCGTGGCAGCCCAGGCACTGGCGCTCATCCTGCCGTTCATCTGACCATCTCGCCTCGAGATGCGGCCTCCCAGCAGTGATTCACTGCTGGGAGGTAAGGAATCACCACGCGCTGCGGCGAATTTCGATCATAAGAATTCTTCTCCATACCTTCCCGACGGGGTCTATTCGGCATGCACAAAATCAGAAAACATACTCACTTCCCCTATGGCGACGACGCAGTACACGGCGATCACGACAACAACGCGCGCTGGGGGCGAGATTGCTCGCGCAGCTTCGGCCGAGGTAGCCGCGCAATCCTGGCGGCCATGGTGCCCGCGGCAGTGATGTTGACAGCCGCAGGCACCGCCACTGCCAGCCAAAGCCTTGCCGCGATCGCTGATCAGCCCGGCGTCACCAGCCCGGCTCAGCCCGGCACCACCACACCGCCCCCACCAGCGCAGGAGCCCGAGCCGGTACCCGCACCGCCGGAGCCAGCGCCCCCGATCTACTACTCGCAGCCGCCGGAGGTCCGCAACGCTGCACCGTCGCGTCCGGCGCCGCCGCCCGAGCAGCCGGTGGAGCCGGTCCGGATCGAGGAGTTGCACCTGCCTGAACCGGTGGCTCCTGTGGCGCCGATCGAAGCGCCAGAGAACACGATTCGGGTCGGGCAGTGGCAGGCTCCGCGTCCGGAGTGGTTGCCGCCGGAATACGCAGAGGTGATCAACGATGTCGCCGCGAACGCCGAAGCGCAGGTCGCGACCGCGCTGGATTCGATCGGTATTCCGGCCGGGCGCTCAGACCGCGTCAGCGGGGCGACCCTCGCCGGGGCGGGGATCGGTGGCGCTGTCGGCGCCACGGTCGCCGGTGCGCCAGCAGCTGCGGCGGGCGCGGTAGTCGGTGGCCTTATCGGCGGCACGGTCGGTGGCATCGCAGGGGCCGCGCTGGGAACGGTGGTGCCGGTACCGATCATCGGCGAAGTGACCTCCGGGGTCGCTGGAACAGCACTGGGAGCCGCTGCTGGCGCTGCGGCTGGGGCTGCCGTCGCCGGGATTCCTGCTGCGGCGATCGGCGCTGTGGCTGCCGGCACTGTCGGTGCGGGCTTCGGCGCTGGAGTGGGAGTCGGGCAGCCATGACCGTCTCCATGAGAAGCCGTATGCGAACCATCGCCGCCGCGGTCGCTGCTTCGGCAGCGCTCGGTGTGGCCACCGGCAGCGAAACGGCTGTCGCGGTACCTATCGGCCCCGGCTGCCCCGCCTTGTATGTTCTCGGTGTCCAGGGCACCGGGCAATCTTCACCGACGGCCGACCCGCTCGCCGATACTGGTGTCGTCGGTGCATTCATCGCCCCGGTTCTCGCAGGTGCTCCCGGCCTGGTGCAACGCAGTTACATCAGCTACGGTGCGGGCTTCGGTGGCGCGGTCCCCGGTGGTGGTCCGGACCCCTACGTGGTGTCGGTGGCCGAAGCGCGGCATCGGCTGGATGCCGCTGCTGTCGAGATCGTGGAGACCTGCCCTGCCACTCTGATCGCTGGCATCGGCTATTCACAAGGTGCACAAGCGCTGTCGGCGTTCGCGCACGACGTTGGTACCGGTGCTGGCCCGGTTCCGCCGGACCGTGTCGCGGGGATCGCACTGTATGCCCATCCCGATCGCGCTCCTGGCGCGCCGATCTTCCCGGGACGGCCGGGACAGACGGTGCCTGATCCGGCGCCGGGCACGAGCGGGGCGGCGGTGTCAGCCGTCCATCTGTCCAATCCTCCCGCTGGTGGCGGTGGAATCTCCGATGGCGCGACCAGCTACGGGGAACTCGCTGGGCGGGTCGCGGATGTCTGCACCGACGGCGACCTGGCCTGCTCGGCGCCGGACCGTGCCGCGCTGCTGCGCGTCGGAGCGGAGATCGCCGCGCAAGCCGACCTGCGCGACCCGTTGGCCGCGCTCGGATCGATGAACGCGCTGTTGTCGGCGGCGCTGGGTGATGCCTGGACCAGTGTGGTGCTCAACGACTTCCAGGTCGGCGCGGGCAACGTCGACTACCTCCCGCAACTGCCGCTCGCTGACCGGTTGGTCGACGCTGCCGACCCGCGTACCCCAGCACCGACCCCGGAAGAACACGGCATAGCGGCGGCGCGGTGGGGCGAGATCACCGCCACGGTCGCGGCAGACCCGATCGGGCTGCTGCCCAAACTGGCCGGTCAACTCTCTGCAGCGTGGGCTCAGTTGGTCGCAGACAACGCCGACTTGATCAATCCCGCTGTCTGGGTGCGGTACCTCGACACGGTCGCCCGGCACAACAACTACGCCGTCAACGGACAACTGAACTCCGGAATCGCCTGGATGGTCGCCCTTGCCCACGATATCGCCGGAGCCAGGCCATGACCGAACCCATCACGATCGACGACGACTTCTACAGCACCCCGGATGACGGCATCGCTGCACCAGCCGGGCAGCTCCTGCGCCGCCGCCCGATCACCCTGACCGGTCTGCGAGGTGCGGGCCCGGCGTGGCAGGTCGTGTACGCCACCACAGGATCGCGGGCCCCCATGCCTGCCTCCGGCACCGTGATCACCCCCAGCCCGGTCGCAGGGCTCAAGGGTCCCGGCCCAGTCCTGGTGTACTGCCCGTCTTTTCACGGGCTGGGCGGTCGCTGCGCACCTTCCCATCTGCTGGCCGAAGGCCGACAACCGGAATCCGAATCCATCACCGCAGCCCTCGAGCGCGGCTGGACGGTCGCGGTAGCGGACGGGCCGTGCCTGGGCATGACCGGTCTGGGACCGCATCAGTTCCTGGCCGGTGCCGCTGGCGGCCATGCGGTGCTCGACCTCGCCCGCGCGACCCGCGCTCTGCCGGACCTCGATGGCGCGCCGTGTGTGGTGTGGGGGTATGCCGACGGCGGCCGCAGCGCGGCGTGGGCAGCCGAACAACAACCGCGGTACGCCCCAGATCTGGACCTGCGCGGCGTGGCCGCCGGTGGTGTCGTCGCGGACCCTGGCGCACTGATCGAGGAAATCGATGGCGGGCCGTGGGCGGGATTGGCGCTGGCAGGGCTCATCGGCCTCAGTCGCGCGTACTCCTATCTCCCGGTCGGGCATCTGATCACCAACGCCGGCCGCGAAGCGATCGAGCAAGCCGGAGCGCTAGACGCGGCAGCGCTGCTGCTCACCTACCGCGAACAGCCGCTGGGCAAGTGGTGCGAGCGCGCAGATCCCTGGAACGACCCGATCTGGCGATACGTACTGGCCAACGAGACCAGCGGCCGGTCCGCACCGAAGGTTCCGGTGCACCTCTACCACGGTATAGAAGACGCACTCGTGCCCGTCGCGATCGGACGGCAATTGTTCGCCCAATACCGCTCTTTAGGAGTGGATTTGAGCTGGCGCGAGTACCCGACGAGCCACGTCGGCGCCGCGAAAGACGGGGCCGCGGAGGCAGTGGCGCGACTGGCGGGCTACCTGCAGCACCGCCCCACACCACCAAACCCCCAGACCACCTGAATCGGCCTGCCCGCCCCACGTCCCCAGCCGCGGGGCGGGCAGGCCCCCCCAAACAATCCGGATCGAGGTGAAGACCCGTGCATCCCAGCACCCACACCAGCAGACGGCGCCACGCTACTGCGGCGGTGCTCGTGTCGGTCGCCATGTCGCTCGCCAACGTCGCCGGCGTCGTGCACGCCGACACCACCGGCGCGCCGCTCGGCGCGACCTGCCCGGCGCTGTACGCGTTCGGGGTGCAGGGCAGCGACGAAGCCGCCCCGGACGCCGGGGTCAGCAGCGACTCCGGCGCGCTCGGGCAGATGTTCGGCCCACTGGCCGCTGCGGCCGGTGATCTCGTGCAACGCTCCTACGTCCCCTACGGGCGGGCACCCGACGGCACGGCACTGCCGTATGACTCGGCGATCACCGCAGCGGCCGAGCGTCTGGAACACATGGCCGCCGACGTCGTCACGCGCTGCCCGAACACCAAGATCGCCGCAGCTGGATACGCGCACGGCGCGCCAGCGGTTTCGCGGTTCGCCCATCGCGTCGGCGCAGGCAGCGCACGCGTCAGCGCCGATCAGGTCGCCGCAATCGCATTGCTGGCCAACCCGAACCGCGCCACGAACACCCCAGTGCTGCCCGGCCTGCCGGAGAACACCACGCCATCCGCTGCGCCCGGCACCACAGGGCAGAAGGTCTCCGAGATTTCGCTGCTGAATCGGCCGCTGCCCGGAGCCGGTATCGCCTCCGCGCAGACAGCGTCTGACGGCGTCGGGGCGTTGACCGGACGCGTCGCGGACCTGTGCGTGGCAGGCGACGCTATCTGCGACGTCCCGGCTGGGGGCAACTTGGCCACAACCGCAGCGAACATCGCCGCCCGCTCGGACCTGCGTGACCCGATCGCGGCGGTGTCCACCATCGCTCAGGCGCTGTCGGCGACCGTTTACACCACCGCAGTGAACGTCGTAAACGACGACATCACCGGGACCAGCTTGGATCAACTGTCCTATCAACCTGCGAAACCGCTCGGGCAGCGGCTGGCCGAAGCCTCGAACCCGGACACGGTCCCGCCTGGGCCGAGGGAGGCGCTGGCGGCACTGTTCAAGATCGGCACGATCGGGTTGAACGCGGTGGTGTCGGTGGCGCGGAGAGTGTTCACCCCGGCCACGATCGCCGAGCTGGCGACCGTGGGTCTAGCCAACCCGTGGGCGGCCGTCGCCAGCATCGGCGCGAAACTCGCCACCGCCGTGGTGGAACTCGTTCCGCCGCAGACAGCCAGCCGGTGGGTCAACGAAGCGTTCGATGCGATCACCAGCACCATCACCGACAACCAGCAGCTCTACACCCTCGCCGGGACCGCGCAATACAGCGATACCACTGGCCGCCACGGCTCCTACCGCACCGCATCGGCCACACCTGCCGGGCAATCAGCCTTGGCCGCGACCGCCGACTGGTTCACCGCGCTCGCCCGCGACCTCGCCGCCACCGGCACACAACGGAACCCACCACGCTCTGCCACCAACTCGATGACCACCACACCGCGCGCCGATAACCCGACCGCACCGGCGGCGCCGCCGTCCACTGGTGGCCCCTGAACCCCTTCGGGCGGAGCCCGACTCGCAGACCGAACCCGGACTCGTCTGCCGATTCTCTCACCCCTGGCACTCCGCCCGAAGGGCCCAGCCCACGCCCAATCGCATCCGAACGAGGAGGTGAAAACGATATGCCGAACAGCCGCACAGACACCGACACCGAGCACGGCTGGGGATGGCTGCGTCCGACCGAACCTACACAGCTGCCAGCTAATTCGACCGCTACGGACACGGCGGAGCGCGTCGGTGGGAGCGAATGGCAGTGGATCAACCAGCCGGCACCGCACCCCGCCGGCAATAGCGACCACGCCCGAGCACCCCGCAAGGTGTGGATCTGGCTCGCAGTCGGGCTGGCAGTGGCCACCGTGCTGGTCGGCGCCGGTCTGCGCTCGATCAGCGACCGGCCGGACCTGACCGCAGTGCTGCCCACCCTGACCGCGAGCCCCCCACCAAGGACGACGCAGGTTCCCAGCGGTGCATGCACAGGATTGTCCGGGCAGACCGTCACCGACACCGCAGGCGACACCCACAGCCTGGCGGGGACCATTGCGGCGTTCGAGCACGCCTATTACGTCCAGCGCAGCGCGCAGACCGCGCTGCGGCTGGTCGCGCCCCAAGCCGGGCTGGCTCTCGAGTCGCTGGCCGCGGGGATTGCGTCCATCCCGATCGGCACCACCCACTGTGTGGCGATCACTCCGATCGCTGAAACCACCGCCGAGGTGCATGTGGTGGAGCGGCGACCCGACGGGCAGCGCATCGACTACCTGCAACTGATCAACGCCCGCCACGACCACGACCACGACCACGACCACATGGTCATCACCAATGTCCAGAAGCGGAGCTGACCGTTGACTGCTGTGCTGAAACCCCCTCGGACACATCACCAGCCAGGACGGCGTCTGGACCCCGACACCGTCGCAGCGCCATCGCCGGAGCGGTTGGCACCAGTGCGGGACACACCATTGCCGGTCACGGGCCCGCATCCACCGCTGTTCGCCGTGCTCGGCACGCACGGCGGCGCGGGTGCCTCCACGTTGGCGCGGTGGTGGGCACCGGCCGCCGACACTGGTCTGGCCTGGCCCGGCTCGCCCCGAACTACTCAGCTGGTGATCGCCGCCGCGAGGCTGTGCATACCCGGCCTGACCGCTGCAGCCGACCGGCTACGCGAATGGCACGCCGGACTGGCCCCCGACGGCGTGCAGGTGATCGGACTCGTGCTGACCGCAGCGCGCCCAGGCCGAGCCCCCGCCGTCGTGCGTCGGTATCGGTCTGTCGTGGCGGACCTGGTCGAACACGTCTACGAGATCGCTTGGCATGACGAATTACTCAGCCACGAACTCACAGACCTGGCCCAATACGTGCCGTTCGATCCGCCACCGCCGCGCCGCTCCCGGCTGACCGAGGCCGTTCCCACTGACGTGCACCGCACCGGAGCTCAGATCATCACCCACCTCGCCGCAGATCGTATAGCAGTTGCGGCACAACATGCTTCGGAGTCAACGTCATGACCACCGCGTACGCGGTTGCCGGGGCGGTCTCTGTGCTTGCCCAGCAGATTCAGATCACCCCGACCTCCCCGCCCGGCGCGGACAAGCTGATCAACGTCGTCAACTATCTGTCCTGGATCGTCACTCTCGCCGGGATCGGCGCGTTGATTTACGCCGGCGGCAAATTCGGGTGGGAACGATTCCACGGCGGCGCGGTCGAATCGCCCAAGATCATCGCGGGTGCCGTATTCGGCGGCATCGTCGCCACCAGCGCCGGACAGATCATGAACGCTGTCGTCACCGGAGGCGGATGACCGTGCGCTACCTCCGGATTCATCCCCACCTGTCCACAGCCACATCGCCCGCCGCCGCGACGCTCCAATCAGCCACAACCGGTCACCGCGACTCGAGTCCGCTCACCATTTACACCCCCGACCGGCCCCGGCTCTCGGGCACGCGCCTGGGTCCGGCGGCGGCACCGGTGACGGTGGTCTACGTCCACGGCATGCTCACCGACTCCAGCTACTGGAGGCCGCTGACCGACTACCTGCACCAGCGCCTCGACGGCGGAATCGCCCAGATCGTCAACGACCAGCGCGGACACGGCACGACCGCACCTCCTGGTCCTGGAGCAGGGACCAGGTTGCCGGTGCACATCGACGACCTCGACACCGTCCTGACGCACGCGCACGGCGCGGTCGTGCTGGTGGCGCACTCGGTGGCATCGCTGCTGGTGCAGGCATGGGCCGGGCGCTATCCGCACCGTGCGTGTGCCCTGGCAGGCATCGTGCTGTTCAACGGCTGCACCGCATTCCCGTGGTCGTCGCAGTCAGGCAACCGTGAGACTGGCAAGCACTGGGAGAGTCGGCTCGTCGACGAACTGACGACCACCCTCTATCCAGGTAGCTACAGACCGCCGCGCCGCCGCTCGCGCCCGATCCGCAGCCGGGACTGGATGCGCGACGCCGACCTGGATGTGGTCAAAGCGGAGCTGGCCGCCTACAGCAGTGCGAGGTTGTCCGGCGAGATCCTCAGCATCCTGCGCAGCGCGCCGACGTGGAGTGTCACCGGTGAACTCGACCTGGTCGTCCACCCCCGCATGTCCCAGGAACTGGCCGAACTCATCTGGGGCGACTACAGCTGTGTTCCCGGTGTCGGGCATTCCCTGCCTCACCTCGAGCCGGCCGCGGCTGCCGAGGCGATCCTGGCCGCGCTCGAAGTCGCCCACCGCAGCCAACAACTGGGCGGTGCACTGTGATCGCCAAACCACTGCCCGCGCAGGTGCTCTCACCGCTGACGCAGCTATTGGGTTGGCTGGCCTGGTTCGTGCTGCTGCTGTGCATCGCCCGCGCAGTGTGGGTCGGAGGACTGCTGGCCATCCGCCTCTACCGCGACGAAGCCGTCGAAGGACTCGCTGGCGCCCTACTCGGCGCCGTGCTGATCGGCAGCGCCAGCTCGCTGGCCCTCGCCGTCCTGCCTCCGACTTGATCCTGCCGAGGAGAACCCATCCGTGAACTCGTATCGAACCCACCGCACCACCAGCGCTGCTGCGCTGGCTGTGGCCGTACTGCTCACTGCTGCCGGGCTGCTTGCCTGCGGCAGCGCAAACCACAGCGAGATCGGTGAAACAACCTCCAATGCACTCGCGGCCGCACCCACCGGCCTGCGCTGGCAGCCCTTCCAAGGGGTCGACCTACCGGTCGGGAAAGAAGGCCCCCGCCACATCGAGCAACCCGCTGCTACCGGATTCGACCGGTCACCGGCAGGGGCCGCGCTAGCCGCCATCCACGCCACGGTGCGAATGTCCATCGCCACCGACAGCCAGTGGCCGATCGTCGGACAACGGATGCTCGCTCCGAGCCCCGGCCGCGACGCCTGGGCGACTGCGCGCGCCCAGATTTCGATCACCACCCCGATCAGCGACCGCCCACCGAAAATCCTCGGCTACGTGATCACCCGCTACACCCTCGACGCCACCGACGTCGAGGTCTACAGCATCCACCCCGACAACTCCCTCACCCGCAACCGCACCAGCGTCGTCTGGCACGGCGACGACTGGCGCCTACAGCTGCCCGACAACCCCACCACCGCACCGGTCACCGCCGTGACGGTGCCCCCTCCTGACCTGGTCGCCCTCACACCGCGCTGAGAAAGGAACCACCCCTGATGAAATCTCATCGCCTACTGACCATCCTTCTCACCAGCATCACCGCAGTCGTGATCGCGGTCTTCGTCCTGACCGTCACCGACGACACCGGCTCATCCGAGCAGCCCCACGATCCTGGCAGCCCGATCGCCCCGACGGTGCGAACGTTTCCCGACCTTCCTCCGGCCACGCTGCCACCGACCATCGACCTGTTGGGCAACCGGCTGGACGTCACCGGCGACGACGCGGGTTCCGCGCTGCCGCAAGACCCGACCACCCGCCCGGACCCGACTCGCCCGGACTACTTGATCACCCCGCCCGCCCAGATGCGCTGGCAGCGTGGCTGGGGCGGTGCAGCCCTGCCGGTATCGGGCAGCGACGGCCCCAGCCGAGTAGAGGATGGCCTTGCGTCCGGCTTCGCTCGCACACCTCAAGGCGCGGCGCTAGCGGCGGCGGACGCGCTCGCGCGTGTGCTGGCCGCGCCCGAGGGGGTGTGGCAGCAAGTGGTGGGTGAACGCTACTACGGCGGCGGCCGAGTACTCACTGATCGGTTCGCCCGGTCCCGTCAGCGCACGCCCGGTGCGGCCCGCTATGTTGTGGTCCCTGACGGCGTGCGCGTCCAGCCCGGTTATCGCGACGACTTGGCGGTGGTCCAGTTCGCCACGCGCGACAAACTGGGCTACACCGTCTCCACCTGGCCGATGGCCTGGAACGATGGTGACTGGCGCGTCCGTGTCCCCGACGACATCGAAACTCTCTGGGCTCCCGGCATTCCGACGTCCACGCTGACCGGGTTCGAGTCATGGAAGACCACACCATGACCGCCACCCTCGCAACTCCGCCACCCGGCACCGGGTCCTGGCGCAGGCAATTGCCCGACATCGACTGGTGCGATATACCCCAAGGTCCCCGCGAGATCTGCATGGCCAAACGGGCCGCAACCGACGCTGCCTCCGAGGCCGCTGGCTCGGTCCTCGACGATCTGACCTCGCACCTCGGGGAAAGTTTCGGCGCGCTTCTGCGATTCGTCATGACGTGGTGGACAGCGCTGCCGTCTCCGCAACTGGCAGACGAGCGCGGGGGATTGGGACCGGCGCTGTCGGGGATCCGGGAATACACCAGCGGGCTGCAGGTGCTGCTGCTCACCTGCGGACTCATTTTCGCGGCGGCGCGGCTGGCGCTGGCCAAACGCGGCGGGGTCGCGGGCGAGGCACAGGAAAGCTTCCTGATGTTGGCGCGCGCGGTGTTCGCCTCGATGGCCTTCGCGGCGATCATCACCACGGGAACTCGTGCCGGTGATGCCTTCGCCGAGTGGGTACTGTTCGACGCCTCCAGGGGAGACGCACACAACATCGTTGCCGAAGTGGCCGAGTTCGAATTCGAGACGAGATCCGGACTGGGGGCCGGGACCTATCTGGTGCTGTTCCTGCTCGGGATCATCAGCATGCTCATCCAACTGGTGATGCTGGTTCTCCGGCAAGCGCTGCTGATCGTGGTCGTGGCGGTGCTTCCGATCGTGGCGGCCGCGTCGGGTACCGGACCGGGTTCGCAGGCGTACAAGCGCCTACTGAGTTGGTCGCTGGCCTTCGTGTTGTGGAAGCCGGTGGGAGCCTTGGTTTATGCGATCGCCTTCACGGTGGCGGGTCGCGATCAGCAGGACCCACAGTTGGTGCTGCTCGGTCTGATCCTGCTGGTCATGACAGTGATTGTCCTGCCCGCGCTGATCCGGTTGGTCGCCCCCGCCGTCGCGATACTCGGCGGCGGAGGCGGCGCAGCGGCTGTTGTGGCCGGCGGTGCTGCCGGGATTGCTATGGCGGCGGCTGGTGAGCGGTCGAGTGCCCGCAAGGTCAGCGAGGGTGAGAATGCGCCTGGTGGTGGGGGTTCCGGCTCATCTGCTGCTGGGGGCCCCGCCGGAGGTGGCGGAGGTGGGGGTGGCGGCCGCCCGATGCCTGGCGGCGGCGACGGTGCCGCGAGTCCCGCCGCGACTAGCGCTGGGACCGGCGGCGGTAACGCCGGCGGTTCGGCCAACGGCAGGGGTGGTGCGCGTCCTACTGGTGCCGGAGCAGGCAAGCCGCCGTCGGCGTCCGCAGCAGGTAGCGGCGGTGGTGAGGCGGCCGGTGCCGCGGGCGGCGGTGTGGCCGGTGCGGCGGTGATGGGCGCGCAGATGGTCAAAGACGCCGCGCAGCACACCGTGTCGGCGATCGAAAGCCAAACCCACGAGGCAACCGCAACAAGTTTGGACCCGGACGCTTTGGGGCCGGGGGAGGTGCGGCGATGACAGCACGCATGTATGGCCGCTGGGAGCGTCCCCGCTCGGCCGGGTTCTTCGGCCTGACCTGGGGCGTGTCGATGCTCGGGCTCGGGCTCATCATCACGGTGATGGTCGGGTTCATGGTCACCCGATCCCTGCTGTCGGCCGGTGTACTGATTCTCGGTGCCGCGGTGGTATTCACCCCACTAGCCGTCACCCGCAATGGCCGCACCGGCTGGGAGATCGCGCTGTTGCGGCTCCAGTTCGCCGCTGCGCGTGCCCGCGGCGAGCACGTCTACCGCGCCGGACGATTCTCCCGGATTCCCGGCGTCGCGAAACTTCCGGGCTTGCTGGCGGATTCGCGGCTGAGTGAGTACGAGACCGCGGGCGGGAAACGGTTCGCGATGCTCCATATCCGCCGCAGCGATCACTACACGGTGGTGCTGCGGGTGATCCCGCGCGGCAAAGAGTTGGTCGACCAAGCCCAAATCGACGCATGGGTCGAAGGGTACGGCCAGTTCCTGGCCACCCAGAGCCGCGGCGGGGAAGTAGTCGCGGTGTGCTCGGTGCTGGAGAACGTGGTCGAGACCCGGCTCAAGCAGGCGCGGGAGGTCACTCGCCTGGTCCGCCCCACTGCTCCGGAGTATGCGCAAGCGGTGATGCGGGAAGCCGCTGCCGATATCGGCGGTGTCGGTGTGCGCATCGAAGGCCGAGTGGCAATCACCTACCGCGCGATCGGCAAAGGCCGCCGCGACGACGCCGAGCAGGCCCGCGAGATCGGGCAACGCCTGCAAGGCGTGCTCTCGCAGCTGGCGCGGGCGGGGCTTCCGGCGACGCCGTTGCAGGCATGGGAGGTCCTCGGGCTGGTGCGCAGCCGCTACGACCTCGCCGCGCCACGCGACGTGGAAGCCGCCGGCGCGGCGATCACCTCGACGCAGTCGTGGAACTCCGTCGGGCCGCTCGCGCATCAGGACCGGTGGGATCACTACGTCCACGACGGGGCGCGGTCGATCACCTGGGAGATGGACGCCGCCCCGCGCGGCGCGGTGATGGAGACCGTGCTCGAGGAGCTGCTGCGCCCGCGCGCCGACGTTCCACGCAAGCGGGTCGCGGTCGTGTACCGGCTACACAGCGCGGCCGAGGCCACCTCCCTGGTCGACTCGGATTTTCGCGACGCTGTCGCGGCCGAGCAGACCGAACGCGGCATCGCCTCGGCATCGGCACGGATACGCGTGGGCAACACGCAAGCCGCCCGCGAGGAACAAGCCCGTGGCGCCGGGCTCACCCGATTCGGGGTCCTGGTCACGGTCACCGACCATCTCGAGGGCGACCTGCCGGGGATCGAGGCGTCGGTGAAAGGCATGGCCGCGGCGTCGCGGCTCAGTGTCCGCCGCTGCTACGGAACCCAAGCCGCAGCGTTCGCCGCGAGCTTGGGGATCGGGTTGATCCTGCCCGAGCACACCTCGATCTCGAAGCAGGTCTCGGCATGACCGACCACCGCAGGAAGATGTCCCGCCCGCCGCGGCCGGCGCGTACCGAAACGGTCGCGGGTGTGCGGGTGCTCACCTCGTCGGCACGTGCCGCGATGGAGGCGGCCGCCGCCGGGCCTGGTGTGCGTGGTTGGCGGGCCCGGTGGGCGATATCGAGCGATGATCATCGACGCGCCACTGCCGCCCGCCGCGCGGAAGACACTGGCGGGGATGGCTTCGACCGATCGCTGACGGTGTTGTCCGACCGCGGGTATCGCGGGCTCGGCGGTGGCCGCGCCGCCGTTGTGGCTACCAGCCCGGAATGGCGAGCGACCACCGTGCAAGTCGCCGGGTTGTGGCCGTTTGCCGTCGGCGCCAGCGCCCCGACTGTCGGCACCCCGGTGGGCGCACACTACATCACCGGCACTCCCGTGCACTTCGACCCGATGTCGTGGTTTCTCAAGGGGTTCATCACCGCCCCGGTCGCGTTCGTGCTGGCGCTCAACGGGTTCGGCAAGTCCTCGTTGATCCGGCGGATGGTGACCGGCGCGGTCGCGGCCGGGGAAACGGTGCTGTGCATGGGCGACACCAAACCCGACTACCGCGACCTGGTGCAGCGGCTCGGCGGGCAGGTCGTCGACGTCGGCTACGGGCACGGCACCCTCAATCCTCTCGACGTCGGCGCCCTCGGCGCGGTGGTCGAGCAGCTCACCGATCCAGATCAGCGTCGCCAGGTCGCCGCACGAGTGGAAGCCGGGCAGGTCAACGTCGTCGCCGGCCTCGTAGAGCTGGTGCGCGGATCTCGGGTCGCCGACTACGAAGAAGTGCTACTCGCCGCCGGACTACGCGAGCTCTACAGCCCCACGGGTGGATTCAGCTATCAGCGCCCACCGCTGCTGTCGGACCTGCTCGAGGTGATCTCTACCGGTGCCGATCGGCTGCGTCAGTTCGTCGAAGAGGACGACGACGCTGCCTACCGGGCCAGCACCAAAACCCTGCGCCGCTCCCTACGCGCTCTGGTCGAAGGGCCGTTCGGGGCGATCTTCAACGGACCCACCACCGCCGGTCTCGATCTCGCAAGTCCGGCGGTATGCGTCGACGTCTCGCGCATCCCCGAAGGCGACACCAAACTGCTGGCCGCAGTGCTGATGGTCTGCTGGAGCGAAGGCTTCGGCGCGGTCGCCGCCGCACACGCCCTCGCCGACGCCGGTCTCGCACCGCCGCGCACGTTCGAAATCGTCATGGACGAGATCTGGCGCGTGCTCGGGGTGGGCGAGTTCATGGTCGACCGGGTCGACGCGCTCACCCGGTTGAACCGCACGTTGGGCACGGGGTTGATCATGTGCAGCCACACCATCAAAGACCTCGCCGCCTTCGACTCACCAGCCGCGCAAGCCAAAGCCCTCGGCTTCTTCGAACGCGCCCGCGCCAAACTCATCGGACCAGTCGGGCCGGAAGAAATCAATCGCATCCGCGCCGCAGTCGGGATCACCGACACCGAAAAACTGCTGGTCACCTCCTGGGCCGCACCCCGCCCACCCAGCGACGACGACCTCGACCCCTCACGACGTGAAACCCCGCCCGGCACGGGGTGTTTCCTGCTGAAGACCGGGGAGGCGAACGAGCCGGGGATTCCGTTTCGGATGGTGTTCACCCCGAGCGAACGGGCCGCGGATGTGCACAACACCAACCGACGTTTCGACAACCTCCCCGGCACGGGGGAGGCCAACCGGTGAGCGCGGATGGATACCCCCACGAAAGCCGTCACCGCGACCGCACTGGGGCTCCCAGTTGCGCTCTTACTGCTGCTTTTGGTGCTCCTCGGCGTCGACCAGACGACATTATGCGCGACACCGATGTGGGCGGGGGCCGCGGGCGGGGTGAGCGGCCCGACCGGGCATACGGTGGCTGGGTTATCGGAGTCGCAGTTGCAGCTGGCGCGCAACGGGGTCGCGATCGGCAAACAGCGCGGCATGCCGGAGAACGTGATCATCGCCGAACTCGCCGCCCAAGCCACCGAATCGAGCTTCCGGAACTTGGCGAATCCCGCGGTGCCGGAGTCTTTGAACTACAGCAACGACGGACTCGGCTACGACCACGACTCGGTCGGCCCGCACCAGATGCGTGCCAGCGTGTGGGGCTCGGTCGGCATCGCGAAACTGATGGACCCGATCTATCAGATCAATTGGTTCTACGACCGCGCCACCCGGCTCGGGGCCGCCGCGGAGCGGATGTCCCCGGCCGAACTGGCCCAAGCGATCGAACGCTCCGCCCCCAACGCCTACGCCGGACAGCTGGAGTTGGCGCGGCGACTGTATGCGATGTTCGCAGACCTCGACCCCGGAACGATGCCCCGCACACCGGGCGGGTCATCCCCCGCAGGATGCGGAGCGACCGACTCCGGCACACCGTTGCCTGCGGAAGCAAAGGGGTTCGGGCGGGCGGTGATCGAGCACGGTGCACGGTGGATCGGCACACCCTATGTGTGGGGCGGCGGCGACGTGAACGGCCCGACCGGCGGTGGGTTCGACTGCTCCGGCCTGACGCTCTACGCGGTCTACCACGCCTCCGGTGGCCGGATCCGGTTACCGCATTACACCCAAGCCCAGCAAGACCACCCGTCCGCTCAGATAGTGCCGTTCGCGCAGCGAGCGCCGGGGGATTTGATCTTCTTCACCGCCCCGGGCGATACGGATTCCCATCACGTCGGCATCTACTACGGCCGCGACGCACAGGGCCGCGACCTGCTGCTGCACGCTCCGCAAACCGGGCAGACCGTCACCCTCACCCCGCTGAGCGCGTGGGAGGGCGAACGCATGGACGTGCGCCGCTACACCAGCCCATCTCCAGGAGATCGAAATGTGTGATCACACCTACTTACTAATCATTGCCCGCCGCAGAAGCCGTGTCCCGGTGATCGACTGCGTTTCCCGCGCGGATGAGGAGGCTTTCGTGAACCGACACATCCTTCACCTGCACACGTTCGCCCGCCGCGCGGAGGTTCGGCGGTGACCGGGGCGGGGCTGCCGTGGGAGGTGTTGCCGCCGTGGAAGGTGCGGCTGCTGGAGGACATCCAGGAGTTGTCGGTGGAGCGCACGCATTTGCTGCGTCGCGGCTACCCGACCTACACCGCGGGCAACGGCAGTGAGTTCGAGATCCAGAACTGGCGGAGCCGGTTGCGGGTGTTGGACGCGGTACGGAGTGAGGCGGAAATCCACGCGCGCTCGGTCGAGGTCCCGCCCGAGTGGATCGAGGCCGCCCGGCTGCTGGGGCGGCAAGGTGTGCGCTGGGCCGAGCGCGACCCGGCGCCACCGCGCCCGCCGCGCGGGCCGGAAGCCCGCCGCGCCTGGGTCCTCAACACGCTTGCCGATGATGTGTGGCAGTTGGAGCACATGGCCGCGTTGACGGCCGCGCGTCGCGCTCGGCTCGCCGCTCAGGGCATTCATTCCGAGCCCGAGCCGGTCGTGGCCAGCCAGTTCCAGAACAACATGACCGCGGTATGGCAACGCGCGTGCGAGCTGGCTGGGACGGTCGATCTCCTCGACATCGAACGCCGACAGCTGTGGGGCCGAAGCGCGCGCGGGTGGGGTGTGTTGCTCGCCGCCACGGTCCACACCTACGACACCGACACCCTCGAGGAGCAGTGGCGCACCCACGCCTGGCCCGGCATCGAGCGCGAAGCACGCGACGTCGTCGACAACATCCGCGACAGCATCGACCGCTCCCGCGATCAGGTCCTGGACGGCGGTAGTTTGCCCCCGCAGCCTCAGCAGTTGATCCAGCACGCGATGCACCACTTGTGGCACAGCGGCATCGCAGGCGACGGCGTCGCCCTCGCGACACGTGCCGAACCTGACGATGCGGCGGTCACCGCCGCCCTGCCCCATGAGCTGGAGTTGAGCTGGAGCGCCGAACCGGCCGCCGAACTCGAACCCGAGCCCGGCGCGGCACCGTCACCGCGAGAGCCGGGGCGCGAGCCATGAGCACCCGCACGACACCGACACGCCTCCTCGCCGCCACCGCGGTCCTCGTCGCCGCGGGATGCGGTGTGACCACAACGACGCCAGACACCAGCAGTGAACCGATTTGCCGCACATCGCATTTTCCGCGCCCCTTCAGCGCGGTGGACCCCTGTTCGATCGAGCAGGTATTGGCTGCGGCGGTAGGGGCGGTGTTCGGTTATCGCCCGAGCGAGCATGCCGACCAGCGCGCAGCGTTCCGGGGAGCGCGGGCACTGCTGGATGCGCGGTTCGCCGAACGCGCCGAGCCCGCGGCGCTGGTGTGGGCACCGGTGACCACCGCGCAGTGGCAGCAGTGGCGCACCGACGCCACCACCCTCACCACCACGGCCCAGGTGACCAGCGACGACCACCCCGCCGACACCGCCACCTCCGCGCACCGGGTGTTGGCCGTCGAACTCCAGCCGACCGGTCAGCCGCCGATCCGGTGGGCCGTCTACGCCCACGCCACCAGCACGACAGCCGGTTCGCCGTGGTTGCTGTCGGGATTGGAGGTGGCGGGGTGAGCGGCGATCCGGTCGAAGAATCCAGCCAGGCGGTACGTCAGGGTTTCGTCCAAGCGTTGCAGACCGCGCACACGACCGCCGCGCTGATGCGCGGCCAGAGTGGACACTCCCGGTCGAAAGCGGAATCCGAGCAGCGCATACGGCACGCCGATGCGAAAGAGCACCGCTCGTCGGTCGAGCATTGGGTGCGCGTGACCAACGCTGTGGAAGCCGCGGATCACGCGCGGCACCTCAACAGCGCCAGGGTCGATGAAGTCCGTGCCCGGATCCAGCGCGGAGGCGAACAGCACGAACTCGAGCAGCGGCAGAAGCAGCGGCAGATCGAACGCGCCGATGCAGACCTGACGCGCCGGAATATGGCGGGCTCACTCGAACGCAGACAAAGCCGAGAGCTGCACCAAGCGAAGATCACCGCCTATAAGAACCGGGAGACACGCGACGACAAGCTGCACAAGCTCGACGTCGAATACAAGAAACTGCTGATTGATGTCCGCCGCCGGGCAGCCGGTTTCAGCGATAGCTTGAGCACGCACGGTGACACGGGGGAAGCGATGGCCTCGGCCGCCGCGTTCGCCGCGGCGAAAGGCGCTGAAGGACTCTCGCCCCAGCACGCTGCGGAGGCCGACGC
Organism: Nocardia abscessus NBRC 100374; assembly: GCF_000308455.1. Taxonomy (GTDB): domain Bacteria; phylum Actinomycetota; class Actinomycetes; order Mycobacteriales; family Mycobacteriaceae; genus Nocardia; species Nocardia abscessus. The sequence goes on along the minus strand of NZ_BAFP01000273.1, from coordinate 132,664 downwards.
CTACGCCGAGCGGTTCACCGAAGACACCGCCAGTGATCCTTCCGTCATCATCGATGCCGCCCTTGTCGAGGACATCGATTCCGCCCATGGCCAACGTCAGGTGTCACCGTTGGCGATCGAGAGTGGCCCGTCCATCATCGACGCCACCATCGTCGAGGACATCGACTCCTCGCTGAGCGCGGTCGGCAAACCATCGCCGGTGGCGATCGAGGACGTCATCGGGCTGACCGAAGAGCTATCGCTCGCCACGCACATCAGCCACGAGTTCGCCGATCTCATAAGCGAGCCGGACACCGCATCCGATGACGGGTCGGTGATCGGCGACGCGGTCGATGCCGCCGGACTCATCCACGACTTCTCCCCAGCCGCGATGGATTTCGGGATCGAGGCCGAACTGTCCACCGGTGAGATGCCCCGAACACCCGACCTTGGGCGCGAGCTATGAGCAGCCGAAGCAGCGCGAGACCGCCCTGGCAGCAGCGTCGAGGCGGAGGCCAGTGAAATGGATACCCCGACTCCGTTGCAGGTGCACCTGCTGAAGGCGGTGCAGCACCTCGCCTACGACAGCCAGCAACTGCTCGAGCGCGCCCACCATGCCGGTCACGCCAATCCGCCGCCGGAGGTGATGGAGCAAGTGCGGATCGGGCAGCGTTCCCGCGAACAATGCGAAGCGGTCGCGCTGGCGGTCGGGGTGCCGAGGTCGTGGATCGACTACGCGCGCGCTGCTGGGGAACGCGGCAGCCGCTGGCAGCCCGGACAAGCCTTCCTCGGTTCAGGTCGGGTGGAGCGGTCCGCACTGGTCACCGCGTTGCGACGAGAGATCCACGGGTTGCAGGACATGGCCGGGATCGGTGCCGCCTACCCCCGTCGGGCGACGCTCGATGGGGATGCGGTGGCGCGGTTTCGGCGGGTGATGGGCATGACCTGGCAGCGTCTGGGCGCGGTCTCGCATGCTCTGGGGTTGAGCGAGGAGGAACGCCACCAGGTGTGGCAGCGCGGGCACCGGCATTGGTCCACGACGGTGGCCGAGCAGCTCCGCGGGCAAGCCGACCATCAGCTTGCGCAGCGGTGGAGCCAGCTGGCCAGCGCGGACTTCACCGCCGCGGCGATGCCGGTCATGGTGCTGCAAGCCGCCGGAATCACGCCCGACGACATCGCCACCCAGATGCCGGACTCGCCCGACCGCATGGTCGAACACGCCGCCACCGCCCTCACCACCGCCGACCGCGCCACCACCGCACTCATCGTCGACCCGGACCGCGACCAAGATCCCGCCGCCGACATCACCGCCGCGATCGACGCCGCCGGCCTGTCCGACACCCCCGGCGCAGCACACACCTCCGCCGACGACGCGCTCGAGATGGGCGGCTCTCGGCACGAACTTGCCCCCGGACCCGAGCCATGACTTCGCCGGAACACCGAAGCACCTCCCTATCAAGCATTTCTGACGAAAGGCCTATGCCCGTGAGCCAACCATCACCCGAGCTGGAGGGACTGCCCAGCTGGAAGCTGCGGCTGCTCGAACGCATCCAGAACACCGCGGCCGACCACACCCGCGTCTTGCGCCAGGGCTACCCCACCTACCAGCCGCACTACGGCAGCGGGGAGATCCCGATACAAACCTGGCGCACGCATTTGCGCGCCCTGGACGCGGATCGCGGCGAGATCGAACTCCACGCCGCCGCCGTTGGCCTGCCCGACTCCGCGATCACCGCCGCCCGCGCCGCCGGACAACGAGGTGTGCGGTGGGGCGACAGCGTGCACTCCCCACGCACGATGCGGCACGGGGAAGACCCGGTGCGTGCGCACATGGTCGAAGGCGTCGCCGCGGACATCTGGCAGCTCGAGCACATGGCCGCGGTCAAGGTCGAGCACCGTCTGCGCGGACTCGACGACACTCTGGCCGACGACCCCGCCGCGCGCGAGCAGTTCGACCGGAACATGGACGCCTTGTGGATCCGGGCGGCCGAAACCGCCCACGTCATCGGGTTGAGCGCCGAGGAACGCGCGCAGCTGTGGGAGCGTGACGGCGCGGGCTGGCTGAAGCTGGTGTCGGTGACCGTGCGCGGCTACGACGACATTGCCCTGTCGGAACGGTGGCGCGCCTACGCCTGGCGCGGCATCGAACACGACGCCCGCCGAGCACTCGACACCCTCGCCATCAACGAGGTGACAACCCCCGAACCGGTTTCCGCGCCACCCGCCCCGCACCTGCTCCTCGACCGCGCCACCAGAGCACTGTCGACCACCACACCCGGACAGGTGGCGGCCGAGGCTGGTCTCGGTGCGGCGGTGGATGCGGCGCTGCCTGCCGACCTGACCGCGGTGTGGGACAGCGAACCTGCGGGCGAACCCGACATCCGGCCACCGGAATCCGGGTCGTCGATCGAGCGGGACTGGTGAGGCAGGCACGACAATGACCACGCCTGAACCATTCTCACCCGCGCAGACCGTGGCGCAGTGGCAAGCGCAGCTGTTGATGCGCATCCGGCGGCTGGCCGCCGAACACACCCGCATCATGGATGCCGGGTGGGAGAAGTTCGAAGCGCTCACCAGCGACGGCGACCAGCAAGCCGCGTGGCAAGCGCATCTGGACGGGCTGGAAGCCCAACGCGAGCAGGCCGAACAAACCGCGCTGACCGCAGGCATCGAACCAGCGTGGATCGCCGATGCTCGCGAACTCGGCACCGCCAGCACCCGTCCCCGGGTGGAGGCCGGGGTGCGGCAGAACCCGGTGCGCGACAACGCCGCACAGGACTTCTACATCGACATGCTGCACCTGGATTGGTGGCATCTGGAACGGATGGCCGCGCTCGCCGCCGCCCGCGCTGACCGGATCTCAACCGGCCGATGGAGTTTCGGCACCACCCCGGCCGCCGCCGCGCAGTTCGCCCGCAACATGCAGCTGTATCACCAGCGAGTCACTGCCCTGGCACACGCCGCGCAGTTCACCGCCACCGAAGCCGACACGTTCTGGGGCCCGGCCGCGGAAGGCGCGCGCCGAGGGCATGCGGTGCATTTGGAAACCTACAACGAGCTGGATTTGGTGGCCGAATGGAACGCCTACGCTGCCCCGAGCCCCGACTTGGCGATCCCGCCCTACGTTCCCACCGACCCCGATACCGGCACCCCCACCGCTGGCGCCGCGGTCACGCCACCGACACCCCAACAGATGATCGACACCGCCGCGGCGTCACTGCGCGCCCAGTTCGTCGACGCCGCCCTCAACAGCGAGCACGCCGACGCAGACCCCGACGCCGCAGCCGCTATCAGCGCGGCCGTCGACGCCGCCGTTGCCACCGACGAACATGCCTGGGATACCGAGCCCGACCCCTACCATCAGGTCGGTGACTCCCGCGGGCCGACCGAGCTGGGTCTCGACCCGTACTAGCCGAGCCTCCTCGAGCCGTCACAGAGAAGGGAACACGCCCTCCGACGACCGCAACTGAACTGACGAATACATTGTTCGCGCTTTGTCGTCGACGTACTGGTCACCGGGTACTGACCGGCACGTTCGAACCCGAACTGCCAGGGGACATCCACACCGCGAAAAGGCCGTCACATGACGGAACGCGGTCCACGCCTTCCTTCACCGGAGGTCGTCGATGTCCGACACCATATTTGATCCCCCTGCACCGCAACAGCATCGCCCGGTCCGCGACGAGGATCGGCGGGTGCGGCGATGAGCTGGCCCGATCCCCGATACGGCATCACCGATCCGGGCTACTACCGCGACGCCGCCAACGACACCGAAGCTCAGATCCGGGCAGATTTCACCCGCTACTACCAGCTGCGGTTGATCGCCCCACACGGCGAAACGCTCGAACAGCAGCAGCAATTCACCGACTGGGCTGACGAGCTGGCCGCCCAGTGGGGCCGCCACGAATCACCCGAGCACCGCCGCCTTTGGGGGCAACTGCAAGCCGCAGTCGCCGGGTGGGAGGCGCGGCCGGAATTCACCCGTGCCGCCTACAACCGGATCATCCGCGCCAAGCTCGGGGGAGACCTCGACGTCGAGCCGGTGGTATGGCGCAACCTGCGCCAAGCCGCAGAAATCACCGGCCACATCGAAACCACCACCACCGGCTCCGAACAGGATGGTGCTCGCTGGCAACCACCCGGCCACTCACCCGAACGGCAAGCCGAGCGCACCAGCGTGCTCGACCGTGCCCTCGGCGTCCGCGGCCCGGCACTTGCCAGCCTCAGCGAAGTCGACGCGATCATCACCGAAACCGATCAACTGCTGGAAGCCGAGGAAGCAGCCGGAGATCGCGACACCGGCCGAGACGAACGCCTCACCCGTCAACGCGTGGCACTGCGGCAACTGCAAGACGCGACCGCAGAACACACCCACCTGTCGGATGCGTGGCCGAGCGCACCTGAGCGGTATCAAGCTCACCTCGCGCGGCTGGAGTCCCTGCTGGACGCCGCCCGCACTGCCCGCGTCGCCGCCGCGGACGCCGCGGCGTCACCGGCCGACATCGAGGCTGCCTACCACGCCGGCTTGGCAGGCACCTACTCCCATCAGGACCCGGCGAGCCCCGAACAACTCGCGCTGCCGGACCCGTTGACGGGCCTCGAACACGGGAGTGGCGCGGAGATCGATGCGGCCATCGACGCCGCGCTGCCCGAGAGCCAGTTCGGCGAGTGGAGCCCAGCCGACGACCTTGAGGATCACCCGGCCGTGACCTCGCACGAGATCGGTGTGAACGCCGACCTGACGGCCTGAACGCCCCTCGCTCCCCAGACATGCGTATCCCTCGGAAGGACTGAATCATGTTCTCGACTCGAGAAACCCGCCGCCGCACCAAACGCGGACTCGGCGAGGAAACCACCCTTCTGCTGCTGCTTCTCGTAGCGGTGCTGATCGCGCTGGCGGCGTGGTCGGCGCTGAGTCTGGGCAGCCGCTGGGCCGGACTGCCCGTCACCCGCCACCCCGTTGGTGCCCTGCTGGAAGTCGCTACCGGTCAGCACCCGTGGCCGTGGCAAGCCAGCCTCATAGCTGTCGTCTACCTGCTCGGCGGCGGCGGGCTGGCAGTTTTCGGGTGGCGCACACTCGCGTCGGGCAGCGAGATCGATGCCGCCGCGCGCACCATGCAACGACCCCGCGACATTCGGATGGCCCGCGCCCGCGACAACCAGCGCGCCAACAAGCGGCTGCTGCGCGACGCGCCCGAGGAAATCCAAGCCCTCAAAGGACCACCGCTGGGCAAGAGCGTCATCGGCGGGGTAGAGCTATTCGTGCCCGCCGAGTTGGGGGTGACGATCGCTGCGGGCACGCGCACCGGCAAGACGATGGCGTGGGCGATCCCGGCCGTGCTCTCAGCGTGGGGCCCGTGCTTGGCGACCAGCAACAAACCGGATCTGTATCGGCACACCGTGCACGGGCGCGAGCAGCGCGGCCAGATCTGGTTGTGCGACTTGCAAGCGGTCACCGGGAAGGTGGAGTGCGGCTTCTGGGTCGACTTGTTGGCCCAGGTCACCAGTCTGCCCAAGGCACGGAAACTGGCTGGATTCTTCGTCTCTGCCGCCTCCGGTTCCGCGTCACAAGCCGCCAACGCGAAGGTTGACTCCTATTTCGACGGCGGCGCCCAAGAGTTACTCAGCCTGTATCTGTACGCCGCCGCCTGCGCAGGCGGTGATCTGCTGCACGTGGCCGAATGGCTCGGCCGCGATCAGGACCAGACACCGGCGCTCATCCTGCGCCACTACAAGCACTTTCGCTCCGCCGAGCGCATCCTCGAATCCCAAGCGCTGTATAGCCGTCAGCGCGATGGCTTGTTCGACATGGCCCGCCGCTTTTTGAACGTGCTCACCGATGAGGGTTATGCCCGCATGGTCACGCCACAGCGGCGGGTGCGGCTGGCGGTCCGTGAGGCCATCGTCAAGAAGACCCGCAAGACCGAACTCGTCATCGACCGGACCGAACAAGACCAGACCCATGAGCTGCCGCAGTTCGACCCAGCGCGGTTCGTGGACTCGACCGACACGTTGTATGCGCTGTCGATGGCCGGCCCCGACGGCGCCACACCCCTGACCTCGGCGTTGGTCGGGCAGATCCTGGAGTCCGCACTGGATGCGGCACGCGCCCGCCCGGACGGGCGGTTGGCAGTGCCGCTTCTGGCGGTGCTGGACGAGGCCGCCAACTGCGCCCGCATCGCCGAACTCCCGGCCTACTACACCTACGCGGGCGGCTGCGGAATCGTGCTGATGACCATCCTGCAGGTCCTCGAACAAGGCGAAGACCTCTGGGGCGTCAACGGTCTGAAAACGATGCGCGCGCAATCCATCGAGGTCTACGGCGGCGGCATCGCTGCGACCGACTATCTCGAGCATTGGTCGGCGATGACCGGCCCCCACGACGTGGCCGATCGCTCCCGCAGCCACGGCGCTCAAGGCACCAACCGCACCGTGTCCTGGCGCGCCGAACCCATCCTGGACACCGCGCTGCTGGCTGCCCTGCCGAAAGACCGCGCCCTGGTCCGGCTGCCGAACCACGGACCGGTCGTGGTGCGCAAGATCTGGTGGTCGGACACCGAATACGCGCCCTTGATCCGGAAATCGCTCGCCCGGTTCCAGAAAGCCGCCGATCAGAGCACGGCGCCAGCCACCGGATTTGAGAAGGATGCCGCCGACGGCGGTGAGCGCCCGTGAGCGCGCCGACCCCGGGGACGGGAAATTCTGCGGCAGGGAAGAAGAGCGCGCCGAAGAAGCCGGAGCAGCCGTCGTATCAGCATTTCACCGAGTTCGCCGAGACGTGGCTGTGGCCGTTCATCAGCGTCCGGTTGGCTGAAGCCAACCGGGAGAACACCTACACCTGGTGCCCACGATGGTGGGCACACCGGGCGGTCGCGGTACGCATCGCGCACCTGCACGCCGCATTCGAAACACAAAAGCGCGCCCGCACCGGCAACGGCTTCAGCACCTTCGTGCTCTCCCACGTCGATGCCCACTTCAAGGTCATCCTCGACGCCGCCAACGGCCCGCTGCACCGCTGCACCCGCACCACCCACATCCCCACACCGAGCTTGCCGTTCGAGCCGGTCCCCGCCCGCTATTTCAAACCCTCCCAGCCCGCCGGCAACGCAGACGGTGAGGAGCCGAAGGGGCCGCCACCACTGTTCGAGCACTGGAGCCTATTCGTGCAGCAGTGGTTGCTGCCGGTCACTTCGGTGCGGATCGCGGCCAACAACCGCGAAGGCCAATACACCTGGTGCCGCCGCTGGTGGGCACATCACGCGGTTGCAGTCCGGTTCGCCGGGCTGCACCGAGGGTTCGAAGCCGCCCGCGTGGCACAAGACAAATCCACGATGAGCACGCTATTCACCCGCCACATCGACCCGCACATGCGCTACATCCTCGACGCCGCCAACGGACCCCTGTACCGCTGCACCCCCGACCAGCACATCGACACCCCTGGCCTCCCGGTCGAACCCGTCCCGGCCGCATGGTTCGGCGCACCCGGCGCGGGGATTGCGATCGAGCGGCTCGGGTTCGGTCCCGATTTCCGTGCCTTCGGTGACGGCTTCACCGCAGGGGTGGGGTCGTGAGGGCGCCGACACGGCCCCAGGCGGCGGTGCTGAAAGCTCTGCAGAACCAGACGGTGTTCCTCAACCGGATGGTGGCCACCGCCACCGAACGCCAGCACAAGAGCGGACGAACACCGCCGCAGTCCTGGTATGAGGACTACCAAGGCCGCGCGCTCCTGCGGGAGGCACTGATCAACGCCGCCTACGCCGGTGGCGTGCCGCGCGTGTGGATCGAGCACGTGCGTGAACGCGCCGAACGCGGCACCCACTGGCGCGCCGACCTCTACCTGCGCGATCCGGAACCCACCGACTGGGACCGCATCCTCGGTGACCTCTACGCCGACGTGCAACGCCTGGGCGAGTGGACCGCCCTGCATACCGCCTCCGAACAGATCGCCCCGTCCAGCGACACCAGTGCCGTTGCCGAGGTCGAGGGAAATCTGCGTGCCCTGCGCTACCGGGCTTCGGGGGTGGCCAACCTGCTCGGCCTCACCCGCGAGGAAGGCAACGATCTGTGGGGCGACGCCGGGGAGTGGGCTCACGCCGCGATCGCGTCCGTCGACGGCGTTCCCGCCGAACAGGTGATGCAGCGCTGGCAGCAGATCGCCCGGGCCGACACCCGTTCCTACGCGTTGCAAGCCACCGCACTGAACAACGCCGGAATCCCGATCGACACCGCGGCGGCGTTGTGCACCCACGCGGAGCTAGTCACCGCGATCACGAAAGGGCTGACGCTCCCACCGCCGCAGTTCCGGTCCGCCAGCCCCACCGGCGCCGACATCGACGCCGCAGTCGACGCCGCGATTCCCACCGGCACTGTCGCCCATGACACCGAAGCCGATCGCGCCACAGCGGTGTTCAGCCACGCAGCCAGCACCCAGGCGTGGGTGAACGACCCCACGACCGACCACGACATCGGCGTGCCGCAGTTCTCCTCACCCGGCGAGGGATACGGACAATGACCCGCCCACGATCAGGCACCCGCAGCGGGGACATCCCACCCGAACACGCGACCCTGCTGCGCCACATACACCAGCTCGCCGCCAGCGCCACCCGCCTGCACGACACCCTCCACACCACCGAAACCGAAGCCACCGCGCCAACGGCGGTATTCGAGCAGATCGCCGCGATCGACCGGCAACGCAGTCTCGCGGAAATCCAAGCCCGCGACCGAGGTGTGCCCGCCGACTGGATCGGCGTCGTGCGGCGGCTCGCCGAAACCGGTCGCGCATGGAGCGACGACCACCTGCTCCCGACACCACGCCCGGCTCCCGGACGGCGAAACACCCCCCGCGTCGCCGACGACATGCGCCAGCTCACCGACATGGCCGCCATCATCGTCGCCCGCGAACATCTCCTCGGCACCGCCACCGCCACCGCCGACGCCGAGCCGGACCCGGCCGCCGCCCAACAGCTGCGGCGCAACATGGAAGCGCTCTGGACCCGCGCCGACCGCACCGCCACCTCTATCGGCCTGGGCGCCCAGGCTCGCGCCCGAGCGTTCGACACAACCACCAGCGACCTCGCACAGCGGGTTGAGGGCTACCTGCACTACAACCCCGATGACCTCGACACCCACTGGCGCAGCTACACCAGCACGGCCATTGCCGATGGTGTCCGGCGCTCGCTGAAAAGCCTCCGCCGCACCGACCGCGACATCACCACCCCCGACACCGACACCGACACCGAGCGGCCCCCGACACCGAAAGCCCTGATCCAACGCGCCCGCGACGCCCTCGACACCGCCATCTGGGGGCAATCCGAGCACGGACCTCAGATCGACGCCGCGATCACCGGCGCAATGCCCGAGGCCACGACCGACAGCTGGGACAGCACAACCGGTGCGGACACAGCGGAAACCACCAGCGTCGAGGCGTACCCGACCGCCGGGCCCGATCCGTAGCCCTCCGCGACGCGACATCCGCTGCCCGCCGTCGATCCAACCTGCGAGAACCCCATGCCCGCTGTCGAATCCCGCGTCGCCGCGACCCCGCACCCGCCTTGCATACCCGCCCCCAGGCTCGGAGCGTGACCCGACCGCCCGGTCGCCGCGACCCCACCCGGCCCCCAGCACCCGGTCAGGTCGCCCGACTGCACGGCACGTCACGGCGGCGACCACAACCTCCCCGAACCCCCACATCAGGAGACCCGATCATGACCCTCAGCCTCGACCACTACACCCGCCCCGCCACACTCCATCACCACCAGCTCGGCGATCACCGCATCACCTACCTCCCCGACGGCGTCGCCCTGCTCGAACCCCGCGCATGGCTGCCGGACTCCGATGACCAGATATGGGCCGCGAACCAGCATCTGATCAACGACGACGGCTACCTCGTCGCCAGCGTCGGCGCACTGCTGGTCGAACACGGCAACCGAGCCATGCTCATCGACGCCGGCTTCGGACCGCTGGCCGTGCCCACCCCGTATGGGCTGATGCGCGGCGGACAATTGCTCGACAGCCTCGCCGCCGCAGGCACAACCCTGGCCGACATCGAACTCGTCGCCATCACCCACCTACACCTGGATCACATCGGGTGGCTGTGGCAAACCGCGCCCGCCACCCCGAGCAGCCCCTTCGCGGACATCCCCGTCCTGATCGGGGACACCGAATGGCAGCACAGAGCATTTGCCGCCACGACCGGCGCCAGCGCCGAGATGCTCGATGTCTTTGCCGCGCAAGTACGCACCGTCAGAGACAGTGAGGAAATCTTCCCCGGCGTGCACGCCCTGGCCCTTCCCGGGCACAGCCTCGGGCACCTCGGTTACGTGATCACCTCACCCGGCCACCGGTTGCTCGTATTCGGCGACGCGATGCAAACCCCACTGCAGATCACCCATCCCGAACTCACCGCGGCCATCGACGACGACCCCGCCGCGTCGGTCACCACATGCCGCGCCGTCATCGACCAACTCGCAACCCCCGGCACCGTCGGCTTCGGTCTGCACTTCGCCGACGTCCAACTCGGCCGAGTCGCCACCGTCCACGCAGGCCAGCTGCTCTGGCAGCCCGAATAGGGCACCCACCACCACATTCGGACACCGACCGCTCAGTTCACCCCTACTTCAACCCTCGATCGGAATTACCCCGCGCAACCCGCCACTAGGACCACTCCCGCCCACGTCACCGTGCACGTCCGTCCCGCCAGTTACCGCGCCGAACAGGGCGAGTTCACCTAACCGTCCCGTATTCAAGACACGGCACCCGCCCTACCGTCCCGCAGCACTCACCGCATAACCCAACACGGATCATGCGGTGATCATTTCGATACACCACCGTGTTTGGACTTGATCACCCCCATCGGATGGCCGGCCGGTCATGCGGTGGCTGATGGAAGTCGGGATTCGACCGGCATGATTCGGGGCTTGCCGCGGAGGTATGCAGCTAGGGCTGGCGGCCGGTAATCCTGTTTCTCCTTGCCTCGCTCGACTGCGCTTGAAGCGACGTATTCGTGAGACTCATCGCTGACGCCAAGGCTTCGGTCGAATGGAGGGATTATCCGAAAGACGCCCTTGCGGGACTCGTGTAAGTCGCCGAGTGGATCGGGGTGGATAGCCGTGGGCACACCCAAAATTTGATCGTCTATGGATGGTTCAGCACCGCCGGATGCGCGGTGGGTGAAGGCGTCGGAGCGGAAGGTCAAGCCGCAGCTACGGGCGCGATCCACCATCCAGAGAAGCGGTATGTCGCTTATTTCATGCGTCGGATAGCCGCCGCCGACATCGGAGTGAACGCCGGCGAACCAGACCTGCTCAACTCGCTGACCATCCGGGGGGTGCTCCTGTGGCGTCCAGAGCGCAGGCCGGAACGGCCCCCGTTTTTCGTCGATCGCCAGTGCCTGAAACGCCGCGTCGACGGTGCGGCTCAGTTTTGTGTCGTGGAATTCCCACCGGCGATTAATCAACTTGACCAGGCCGAGCCCGTCGAGCGGGATCCCAAGGGAGCCGACTGTGTCCCAGACCCCGATGAAGCGGATCCGCGTTTCATGGGAGTACGAGCGTCTGAAGAGAGTCGCTTCGATGCCGCGCGGATGTGTCTTACTGCTCTTGCTGCGGTAGAGCCCATACGCCTCGTCGACGCGATCATAGTGCTCTCGCCGCAGAATGCCACAGTTTCGGACAAATCCTGCAGTGCTGCGTGCGGTGAATGCGCCGCGGCTGAAGCCGAAGAAGAAGAGCTGATCGCCAGGGTCGAAGTTCTGCACAAGGAAGCGGTAAGTGTCGCGGACGTCGCGCGACAGTCCGAAACCGAAGGCACCACCACGGATTCGCTCCCACCGGTTGGTTCCGACCCCAAGATGGTAAAAAGTCCTCTGCTCTCGGCCGCTGTGATCCGTGGGCGCAATTGCCAATGAGATCTTCGTTACGTTCGTCGGGCTCTGCTGGTCCGGGCTATTCCACGTGCCATCGCAGCACACCACCAAACTTTTCGACATCTCCGCTCCTTCGACGCACGCCTAAGGGCAATCGACCTAGCTTTGCGCCGTTCCAGGGCAGCTGCTGCAAATTTCCGCCAAATCGTCTAAACGGTGATCACAACGTGCCCGATGTGAAATCAGCGGCGCTTCGGCGTCGGCGCACTCGCTTCGCGAACTGGTCGAAGCGTGCGGTCAGGGTTTGCTGAAACCAACCGGCATGTTCTTTTCGCAGGTAGCGTGGCAGGGAGACGACTGGTCGCGGTACTCGAGTAGGTCCGAGCTTGATGAGCGAGGAGGCTTGCATGAGTCAGCCATACGACAGCGGCGTGCCCGAGGAGTTCGTTCCCCGCGAGCTCTCAGAGGTGTCTGACAGCTCAGTGCTTAACGACGTACTCGCTCCCGGACGGGTAAGCGGGTCGAGACTCAGCCGGCGACGGTATCTCCGCACGCTCGCACGTCCAGCCGCAGACGTCAACGAGACTCCTGCCGAAGGGGCGACCTTCTGGGCTCACCTCTGGACGACCAAGTGGCGACCTGCGCACGAAATCACCATCCGCTGCGCCGAGGCCGGATGGACGCGTGACATCCACGGTCTGTATCGGTATGGCGGCTGGCACTTCGAGCTGCCGAAGTCCGTATTCCCAGACGGTCTGACCATGAAGTTCGTCCTGAACGGACACACTTGGATCAAGGGATTCGACCGCCAGCTTGCGCCGGACAAGAACCACCATTTCACGGCCGAGGAAGATGAATTCGATTCGCTTGAGGAGCGGTTCGTAGTTCCGTACGGAGACTTTCGCGCCGAGGCCACCCGACAGCAACAAGAAATCTCTTTCGGCAACGTCAACAGCGCGATCCACTACGATGTCATCGTTGTAGGCTCGGGTATGGGTGGAGGGATACTCGCCGACCAGCTGTCCGACCGAGGGGCCAAGACCTTACTCCTCGAGATCGGAAGTCTGGGACCTTCTACGCACATCAACAACCTGCCAGGTGACTGGGAATCCTTACCGCAGCGGAATCAGGTTCTTAACTTCGAAAATAAGGACGACTCGAAGTTCTTGTACGGCGTCCAGATGACGCTGGGCGGGCGCTCGGTGTTCTGGTCGGGATTGATCCCGCGAATGCGGGAGTGGGAGCTGCAGTACTGGCCGCAGGATGTATCCACCTACCTCTGTGCCACGGGATATTTAGCCGCAGAGGCGCTCCTGCGCAAGCGTCAAACGCTGGGTCCGTTCCAGAATCAGGTCGTCGAGCACTTAGCGGCGTGTCTGCCGGGGTACAAGGTCATCGACCTACCTCGCTCTCAGCATCAACCCAACCTTGCGGCGGACGGCAGCTCGATCGGCGACGTCATCGAGACTTCGACCGGCACCTTCTCAACAGCCGATCTGCTCCTGGACTCGCTCGGGCATGCCGGGCGGGCTGGACGGGACAACCTCACCGTCAACCTCCAGCATCGCGTCGTGCGGGTGGAATCGACGGGCGAGCAGTCGGCTGTCGTCGAATGCCAGGACTTGGCCGGTAACGTCGGCAGGCGCTACACGGGGAAGTACGTCGTCCTATGTGCTGGCTCGATCGAGAGCCCGCGAATCGCCTTGCAGAGCAACCTCCAAGATCCGAACAAGAAGATCGGGCGTGGCCTGACAGACCATCCTGCGTACTTCTCGCACGGCGGTACCGACTACGGGTACATGATTCCCCAGACGCAGGATGGCGGGGTGCCACATCCTTTCTGGAACCCCGCTGCATGCGCGAGAGTCCTCATCCAGCCAAAGGCGAATCTGATATCGGAACAACCGTTCAATACCGAACTGCTGCTCAATGGGTGGTACTGGGACCTCCGGCACGCAGACGACGACCTGCGACAGCAGTGGCTGAACCTGGGGGAGTCTCGCGTCAAGTTCCAATTCAACTTCTCCAGCCAGCTCGATGATACGAACTGGCTCGCCTTGCAAGGCGATGATCAGCCGATCGCCCTTCGGGTGGCGCCCAACGAGTCGGGAAGTGCTTTCCACGAACAGTGCAAGAACCTACGTAACCGGTTGCTCGAGGAGTTGGACATCCCGAACCCCGAGCCGAACAGTAACCTGGGGTACGCGAACCAGGGAACGCCGCACCACGCTGGTGGCTCGCTGCGGATGAGTGGCGACGGAACAGGCGTCGTGGACACGAATCTCAAGTTCGAGGCGTACCCGAACCTCTACGCCTGCGACGTGTCGGTGTTTCCCGCGATCCCCGCCGCGAACCCATCGTTGACCCTGGCAGCGCTGTCCTTGCGCCTCGCTGACCACTTGGCAAGCCGCCTCAATCCTTAACCGCACATCGAGAAGGAGCGATCGATGCTGCCGACCGACGCCTCGTCCGTCACCGGGCGCGCGCTGCAGGACTTCGATGCTCCCATGTACACGCTTGATGAAAAGCAGTTCGTTATCACGCTGCTGCGGTTGTTCTTCGGCCCCGCGAAGGGGGCAGTGCAGGATGTCTCGAGCCCAAGCGCGCTCCGGGAGCTCGGGGCACTCCTGCGAACTCCGGGCGAGCGTTTCGAGATCCTCGAGCGTGACACATCCCTGCCTGCCGGCTACTTCTCTGGTTCATCGCCGCGCGCTGCGGGCCTGTACGGTGCGAAGCTCGAAGCCCTGCCTCACCCGTCCAAGTACTTTATATACGGGGGCCCGCTGAACCTCACCTGTTACGTTGGGCCCGATTTCCTCCACGGTGTTCCCGATGCTGTGACGATCAATTGCGTCCTCCTGAACTTGAGATTCGAACCCACCGAATCCCACACACTTCGATAGGTCGATGCCGCGACCTCGTACACCACCAGGGTGACCGCAACACCCGAGGCCCGCAGCTCTCGCGCCAGCGCGACCGCGCGTTCCAACTCGGGACGGCGGGAAGCTCGGGTGGAGATCTTTTCACCGAACACCCGCGTAACCCCGGGAGTACTTCTACTGCACGCTCGACACGTAACCAACTCCTCCGACATGGGTTGACAGGCCGGGCTAGGCGGTTGTCCCGTCTGATCGTTCAGTCCGGGGCGGGAACTCCGCGCAGCTCACCTGTGGAGGCGCGGGCCAGGTACCGTTCACGGGCGGTGGGTGAGCTCAATGCCAGCGCGCCCGAGATCCAGGCACGGTCTTCCCGGATGCGGGTCTGTTCGTTCAAGGGCCTGGCTAGTGGGCGTATTGCGGTGCCTGCCGGATCGCTGTCGTAGGGGTACGCACCCCAGGTGGCGGCTTCGCTGCGCGAGGGGTGACACCACAACGCGGCCATGAGCTGGTGGATGAGTGGGCGCGAATCCTCGCTCGGGAGCTTGGCAAGCTGTTCGGCGAAGGCGTAGAGCGTTGCACGATAGGTCGGCAGGCCCCATGCCTCGGCCGCGGGATTGCCCGGTGTCCGCAGGACTGGTTCGATCTGTCCTGCTGGGGTTCTGTTGTATCCGGTGACGATTCCATGGTCGCCCATGCAGAACGTTTCGATGAGGAAAGGTGCGTCGGGTACCCGCCATTGCAGGCCGTCGCCGGTGGCGGTGTTGTACATATACGCCGCGACTCGGTCGAGGTCAGCCGGGTCGACCGCGCCGCGCGGTTCGTACCCCCACAGCAGGGCGTGCGGGCGCTGCTGTACGTCGGTGCGGCAGGCGCGCAGCAGAGAATTGATCATGCGACCGGTCCATCCAGCATCGACCAATCCGGTCCGGCGGTCGAGGAGAAGATGCTCGGCGGCGTAGTCCACAAGCATGCGCCGGGCTTGGTTGATGCGGTCCGCAACAACGTCCGTGATCTGCGGTGTGCGCAGGAATCGTCGCATCGCCTCGGCTTGTCGAGGGCGGTCGGCTCGGGCATCGGGATCCAGGGAAACGCCAGCGGCTGCCAGCGGCTTTGTGTAGTAGTCGAGTGGAAGGCCGAGCCGTGCGCACAGGTCGTGGGCGTTGGATTTCATGAAGCTGTTGAACAGCCATGCTTCCTCATCGAGCCGGGTGGGGTCGCTGGCGGCCAGGCTCCAGGTCAGGCGGCTGCTGTAGACGTACTCCACGTCGATTTCCATGTCGAGCAGGGACGTCAGCCGTCGGGTCAGTTCGTAGAAGATCTGTCCGTCGCGGGAGAGGAAACGCAGCCGGGCCAGGCCTCGCCGCTCGGCTTCGCGCAGCATCCACACGACCGCACCGACGAGCGCCGGTGCGGCCACACCGGCCGCGACATCCCGGATGACCCGCTGGTGGATGTCGGTCGCCGGAACGAGTGAGCGCGCGGCCTGGCTGGCGTCGCGGAACAGGGCGGCAGTGCCATCCGGGTCTCGGGAGAGGTCGAGCATGATCCGCTCGTAGCGGGTCTGGCCGACAGGGGGCTGGGGCATCGTCACCATTCTTTCAACACCATCTCGACGACGTCGGGGTCGGTGATTCCGCGGCGGTGGCAGATCGTCAGTGCTTCCTTCATCTCCGGCTCCGGGTCCTCTCCTCGGCATTGCGCCAGCCGGGCGAGGCTGGCGTGGACGCGGGCGATCCACAGCTCGTCACCGAGGTTGGTGAACAGGCTGTGGGCGTCGACCAAGGCGATGGTGGCGGTGTCGTAATCACCGACGTCGCGGCAGAGTATGCCGAGTTGGCGTTGCGCGCGTGCTTGGGCGGGACGGTCGCCGGTGGTGCGGTAGATGATGTCGAAAGCGGTGTCGAGGGCGTGGTGGGCTTGGTCGTAGGCGCCGTTGACGCGGTGCAGGTCGGTCAGGCTCAGCTGGCAGCGGGCGATCCAGCGGTGATCAGCGATCGATTCGAAGATAGCTAAGGCGCGGGTGAGGTCGGCGGCCGCGTGCGCGCGGTTTCCGGCGAGACGATGGGCGTCGCCTCGATTGCGGAGGGTGACCGCGGTCCCTCGGCGGTCGGCGAGCCGATCGAACAGCGACAACGATTCCTCGAACAGCCCCAGTGCGTGGTCGAGGTTGCCGGTGTTGCGGTGGACGACCGCGATATGCCGCAGGGTGCGCGCTCGCCAGCGCTGGTCATCGAATTCCTCGAACACTGGGAGTGCCTGTTCGAACAGGCGCAGGGCCTCGGGGTTGTTCCACTGCTCGCGGTGCACCAGGCCGTAGCGGACAAGGGTGCGAGCGTGGTCGAGTTCGTCGCCGAGATTTCTGTAGATGGTGAGGCTTTCGGTGAAGTAGCGGCCGGCTTCGGCGAAGCGGGACAGACCGCGGCTGGCGTCGCCGAGGCCGTTGAGGACACCGGCGACGGATCGGTCGTCGGACTCGCATTGCGCGGTCAGCAGCGAGGCGGAGAACGCGTCGAGGGCATCATCGAGACGGCCCTGATAGCGGCGGGTGTCACCGATCAGTTTCATCGTGGCTGCCCACCGGCGCTGATCGGCCAGGCTCCGGAAGACGGCGGCTGCGCGGGTCAGCATCGTGGCGGCTTCCTCAAAGCGGCCCAGTTCCCGGTAGAGCGCACCGAGACTACGCAGGATGACCGCTTCGCCGTAGCCGTCGGTGACGATCTTGCCGGCGGCGTCCAGGGCCAGCTCGTGGGTGTGGGCCCATGCTTGCCAGTCCGCGCGCCACTCGAACATCGCTGAGAGTGCGGCGGCCAGCTGCCAGGTCTGCTCCCACAATCCGAGGTGGTGGGCAAGTTCAACGCCGACAACGAGATTGGGCTGCTCGACGGTAAACCATCGCCGGGGGGCGGCGCGGGCGATCTCGACCGCGGCGGTTCGGTCGGCGCCGTCGGGGTTGTAGATGTCGGGGTCGGCTCCGGGGTGCAGGATCGAGGCAGCAGCGGTGACTGCGGTGGCGTAGTCGACGACGAGCCGTCGCGCGGCGTTGCGGCGCGCATCGTCGGTGTCGTGGCGGGCGGAGCATTCGCGGGCGAAGACGCGGACGAGATCGTGCAGGCGATATCGAATCGCGCCGGTGGTGTCGATTCCGGCGATCTCGACCAGCTGGGCGTCGGCGAGGTTCTCCAGTAGCTGCTCGGCCTTGTCGAGGTCGGTATCGAACAGAGCGGCGAGATTCCAGGCAGGGAAGCTCGAGGCGGTCAGCGCCAGCATTCTGAACGCGGACTGCTCCTCGGCGCTGCGGCTGTGGTAGCTCAGTGCGAACGAGGCGCGTACTTCCAGATCACCGACCGCGAGGAGGTCGAGGCGTCGGCTCTCATCAGCCAGACGGTCGGCGAACCACGCCACTGTCCAGTTCGGGCGTGACATCAGCCGGGCGCCCGCGATCCGCAGCGCTAGCGGCAGCCCGCCGCACAGCCGCGCGACCTCACCCACCGCATCGGATTCGGTGCCGGCGCGGTCGGCTCCGATGAGCCGCGACAGCAATTCGATGGCCTCGGTTTCGGGGAGCACATCGAGGGGCACGTGCATTCCTCCGAGCGTGGCGATGGGAGCGCGGCTGGTGACCAGGACAGCTGATCCGGCGGTGCCGGGAAGTAAAGGGCGAAGGTGCGTTTCGTCGGCGGCGTTGTCCAGCACGACCAGCACTCGCCGCCCGGCCAGACATGCGCGGTACTTGCGGGCGCGTTCGTCCAGACCTTCGGGAATGTCGCTGCCCTCGACACCGAACTCGCGCAGGAACCCGGCGAGAACATCGGCCGCCGCGACCGGGCTGGTGTGGGTGCCGCCGAGGTCGACATACAGCTGCCCATCGGGATAGGCGTCACGGAGCTGGTGGGCGACGTGGAGGGCCAACGCCGTCTTACCGACACCGGCCGTGCCGGAGATCGCCGCGATCACGACCGCGGCGGTGGACGGGCTCTCCAGCAGACTTACCAATCGCGCGACCTCGTCGCGGTGCCCGGTGAACGCGTCGGTGTCCGGTGGCAGGTGCACCAGCG
Source organism: Nocardia abscessus NBRC 100374 (assembly GCF_000308455.1). Taxonomy (GTDB): domain Bacteria; phylum Actinomycetota; class Actinomycetes; order Mycobacteriales; family Mycobacteriaceae; genus Nocardia; species Nocardia abscessus. Next base: position 113,888 of record NZ_BAFP01000273.1, on the reverse strand, counting down.
TGCGAGCAGACAGCAGGACATCATGAGAGGACCTTGGTGGTGTGGCCGGACCGTAGTCGGCGGCCCATCCCAGGGCCACGGGGTTGGTGGAGAACAGCCGTGACAGCAGGTCCTGGTAGTCCCAGCTGGGACGTGCCCCGGCCTCCCATTCCATCCACGAGCGCACGACCAGGCCGCGAGGTTTGAAGTTCTCGCGCCGGCACATCTGATGGAATGCTTCGACGGCCTGGGCGACGGTCCATCCCCAGGCCAGCCGATGCGACTTGAACGCAGAATGCCCGCAGTGAGTCGCAATTTCGGTGGCGATCGCATGCAACGATTCGATGGACGGTTTCTGCCCTTCCCCCTGCTGTGCGACGGTTCTGTCGCGAATACGTCTGGCGCATGTCGGCTCACACGATCGAGCCCTGTTGACGTTCATCCCTCATCCGCCCCTGCCACGTACCGGTGAACAGGACCCACGGTAGTCCGACATCGCCGGGCCCACCGGTCAACCCGGCGCGCGGTGATCATCTCGCAGACAAGATTTCAAGATGAGAGGCCACCTCATCACCGCAGCCGCTCACAGCCCAACAGCTGCCTGAACAGCAGCGATGCGTGCAACGGCCCGCCCGATCAGCGAGGTCTGCTCTCATCTACCGCTGATCGTGCCTGCCCGAGACGCTGATCCTCGCCGCCGTATCGCGGTGGTGGAGCAGCATGAGGGAGGACCATGGTGGCAGAACTCGGTGTCGATGTGCCCCTCATCCGGACAGATATCCCGCAGTCGGCGCGGATCTGGAACTACTGGATGGGCGGCAAGGACTACTACGAGATCGACCGCATCGCAGGCGACGCCGGTATTGAAGTCGACCCCGACATCACCACCATGGCCGTGCAATCACGCCAATTCCTCATCCGCGTAGTGCGCTACCTCGCCCGCGATGCCGGAATACGGCAATTCCTCGACGTCGGAACGGGTTTGCCGACGATGCAGAACACCCACGACGTCGCCCAAACCATCACACCCGAGGCCCGGATCGTCTACGTCGACAACGACCCTCTAGTGCTCACCCACGCACGGGCGCTGCTCACCTCCACCACCTCCGAGGGCGTGGTCACCTACATCGACGCCGACTACCACGACCCCGAGCGGATCATCTCCGACGCCAAGAACGTCCTGAACTTCCACGAGCCGATCGCCGTGATGTTCATGGGCGTGCTCGGCCACGCGAAAACCTACGACGAGCTGCTGCGCATTGTGAACACCGTCATCGATGCCGTCCCGCCGGGCAGCTATCTGGCGATGTGGGACGGCACCGACGACAGCCGCGCGTACGTCACTCTGTGCCAGAACTACACCGGCACCGGCGGCACACCCTATGTCCCGCGTCCCCAGGCACAGCTGAAAGCCGTCTTCGACGGGCTGCAGCTGGTCGAGCCCGGCTTCGTATCCATCACCCAATGGCGCTCGGGTGACCCGGAGGTGGGTGAGGCCCGTCCGATCTCCGCCTACGGGGCGGTCGCTCGCAAGCCGTGACCGGATCCGCAGGTCAACCCATGTCTTCTGAGCGCGACCGGACTGTCGTCGTCGCGAACGCGTCCGCCGGTGAGTTTTCGGATGCTTTCGGGCTATCTGCGGTTCCGGTCGTTCACCGAAGCCCGGTTCGTCCGGCCAGGGCACGACCGGGACGCTCCGACCACGCGGGCGCACAGGCATACCACCCGATCGCGATGAAAGGCGACGCCAGTGACCACCGGGAAGACAGCTGTACCACCTCACCCGCCGGTCGACCTCTCCCGCCTGCCGGTGCCGATATGGGGGCCAGGATTTGCTGCGGATCCGCACGGCGCCTACCAGGCTTTGCGCGCCGACCGTGGGCCGCTAGTTTCCGTTGAGATTGCAGCGGGCGTGACGGCGGTACTGGTCCTTGACCACGACATTGCACGACGGATACTGCCCGATGACGACCATTTCCCAGCCGATCCCCGCGGCTGGCAGCGCACCGTCGGGTCCGACTGTCCAGCGCTGCCGGTTTTGGGCTGGAGACCCGATGCGTTGCGCTCGGATGGCGCCGAGCACATCCGCTACCGGGGCGCGGTGACCGACAGCCTCAAGTGCATCGACCAGTTCGCGCTGCGCCGCGCAACCGAGTTCACGGCGAAGGAACTGATCAACGGTTTCTGCGCGGCCGGCGCGGCCGATCTGCTCCATGACTTCGCTATCCCGCTCACCGTAACCGTCCTGGACCGGCTGCTCGGGCTGCCACCTGAGCCAGCACGACAGGCATTCACCGCGACGGCGGCACCGTCCGACGTAATCGACCCTGCCGCGGCACACCAGTCGCTGATCGAGGCGATGGAGGAGGTGGTGGAGATCAAACGGCGCCGCCTCGGCCCTGATATGACCTCCTCGCTGCTCGAGCACCGCTCAGGTCTGTCCACGGTCGAAGTCGCGCATGCGCTGGCCATGCTGTATGCGCTCGGGAGCGAGCTGACGTGGAACCTGATCGGCATCACCCTGCTGGAAACGATGACCGCCGGTCTGGCGGGTGGCGCGCTCTCGATCCGGGAATTGATCGATGAAGCCCTGTTCGCCGATCCACCGCTGGCGAATGCCTGCCCCCGATTTCCACGGCAGATGCAGATCGTGGACGGCGTGATGCTCCAGCCTCATCGACCGGTGCTGGTCAGCCTGGCAGCGTGCAACGGCTCCGTGAGCGGCGACCGCGGGGGTAACCGTTCTCACCTGGCGTGGGGCGCCGGTAAGCACGCATGCCCAGCCCGGGACGAAGCCCTGATCATCGCCGAGGAAGCCCTCGGCCAGCTGCTCGACGCGTTACCCGACATCCAGCTGGCCATCCCCGCCGACGGACTGCGGTGGCAGCCGAACCCGTTTCTCCGTGCCCTGAAAGCGCTTCCGGTCACCTTCCCCCCATCACCGCCGCTTCCGCTGACATAGGAGTTTTCCGCTGTGGCGCAGCACATCATCGCAGATCCCGGCACGGCAGAGTCTGTGCCGGTCGAGGCGCTCGGGCCCCGGTGGCCGATCTACACCCGCGAATTCGCAGCCGACCCGTGGCGCGCCTACCGAGAGATGCGCGACCGCTACGGGGCGCTGGTGCCGGTCGAGCTCGCCCCGGGCCTGCCCGCGACGCTCGTGATCGACTATCGCACCGCGATCACGATCCTCAACGACCACGAGCACTTCTCCGCCGACCCGCGAGAGTGGCAGCAGAACCTGCAGGGCCGCCATTGGCCGATCCTGCCGATGGTCGAGTACCGGCCGAACGCGTTGCGCAGCAACGGAAGAGAACATGACCGCTACCGCGAGGCCACCAGTGACGCACTGGCCGGGATCAACCAACTCACTCTGCAACACCTCGTGGAACGCACAGCCGGTAGGACCGTCAACACGTTCTGCCGAAATGGCTCGGCCGACCTGCTGAGTCAATACTGCGGGCCGGTGGCATTCGGGGTGGTCACCACCATCCTTGGGTGCACACCCGACCTGGCCGCTCGCCTCGGCGCCGCCTCATCGTCGCTGTTCGACGGCCAGGACGCCGACACCGTTAACCAGATGTTCGACGAGGCACTGCGGGACCTGACCCGGCACAAGCGCGCCGATCCCGGCGCCGACATCGCGTCTCGGCTGGTGCAGCACCGCGCCCGCCTGAGCGACGACGAGATGGTGCAACAGTTGCTGACTATCGTATCGGCCGCGATCGAGGTGCCCCAGAACCTTATCGCCAACACCATGCTGCTGATGCTGACCCAGCGTGAGCGGTTCACCGCCGGCACAGTGAGCAGCTTGCCACCGTCAACCGGCGCGGCCATCGACGAAACCCTGTTCACCAACCCGCCGATGGCCAACTACTGCCTCACCTATCCGCGGCAACCCCAGCGTGTCGGCAGCGTGTGGCTGCCCGCGCACCAGCCTGTTGTCACCAGTATGGCCGCGATCAACACCAGCTCTGAGATCAACACCGGTCACTACGTCGGCAACCGGTCGCACCTGGCCTTTGGGTCCGGCCCGCACGCCTGCCCGGACCCCGCCCGCACACTCACCTACCTGATGGCTGAAGGCGCCATCGACCACCTCCTTGATCTCCTGCCGGAGTTACGACTCGCAGTCGATCCCGCCGCGCTGGCCTGGCGGCCAGGCCCATTCCACCGCGCGCTCACAGCGCTCCCGGTCACGTTCCCCCCAACCGGCCCCCATCACATCCCGTAAGGACAACGGTGACCACCATCGAACCTCCAGCCCCACGCCCGGTCATCGAAACCCACGCCACCGCGTTCTTCGACCACCAACTGGCCACCGTCACGCTGACCGAACCGCAAGCGCGGACTCTCTGCGACATCTTCGAACCCCCGGCCGCATCCGTGGTCCAGTCATGGTTGCGCGACCCCGGCCAGCGCATGGCCGACGAGATCCGCGCGTGGGCTGCCGAAGACCGGCACCACGCCGAACGGTGGGGCGCGGACTTCGCTGAGCTCGCCCGGCTCTGCGAATCTTGGCACCCAGCACAAGCTTTCGCGGTGCTCGACGCGGTCCACCGGTACTCGGTCACGGGCGCTGACCAAGACCTGCCGGGCCGCAAGTCGCTGCCGCCCGGAACCTGAAGGGTCACCCCCGGCACTCGCCGCAACGACAGTCAAATCACCACGGCCCATCACGAAAGAGCACGCAGTTCGAAGCAGTTGTTCGGTGACACGACTCCGGCCACCCGCACCGGGGCACGTCACCGGCGGTACTCCCGAAGGAACACAGCCATGACAACCCATCCCATGGTCAGTGACTGCAGCGAAGAGATCGACACAGACCCCATCACCGAATCGTTGCAGGCGATGGTCTTCGGCCGTCGCCACGCCACCTTTCGCGATATCCGTGATGTGGTTTTCTCGGTCGACGGCCCGATCAGTCTCGGCCTGTCCGACCCGGAGGAAGCCGACTACGGCTACCGGCAGCTGGCGCGGATCGGCGAGGCGTTGGGGGGCTCCTGGGCAGCCCTCGCGCAGGACTTCTGGGCGCAGTCCGCGCTCTACGACGCCTGCATCGTCCGTCACCCGCGCGCGGTGCCGTACCTGTCGCATCTCAGCCTCGGCGTGGGCACGATCCAGAAGCTGGGCAACGGCAGCCGCTACCAGCAGACGCTGCTGGCCGAACTCGACAGCGGTCAGGCGTTCGGAGTGTTGGCCGCGACGGAGCTGGGTGTCGGAACCAACGTGCTCGATGCGCGCACCCTCGCGATCTGGAATCGCGCAGATCGTACCCTGACCCTGCAGTCATCTCCCGATGATGATCCCAGCTCTTGGAAGTGGATGCCGAACATCGCCTCGCGCGCATTCCCGAAAATATTGGTGGTCCTGGCCAGGCTCATTGTGGATGGCCGCGATGAAGGTGTTTTCCCGATCCTCGCGCGGGCACGCACCCGTGACGGCCTTGTCGACGGCGTTGAGGTCGCGTCCCTGCCCACCAGCCGCCTGAGCGCCCCGATGGATCATGCGGCGTTCAGCTTCACCGGTTTGACGGTGCCGGGCGAGGCGCTTCTCGGCGGCGATTGGGCCTACTTCGACGACAGCGGCGACTTCGTCTGCGCGCTTTCACGCCACGCTCGATTCAAGAAGTCGGCCGGGTCGCTGCTGACTGGGCGGATCGCCTACGCCGGTGCCGCGGTCGCCGCGGCCCGCGCCGGGTGGACGCTGGTGCACCGCTACAGCCACCAACGAGAGGTCGACGGCGTACTGCTGGCAGAGCGTGACGAGGTCCAGCGCAAAATGGTCTCCGCGGCCGCGAATCTGATGGCGGTGAGCGCGCTGGTACAACACACACGCGACCACGTCGCCGCCTCCAGTTCCGATCCGGCCGCGGTGACCGCACTGGTGAATCTCACCAAGCCGTTCGCCTCAGAGGTGGCCTGGACCGTGCTGTCCGATGTCGCGATCTCAGTCTGCGGCGCGCAGGCGGTACTCGGCGACAACGCCTTCGGTGACTGGCTGGGCTGCATCGTCGGGATTCGCATCGCCGAGGGCACCAACCCCAGCCTGAAAGCGGCCGTCGGACGTCCGCCCACCCTGGCGATCGCCGCCAGCGCACAGGTGCCTGGCCCGCCGCAGGCACTGTCACTGTGGCATCAGATGCTCCGCGACCGCGAACACGCCGTCATCGCCGCAGCAACGCAAGGCACCGACAGCGGACTGACAGCGATCGGGCCGGACTCGACCGCCACCGACATCTTTCAGATAATCGCCGAACGCCTCACCGCCGACGCCATGGCCGCCGCAGCCGCCGCGATCGAGGACCCCGACGCCCGGACCCTCGCCGAAAATCTCACCACGATCTTCTGCCTGGAACGCATCACCAGCACCAGCAGCACGAGCGGCGGCAACGGCAGCAGCTGGTTTTCCGCCTACCATCCCGACTTCGATCGAGCACGAGCCGTCGACGCACGATGTGAATTGCGCGTCCGATACACCGCGCTGGCTCCGCACCTGGGCAGGATCGCTGTCGCGTTCGATGTGCCACCGTTCCCGTTCGCGCCGGTCGATTCCAACTACCTGACCGAATGGCCGAAACGGCTGACCTGGCAGACCGCAACCACCAGACCGCAAGCCAAACCCTCATGTGTGCGCGCTCAAGGCACTGCGGGACCAGCTGGTATCGCGAGGGTAGGCGAGGCGTGACGCAGCACGGCGCCGCTTATCCGAGGCCGCCTAGAAACTTCGCCTACTTCTACGTGCATGCCGCCGTGGCCTCCCCCCTTCTAGCAGGGTCCTATATCGCGGCTGGAAACGGGCCAGTCCGGTTACAGCGGATCTGCGGTAATCACGGGCGCCTCTCGGCGGCGGCTGATCTCAATGCTGGCTCGGGATGCAGCGACATGCCGTTCGCCGCGTGCCGGGCTGGTAGTGCGGCCGCATTGGGCAAGCTGGAATTACTGTCGCCATCTCAGCGGGGAAGTGGTGAGGGCGGCATCGGCGATGCGTATGGCTGTGGTGGTTTTCAGTGCCGCATACGAATCGGTGATCCATTCCTGCATCAGTGTGTTGCCCGCGGCGCGGTACTCGATGGCCTGGAAAAGGCATTCGAGTTTGTCCGCGTCGCGGGCCGCGACTGCCTCGACGGTGGCTTGGGCCTCGTACTCGCTGACGGTCTGCTGCACGGCGTTTCGCACCGCTTCTGGGAGCCGTTGGACCTGGGCGGCGGTGATGGTTTCGTGGTCGACGAGGGTCATGAACGGTTTGGAAGTCTTGTTGTTGTCGCCGCTGCGGGTTTCTTGGCTGTCGTGCCAGACCGCCATGTGTGCGGCGGTGGCGGGATCGCCGCCTTCACCAGCGGCGATGATGGATGCGAGCTGTGCGGTGCGGCAGGTGTGGTCGGCGACCGATTCAGGATTGGGCACGAGCGCTTGGCGCCAGCCTTTGCGGGGCTCTCGTTTGAGGTTGCCCAGTTCGAAGGCAAACGTAGCGATTTCGGCTGCGGCGTCAGGACCCAGCTGGTGTGCATCCATGGTTGTTCCTCCGGGTCATCGGCTGGACAGTCGTACTGCGTAGGCCACGTTAGCCAGATCCTGGCGGGTCTGGGGCATCAGATCGGTGTCGCTGGACATTCGGTCGATCGCCGTGTGGGTGGCTGCGCGCAGGGTGGGGTGGGCCGCGAGCAGGTGCGGATGGCTGGCGATCAGGTCGGCGAGGGTGTGGGCGTACAGGTCGGCTTGCTTGGCGCCGGGTTGCAGGCGGTCGAGCAGATGCCGCAGCAGCCGCTCGCCCGACCAGGTGCGCGGGTCAGCGCGAATCATGGCGGCGTCGTCGGTGAACACGATGTCGCCGAGATCACCGACCCAATAGGCGTAATAGGTCAGATTCGCCAGCTGTTGGTCTGGGTTATCTCGCAGCCGAGTCAGATAGGCGCGCAGAGGATCTCGGTCGCCGGTAGCGGACAACGCGATGGCCGAGGATCGTACTCGCAACCAGCCGGGCACATCGGTGTGCGAGACCGTATGCAGGGCATGGGTCAGTTCGCCGGCCAACCAGTCGGCGGAGTCGCCGCGGTTGTCGAAACCGAGCAGAAAGATGGCCTGTCGGCGCAGCAGCGCCTCGTCGGGCCATCGACACCGGTCGGCGACCAGGAGCAGATGATCGAAGAACCGCTCACGGTCGATGGTGGAGATGACCGGGCTGGACGGTCGGGGTCCGCGGCCGCGCCGGCCGGTCAGCCCGGCGAGCTGTACGGGCGGGCGGCCGGTGATGGGCCAGGTAATGAGGTTGGCCAGCGTGCGCTGGTGGATGCTGACCGCGAGCGGGTGAGCGTCGGCGTTGATGGTGTGGGGTTCGATGCCAACAGTGTCGCCGATGACGAGGTCGGCTTCGAGAGCGTCGGTGAGCAGCATGATGGCCTGCGATGGTGCTCCATGGCGGGTGAGAAGCATCCGGATGCGGGTCAAATCCCCGGCGCGCAGGTGGGCAAGGGGTCTGCGGCCGCTTTCCCAGCCGTGGACAGTGGAGATGTCCACCCCGAGCCGTTCGGCGAAGTCGGCCTGCGTGAGCTGGGCGGCCTCGCGCAGAAGTTTGAGCAGGAACCCCGACACGGCACCGAAACGCGAACCCTGACCGGGGATCGGTGTTTCGCGGGGCGTGCCCATCGACTGTCCTCTGCGTGTGCGCGACGGCGCCGGGGGAACTCGTACTGCCGGTCAGTTCAGCGACCGGCCTGGCCAGAATACCGTTGGATCAGCGATTGAACGTCAGATCGGTCGAATCAGCGCCAGCGCGCAATGTGCCGAATTCCCTTGCCGCGAACTAATTCTCACTCGCGTCGTCAGTGAAGGAGTGTGCTCGAAATGAGCCTTGATCACCCGACATCGTTGTGTCCGCGGCGGTATCCGTTCGGGGAGGTCCATACGCTGGATCTCGAGGCGGACTACCGCGACTGCGGCCCGGTCACGGCCGTGCAGCTACCGAGCGGTGCGCATGCGTGGCTGGTCACCGATCATGAATTGGCGCGCCGAGTTCTGCGGGCCGATCCGGTCTTCTCGCGGGAGCAAGCCAATCGGCCGGAGGTGGCGCGGTTGTCGACCGAAGTGCTGCCGGACTGGGCGATTCTGGCGACCGACCCACCTCGGCACACCTGGCTGCGCACGATGATCGCGGGGATGTTCGCCCCACGGCAGATCGCCGCGATGGCCCCCGCGATCACTGCGCTGGCCCATGGCCTGGTCGATGAGCTCGAGGCCGCGGGGAACACCGCCGACATCGTGTCAGGGTTCACCGAACCGTTCGCGGCGGCGGTGGTGTGCGAAATGTTCGATGTACCTGAGCAGTTCCGTCACCAGGTGTTCGCGCTGGGTGATGCGCTCACCGCACGAGACGCCAGCTCCGAAACCCTGACGGCTGCGCGCGGGGAATGCGAGACGCTGGCGCGGGCGATGGCTGAGCAGAACCCTCGGGGGCTGTTTGGGATGCTCGGTGAATCGGTGAGCACCGATGAGGCTGTGCTGAACCTGATCATCGCCTGCCTCATCGGCGGCCGGGGATCACCGACGGTGTTCTTGTCTAGCGCGCTGTTCGCGCTGTTGCGGGAACGGCGTCGTTATCAGCATCTCGTCGACCATCCGGACGCGATCGCAGCGGCAGTGGAGGAGCTGTTGCGGTTCGTACCAGTTGGGGTGGGTGGTGGTTTCACGAGGGTCGCGACCGTGGATGTGGAGCTCGGGCCGGTACAGGTGCGGGCGGGAGAGGCGGTCATCCCGGCGATGCACGTCGCCAACCGAGACCCGAAGGTGTTCGAGCACCCAGACGAACTGATCCTCGACCGCGGCACGAAGCTGGCGCATCTGGCGTTCGGGCACGGCGCCCACTATTGCGTCGGCGCGGGCCTGGCCCGCTTGGAGGCTCGTGTCGCCCTGGAAACCCTCACCACCCGGCTGCCAGCGTTGAGGCTGGCCGACTCCACCGAGGATTGTGCCTGGCGGCACGGTCGGGTGGTGCGTTCCCTCGAACGATTGGACGTGGCATGGACGCGAGGTTGATCGTCGACCGCCACCGCTGCGCGGGCACCGGAGTGTGCCTACCGATCGCCGGACACCACCTCCAGCTCGCCGACGGTGCCGTCGTCGCCGTCGAGGGCACCACACTCGCTCTGCGGCAGGCGCGTGCGGCGGCCGCATGCTGCCCCAACGAGGCGATCACGGTGTGCGAGCAACCACCCGCGGCATTCCATCTGGATGCACCGATCGTCACGCTGGGCCCGCCCGGCACCGACGCCCACACCGAAGCCGACAAGCACACCAACGACGTGCTGTTGGTCGATTCCTTTCCTGAGGCGATGCGCGCCGCGGCCGACGACCCGCGGCTGCGCGCGCTGGTCGCGGCGGGATACCTGGCGCTCGACGAGGAGGCCCACATCGTGGATTCGTGGGTGGACCAGCATTTCACCCACACCGCAGCCTTGCGGCTGGAGCGCTGTTGGGAAAGCCCGACCAAGCCGATGTGCCTGGCGGTGCGCCGCGACATCGGCCGAGGCGGGGTCATCGCCACGATAGCCACACATCCAGCCACCAGAGTGTTCGCAACCCGTCACGTTCCCGCGGCGCGGCAGGTTTCGGTCAACGCGAAACCTCTGGCCGCCCGCGCAGCCGCACACGCCGAGGTCGACGCGTGCATCGCCTCGGTCGATGTCGCCGCCCGATACCCGCAGCTCGAGATCCGGGCCGAATTCGCTCCTACCATGGTGTGGCTGCTGTACCGGAAGGCAGGCGGCGATGAGTGAGGCGACCACGGTGGCGGTACTCGGTGCCGGGATCATGGCCAACACCGTCGCGAAGACCCTGCACGCTCAGGGTTTTGAGCTGCGCCGCTACAACCGCACCACCGCCGCGATCGACGGGCCCGCGATCGTGTGCGCCTCGCCGGCCCAAGCCGCTGAAGGCGCGGCCGCGGTCTGGTCCTTTGTGCACGATGACAAAGCCAGCCGCTCGGTGTGGTTCGGTGAGGAAGGCGCACTCGGCACCGCCGCCCACGCGATCGTCATCGAAAGCTCCACGCTCACCCCCACCTACGCCGGTCTTTGGATGCGCAAGGCCGCCGAGGCCACGGCCCGCCCGGTGCTGGCACCGGTGACCGGCAGCCGTCCAGGAGCCGAGAACGGGACCCTGGTGGCATTCACGGCGGGCGCGACCGCCGACCGCGCCGCCGCCGACCCACTGCTGCGGGTAGTCGCCCAGGAGGTGATCCATGTCGGTCCCGCGCCGGCGGCGGCCACGGTCAAACTGCTCAACAACGCGCTGGCCTCGGTCATCATTACTGGGCTCGCCGAAACACTCGATGCCGCGACCGTGCTCGGTCTCGATCTCAAACAGCTTGTCGAGGTGTGGTCACGCTACGGGTGGGCCGCGCCGGTCGCTAGTGCATACGGCGCGGCGATGGTCCGCGGTGCGCACCCGCTGACCGACTGCTCTGTGGCGGTCATCGCCAAGGATCTGCACTACCTGCGGACCGCACTCGGCGAGTCGGTGCCGCCGTTGATCAGCGCGGCCAGCGACCGGTTCCAGCACGCGATGGCTCGTGGCGCGGGCGATCAGGAAATGTCGGCGATCAGCGAAGCCGTGGAGCCCCCATCATGACCAGCTACATGCGCGACTGGTTCACTCACACCGCGACCGCGACGACTGCCGCCCGGATCCGGGTCAATCAAGTCCTGAAGCACTATGCCGACACGGTGTGCGAGTCCGCACGCATTCACCTGGGTGAGGGGAGCAGCGTCTGTGTATCCGGGTCGCTCGCGCGTGGGGAACCGGCGGTGCGGTGCCGGGGCGGGGTGTACCGGCTCGGGTCGGATGTGGACCTCGTCGCGGTCATCGACCAGCCCAGTGACGCGCAGGTGTGCATGGAGAAATTCGCGCGCTACGTGCTCGAACGGCATCCCGACATCGACACCACGGTGTTCACCGTGCACCGCGGGGACCTGCGAAGGGTATCCGGCCGCTTCGGCGCCGACCTCCACCACGCCGCCGCTTACCCGATGGCCGGCCCCTCAGCGACCGGTCTCGCCGATCCACGCATCGGCAAACGCGAAGGGCTCGAGGGCCTGACGCATCAACTGGCGACGATCTACTGCCCAGACAGCCCGCTGTCGGCCAACCCGTGGCGGATCAAGACGGCGTTGGAAGCGCTGCGCGCGGTCGCCGCCCGCGACGAGATCGGCCCGCAACGCTACAGCGCGCTGGTCGATGATGCGGCGGCATGCGCGATGCTCGATCGAGCCGATGTCGCCCGATTGGTGCAAGCCCGCGAGCGCAGCGCGCCGATGCCGATCACCGCCGAGCAAATCTATGACCTGGTGGTGGCGAGCGCCTGCCGATTATTCGGCGTGCCTGTCGGGCACCGCGAGCTGATTACCGCCCTGCACTCGATCCGGCCGACGGTGCATCTGCTCGACGGATTCCAGTACGCGGTGCTGGCTGCCACGATCATCCTCTACGGGCCGCAGCAGTATCGCCGGTCGGCGGCCTCGGCGCTGCACGTGGTGGCTGCCGCGATCGATCCCGGCACCCTGACCAGTGCCCACCACTTCCTCGAGGCGCTGACGCGGATATCGCCGGTGGAGTTCAGTCGTGGCGTCGAGCACCCGAATCGCATTATGCGCCAACATCTTCAAGGCCTGCGCCGCGACTACTACGCGGCCCTGGGCCCACACAACTTCGGCGCACGTCCGGTACCGGGCTACCACGGACCCACCGTGGTGAATGCCACCATCGTCAGGAGCTTCGCGAATGAATGACTGGCCCGAGTGGGTGCAGCTTCTGCCCGCCATCGACACACCCTTTCCCGGTGGCTATGGACGACTGCTCGCCAGCGAACACGGTCAGGTGGTGCTGTGGTCGTTCCCCGCCGGTGCGACCGTGCCGCGCCACCAGCACGGTCCACAGATCGGGGTAGTGATCACCGGCCATGTGGCATTGACGGCAGGCGACAGCACCCGCACGGTGAGGGCAGGGGAGAGTTTCAGCCTCGCCGACCAGGTGCCCCACGCCGCGACCGTTGCGCCGGGCACGCTGGTCATCGAGATCTACGCCGACCCCGACCGCCACACACCGACGGAGCCGACCACGTGACGATCCGCATCCTCGACGCGGCGCGGGTCCTCACCGGACTCGGTGACCCACTCGTTCCAGGAACCGTGGTCCTCGCCGAACAGCGCATCGCATGGGTTGGTGACCCGCGCGAGATCCCTTCCGAATGGGCCAGGCCCGAGACCGAACGAATCAGTCTGCCTGCGGACACACTGCTTGCTGGCCTCATCGACACCCACGTGCATCTGGCCTTCGGCGGTACAGCGTGTCCACCTGCAGCGATCCAGGCCACCACCCGCACCGTGGTCGCCGCCACCATCCGCAACGCAGTCCGGCAGCTGCTGAACGCGGGTATCACGACCGTGCGCGACCTCGGCGCCCCTCGATACATCGACATCGACACCCTCACCCTCCATCACGCCGATCCGGCACCGCGAGTGCTCACGGCGACGATCCCGCTCACGGTGCCTGGAGGACACTGTCACGCCCTCGGCGGCACGGTCACCACAGCCGCGGATATTGTTCGCATCGTGTCCGCCAACGCAGCACGCGGCGCGGACTGGATCAAGATCATGGTTACCGGCGGCTTCACCGCTGGTGGCCGTAGTTCCCCCTACGATCCGCAGTTCGGCGACCGGCAACTAGCTCATATCGTCGCCGCCGCTCACGACCACGGACTCCCGGTAGCCGCGCACGCCCACGGCACCGCCGGAATCCGGCAAGCAGTAGGTGCGGGTGTCGACTCCCTCGAGCACTGCACGTGGATGACCCGCGACGGTTTCGACCTCGATCACGGCTTGATCCGGGAGATCGCCGACCGGCGCCTGATGGTGTGTCCCACCATCAACCACCACGCGCGAGACGCCTCGGGGCGGTTGCCGTGGCCGGTCCGGCGCGAACATCTGCGGATCATGCTCGAAGCTGGGGTGCAGTTGATCCCCGGCAGCGATGCGGGGATCCCGCACACCCCTTATCACCGCTACCCCGACTCGCTGAGCGCCTACACCGATCTCGGTTACACCCCCACAGAGGTAATCGACCTGGCCACCCGCCGCGCCGCCGAAGCGCTCCGGATCGGGCACCTCACCGGTACGCTCACCGCCGGACAATCCGCCGACCTGATCGCCGTCGCGGGCGACCCGACACGCAATCTCGAAATGCTGACCACACCATCGCTGGTCGTGGCCGCCGGAGAGCTGCATTACCCCGATGCCGAAACCACAGCTGAGGAGGACCCCTGCACATGAACACCAGCGGCCCCACCCTGTCGTCCGAATACGCCACGACCACACCGTTGCAGGTACGTATCGACACCCATACCCATCACAGTGAACACCCTGACGATCCAATCAGCGCAGTACTCGACGCGCTCGAGTTGACCGGCACGGAAGCGTTAGCCGATATCGGGTGCGGCGACGGCCGCTTCCTCGCCCAGCTCGCCGAGCACGGACACCGCGGCCGCCTCGTCGGCGTGGACAACTCGGCCGCGATGGTCACAACCGCCGACGCCCGGCCGGGGGTGTCCGGGGTGCTCGGCAACGCCGAACAGTTGCCCTTAACCGATGGCGAGTTCGACCGGACCACGGCTCGGCACATGCTCTACCACGTGCCCGACCCCGGGCAGGCGCTGCGGGAGCTGCGGCGCATCACCCGCCCGGGCGGCCGCGTCGCGGTAACGGTCAACCACCCTGGCACCTGCACGCGCACACGGCAACTGGTCCTCGACCACGCCCGCCGTTGCGGCCTGAACCCAGCCGAGGAACTGACCAACAGCGTGAACTCCACCACGCTGGCACCCATGATGCGGGCGGTATTCCCCGATACGCAGATCCGCCGCTTCGACAACGCCCTCATTTTCGACACCGCGGCACCGCTCATCCGATTCGCTGAGGCCCTGTTCTCGTTCTGCGGCGTCAGTCACGACAGCCCACACCGGGCCGCAATCCTTGCCGCAGTCACCGCCAATATCGAGGAATGGTTCACCAACCACCGCGGCGAAGTGTGGCGCGACCCCAAGGGCTATATCGTCGCCACCGCCATACTCAGCGAATAACACTGGCTAGAAGGAGAATTCGACCCCGTGAAGCTGCTCGTCACCGGCGGCGCCGGATACATCGGCTCGGTCGTCGCCCACCAACTCGTTGACGCCGGCCACGACGTGGAGATCCTCGATGATCTCTCCACCGGAGTGGCAACCAACCTGCCCACCGCGGCGCGGTTCCATCACATGTCGATCCACCAAGCCGCCGACATCGTGACCCCGGCCGCTGGCTTCGACGGTGTCCTGCACTTCGCCGCCTCGATCGAGGTCGCCGAATCCGTGCGCAACCCGGAGAAATACTGGTTCAACAACATTGAAGGGTCGCTGGCCCTGCTGCGCGCGATCCGCGCCGCCGAGGTGCCCCGCCTGATCTTCTCATCCACCGGGTCGATGTACACCGGCGACGGCAACTCCGCATTCGACGAAACCGCTGAAGTGCGTCCCCAAAATCCGTACGCAGCAACAAAAGCCACTGTCGACCACCTTATCGCCGGAGAATGCGGAGCCTCCACCACCTTGGGTGCGGCGTCATTGCGCTACTTCAACGCCGCAGGCGCCGTGGTCAGCACCGACGGCAGTCATCTCGGCGAACGCCACGACCCAGAATCACACCTGATCCCAATCCTGCTGCAAGCCGCTGGCGGACAACGCGATACGTTCACCCTGTTCGGAACCGATTACCAAACACGGGACGGCACCTGCGTCCGCGACTACATCCACGTCGCCGACCTCGCCGCCGCCCACCTGCTCGCCCTCGACGCTGTGCAACCCGGCCGCCACGAGATCTACAACCTCGGCAACGGCTCCGGCTACACCAATCGCGAGGTCCTCAACACCGTCCGTGACGTCACCGGTGCCGACTTCCCCGTCCACATCGCCGACCGGCGTCCAGGCGACCCCGCCGTCTGCATCGCATCCAGCGCGAAAGCACACCAACAGCTCGGATGGAAGCCTGAACGACCCGAGCTGGCCGACATCGTCGCCGACGCCTGGCGATTTCACCAAGCCATCCACAATATGGTGTGAACAGCGCTGGCCACCCGACCGATAGCGAAGCAACCAGGAAACCACAGCACCACGGTGCGGGCCCCGGTCGTGCGGTAGAGCGAGACTCGGCAAGCCTGATTGGCCTTTACGAGGCGAACCTCCGGCTAAGAATCCAACCGCCTTGCTCGCTGCTGGTACCACCATCGTGATCTCACCCAGTGGCGAAAGCACAACCAGCAGCTTCCGGAACGGGTCTCTATGACCTGGTGCCGATCAGCCGCCGCCGTGCCACGGTGCCCAGTAATGCACGAAGGAATCCTTCCAGCAGGTCCGGACAGCTCCGGATAGGCAGAGCGACCTAGCGGGTCAGGCGCTGTGTGACCGCGGTCCGCAGCACCGACAGCGCACCACGCACGACCAGTCCCGCCGCAACGAGTGGTGCGAACAGCAGCCAGGGTGAACCTTGGTGGTAGTCGCAGTAGAAGCGCAGGGCGCTGCGGTGATGGCTGCGGATCTTGCGGAACGGAGCCGAGCGCATGCTGCCGCCTTCGCGGTGACGGATCTCGACGCTGGGGTCGAGCACGACCCGCCATCCGGCGCGGTGCATGTCGAGTGCCACTTTCGTTTCTTCGAAGTAGAGGAAGTAGCGGGTGTCGAACCCACCGATGGCGTCGAAGGCTTCGCGCCGAAACAGCATGCAGCAGCCGGAGATCCAATCCACATCGCTGACCGTTGTCACCGGTTCACCGAAGTACCGGCGGGTGGCGGGGTTTGTGGGCCACACCCCGCCCAGCAGAGCGTGCACGATCCCGACCGCGAGGGAGGGGAACCGTCGGCCGGTCGGATACGGTGTGCCGTCGAGGCGGGCGACCTTCGGCCCGATCATCCCGATCCGGTCATCAGCCGCGGCGGTGTCGACGAGCGCGGCGATCGATCCCGGCGCCAAGCGTGTGTCGGGATTGGCGACCAGGATCCAGCCCGCATTGGTGGCGGCGGCGCCTTGGTTGATCGCGGCGGCCAACCCGACATTTTTGCTGTTGCGGATGACCGTGCCGCCGAATGCTTCGACGAGGTCGGCGCTGTTGTCGGTGGAGGTGTTGTCGACCCCGACGACGTCGAGGCTGTAGGCCTCCACCGCCGCCGGTAGCGACTCCAGGAACGGCGGCAGATCCTCCGCGCTCTGGTAGGTGACCAGTACAAGGCCGACAGTCTTGTCGTCGCGAGCGGGCATAACCGGGAAATTAGCAGGTAGGTCACCGCGACGCCGCGCTGATCCCGAACCCCATCTACGCAGCCCGAGTGACCGAGATGACCAGCAAAAACGGGCGATGCGGCTCGAACTTCCCCGCCATAGTTGCCGTCGGTGTGACCGAACCTTCCGAAACTGCGGATTGTCGCTGGTGTGCGCGCGCAATGTGGGGTGCCGCAGGACTCGGGGATGGTGGTTGCGGCTCATCGGGTGACCATCTGCACGACCCGGGCGGAACGCGGCTTGTGAGCGAGGCCGCCGAGCATGAGCTGCTCCTCGAGCAGACGGGGTCGGAAAGCCGGACCCGCGGGCCACCAGTCATCGAGTTCCACCAGGCCCGGTGCCATGATCTCGAGGTCACCGAAGTAGTCGAGGATTTCCCGGCGGGTGCGATACCAGCCGGAGCCCAACCCCGTCTCGGTGAACCGGCGTTGAAGCTCCCGCGCCAGGTCGTGGGCGGCGGAGCCGTCGTCGGGGTCCCAGAAATAGGTGATCGCCAGATACGAGCCGGGTGCGAGAGCGTCGATGTACTGGCGAGTGATGGCAGGCGGGTCCAGGGCGTCGTCGACGTGGTGGAGGATCCCGCACAGGATCAGCGCGACCGGTCGGGCGAGGTCGAGATGAGAGATGATGTCGGCGTGCCGCAGCAGCGACTCGGGTTGGGTGAGATCTGCCAGGACGAACCGGGTGTTGGGGTTGGTTTCGAGCAGCACTCGGCCGTGAATATGGCAGACCGGGTCGTTGTCGACGTAGACGACACGAGCGTCGGGGTTCTCCCGTTGTGCGACGGTATGGGTGTTGAGGGCGGTAGGTAGTCCGGCGCCGAGGTCGAGGAACTGATCGACACCCGCCATGGTGGTGAGGTAGCGCACGACGCGGTGTAGCCAGCGGCGATTCATGTGGGAGACCTCGGCTTGGTGGGGCGCGACTTCGCACAGCTTGTCGAAGACGTAGCGGTCGACTTCGTAGTTGTCCTTACCGCCGAGGCTGTAGTCGTAGACGCGGGCGATGCTCGCGCGGGTGGTGTCGACTCCGACCGGTGCGCGAACACCGGTGTCGGGTACAGGATCGGGCATACAGAACTCCCAGGAGGATTGCGGTCGTGGTCGGCCCAGCTCGGGCGTCTGCTGGACTCGCTCGCGTGTTGCTCTGCGGCGGTGAGGGTGTCGGCGTTGCGGTGATCTGTCGGTGGCGCGCGCCGATTCGCGTCGTGGGCGGCGGCGGAGCCGTGATCGGCACTCCATGCACGTGAGGGCAAGGCCGGTCGTTGCGGTGGTCTCAGGCGATTCCGGCGGTGCGTAGAACGAGCTCGATCTTGTCGCGGCTTGGGGCCCGCGACGCGTGAAGGTCACCGGTGTGTTGGGTAGCCATGCCGACGATCATCGAGAGCAGATACGAGATCTTATGGTCGAGATCGATACTCGGATCAGGTAGGTCGGTGCTGCTCGTGAGCAGGTGATTGACCTCATCGCGCAGCTGGTTGAGCCGCCAGATGACCTGGGCGCGACTGGCCGGGTCGAGGGCGGCGAGGTCGAGTTCCAGGCGAATCCATCCGGGCTTGGTGATAAGGATGGACGCCCACCTGGTCAGGGTGGTGACCAGCTGGTCGCGGTCACGTGGCTGGAAGCAGCCGATTCTTCGTATGGCGTGGCGGGTGAGCCGGTCGGCGACGTCGTGGCCGATCTGCTGGAGGTGATCGAAGTGGGCGAAGAACCCGCTGCGGGCGTATCCGGCGTGCTCGGCGATCTGGTCGATGGAGGTGACGGTGTAGCCGTCGGTGAGCAACAGGTCAGTGGCCGCCTGCAGCAGGCGTTGACGGGCGCGCTGTTTGCGCACAGCGCGTGGTGGCGGTGTGACGGTCTGGGGGATGCCGGTGCGGTGCGTGCTGGTGGCGGTCACAGCGGTTGAACCTGCTGTGCGGTGGGGCCTTTCCTGCCTTTGCCGATCGTGAACTGGACGCGCTGCTCGGCGTCGAGTGTGCGGTAACCGTCGGCGAGGATTTGGGAGTGGTGGACGAAGATGTCACTGCCGTTGTCGCGGGCGATGAACCCGTAGCCCTTGGTGTTGTCGAACCATTTCACAGTTCCTTGTTCCATCATGGGAGTCCTTGCAGTTGAGAGTATTTGGCGGAGTCCTTGTTCTGATCCGGGCTGGGGGTCGATGAGGCCGCGAAAGCTCGACTCAGTGGTGGGGCGTGCCGGTGGTGGTGTCGTGGTCGTCGGTGCCGTAGTGGGTGAGAACGTCATGGGTCGCGGCGGCAACGCGTCGACGGGCGAGGCTGGTGATGGCGTCGAAGAGCACGTGCGCGGCGAGCAGATAGAACAGCGTGGTGAGGGCCGTGCGGAGGGGCATGGTGTCGAAATTTCCTTTTCAAGCGGTCGTCACGGGTTCGGCTGGTCGGATCACTGCGGTGGCGGATTCAGGGGCAGGACTTCGGACAGCCAGGCGTGGGCGGCGGGGTAGTCGATGCGGGTGGAGACCTCGATGCGGCGTCCGGTGGGGTCGCGGGTGATGCGGCCGTCGGCGGCGATCCGCACGGTTTCGGTGCCGAATTCGACGGCCGGAACGCCGAGGGCGGCGGCGAGGGTGACCGGGTCGTTCATCCAGCTGGAGGGCCGGTGGGCGAACCATTCGGTGGCGTTGGCGGCGACGAGTTCGGCCCACGATGGTGCGTCGGGCGCGGTCAGCCACGTGTACAGGTGAGAGTCGGGGCCGACGGCGATTTCTGGGGTGTTGGTGTGGGTGGACATCACGAGCCGGGGTTGCTGGGTGGCGCGTAGTACCAGCCCGAATGCGGCGGGGTCCATGCGCGGGTTGTGCGAGGCGCGGCTGGGGTTGCGGTAGTGGTCGAGCCAGCCGCCCTGCATGGTGAACTCGATCTGCTCGATGTGGTGGGGGCAGGTGATGAAGAACTCGGCGAGGTTGGAGACGGGTCCGCACCCGACCCAGATGATGTTGCGGGTGGAGGTCTCGCACACGCTGGAGAGGAAGTCCACTACATCGGTGTGCACCGGCCGCGCCTCGGGAATGTGGCCGTGCATAACGAACCGGTCGGCGGAACCGTCGAGTGCACTGCCGGCGACGACGGGGACGTCCCGGCGGCCGACGCGGTCGAGGAAGGCGCGGGCGTAGCGGGCGCGGTCGTGGCTGGGAGTTTCGTCGTTGGTGACCACGATCAGGTCCGCGACGACTGCGGCCGCGACCCACAGCGCCAACGCATCATCGAGGTCATGACCGATATCGGTGTCGAACACGACGATCTGGCGATCGAACACCGCAGGACCCGTCGGCTGCGCCACGGGCCGAGACGATGGCGCATCGGGACAGTCGTGGTGAGGTGACGTGCGCAAAGAGGATCCTTTCGAGTGTGGTGGCATGTGACTTGGTGGCGACGCCTGCGAAGATGCCGCTGAGGTGGGTGACGGGCTGTAGCTGTGGTTGGTCAGCGCGAGTCAGTCGCGGGCGAACGCAAAGCGACTTGCTGTCGGCCGCCGTCGCGGTGGGGAACGGCTATCAGCTCGATGCGTCGCGGTCGCTCGACCGGCGGCACACCGTCAGCGCGGCGGCGTGGTTGACGGCGACTATTCGTGACGAGGCCGGTCATAAGCGCGTCGTAGCGCCGACCGAACTCGGCGATGGCGGGTACGAACGGGCAGTCACCCAAATCGGGAGGCCATTTGGCGGAGATCGCGATCCACATGGAGAGTCGATCGATCAATTCCCCGGCTGTCACGATCTCCGGGAAGTCGTCATCGACAAGCGCCACCGATTCCGGCCTGTTCCCCAGATACCAGGTCACTTCGTCATCGATCACGCGGGCGATGGTGCGATCCGGATCAGCTCCTGCCCCTCTGAGAAGTCGTTCCTGCAAGTCATTGGGATTCGAGAAGTCCACCCCGTCGAGACAGGTCATCCACAACGTGACCGCGACTCGAGCGGCGTGCTCAAGGTTCGTCACTGGGTCCGCTACGCCGTCCCAGAGCGCGACTAGACGGTTCATGTCGGGCAACGGTGGCGTTGCCGAGTGTGTGCTCACAGGAGTCCTTCGAATGTGTCCTCGCGCGTGGGGCGGGTGATGAGGGCGGCTATCGAGACGCCGGGGATGGGGGTGGGGCGGTGCAGGGTGGCGCCGTCGTCGGTGTCTGCGGTGACGATGCGGATGACCATGGTGTGGGTGGTCAGCAGCCGTCGACCGCCAGGTAGGTGGGTGGCGTCGGGGACGACGATCAACCAGACATCGGGCTCGCGGCTGGCGTGCCGAGCTAGGGCGGCGATCGTGCCGCCGTGGGTGTGGTGGTCCAGATGTGTTCCACCCCAGCGATAACCCCAGCTCTGCGCGCGGTGCCGCATGAGCCCACCGGTACGGTCGGGTTCTGTCAGCAGCGGGACCTGCATGTAACCGAGCGCGATCGGCGCATCAGGAGCCACCGGCGGGTGCAGGGGCCTCACAGAGCGCTCCCGGTGAGGGAGACCTGGTTGGGAAGGTGCACCCGGCCGCTGACGATGCGTTCGACGAGACGGTTGTAGTCGCGCGCCTGTTCGATCAGCGCGTGGGCCGCGACGGAAGTGGGAACGAAGTCGCGGTCGGCGGTCATTTCGCGTGCCCAGGAACGGGTGTGGCGCGACAGCGCCTCGCCGAGGCCATGCGAATGCGGGCGAGCGTGACCGAAGTCGATCGCGTGTTCGATGAGCAGGTCGTGCACGTGGAGGTCGATCCGCGCCATCAACTCGTGGATCTCGCGAGTCGTTCGGGCGAAATGCTCGCCAGCCACCGCCCAGTCCGGCCGAGCGGCTTTGCTTGAGATCAGCGTCTCGATCTGCCCGAACGATGTCAGCTGCCGCTGGTGGGCGTGCAGTAGCCCGACGGTGGCGGTGAGGATCTCGGGGTGGGCGTAGTCGCTGGGATCCAATGCCGGGGCACGCAGTGTGCGCCACACGGTGCGGGCGCTGGGGATAGTGATGTACCAGTCCGGTCGGCTCACGATGTGCCTCCCCGCGCCAGCGTCGAAAGCTGCTCGACCCGGGCGTTGTAGGCGCGCTGCGCGGCGAGCACACCCGTCACAGCGGTCCCGTCCTGCGGGCGTTGCGCATAAGTCACCCACCGCTGCGCCATCTCCGACACCAGTCGCCCGACATCGACCTGTCCGGCGGGCACGTCGACCAGCACGGCGATTTTCGCGTTCATCGTCCTGACACACCAGGCGATCTCGCGGTCAAGCACGTCTGTGTCCGGGTTGGTGGCCTGGACTCGGCGATGATGCGCGTCCACTATCGACGCGGACAGCATCGCCACCCACTCCAGCCTGTGGCTGCTCGCCCCAGCAGTACCGCTCCTGGACGCTCGATCGCGTAACCATGCTCTCGCTCGCAGTCCTGCAGCAGCGAGGACAGCCCGCAGGTGGTGAGGTTTGCCGTGCACGGGCAGCTGCGCGGCGAAGTGGGTGATCCACTCGCTCGCCTGCGGCAGCCCGGCCAGGCTCGGAACATGCGCATCCACCGGTCGTATCGCTCCTGTTCTCGTGGTCATGGTGTGAGGCGGATACCGCGCCATCCCAGGGGCAGCTCCACCCGACGGGCATGGATATCCACCAGCAGATCCGCGTAGCCCTCCCGCACCTGGGCTAGGTGGAACCACGCCTCGTGACGCAGCTGCTCGTCGCCGGTGTGGCGGATGGTCCACCAGGCAGCGGCGTAGGTCGCCGCGACATGACTGATCACCTCACCAAGGGAATGGGTGTGCCTGCGTGCACCGTTCGGGCGTGGCAGATGGAACACCGCCCATGAATCGATCTCACTTACGACCGCCTCGACCTGCTCACGCACGCTCATCGCGTCGAAATCGGAGGAATGCTGGTGTCGATTGAGGCGAGATGACAGCAGCGTGGCGTGCAGATCGGCAAGTTCACGGGCGAACCCGATGAGCGCCGACCCGCTAGCGGCGTCGAGGTGGCCGGAGATCGCGGCTAGCAATTGCTCGGGTGTGAGCAATGCTGCCGCACCGACATCGCCACCGCCGTGGGGCGGCTTGTGGGCCGTTCGCTCCAACGGCGCGCGGTTCACGACAGCCTGCCCGAATGTTCGGTGGGTCGGATCGGCGGTGACGCTGGCTGCGGGGACAGTGTGCATCGGGTGAACGTGTGACCACGCTCGGTGTACCGGTCGATGTGCGCGCACAGCCCAGTCAGGGCCGCGGTGGGCGCGTCGTCGCGGTGGCGGGACTCCTGTAACTCGACCATCAACTGTCCGTCGTCCCGCTGCAGCAGGCGGATGACGCCTTGGTGGCCGAAAGGACTGATGCCGAGTTCACCGGCAGCCTTCGCTGCGGCATTGGCGTCATCAGCCAATGCCATGTACAACTTGTCCACCGGCTCGATCAGCTCCGACCAATCCAGGCGGGTCAATTCTGTGACGATGTCGAACCGGGTCACCGTCGGGATGGCACCCACCTTCGACTCCGCCAACACGCGCTCGCTCACGGGACGCGCCTCGGAGTTCACAAGTTTCGGCTCCGGCACCCTCTTGGGGTGACGGTCGGCAGTGGTCTGCAGGTAATAGATGTGTGCTTGCGGCATGCGCGTGAGCCGTTGGATTACTGCCTTGCCGGATGGTCCGAGACCAGCCAGGTGCTCGCGCGACGGCACGATGAGATGGCCGCCGCCGTGGCCCTCGATCTCCTCCATCACCCGCCACAGCGATTGTGTGCGCGGCGAATCGACGTCGAAGAGCCGCTCCAACTCCAGGTGCCACGCTGCGGCCACATACTCCAACCGCCGCATCACCGCGAGGGCGGGATTCTGGCGGTCTGCCTCCTCGACAAGCGCCCGCAACATCCGCTCCGGCGCGGTCGGCTCGATGACCACCTGGCCGTCACCAAACGCGAACGAGCTGGCGTACTCGTGCATCGCCCGCACGACGGAATCACGAGCCTGCGGGGTAGTCAGAAGTTCCGCTCGTGCGTATCCGAACCACATGGCATTAACTCCTCGGTAGTCGTCGGACTTGGCCGGTGGGAGCGATGCAGCCGACCATCACTTTTGCGACGGCGTACCGGATGGGCCGCTGACCACGGCATGAGCCGCTATCTGGCTGCGTACTGGGTGCGGTGCGGCATGTCGCGTCGCAGGGCTCGCGCACCTGGTGTGGGCTGCACTCGTTGTTCGCTTCGGTGGCTCGGTTGCTTGCGTGTTCTGCATTCCACGGCCTCCTGGATCCAGGCACTCGGACGAACGGCTGACTGGGTCCGGATCCGGAAGCCAGCTCGCTCAGCCATCAAAGTTCTGCGGAGAGAACTGGACGGCGCGCTGAGTGCTGGTCCTACCCTGGCCTGCAGGAATGCGTCGTGGAAGGCTTTTGCTGTTGACAAAATGGTTGTCCACAGAACGCGGTAAAGGCTTATGGGATGCTGGTGCTTGATGGAGAGGAGTTCATGGATAACGGCTTCCAAGCGGCACTGTCGGCACGCGTAGCCGAGGTGCAGTCCACTGCGCGAGTCCCAAGCCTGACTGTGGGTGTCGGTGCTAGGGGCGTTCAGTTCGCTGTCGCCTCCGTCGGGTACGCAGACGTCGAGAATTCGATTCCTGCCACTGGTGAGAGCAGCTACCGCATCGGGTCGATCACAAAGACTTTCACCGCAGCGCTCGCCTTGCTGCTTGTCGAACGCGGGGAGCTGCTTTTGGATAGCCCGGTGGGTCGATACCTCCCGGGCACCCCCTTCGGCCACCTTCCAGTTCGCCTGCTGTTGTCCCACACCAGTGGCCTGCAACGCGAAGCGCCCACCGACATGTGGCAGAGCATGCGCGGACCGTCACGAATGGAACTCCGTGAGCTGTTCCAGCATGCCGAACTAGTCGCCGACGCTGGGGAGCGCTGGCATTACTCCAATCTCGGCTACGCAGTCCTCGGTCAGATCATCGAAGAAATCACCCATCAACCGTGCGATACCTCGATTACGGAAGCTCTGCTGAATCCGCTGGGGCTGAACCAAACCAGTTGGGCTCCACCGTCGCATGCTGCGGTCGGCTACAGGCTCGACCCGCACAGCGATGCCGTGCACCGCGAGCCGGTCATGGACCAGGCTGCGATCGGCGTCGGAGGCCAAATGTGGTCCACACCGAGCGATCTGTTGCGCTGGGGACACGTGCTGAGTGGAGGCGACGCGACGGTGCTACCCGTGGCGGTAGTGGAGAAAATGCACACGCTTCAGGTCATGGTGGACACCGTCGGCTGGACACGCGGTTGGGGGCTGGGATTGATACTGGAGCGGCGACATGACCGTATCTTCGCCGGACACACCGGCGCTATGCCGGGCTTCCAGTCCGCACTGATGCTGGACCGTGGCACCGAGCTCACAGTGGTGGTCTTGGCGAATGTCACCCGAGGGATCAGGGCTGCTGACCTCGCCCTGGAAGTGCTGGAAATGGCCGCAGCAGCGCAGCAGCCGAAACCAACGCTGACGTGGCACCCGGCGCCACCCTGCCCACAGCATATTCAACCGATGCTCGGGAGCTGGTGGTCGGAAGCTGACGAATTGGTATTCCGATGGGAGCGCGACGGGCTGCATGCGACCCTGCTCAGTGATCCCGTCGCTGGCGGCACTCGTTTCATCGAGGAAGCGCCAGGGCGATTCCGTGCTGCCGCAGGCAGACTGCAAGGTGAGCTGCTAGAAATCGATCAAACGCCAGGAGGGGTCGAAATGCGATGGGCAACCTATCCGCTCACCCGCACTCCGCGATGAATGTCGCCAAGCTCTCCTTGACATGCGAGACTGCCGTGCCGTCACAGGTGCGCAGTTTCAGATCAGCGGACCGAAACATGTGCAATACCCTTGGCGTAACCGAGCCTGCGGAGACTCCGTTCATTGCCTCTTCGACTGACGATGCGGCGGCTTCCTGGTCACCGATCCGAAGCTGGGCTTCGGCTTGCTCGAGCAGCCAAATAGTTCGATTGCGCACGAAGACTGCCGGGCTGGCTGAATCCTGCTCGCGCAGAGAGCTGATCGCAGGCTGGAGTTGGCCTAGGTCGAGCAGCGATGATCCTCGATGTCCAGCCAAAGCGGCATTATCGAACACCTCCAGCCAGACGGGATCGGGCTCGCTCGGATGATGTCGAGACAACTCGACTTCAGCGGTGGCCAGCATTTGTCTGCACAGGTCCGCCTCGCCCAACCTGGCGTGGGCACGCGCTGCCATCGTCGAGACGAATGCGTTCAAGCGTCGGTTGCCACTCCGTCGCGCCCACGCCAGCGACGCATAGGCTCGCTCGGCACCACGTGCGGGATCGCCAGTCCACGTGCTCATGAAGCCGGCGTTTGGCCCCCCGATAAACGCCAGCAAGTCCAATGCGCCGGCCTGCTCGGCGACACGTTTGGCGGCAACGAAGGATTTGTCGGCCAGCGCGACACTACCGCGGTCGAACAGCATCCAACCCACCAGCTGCTGCGCCTCAGCGATGACGCGAAGCAGGGAAGTTCGATGGGCCTCGGCTAACCGCAAGACGACCTGCTTCGCGGCCTCGGCGTAAGCGACTACCTCATCGAGGTGTTCAGCGGCCATCGTGTGATCCGCAGCGCGCACCCGCGCGATTAGATCGCGGAGTGTGACCTCCGCCGAATCTGGCTCCAGTTCGATGCGGCGTGTCGGCAGGCGGGCAGACTCTGTGAACGGGGCAGCAAGACGACTCAACCGCCCGCCCGTCTTGAGGACAGCGTCCAGACGACCCACCAGATCAGGTTGCGGGCGTCGCTCCGCTTTCTCGATCCGCGCCAGCAGATCATGGCTGACAAGTACCAGTGGTGCCAGCTGGCGCAGCGATAACCCAGCAGCCACCCGCCGAGCGCGAAGTTCAGCACCAAACAGTGTTTCCGCTGTGGCACGCGGTTCGAATGAACGAGGGGCTAATCCCACTGGGCAATTATTGCGCGTGGCGATCCCGGCGCGCCAGTGACGGAAACGGTCTGAACGACCGTCAGATCGGTCCACGGCGGTTTGGAAGAGATACCGTCCGCGCGGACACGTCACAAACCCAGTTCGTCATCGCGCTGCCGATGAGTTTCGGCGCGTGACTCGTTGAGTTCTCGATCGATGTCGTCGGCCGGTCGAGCAGGTCGACGACGTTGTTCGCGTGCCAGTTGAGCTGGGTCGAGGGTGCGGCGCCGGTGTTGTTCGGCGCGGCATTCATCGAGCTGTTGATAAATGTAGGTGGTATGCGCGACTTCGGCCTCGGTGTCAGCGCGTGTAGAGCGTCGGCGATCGAGCACAGCTGCTGGATCACTGTGCAGAAGGTGGTCCCAGTTGTCGGCGGCTCCGGCCAGCAGGATGGCTGCGCGATTGGCTTGGCGTGCGGCACCACGCGCGGTGGTGTGCTCGCGGCTGCGGTTGATTTGTTCGCGGACGAGGGCGTCCACGCGGGTCTGGAGTGCACGTCGCGTGCTGCGGCGGAAGCTGGGGGTGGCTTCGAGGGTTGCGCGTGTTTCGGCGAGTTGGGTCGCGATGGCGTGGAAATGTTTTGCTGCGGTGTGGAGGTGTTGTTCGGCGATGCGGGCGTCGCGGATGGCTTGTTGTGCTGCGGTGTGGCGGCGGATGCGTTCGTCGGTGTCTGGTTCGTGGTCGGGGGTGTGCTGGGCCGGGCTGTACAGGAAGTCGTCGGTGTCGGCGAGCGCGAGGCTTTGGTGAAGTTGGTCGATACGCTCGTCGAGTTGAGCGTCGGTGAGTGCAAACAACGGATTATTCACACTTGGATCAGCGGTGGCTGAGCCGTCGGAGGTTGATTCCGTAGCAGTGTTGGGTAGCGGGTGGTCACGAAGCCAGGCTTCGATCGCAACGCGATGGGTTGGGTTGTGGGTGGCGCGCCAGTCGCGGCGCAGCATCGCGAGGGCTGCGGGTGCGGGGTTGGTGGTGGTGATGTGGTCGCAGCGGGCGGTGATGTGGTCGGTGGGGTCGTGGTCGGGGATGCCGGGCACATGGTTGTCGCGGCATTCCCCGCATAGTCCGTCGTCCGCGCGGCGCGGTGGCACGGGGGTGGCGTCGGTGCGGGTGCGTTCCAGGCCGCAGGCCACGCATCCGAGCCAGCGGGTGTGAGGGACGGCGGCGAGGTCGTAGTCCAGCGCGTAGTACTTCGGGCGGTCGTCGGGGAGTGCCTCACGGTAGTAGTGATGCACGACGCCGTCGGGAATGACGCGGTCGTAGGGCAGGTCGTCGACATGGGCGCGGGTATCGACATAGTCCTGCTCCCCGCGGCGGGCAACGATCTGTGCATCGGTGAGCGGGTCGCGGCGCTGAGCAGGGTTGATGTATTCGTGGCGGTCACGGGCGGCTTCGTGGCGTCGCTCGCGCCGATACGCGGGTTCGGTGCGTGTGGTGCCGGGTTGGTAGACGTGCGGGTCGGTGTCTGGTGTGCAGGCTTCGATGAGTGCGCGATGCTGGGGGTAACGTTCGCCGGCCCACCGAAGCCGTGCGCGGGCGACGGGGAAGCTGTTGCGGTAAAGCGTTTCCGCGATGTCGGCGAGTATGGCGCGTTGATCTTCGGTGGCGATATCGGTGAGGTCGGCGAGCATTTCGACCGCGGCGGTGATCTGGCCGGTGTGCATCAGTTGCGCCAGCGTGCGGACGTGTTCGGGAAGCCCGGTCCAGAGTGCGGTATCGGCGGCGGGCTCGGGACCTGGAGCTTGTGCCGCTTCGGCCTTGAGGCGTGGGCTGTCGTTCCGGCTGTGTTCGAGGTCGGAATTGGATTGTGAAGCGGGGCGATTGGTGGATTCGGGCATGGTCGTGGGGTGGGGTTCGTGGCTGCTGGCGGTGTCGTTGGCTGGGGCGGGGGTGTGGTGGAGGAGGGCGTCGATGCGCCAGGCCAGGGCGTTTGCGAGCTGGTCTGGGCGCAGGGCGTTGGTGTTGTCGGGTTGGGCGGTGAGCAGTAGTTCGTGGGCGGTGGAGAGGATTTGGTGTGGTGTCCAGCCGGTGGCGGTGGCGGTGGCGCGGTCGATCGCGGCTACGACACGGGGCCACGCGGGGTCGGTGATGACGCGCTCGGCGGTGTCATCGCCGAGGACGGCGTGCAGATCGGTGATCCATTCGGGTCGCAGGTTGCGGTGGCTGGTGGCGGTGTCGAGGGCGGAGGGTTCCAGTTGCAGGCGTGACCACAGTGCGGCGGCGGGCATCTCGTCGGGCAGCGGCCGCAGTGCGGCGGCGTGGGTCAGGAGGGGTTCGATGTCGATTCCGGCGCGGGCGGCGACGTCGAGCTTGTCGGCGAGTACCGGCCAATACGGGTCCGCCACGATCCGGGCGTCGAGGCGTTCGAGGGTCGGCGCCCATCGGTTGACCGGTCGGCGAATATCGCCGATCGCGTCGGTGACCCGCGCGTTGAGCAGCTGCTGGTGCTCACGTTCGAGCGCGCTGTACCGCGTTGGGCCGGTGGGGCGCATGTCGCGGTCGTCGACGTGCAGGCTGGCGCGCCAGACCGCGAGTTCACCGAGCAGGGTGGGGTCGGTGCCGATGAGGGGGCGCGCCCAGTGCGGTGCGGTGCTCGGCGTCCAGTCCTGGGCGTCGGTGCGGATTTGTTCGGCGAGGTCGCCCACGATGGTGGCGCGGGCGGTGAGTTGAGTGGAGTCCAGGTCGTCGCGCAGGCCGCGGGGGATGCCGTGCGCCCACGGCAGCGGTCCGGTGCCGGTGGAGTGGGTACCGGTGGGATCCAGGCGCCAGTCCAGGACGGCGGCGATGTCGTCGGCGGTGTCGAGTTCCCGCGCCCCGGCGGCGGTGTGCAGGGCGGCGACCGGGTCGTGCCCAGACAGGGCGATCGTGGCGAGGTGCTGGCGCAGCACGGGGTAGGCGGGGCTATCGGTCAGGTGTGGGCGCAACGCTTCGGCCGCGCGGTCGATGCGTTCGAGCCCTCCGGGGCCGAGAGCTGCTTCGGCGGCGACACCGATCGCATCGAGGTAGATATCGAGCGCGCGTCCGATGCGAATGTGGGGATCGAGTGCGTCGCGCAGCTGCGTGTGCGCGGATTTCTGCGCACCGTCTCGGCCGAGTATGCGCACCAACCCTTCCACCGCGGTGCGCGGAAATACTGCCGGTTCGCTCCAAAACGAGCCTTCCGAACCGTCCAACGCGGTGGGGATGTAGGCGTGGTTGGCGTGCACACCGCGGGTCATCGCGACATACAACTGCTGCCGTGACTCGCCTCCGGTGAGCGCGACGTGGCACGCATCGGCGGTGATTCCCTGCGCGGAATCTATCGTCGCGGCATAGCCGAGCCGCACGTGCGCGGCGACGTAGTCGGCGGGAAACCGCACCCGTTCGCCCGGTTCGCCGTCACCCGAACGCACGCGGGCGGCGGTGAGACTGCCGTCGTCGTGGACGGCGGTGACGGTCCAGGTGTCGCCGTTGCGCACCCAATCGCGGGCGCCGACACGCAGTCGCCGGTTGTTGCGACGGGTACGGATCGTGTCACCCACCGACGCGGCAAGCCCGTCGGCAAGTCGACATTCCGCCTCCACAGTGCCGCCCTCGCGGGCGAGCCGGTCGGCGCGGGCGCGGGCGTTCAACGCACTGACGACCTCATGGTTGGCGGCCAGCATGATCGCCGCGCGCCCCGCGAGGTGGTCGTTCATCCACGCGGTGAAGGCGTCATCGTGGGTGGCGCCGTGATGGCCACCGTGCACGCGCCCGTTGTCCAGATACCAGCCCAGCGCTGCCGGATCACCCTCGCGCAGCTGCAAACTGGCGGTCGCTTCCGCCGAGGAGGTGAACCGCACCACGTGGGTGAAGGTCAGGGTTTGGTCGGGGGCGGCGGCGTGCATGTCGGCGTCGGCGCCACCGGCTTCGATCGCGGGCAGCTGGTGATCGTCGCCGATGCACCGCACCGTCGCGCCGCGTCCGGTCACGAATTGGAGCAGGCGTAGGCGTTTGAGGTTGCCGAGTTTGACGTGCTCGTCGACGATCACCAACGTGCCGGCGTCGATCTGCAGCACCCATTCCGGCAACGTGGGCGGCGCATCCCGCTCGAAAGCGGGGTTGTCTGGGTGCAGGGTGTGGCGGGACAGAACGTCGAGCAGTTTGTCGACGGTCTCCACGCGCGCGCCGATGGATGCGCCGAGTTCCGCGGCCGCCGCGGCGGTGGGCGCCAGGCCGAGGACCTGTCCGCCGCTGGCGTGCCAGGCGTCGGTGAGCACCCGCATGGCGGTGGTTTTGCCGGTGCCGGCGGGGGCGTTGGCGGTATGCACCCGCAGACCGGAGGTAGCGAACCCTTCGACGACGCTGACCTGCCCGGCATTCAACGGCCGCTCCGGGTACGCGGCGTTGTAGGCGCGCACCGCATCACCGACCGTCTCCAGGGAAAGTTGGCGAGCGCCGGACTGCACCGACAGCTCGATCAACGCCTGTTCCACCGACAGAACCCGCTTCGAGCTGTACAGCTGTGAATTCACCGCGGTGTACACGCTGGCACCCTGACGGCGGCGCAATAGCTCCGGCACGTGGCCCAGTTCGGGCGCGTCAGCGATGTCGGGGTCACCGCGTGCGATCGAGTGGGCGGGCGAGAGCGCGACAGCGACAACGGCCTCGGTCACCTGTTCCCACTCTTGCCCGCGGATGTGTCCGCGTATCTGCCGTTCGACTTCGGCGCGGACATTGTTGGGCCGCCACGTCGAGCGGTGCTCGGCGACCACCTCCAGCACCCGTTCGGCGGTGCGGGTGATCCACTGGCTCGACGCCGCAACCCGCGGGGTCCGCTGCGGGTTCAGCGCCGCTGCAACCATCTGCGCCACTGGTTCCCGGCCGCGGAGCAGGGTCATTGCTTCGGCTCGCCAGTCGGCGCGTTGTTCGGCCAGCGACCGCAGGTGGTGTTTGGCCGGGCGGGTTTCCAGGGTGGCGCGTTGCGCCAACTCGTACATTTCCGCCGGGACAGGTTCGCGCCCGAACCGTTGCTGGAAGTCCGCCGCAAGCTCACCCACGCGCGTCTTGATCGCGGTTTCCCGTCGAGACCACGCTTCGATCAATCGTGCCGGGACGCCGACGATCTCGCGGACCGGGCGCTTGGCGGGATCCGCCGCGGGGCGTTCGGCGAATTCCACGCCGACCAGGTCTTCCATGTGGTGCTCGAGGCGGGTGTTGTAGATCTCCGACACTGTGACCACGGCCTGGTAGATCGCGGCCCCGTCCACGGTGCGCCACTTATCGTCCAGCGTGCGCACCCGGTTGGCGATCAGCACGTGCGTGTGCAGGTCCGGATCCCCGGCACGGGAGTCGCGGTGGGTGAAACACGCCGCGACAATGCCGTCGACGTCGACCTGGCGCACACCATTGCGGCCCAACCGGGTGAAGGTTCCGTGCTGTTCGAGCCACCTCAACGCGTCGCGCACCGCACGCTGATGCGCGAGTTCGATCTTGTCCGCGACCGCCCGCGGCGCGACAGCCCAGAGCGCCGACACCGATTTGACGGGCGAGAAAGTGATGTCGAAACCCGCGACCGCGGTCGTGTTCGGCCGCGAGTTCTTGGCCACCCATCCCGACAACTCCCGCGCATCCAAGGGCGCGCGCCCGTACTCTTCGCAGAACATTTCGAACGCGACATGGGTGCGAATCCGTGCTCGTTCTGCCTCGGGAATAGCGTCGTGCGGGTCTGCTCCGTGCGCGATATTGTGTTGCTCGAACGCTTTCGCGCATCGTTTTCGGAACGCGGAAACCTCGGCGTAAATGCGATAGGGGTTGCCTAAACGCGACGCTTTATCGGCCGCGCGCGCCGCATCCTTGTGCTTGGCGCCGAGGCGGATCTGCTCGTCGTAGACCTCGGCTTCGATCTGCTCGGCGTTCGGGTGACGACCCAGTCCGAACAGCGATTTCATCTGCTCTTCACTGACTTCCGCGCCATCGGCGATGCCGAGCGCGGTCAAACCGGCGCCGTGCCAGACACCGGTTGCTTCCCCGTGTGCGGAGTAGTAGTCGGCCAAGCTGTCACGGCCACGTGAGCTGGCATCGTGCGCAGCGACATTACGCAGGTAATACTGATAACCATTGCCTGCCACGACTTTATGAATGGTCGCGGTCATATATCCATCAAGCGCCCGCAACGCGAATATCGCCAGTGCTGAATTTGACTATTTTCAGTCAAACCGAGCGTTTCCGCTGGTCGTTATCGAATCGTGTCGGTGGAGCAATACTTTTGAGACCGGGACTATTCGAGGTCTGTCGCGTGGGCTGCGGTGATGTCGTGGTGCTGTTTCAGTTCCGGCGCTTGGGTGGGTCGGCTGCCGCGGTCAGCTGGTCGCGGTGGTTGTGCACCCAGTGATGGGCGGCGCGGATTGCCTCGACGGTTCCGGTGTCGCGTAGTGCGGTCATGGCGGCTTCGCCGGCGGCGGCGCGGGTCTCGATCCCGCGCCAGCAGCGCTGCTGCCACCAGAGAATGGTGTCGACGACAGCGTGATGGTCGTTGAGGCCATAGGTGGTGCAGACCAGTTGTAGTTGGCTCGCTGCCTGGGCGACGTCGTCGATACCGGGTCCGAGATTCAGATACTGCCAACACAGGTGCGCGAGGTCGTGGATGCGAGCGCCGGGTGCTGCGAGGTCCCAGTCGATGAACGCGACCGGCCGAGCTGTCGGGGCACTGGACTCGTAGAGAGTGTTCTTCGGCGACAAGTCGTTGTGGCAGACCACTTCCTGGTCGCGGGCCAACGGCGTTCCAGCGGTCAAGTCGTGGAACTGGCGCAGCAGGTTCGCCACCGCGATCAAGTTCTCTGGCTCGCTCACGGGTGGCTGTCCACCGCTGTTGGGAACGTGTCCGTCGAGGTAGGTGAGCATTTCTCGGCCGAGGGCGTCGATGCCGAGGAAGCGGGGTGCGCCCGGCCATCTCCGGTCCTCGAGATGGCGTAGTAGCTGGTGGACGAACTCTGCGCGCGGGCCGGGCTGGCGGTGAACGGTGTCACCAACTCGGACGGCCCGGCTGATGAACCCTCCTTCCATGGGAATTTCGGTCACCAGACCAGTGTGAACCGAAGTAGGGGCGTCGATGTCGGTCGGAGTGCGACGGGGCGAGCCTGCTATCTCAACTGTTCTTCGCCGCGAGCCTGGTGGGAGGTATGGCGCATGGCGGTGTATTGGGCCCAGTTGCGGGAGGAGAGGATGGCCCAGCGGGTGGCGGTGATGGGGGAGAGTCCGAGTAGTTCGGCAAGGACGGGGGTGGGCATGTCGGCGGCGAGGTGGAACATGGCGGCGTGGCGGGCGTGTTTGGGGTGGATGCCGTGGGAGACCAGTTCCGCGCGGATGTTCTCGGTGACCAGGTGCTTTCCGGGTAGCCGGCCCGGGAACAGCCAGATTCCTTGGTTGGCGAAAGAGGCTGGACCGCCGTGGGTGAGGTGGTCGCGCAGGAGTTGGTCGAGTGGTTCGGGCATTTCGATGGGGACGGTGTCGAAGATGGTGGTGACGGTGCCGCCGGGTTGAAGGGTGACTTGGTCGTGGCGCATGCGGCATATGCGTGAGAGCGGTTGAGCGAACAGCAGCATGAACAGTCCGGCGATGCGGGTGTATCGGCGGATCGTGTTGTCGTGCAGCAGGGTCTCGACGTAGTGCCAGCGTTGATCGTCGGAGAGCTGAACCTGCAGGTCGGGCCGTTGCTGTGGCGGGATCCGGAGGTCGTGAGTGATGCCGGTGTGGTTGGTCCAGTCGATGAATCGGACCAGGACGACGCCGCGGCCCGGGTGGCTGGCCAGGTAGGCGTCGAGGTGGTCTTGGGTCGCGTCGAGGAGGGCGATGCCGTGTTCGTCGAGCCAGATCAATAGCCGGATCGCCGTGAGCACGGTGGCTCGGGCGTTTTGGACGGCGCCGCGAGTGACCTTGTCCTGTGCTTCGAGAAGTCGCAGCCGGCGCAACAGGTGCCATCGGGCGAAGCGGTGGATGAGGTCGGCGTGGTGTTTGGGCAGCAGTTCGAGGACCTCGCCCAGCCAGTGCGTGGTTCGCGCGATGAGCGGCTGGTAGGGCTCGAGGACACCGGTGGCGGTGAGCAGATCACGGACGTAGTTGACCGGTCGCGTGCTCGGCAGATCATCGAATGTGGTGTGAGAGATGGGAAGCTCACCGAGGGCCATCGCGCGCAGGATTTCTGGGCTGCTGGAGCGCTTGCGGATCCATTGCAGCGTGGAACGTGGGTCCTTGCCGACCATCCAGGCGTCGAAGACGGGCTGCAGGCGCGGATGGATGTGGCCGGAGGGGTCGGCGAGCAGCGCGGTAGCTCGGTCCTGCAGGGTGCAGACCGAGCAGAGGTGGCCGTAGGGCCTGTCTTCGCGGCCGCATCGCGGGCAGGCGTAGATGGGGTCGTTGCCGGTGCAGCTCGCGCAGGAGGGTCTGTGCTGATCGTCGTGGAACGCCAGCACTTTCGCTTGGCCGCAGTGCGGGCAGCAGCCGGGAGCGCGCCGGAACCGCAGCACGCAGTTCGGGCAGACCCGCTGGCCGAGGATGGTTCGCGTGCAGCGTTTGAGCTGGCCGCAATGCGCGCAATCAGTCGTGGGGGCAGGCGTGCGCCCCATTTATGCGTTCGGTTCGTGCGGTCGCCGGACGACGGCTCGGACGGGCCGCAGGTCTCCGATCCCAAGTCCTTCCAGATGGTGTCCGTCGGTGCCGGTGCGGGTCTGCTCGGTGTGGGCGGCGACTGGTTCCAGCAGGTCGTTGGGTTGGCAGTGCAGGATGTCGCAGAGTGCGGCGAGCAGGTCGGTGTTGATCCGCTGGGGCGCGGTGGTGACCAGTTTGTGGACGTATTGACGGCTCAGGTGCACTCCGCGGTCGGCCAGCAGCGGGACGAGCTCGCTGGTCTGGAATATGCCGCGGGTGGCCATCACTTGGCGAAGATGCCAGCTCATCACCATGCGTCGACTGCTCACCGGACCTCCTGGGGTGTGGTTGGTGCGGGGTTGGGGGTGTAGACGCGGTGCAGTGCTGCTCGCAGGGTCTGCTTTTTGAAGTCGTTGCTGACCGAGGTGTAGATCGCCGTCGTCGACGCGAAATGGTGGCCGACCTGTTCTTGGACGAACCGTTCGGGGTAGCCGAACTCGATCAGGTGCGTGACGTAGGAATGGCGTAGGCAGTGCAGCGTCAACTCCGGCGCCAGCCCTGCCCCGGCGCGGATGCGGGAGAACCGTTTCTCCAGGAAGCAGCCGTCGACCTGGGTGAGGCGTTCGGTCACCCAGAGCGCCGGATGGTCGGCGGCATTGAGGATGGGGCGTGCCTGCTCGACCCATTGCCGCATCCCGGCCACGACCCAGTCGAACTCCGGCACCGTCAGCACGGTCCGTCGCCGCGGTGTGCTGCCGCGGGTGGCCTTGCCGTAGCGCACGTGCAGCGACCCATAGCTGCCCCATTGCGGCATATGCGGATTCGGCCGCAGATCGACCAACTCCAGGCGGCAGAGTTCGGTGCGGCGCAGCCCATAGGCGTAGCAGGTCTTGATCATCTGTGCGTCGCGCAGGGCGGCCAACGCGCCTTTGCGGCCGGATGTCGCGATGCGCTCGACACGTTCGTCGAGGTAGTCGAACAGCCCCTGCAGCTCGTTATAGGAGAAGGGGCGGCGGCCGGGACGGCCTTCGTAGTCGACCAGGTGCGCAACGGTGTTCCACTCATGACAGATCTGCTCGGGCACCTGCCCGAAGCGGTCGCGGCATTGCCGCAACCACTCATAGCGCGGATCGGTGAGGTAGTCGCAGAACATCCGCAGCACCAGGTGGTAGCCACGGATCGTGGCCGGCGCGAGCCGCCCACCCGTCTCACCCGTCAGCGAGACGGTGAAGTCCTCGACATCCGACGCCGTCCACGACCACGGGTGCGACGCGGTGAATTCGGCGAATCTGCGTAGCAGCGACAGCCGCGGCTCGATCGTCGACGGCGCCAGCATTCGCGACTTCTGCTGGTTCGCCCAGCCCGTCAGCATGCCCTCGAACACCGCCGCCGGTTCGTCCAGATGGCGCACGCCCTCGACGAGAACCAGCCCCGCAGAACCAGGGATCTTGGCCAACTCCGCTCCAGATTCGTCAACGGAAAAGCGACTTTGTCGCCTCACCGTAGCCAGCGATCCGCAGCGGTCAACGACCTCACGGTCAGCCCCGGTGTGTCGCAGTACCCGAGCACCAAAAGTCCACCAGCGGAATCAGATAACGGTCGCGTTACCGTTGATAGTCCAAGTTGTTATCCTGGATGCAAGAGGTGTGCCTGAGAAAAGAGAGAAGAAGGGGGTGTAGGTGAGCTGTGGAGGGTGTAGGAGGAGTAGGGCAGTGGTGGCGTGTGGATGGATGTGGATAAGTGGAGAGGGACGTGGGTCGGTGAGGGGGTATGGGTGATCGGGTGAAGGTGGCAACTGGTGAGGGCCGGGACCAGGGGTGGTCCCGGCCGTCGTGCGGTGGTGGCGCGACTCTCAGGTGCGCGGGGCGGGGATGCGCACCCAACCGCGCGATTGGCAGGCGTAGTAGCGGTCGTCGAGGGCGACGACGTCGCCGACCGACAGCGACCGGAATCGGTTGTCGGTCCAGGCGTCGGCGTGGACGCGGTCCTCGGGGCGGTCGGGGTAGCCGTTGAACGCGGCGAAGGCCCGCTCGAGCAGGGCATCGTCGTCCGCGGCGTCTTCGGTGGGGACGGTGTGGTCGTAGGCGAGGTCCAGTACGGCGGCGCGGGTGTAGCCGTGGAGTGTGGCGCGCGGGTTGGTGTTGAGGAAGACCCGCACGGTGATGCCGCGGCGGTGCGGGGTGAAGGCGCGGCGTAGCGCTCGGGTGAGGTGGCGCAGGACGGTCAGGGGTCGCTGCATTATGTGGACTCCTGAAGGTCGGGGTGGTGGACCGGTCCGCCGTGGGCGCGAGGCAGCCACGGCGGACCGGTGATCGAGGGGGCTCTGGGAGTGGTCGGTCAGGCCGCGGTCGATCGGCGAGGGGCCGGTACGAGACCGAGGTCGATACGGCAGGTGGTGCAGTAGCCGTCGGCGTGGACGACACTGGGGCGGGCGCAGGCATCGCAGCGGCCGACGCGCTGCCCGGCTCCCAGCGTCGTGGCCTTGCGCGGGCGGCGGGCGGCCGGTCGCGGTGCCGGGGCAACGGCGTTGGTCTGGTCGAGGTTCACCGCCATCCAGCGAGTGATCAGACGCCAGGTGGGGCCAGTGTTCGCGGCGGCGGCGCGGATGCGGTCGAGGATCGCGCGCGCCTGCCGTGGGTGGGTGGCGGCGATGTAGGTGCAGCGGGATTCGACGAAGCTGCGCATGCCCCACCCCGGGGCCAGCGGCGCGATGCCGGGGTGGCCGTCGGCGCGGCAGACGTCGCAGAGACCGTCGTCGCTGACGTGGTCGCCGTCGAGGGCGTGGACCGCGCGTCGGTCGCTGGCGGGGCGGTCGATCCAGCAGCCGACGCACGGCCACCCGAGGTAGGGGGTCATGGCCGCGAGGTCGTAGTCCAATCCCGAGCCCTGCCAGGTGGACTCGCGGACGTCGAGTTCGGTGTAGGGCAGATACTCGTCGCGGTCATCGGGAACGGGCAGCCCGGTGCGCCGGGCCGCGAACCGGCTCTGGTCGACGGGGGTGATCCTCGGCGGCAGGCCGCGGCGGTCACGGCGAGAGCGGGTGCGTCGATCGCCGCCGACCGCGGGATCGGGGTCGGTGTCGTGGTCGTGCAGGAACGCGCGAGCGGCCTCGTCGAGGGCGCTGTCGCGGCCGTCGCGTTCGCCGCGGCGCGGGGATGCCTCGGGCGCGAGCAGGTGACGGTCGGCCTCGGTGTAGCAGTGGGCGACGTGCAGGAAGTAGCTGCGGTCCCACAGGTCGGCTTGCACGTGCGCCCACATCAGGTTGGCGGGTTTGCGCGGTTCGGGCACCGGCGGGGTGCGGTCGGTGTCGGGCTCGGTGTCGATCGCGTAGAGCCGGTCCGCGGCGTAGGCGGCGTAGATCCTCTCGCGGCGTTCGGTGACGCGGCGGTCGCGTTCACGGTGCCGCAAACTGACCGTGGCGGGTACCGGCGTGCGGGCTGCGCGGCGAGTGGCGATGGCCTCGACGCTCAGGCGCGCGGCGTCGGTGGCGGCGGTGGGGGTGGCGGTGAGCCGGTCACGCTGGCGGCGATCACGGATGGAGCGGCGCACCCATTCGGCGGCCTCGATCGAGGTGTCGGACTGCTGACGCAACTCAGGCCGATACAGGCCGGGTTCGGAGTCGGCGGTGTGAGCAATGATCATGGCCCGCAGTTCGGGTCGGCTCTTGGCCATCCAGCCCAGCTGTCGGGCCGCGACCTTGAACGGGGACCGGGTCAACAGGTCTGCGGCCCGGTCGAGCAGCTGGCGCTCCCGCGGCGAGGCCAAGGTCAGAACCTCGGTGAAACGCTCACGCGCCCGGTCGGGATCGACCTCGAGAAGGTACTCGATCTCCCCGAGCGCCTCAGCGAACGGGGAAACGGCAACAGCAGTATCGGGCGTGTTCAACGTAGCGGTCATCACGGACTCCTGTCGTGTCGTGGAAACAGCTCGGCCCCGCACCGGACCCGCGCACAGCACGAACCCCGGCACGGGGCTGGGCGGCTGGTCGTCTGACCCGCCTGAGTGCGGCCGACCAGGGTGGGATCCCGACACGGCGGAGGGAACGCGCCCACGCGGGCGGCGGCGAATTCGTGCGCTGACCACACCGACCAGCGCGCACGGTGCGACGTCGCGCGGGCGAATTCGGTGACGACCGGGCGCGGGCCCGCAGCCGTGGCGGGATCACGGCCTGGTAGCACTCAGCAAGGCGGGGCAGACGACCAGACGATCAGCCCTCACCCACCGAAAACCCGACGGCACGAGCGATCAGTGGTGGCCGGGCAGCGAATATCCGTTCGTGAGAAGGTCAGGCTGCCACCGCCGGCCACCACGATTCGTGTGGGATCGGGATCAGAAAGCCGGATCTTCCACCCCGGAGCCACCCCCGAAGGAGCTCACGCCGTTGAACGCCCATGGGTCGTCGCTCCCGGTTCCCGCTGCCGCGCCCACGAGGTCCCGGGCCCGGTCATCGCTGTCGG
Source organism: Nocardia abscessus NBRC 100374 (assembly GCF_000308455.1). GTDB lineage: Bacteria > Actinomycetota > Actinomycetes > Mycobacteriales > Mycobacteriaceae > Nocardia > Nocardia abscessus. Next base: position 73,578 of record NZ_BAFP01000273.1, on the reverse strand, counting down.
AGCGACTAGCCGCCGCGCGGCTGTAGCCATTGCCCGAATGGCGGGAGACGCGGTTGACCTTGGCAGTGGCGAAGCGCAGCGACGGTCCGATCTCCTCGACCTCGAGTTCCACCCGGCTGCGCTTGTCGCCCTCGGCGGTCTGCCAGCTGCGCTGCTTCAACCGACCCGAGACGATGACACGTGCACCGCGGGTGAGCGATTCGGCGACGTTCTCTGCGGCTTCGCGCCAGATGCTGCACGGCATGAACAGCGCCTCGGCGTCTTTCCACTCGTTGGCGTTGCGGTCGAAGTGCCGCGGGGTGGAGGCGACGGTGAAATTCACGACCGCGTGACCGGCGGGGGTGAACCTCAACTCCGGATCGGCGGTCAGGTTCCCGATCACCGTCAGCGGGGTGTCTCCGGCCATGAGCATGCTCCTTCACAAGGTGTGGACAGATGGGGATGAATGGGGGATCGTGCTGCCACCGAGGTAGTGGCCTCGGTGGCAGCACTGACAGCCGGATCGCCTCACCTGTCCTGGGCGAATCGAATGTGGTGGTGTCAGGAGGCGAGGTCGATGTCGTGGTAGTCGATGTCTCCGGCGGCGGCCTGTTCGACATCGAGCAGCGCGAAGTCCAGCTCGGTTCCGGCTGTGGCTTCGGCGAGGAAGTGCAGATACCGCTTCGTGGCCGCGGAGCTGTCGCGCCAGAAGCTTTTGCCGATCGGTGCCTCGGCGGCGGCGATCTGCATGGCGAGCACGATCATCCACGCCCGCGACGGTGTCGCGGCGTGGATCGCGTCGACCAGCTGCTGCGTGGAACCCCCGATACCGAGCAGCGTGGTCACCTTCCGCAGATCGGCCGGATCCAGGGTGTGGGCCATGGATTCGGCGACGAACGCCGCCGCCTGCCTCGGCGGGGTGCGCCCGGCCAGCAGACGCGGCAGAAACTCCTGCCGCCGCGCGTTGGCCGCATCCCCGCGCTTGTTCAGCTCGATCACCCGCCGCCGGTCCTGGCGGGCCTGCTCTCGCTCGGCAGCCGCCTTCGCGGCGGCTTCTTCGGAGCCGTCACCAGTGTCGGGGACGATCTGCTGCAGGCCGCTGTCGACCAGCGCGCTGGCGGGCAGGAAGTAGGACGGGATCCAGCGGTCACGCCACTGCACCCGCTCGGCATGCACCCGCCCGTCGGCGGGTTCGGCGGACAGGTCGCCGCGGGTGCTCCAGTCGACAGTGCCCGCGTCGACGATCGCGCCGGTGTCCCTGTCCACCAGCAGCCCGTTCTCCTGCACCTCGAGATACACCACCCACCGGGCCGGGTCGGCGTAAATCGACTCCTCGCTGACCGGCTCACCCGCGGCGGTGACCAGCTCGCTGGCCGGAATGTAGGCCGCATCCGGTTCTCTGGTGTCGGGTTCGGCGGCGAGGACCCCGAACCCGTACGCGCCGTAGAGAAGCGATTCGTGCAGGCGGGCTCGGGTTTCGGCGCGGTCGTGCTCGATCCGTTTCGCGGTGGAGGCGAAGCTCCACCGTCCCGCCGTCGCCAGGCGTTCGACCGCGTCGGTGTCGCCGAGGTTCTCGTAGTGGGCGATCACCGCGAGCTGATCGAGGCCGTACTGGCGCTGTTCGAGCAGCTGCTTGGCGGTGTCGGAGGCACCGACTGCGGCGGTCTTCTGAATCTCCGACCGTTTGCGCTGCAACCCTTTCGCGACCCGGGTCGCGGACGCTCCGAGGTCGAGCATCAACGCGATGCCGGTGGCGCGGTCGGAGTCGGTGAGCGGGATGCGGCGGTCGTTGAGGTTGATCTGGGTCAACGTCCGCGCGATCCGCCGCTCCTTCGCGTCGATATCGGTGGTGGCGTCGGTAATCCACACCGGCACCCGCGCCAACCCGACCTCCCGGGCGATCAGCGTGCGGATCTGCCCGTCGACGACATGAACGGAGCCGTCGGGCTCGCGTTCGGCACGGATCGGGTTGCCGACACCGAACTCCCTAATCGACGCCGCCTCCTCCGGGTGCGCGGCGAGATCGAAACTCTGGCGGACGTTTTCGGCGATCACCAACTCCGCCGGATCCAGGTACTCCGCCTTGGCCTCGGGCAGAGCCGGCACTGGCATGTCTTCGATGACGGTGGGCTCCTCGACCACGGGGGCGGGTTGCGTGGCAGGCACGGTTTCCTCGACGGCTACCGGGTCGGTGTCAGGACCGGGATCGGTGGCCGGGTCGGCGATGGCGGTCAGGGTGGAAGTAGTCAACACGGCTCCTCACGACAAGCGGCGCGGCGACCTCACCAGTCGCAGGCGAGGCCGCCGGGCCGGGTTATGGATGCGGGGCAGGACGCGGGCGTAAGCCCGCGCGGATGAGAGGTCAGGCAGCGGCCTGCTGGGCGGGCTGGCGGGTGACGTTGATCGGGCGCAGTCGCAGCACGCCGTGCTCGTCGTCGAGGAACGCCCAGTAGCGGCCCCGCCAGCCGGGGTAGTCGCCGCGCCAGCGATCCAGCACCGCCGAGTCGGTGATGGCGGGCGTGGCTCCGGCGTAGCCGAGATGTTCGAGACGCTCGTGGTCGCCACGAGCAAGGGACTGCACGGCAAGGCTGGACGCGGACATGAACAAACCTCCTGGGATCGGTGGGGCGGACTGAACGCCGCCGGAGCGGGGTGGGTCGAATACGGACACAAAGTGCTGCCGCCAGGTCAGCGATGCGTGGCTGGCGGCTACGTGGTGACAGCCCGCGGATGCCCCTTGGTCAGCCGCGCGTGGCGGGGTCGGCGTGGAGGTCGTCGATGACCTGGTGGGCATCGGTGACCAGGCGGGCGTGACCGTCACGGATCAGGTCGTGGCAGCCCCTCGATGCTGTGGAGTAGATAGGACCAGGAATCGCGAATACCGGGCGGTTGAGCCGGCGCGCCCAGCTGGCGGTATTGCGGGTGCCGCCACGGATTGCGGATTCCGGGATGACCAGCGCCCGCGCCAGCGCGGCCACCAGCCGGTTGCGTTGCAGGAACTGGTGTTTGGCCGCCGCAGTATCGGGCGGGTACTCCGAGATGAGCAACCCGGACTCGGCGATCCGGTCGAACAGCTCACGATGCGCGACCGGGTAGGCGCGACCCAACCCGGTCGCGACCACCGCGATCGTGCGACCACCACGGTTGAGCGCCGCACGATGGGCGGCGGCATCGATACCGAACGCACCGCCGCTGATGACCGTCCAGCCACGCTCGGCCAGATCACCGGCGAGGTCATGGGTGACGTGCACCCCGTATTCGGAGGCCGCGCGGCAACCGACGACCGCGACGGTGAACTGCGACAGCGGACTGTGCCGCGGTGCGCCGCACATCCACAACGCCACCGGGCTCCCCGCGGCCACGCCGGGCGCGTCGAGGTCGGCCACAGCCCTCGGCCACCACTCGGCGTCATCGCGAGTGACCAGCCGAACGCCGAGCTCGTCGGCGCGGTCGAGATCCTGGGCAGCCTGACCACGCAGGTCACGCGGGACAGCCGCCGCGACATCGCCAGTGGCCAGCCGGGCGGCGGCCTCCTCGACCTCGAGCGTGCGCATCAGCTCACGCACCACCGGCGCCGCGGTCAGCGCGGCGCGAGCCAGAATCGCCCACGCCAGCCGGCGCGAGAGGGCTCGCGGTGCGGCGGGATTCATACAACCTCCATGGGGTCGATGCGGTGCGGGGTTCAGTCGATGTCGATGTCGATGCCGAGGTGAGCGGCGTTGGCGCGCCCGGCACTCAGAGCGGCGCGGAACAGCGCGACCGGGACGGTGCGGTGGATTCCGGCGGCCACCGCCTGCACTGTCGGGTTGTCGGGGTCATCGGAGACCGCGATTCCGATCGCCGCACCGGCCCGGTCACGGTCGCCGTGGACATAGGCGGTGACCGCGCACAACATCGCCGCTGCGGTGCGGTGTGGTGAGGGCAGCGCCCGCACCAGCAGCGCCCACAACCGATGTCCGCGTGATCCTTTCGCGCTGACGGCGAAGGCATACAGGCTGTCGCGGACCAGGCCGTCGGTGAGTGCGTCGGCGAGTTCGGCGACCTCCGCGGCCGACAGCACACCCTCGGCGCGGACCGCCTCCACCTGCATCAGGGCCAGCCGCAGCCGTTCCCGCGACAGCTCACGATCGCCGCCACGCACCGTTACCAGCGCCGCGACCTCGGCAGCCAGCTCGGCATCCGGCGCGAGGTCGTGTGGAAGGTCCTCGACGCTGTCGGCGCGTGGTGGGGCGTAGGGCAGCAGGCCGTGCGCGCTGCCGAACAGGCTCGCCCACGGGTGGCCAGGGTCGCGGCCGGTTACTGCCCACGCCGCGAACGCCCCGACTCCCAGTTCGAGGAGTTGATCGCGGAACCGGGCCACGAGCCCGCGGTATTCGTCGCGGGGAAACGGTGTGCCGGGGGTCGGACCGTCGACAACGACCACGGCGACGGCGTCCGGGCGGTGCTGGGCGCACCAGCGGCGGGTGCAGGCCAGGATCGGACTGGTGGCCAGGTAGTGGCGCGTCCTGTCCAGGTCTTCGTGGCGGATGCGTTCCACTCCGACATACCCGTCCGGCCCGGACGCCGGTTCCCGCAATGCCATCACCACCAGTGACCGGTGTGGCGGTTCCGGCAACCTGGCCAACGCCTCGGCGATGAACCGCCCGGGATCATCAATGAACGACACGACAAGCCTCCTCGATCACTGGACAGGGGCGTGCCTCACCCACAGCGGGTGAGACGCAGCGAGAAACGGGGCGCACAGAGCGGCGCGGGTCGCGCGACGGTGGCTGAATCACCAGAAAGCGTGCGGCGGGGACGGTGGTTATGCCCTGGAGGGGGACGGGCGCATCCACCATCGCGCCTCGGCACCGGGTGAAGCAGCGGGCAACAGCCCAGCGCGGGCAGCATCGGGCTTCGACCGACGGAAAAGCGAAAGTGACAATCCCCCGGCGAACCCCGAACCCCTGCAGGCAGCCTAGCCCGCCACCCACCCGAACCACCGGCGGCGCCCATATCGAAAACACGCACCACGTGGGAGATACGGGCGGCCACCGCGAGTGTTCTGCGTCAGTGCCAGCCAGTGGTGCGGGTGGCGGCGTAGGTCAACCCGTCGGTGATAGTGCGGTCGGCCTCCGCCGCGGTGAACCCTTCGACGCCGACGTGGATGTGCGCGGCGTCGGTGAGCACCGCGTGGGCGTGGTCGCGGTCGAGCAGCCCGGCGCCGACGAGCCGCCCCAGGGAGTTGGCCGCCAACAGCAGCGTGCGATGCCGCACCCCCGGGTAGGCGTTACGAACCCGGGCGCTCTGATTGACCAACGCCGCCCGCACGTAAGCGTCGGGATGCCCGATCCCCGCACTGTTGCCGGGAACAGGGAGCGGTGTGACGGGGCTCAACAGATCGACCAGCCACGGCGGCAACGGGATCGGTGCCCGGTCGTCGAGGCGGCGGTAGGGGCCTTCGGCGAGTTGGGATCCTGCGGCGACGACGTAGCCGCCGTGGCCGCGGCTGTCGATGCGCCAGCCGAGGCGGGCGATGGTGTTGCGCAGCGGTGGTGTGCGTGGTGCCCGGTAGTACAGGTGCATTCCGCCCGACGGTGTGCCCACCGCGTATGTCGGCACCGGCATGGGATGGCCGGTGTCGGCGGCGAGCCGGGCCAGCACGTCGCGGCCGTCTCGGGCCGGACTCCACTGCGGTGGCGGGGCGTGGCCGTGGCTGATGTCGAGATCCAGCACATGCACGCCGGAGGGCCCGCATGCGACGGCGACGTTGTCGGCCGGTCGCCGCCGCCACCACGCCCGGATCCGGTCGCGGTCGCGGGTGGCTGCCTGATCCCAGTGTCTGATCACGGGCACCTTTGTTCCCGGATGCAATGGGAAAACGTGGAAACCGCGCTCGGCGTTGTCCAGCGCCGCACCCAGCAGAGCAACCGTGCTGCCCGGATGCGACCGCTGTCCTGGACCGTGACGCGAACTGCCGTGCGCAGATGTGTCCGGGGTGCGGTTCGGTGCGGCGGTGGCTGATCCGGTCACACGACACCCGGGAGTTTTCCCGCCGGAATCGGGCTACACCGATCTTCGGGCGTGCGCGGCAGCGCGCCGATGCGGACGAGCATCTTGTGCGAGGGCGTCACAGCCGCAACCCCCCATAGCCGAACATGGCCGCGAACGCGAGATGAGCATGCAGCAGGTCGACTGGGTGAGATGTCCCGTCGGCGGCGGGTGCGGCGTCGCGGACCTTGCGGATTTTCAGCAGTTTCACCCCACGAAGCTTGATACCAGTGACGGGTGTGGTGGCGTCGGTGCCGGGATCGTGGACGACGGTGTAGTCCGAGATCGGAATCCAGACCTCGTACCATGCTTCGGCGGGCTGGCCTTCGCGCGGAGCCTCGCGGGGATCACGCTCGTTGGGCTGCCACCAGCGGCAGGCGCAGGTGGGGTCGTCGCAGCGGGCGAACTTTTCGGGCGGGTGCGGGTTGTAGCGGGTTTGGCGCCCCGCCAGCATCGGGCACGCCTGGCGGGAGTAGTGCCCGCATTCGGGATGCACGCCGGGTTCGGGCGCGATCCCACGCAGATGGTCGGCAGGTCGAATGTAGAGCACGACCCGGTCCTCGAGCGGCTGCCCGCAGACCTGACACAGCCTGCGCGACAGCGTGTCTCGCAGTCGTCGGTGGTCGAGTTTGCCCCAGACTGGGCGGCCGCGGTCGCGGTGGGCGAGGGTGATGTGCGGGACCACCAGCCCTTGCGACAGCGGCGCGTGCGCCAACCGCGCAGGGATCCGCGGCCGCGCCGGTGGTACGGGTTCAGTCAACGATGATCACCTCGAATCGTTCGGAGGATGTGCCACCTGAAATGGCGGAGGGGCGGAGTGTCAGGACTCGGTGGCCTGGATCGGTGCGGCCGACACCTCGAGACGGAGCACCCGCTCGGCGACGCCGGCGGCGCGGATGCGGATCTCCATCACCGCGCGTAGGCCGCCCGGGACCGGTGGTTCGACGACCCAGGGTTCGAACCGGTCGGGATCGAGAGCGGGCAGGTTGGCTTCCATCCAGGCCACGATGTCGGCGGCGTGGGTGATCACCACGGCCAACGCCGCCCGGTGTGCGGGTCGACATCGTGCACCGCGACAACGATGGGTGCGCCGGGCACCTGCATGCTCACCGACCGCGGCATCAACGCCTGCAAGCCACCGGCAGCAAGGTTGCCGCGCGCGATCACCCACCGCCCGCGGTGGTCGAGCTGGGCGGGCAGCAGTCGCCACCCGTACCCGGTCGGCAACCGATCGAACAGCTGCCGCTGCCAGCCACTTCGGCAGCCACCGTCCTTGCCGACGGTGTCGACTTGAGTGGCGTATTCGATGCGCACCAACGCCATCACCGCCGCAACCCCCGCTTTCGCGGGGAAGGGGTCGACGCCGGGGAACACACCGACCGAGGTGCCGGACTGGGGCGGGGTCGCGAACGCGGCGTGATACCCCGCGACGAGCACCCGCGCGGTGGGAGCGACGTCGGGCAGGACCGACCGATAGTAGGGGTCGGTCTGCAGGCGGGCGATGTAGCGGCCGGAATCGATTCCCACCACAGTCACCCCGAACCCGGGGAAGTGGGCCGGTGAGTGCCAGAACTCGGATTGAGGGTGGGCGCGGTTGGGCTGAACATCATTGCGAAGCTGCTGGGTGAAACGGTGATGGACAACCAGCCGTTCCCCGCGGCGTAGGTGCGGATCAGCTCGATGAGCGTGTGGCCGTCGAAGTCCTCGGTGAGATCGAGGTATTCGACGAAGTCGTGACCGAGCGGTTCACCGTGAATCCGGTGCGCTCCGGGCCCGTGGTCGAGGGCATAGACGACGCGAGCGCTGCCTGCGGGGCTGCCGGTCTCGCCGGGCTGGCGCGGGATGCCGTTGCTCATCAAATAGATGCCGTGGTCTTTGACCCAGATCAGCGACGGCACCGCCGGACCGGGATCTGCGTACGGGGAGCGGGAATGCTCATTGGCCGCCATCGCGTGCTCGGCGAAGACGATCACCTGCGACATCGGGAACCACAGTGCGACCGATGTCATGCTCAGAACTCCTTCCGGTGGGAGAACGCGGCCGACGCCGCTTCGGCTGTGCCGCCGCCGAGTGGGGTGACGGATTCGATGAACCTCAGCGGCAGCAGCACCCCGGCCTGCTCGCCGGCGCGGACGAGCACGGTGTGGTGGCGGTGCACGACCTGGACGCGGACGTGGTCGTGGACGTAGCCGCCGCGGCTGATCACCGTGGCCGCCAACCGGGCGTGGCGAAGTCGGTGCAGTTCGGTCGCGATGAGCGCGACCACCGGATCACCACTGTCGACGTCATCGCGGGCGCCGGCCGAGACGGCACTGGCCAAGCGCTGGCGCAGCAGGTCGCGGGCGTCATCGAGGTCGTCGAGGTTGGCGTCGTCATCGAACCAGCGGTCGATGCGAGCGAGGACCTGGCGAAGGAACTCGGACTCGCATGCGTCAGCGACCGGTGCTGGCGGGGTGTGGTGGTCGCTCATCGGCGACCGCCTCGCAGACGGCGCCACCACCCGCCACGCCGCTGCAGGCGACGCCGGGCGTGGTCGGCCAGCACGGCAGCGAGGGTGTCGGCGGCGTGGGGGTCCAGATCGGCGCAACGCCAGGCGTGGTCGGGATCGTCGCGGTCACGCAGCAGCAGCCGCACATGGTTGCCGTCGGTGCTGACGATGACGGCGTGGCCGTCGACGTCGTGCAGTCGGATGAGGATGGTGGCCAGGTTCGGGTAGTAGGGCACAGCGAAGTTCCCCCTTCCTGGGGTGGAGTTGTGGCTGGAGGTCGCCAACGACGAACTGACGCCGTTGGTGTCAGGCGTTTTCGACTTCGATCAGGTCGGCGTAGCGTTCGAGGCCATCGAGCGCCTCGCATTCGCAGCGCGGGAACGGGCGCAGGCACTCGGCGCAGAAGCCGCAGGCGGTGCAGTGCGGGCCGGGCTGCTCGTAGTCGAGTTCACCGCAACCCAGGCAGTACTCCCAGTCCGCAGCGGTGTAGCCCCAAGAGCGGGTCTGGTAGGTGTGGTTGGAGTACCAGATCCCGCCGTCCCAGTGCCCGTAGTGTTCGTTGAAGATATAGGCAGAATGCTTGTAGCCAGGGTCGACGGTCAGCAGCACCATCTTGTCGCTGCCCAGCCACCGCTCCAGGTGCGTGCGGCCCGCCCAGGAATCCAGTGACCCGAACGGCTGGGTCGGCAGGAAGTCTTCGGCGGCGATGCGGGTGTCGCTTCGCTCGTCGCCGATGTGGGGGTGGACGTTGCTGGGCAGGATCCCGTTGTGCGCGAGCACGGTCCGCTCGTCACCGCCGACGAGGAAGGGATGACAGTTCTCCACGCCGGGGTAGCCGTGGGTGGCCAGCCGGGAATGGAACAACGCCGCCTGCTCTGGATAGCGCTCTCGCACTCCTGCGAACTCGCTGATCACCTTCTCGGCGTTCATGCCGCGGCCGACGATGATGCCGGTGTCGGTGAGCACGGCGTAGCCGTGGCCGTGCGGGTTGGCCAACGCCCCATTGGACAGGGCGTCGAGGTCGGGGTTGATGCCGGGTTTGACGAATGTCAGGATGCACACGCGAGGGCCTCCATTTCAGCCAGCAGCGGGGAGTACTCCGGGCGCGAGCGCACCCAGGTGGTGAAGGCGGTCCACTCCCAGCCGCGCCGGCGCGCGATATCCGCCGCCGACAGGCCGCGGGTGTATTCGACCGACGCCGCCGCGAAGGCGAGTGCGGCTTGAACTTGTTGAGGATGAAGGGAACTGGCGAAGACGCGCAGCTCGAAGGTGTCTTCCGGGCAGACGTTGATGGCCTGGTAGCGGCCGTAGCCGTCCTGGCTGCCCTTGGCGTAGTCCTGAGCGCTGGAACGCTGTTGCGGGGAGAACTCCGCCCAGGACGAGGCCCGCCGCGCCAGCGTGATGACCGGGTCTTCGTTGCGGTACACGAACTTCAGCCATCGGTAGGCGTGCGCGGGGCAGGAGAACCCGGCGCGGGAGAGGTGGACGTGGATGCCGACGCCGTCGTCGGTGTAGCAGCCCAGCAACCGCAGCCGGTTGAGCAACTGCCAGGGAAACCGTGCGAGTGCGTACTCATACGACATCGGATGGGTCACGAGTTCGAACCCGCAGGAGATCGAACCGTCTTCCTTCAGATACGCCAGGTCTTTGACGTGGGCCAGGGCGGTGTCGACCGCGTCGCGATAGCTGCGGTCGGGGGTTTTGAGTTCCAGTTCCATCCCCAGGAACAGCGGGCCCTCGCCGTGGAAGCGCAGCTCGGGGGTGTAGTAGGAGTCGTGGACCCCGTCATGAGCCGAGGACGAGTGCGCGCAGCTGTCGCAGTAGCCCTGGTCACGCGGGACGAGGGTGAAGCAGTCGAAGCACTCGCGGTAGTCCTCGTCCTCGCACCGCTCACACACCTGGCTACCGCCGTCGACGCGGTACACCTCGGTGGCGAGTTCACCGCAGTCGTCACAGGTCTCGTAACTCGAAGCGCAGTCGGCACAGACGTCCGCCACGGCGCCGATGACGGTGCGGATGTCGCGGGTGTAGGCGTCGCATTCCCCACACTGCTGCCAGCCGGTCAAGCATTCGCGGCACAGCAGGGTGTCTTCGACGGTGCGGGCCAGGGTGTCAGCGCGGGCGTGGACGGCGCACTCATCGCAGCGCGACAATCCGGCCGCGCAGTCCGCGCACACACGATCGCCGCCGATCGTGGAGATCAGGTGCCCGGCGGTGACGCGGGCAGAGCATTCCTCGCACACGGGGTCGGCCAGGGTGGATGCGGGCATGACGAATCGGGTCCCTTTCTCTGGAATGGAAAGAACCCCGCACCCAGCCCGAGAGATGGGCCAGATGCGGGGCTCTGTATGGGGAGCGTCAGCGGCTGAGGGGGCCGCGCGGTCGCGTCACGGCGGTGTGGCCTGCGAGGGGGTGGGTCGATTAGCCGCAGTCCGCCTGTGGAGCAGCCCGCGGTGGCGCGAGGTGGTGGCGGTGCGGGATTGTGAGGTGATGCAGCTGCAGTCGGGGAAGGCGGTTTCGCAGTCGAAGCACCAGCCGCAGTCGCCGCAGTAGCGGCCGGTCCGGTCGAGGTCGAGTTTCTGGCAGTATCCGCACAGGTAGCGGCGTCGCTTGGGCCAGCGCAGCGTCGGGGGCAGGCAGCTGGTGTTGGAGTACCAGACCCCGTTCTGCCAGTACCCGTGGTGGTGGCCGAACAGGTAGGCGTGATGCTCGTAGGCCGGGTCGACGGCGAGGATCAGCAGTTTGCTCGAGCCCAGCCACGACGCCAGCCCCCGCGCCCCTCGGTGGGTGTCGATCGACCCGAACGGCTGCTGCGCCAAGTACTCCTCCGCCGCGATCCGGGTATCCGAGCGCGGGTCGTGGGCGCCGGGATGCACCCGCTTGGGCAGGGTTCCGTTGTGCGGCAGTGGCAGTCGCCGGGCGGCACCGGCAGCCATGGGCCGATCCACACGGTCCGTTCTCCGGTCATCATGGCACTGCGACGGCCTGGCCGTCATAGGTGCTCACGGATGAGCCTGCCCTTCCGCGCGGTCCGGCATCGTCGGCTCCGGCGTGGGACGGACGACCCAGTTGAACTCGGCAAGCACCAGGCAAAGCACGAGGCAGCCCAGCAGGCTATTCCACTCTGCGCCTCCCACGATGGTGGCGATGCTGCCCGCGAGCAGCATCGGGAGGGACAACACCAACTCCCCTAATGCGACCTGCAACAGTTTTGCCACTGTGACATTTCCTATTCCAATTTTGGGACCTTGCATCTGATACCCGTCGGCGGTTGTGATCAGGTCGTCGCTGCGGACGGGGCAGGAGCATTCCTCGCACGGCGGGTCGGCCAAGGTGGAGGCGGGCAAGAGGGACCGAAATCCTTTCCGGTGAATGAAAAGGACCCCGCACCGAGCCCGGGAAGAGGCGGTGTTCGGGGTTCTGAATGGGATGGATCAGGGGGCCGTGCCGTGCTGCTGGTTCATGGGGCGCTGGCCTGCTGGTGGGGATGGTGATGCGCCGGCAGCGGCGCGCGGCCGACGTTGGGGTGAGGTGGTGTTGGCGGTGTGGCAGGTGCAGTCGGGGAAAGTGGTTTCGCAGTCGAAGCACCAGCCGCAGTCGCCGCAGTAGCGGCTGGCGCGGTCGAGGTCGATTTTCTGGCAGTAGCCGCACAGGTACCGGCGTCGCCGTGTCGGCCAGCGCAACGCGGGGGGCAGGTAGCTGGTGTTGGAGTACCAGACTCCGTCCTCCCAATACCCGGCTCGTTGGCCGAACAGGTAGGCGTGATGCTCATAGGCTGGGTCGACGGTCAGGATCAGCAGCTTGCTCGAGCCCAGCCACGACGCCAGCCCTCGCGCGCCGCGGTGGGTGTCGATCGACCCGAACGGCCGCTTGGGCAGGTACTCCTCCGCCGCGATCCGGGTATCCGACCGCCGGTCGTATGGGCCCGGGTGGACCCGTTTGGGTAGGGTTCCGTTGTGGGCGAGCACGGTTCGAGCATCGCCGCCGAGCAGGAACGGGTGACAGTTCCGCAGGCCGATGCTGCCGTGGGTGGCGTAGCGGGAATGAAACAATGCCGGACCATCCGGATACTCGGTGCGGGCCTTGGTGAACTGCGCGATCACCTGGTCGGCATTCATGCCCCGGCCGACCAGGATCCGCCGCCGGTCGACGATCGCGAACCCGTGGCCGTGCGGATTGGCTCGCGCGCCGATCGTCAACGCCACCGGATCGGGAGCGACTTCCGCGGGCAGGTATGTCAGCAGGCACACGAGAGGTCCTCCATCTCGGCCCGCAGGGGCTGGTAGTCGGGGTGGTCAGCGACCCAGGAGGCGAAGCGGCCCCATTCCCAGCCACCGGCGCGGACGTCGGTGACGCGCAGGCGGCGGGTGTAGTCGATGGAGGCGGCGGTGAAGGCGAGCGCTGCTTGTACTCGCTGGGCATCGAGAGAGCTGGCGAACACGCGCAGCTCGAGGGTTTTGCGGGGGTGGGGGTTGATCGCCTGATACCGCTCCAGGCCCAAGGCGTGCTGCGGGCCTTTGGCGGTATCGCGCGCCCGGGCCCGCGCGGCCAGGTCGAACGGTGCGTAATGCGAGCGCCGCCGCGCGATGGTGGAGACGGCGGATTCGTTGCGGTACAACAGTTTCATCCACCGGTAGATGTGGGCGGGGGAGTCGAACCCGTCGCGGCTGGCGTGCACATGCAGCCCCACGGTGGAGTCGGTTTCGCAGTCGAGGTCTTCCAGCGCCGCCAGCAGCGGCCACGGGAACCGCTCGATCGCGTACCGATACGACATGGGATGTGTGACCACCTCGAATCCGGTCGGGCGGATCGAGGAATCCTGCTTCAGGTAACCCAACCGCCCCAGGTGTGCGGCGGCGAGAGAGGCGCATTCGCCGTAGCGGTAACCAGGGACGATGATCTCCAGCTCCAGGCCCAGGAACAGTGGGCCCTCGCCGTGGAAGCGGGGGTCGGGTTTGTAGCTGTAGTGCCAGACATGCTCGCGGCGGGTGCGACAGTCACAGCTACGGCCGCGGCGGGTGAGGGTGCCGCAGTGCGCGCAGGTGTCGAACCGCTCGACGCAGCCGGGGCAGCTGCGGTGCCCGCCGGCGACGTAGCGGCTGTTGGCGGTGTAACGACTGCACTCGAAGCAGAGGTCGAACAACACTGTCGCGCAGCGCAGGCACACCGGATCGCCGGTGTCAGTACGCACAGTCGGGCTGGTGGGTTTGCGGCAGCACACGCACGGCGCAAACCTGGAGACGCACCGGGTGCAGAGCCGATAGTCGTCGGCAGTTTCGGTCACCGCGAGCGAGGGCTCGCGACAGTGATCACACAGCGATATCCGCGATGCGCAACGGCGACAGACGAACTGTGCCTCGACCGGCAACCGGTCACCCGGATCACAACTGCCGCAGACCGCGCACGGCGGAACAGAAAGGGTATCGGGCATGACGCGCCACCTTCCAGAAACGACAGAACGCCAGCCCGGACGACGTTCTCCGGTCTGGCGTTCAAGGGGCAACAGGATGTTGGTGATGTGGTGAAGGGCAGACCGCAAGCCCGCGCGCCCGCGGGCTGGCTCCGGCGACAGTCACCGCGTTCGTTGCTGACGACGGGACCCGGCCGACCAGTCAGCAGACTGCGACCGTGGTGAGGGAGGTGGCTATGCCACGTCGCGGACCGTCACGGCGGCGTGGGCGGACTGCTCGAGAGCGAGCAGGCGGTTATCGGCATGGCCGTGCCAGCGGGCTTCGAAACCACCTCGCTGCTTGGGCATCACGGAATCGGGTGCGGCGACGAAGAACTCCTCCAACCGCGGATAGGTCGTCGCGTGCTCGGTCAGCCACACGCGGGTGTGGTCACCGTCGAGCGCGCACGGGATCCGCAACTCTGCGGCGATCCGACCCAACACGTCCCCAGTCTCGGCGCGGCTGCCGCGGGCCACGGTGTCGACCGAGCGCCAGGCGCGGGCGGGTGCGGTGTAGCAGCGGCGGACCCGGTACACCGCCCACCGGCAGCGATCCAACTCCGCCTCCGCCAAGGCGAGGACGTCGTGGGCACCGTCGCGGCGCAGCCGATCAGTCAACGACTTGCCCGGCCCGAACAGCCCGGAATTGCGGTTGAGCGCGACGGCGACATACTCATCCACCACATGCTTGAACGCCTCCGCAGGCGCGGCCTTGAACCGCGCCAGCTGCTCAGGCCGGCCGGGTAAGGACACGAAGCAACATTGGCGGCAGCAGGATTTCGGCCACCACACCCCGAACAACCCGAACAGATATCCCTGACAGCGGGCGCGTGACCAGCCCTCGGCGTGCAGCGGGTAGATCGGGTGACGCTGCCCACCCAACGTCACCGAGGAATCCGTGGCGATCCGGCGAGTCTCCTCGGCGTTGTAGCCGACCGCATGCACATACGGCGCGAGCCCCAGATGGGTGGCGCGCCAAGTGTCGAGGGGGACTCCTTTCGCTTTGGCCGAACAGGTCCGATTGCCGCCGAGGGTGGGCAGTACACCGTTGCCGCGGTGCTCGTCGCTGAGCGCGTAGAAGCCGTACTTCGCCGGATCCGGGTGCAGCCGCACCGGTTCGCGAGTGTCCTGCAACACGAGAATGCCGTCCGTGGCCGAAGGACCCTTGCGGGCCACTTCGACCAGGCGGACAGCGTGCCGTCGCAGCAACGGCAGAACGTGAGCGGCGACCAGGTCGCAGGTGCTGGTCCACTCGTCACCGGTCTGGGCGACCAATACGATCAAATTCGACAGATCGTCCAGCAGCTCCACGGGCCGGAATTCCGGTTCGAGCAGCGTGCGCACCACGCCGCAAGTGCTTTCCACTCCCATCCCGTAGGACCAGCACACCGCGACCGCGCCGTCGAAAAGATCCGGCACAGCGAACAAACCGTCCGCAGCATCAACCATGCAGAAACTCCTCTCGGCAAGGGGGGATGAGTGGTGGCGATGGGGGTCGGGTGGGTGCCGAATGCGCGAAGCCGCTTTCGCGCGATCCCAGGGCCGCTGACGTCGCGGACCGGGCACCGCGGATCGGTCAGGCGGCCCAGTCCTCGATCGGCCGGGATGTGGTGGCGGTGTTGGCTTCGGCGATGATGTCGGCCATCGAGCGGTCGGCGCGGAAGCGGTGGCCGATTCCGTGTTCGACGGTGGCGTATTGCGAGGCCAACTCGGGAAACAATTGCGCGGCGCGCACTAGCGCAGCGCGGGAGGAAAGGACGCAGAAAACGCAGGATGCCCGTGGAAATCCGGCAGCGTAGGCAGGATGTGGGCGGGTGCCAGCGGAAGCGATGCGCGCCCACACGCGCTGCACGGTCCAGCCATGGATCGGCAGCCACGTATCGACGTGACGGCGGGTATTGGACACGCCGCTCGTGGCCGCGCGTCCCTCGGCACGCGCTTGCCCGCAGGTGGCGCACAGGCACGTGGCGCCGGGCTCGTGCACGAACGGCAGTGACCGGCGGCGCTGGGAGGATTCCTCGGCGCGGTGGCCCATGATGTTGAGCACCCGCACCTGCCGACCGGTCAGCCCCGCCGCGCGGGACTCGGCGACCAGCGCCGTGATCACCCGCCGGATCGGACCGCGCTTGAAATCCGAGGTGCTTCTCTGCACCACGCAACACGACACGCCGCCAGATCGCGTCGCGGCCCGCCGTCAGACGTGGAGTTGCAAGTCAGTGGGCGCGAAGCTGACACGTTTGGGACATCCGTCGACATCAATACGGCGCCCGCCGCAGCCACTACCAGCACCGATCCTGGCTCGCATCATGACCTGAAAGTCCCGCTGGAGTACCAGGCGGAGCGACAGTTTGTACGCCTCAGCCGAATGAGATGATCTGTAGATGGAATCTGAGACCGCCATCGATCGCGAGGATCTGTACGTTCCCGACCGCTTCGAAGCCCTGGAAGAGTCAGACAGGTCGACACTGCGAAGCATCATTGTACCGGTCGAGGACAGTCTGACAGCGATTGACAATAGATTTCTTGAGATGCGGGCTGCTCGGCGCGGCGGCCTTATGATCCTGAAGGGTATATCCGGGGCAGGCAAGTCGACCTTCGTAAAGACCGTGGACCTATTTCGCGAAGATGTGTCAGCGCACTCACTCGCGGGTGATGTCGACTTGGGAATCGAACTCAACACCTTCCCAGCCACCGATACTCCCCGCATTGTGGTAATAGAAGGGCGAGAAGCGCTTGGAGAGGTCTCCAAACCCGCAATTGAGGCATCGCTTCATGCAATCAATCGATTCGTTCGATCTCCGAATGGTCGACACACTCTCCTGATCTGGCCTGTCAATACCGACGAGTTGACAACAATCCTCACTGCCAGCGCAGCCAATTTGGGCGCAGAGGCACTCCTTGGAGTCAATGAGCCGGTCCATTTCTTCTATGGGCCAAACAAAAACGACTTTATATCGATCGCGGAAAGAACGGTAAGTGCATTAAACGAGGGTGCGTCGCTTTCTACGCTCGGAATTTCCTACGATCGAGCCGTTCACCTTGTCACAACCTCCCCAACTATTGGGAGCTTTCTCGCCCGAGTGAGCAACGAACTATACACGAACTTCGATCATGTCAAGAAGCTGCTCCCCAAGGAGCAGCTTCGCATGTGGACGGTGGTGATCGCCGGCAACGATCCCTCTAGCACCGTCGGCGCATTAACACGTGGCCCCTTCGCCTATGCCGACATTGATCGGATGATGACAGCCACAGATGCAAATATCGTTGCGGAGCTAAAAAAGTACCCTGCGCAGATCGGCATCTTAGGGACAGTACTTGACGCAAGAGTCCTGCACCTGGATGTTCTCAGCGCTCTTGCCGTCGCACGAGAGTACGGAGACGATGAACTGAAATCGCTCATGAAGGACGCTGGAATGGCGGTTAACCGAGATGCTCAGGCTAAGAGTCGAATTATGGAGAGCGTCTTGGGAACCCTTTTAAAGGGCGGCAAGCTGGGGACCGGCCGAAGAGGAACAAGAGGTGGAGGTAGTACTCAAACCGCTTTCGAGAACCTTGCAAAAATCGCCCGCACCAGCGACGGGGCCATCAACCGGGCGATCGGAAATGCACTCGTAGACTGCGGGATAATTATAGGATTTGAAACGGAGAAAAGTCTTGGAACGGAACTCTCGTACAAGAGTGATATCGCCTGCATTCGCCCAAACGGTCCAGTTCGGCTCGAAATGATGTGGCGAACGAAGACGAACATGGCAGAAGTTTCAAACTACACTCTGAAAAAGCTAGAACAATACGGAAAGGCCATTAAGCTGCTCACTTAAGATAGTGTTAGCATAGATATGGTTCATTCTCTGGATCCGGGCATCGGGTGTACTCCATCATGGTCGGTTATGAGTGCGTTTTCGTCGTGGTGGGTTTCGGGCGTGTTTCGCGTCGCTGGTCGTCGCCGGGCTGTTCTCGTCCGGCAGTGGTTGGTGCAGTCGACTGTGCTGGGTGCGCCCGCTAAGGGTGGGGATGACGCCGTTGGCGCGGTGTGCGGTGGACACCGCGTCGTAGCCGTGCGGGTGTCCTGCCGCACGACTTCTCGACACTTCACGAGTAGCCGGGTAGGTGGGTTCGATTCATTCGTCCCGGGAAGAGACAGCGTATCACTTCAGTGCTCGGAGCTGGTGAGAAGAATTTGGTCAACTGCTTCGGTTATGGAATTAGCTTGAATATCAGGCGTCCAATCGAGCGCTGGCCAACTCTGCCCATTTCTTAGCCAGGCAGTGTGGAGGCCAGCTGCCGCACCCGCCCAAATATCTTCAAGGGGCGCATCGCCAATCATCCATCCCGATAGTTCAACGTTGCATCGCCTTGCGACCTCTTCGAAGATCGTTATCGACGGCTTCCGGAAGCCAATTTCTTCTCCAATGCACAGTGCGTCTATGAGCGATGCTAATCCAGCCCGCTCCAACTTTAGGTGAGTTCTGGCGGGCGACCCATTGGTTGCGATGCCAATCTTCCAATCTTTGCTGCGTAATAGTTCGAGAGCGTTGATGGACTCATGCTCGCGTTCGTAGCAGCTGACATATGTTAGTGCGTACCACTCTTGCAGATCGTTTCGGCTCATCCTCATGCCGGGGAGACGATGGACGGCATCTAGAAATGATCGGCGATCAATATTCCCATTTTGATCCAGAGTAACGATTATGTCTGCCGCATATGGGTGAAGTTGCTCCTTGCCGGTCAAGAGTTCTGCCCAGGCTCGAATCGCTTTCGATCTACTGATGAGAGTATCGTCCAGATCAAATATGACTAGTGCCACGAAGCCTTCTTCCTTGTCGAAGGGAACCGGAGACGCCTAGTGCAGCATTTCCTATGAAACGTCGACTTCCGAAAAGAAGTGTCACGCTCGGATCTACGACGGCACTCAGTTCATTCGATGATCTGCATGCGAATACTACGCTCTTCCTGGTCGATTTCGAGTTGTTGTTTCCGACGCTGTGAAAGCATAGGCTATTTAGGAGAAGTACACCGCCTTTTGACATCTCTATCGACAGCTCTTGGCCGACGAGGTTCGCGTACTCGGGATGCTCGTCGGCCCAGTTTCCGCCGCCGTTCTGAGACTGCCTTCCTGCGTAAGGGAGGCGGTGGCTAGCCGGGACAATGGTCGTACATCCATTTGACACCGTTGCTGGTTCCAAGTAGAAGAATACCGAAACCAGGGGCTGTGACCACTGTTGTACGTCGCGGTGGAGGCGAAATGGTATATCCCCCGCTCGATTTAATGTTGCGTGATTGTGCCTCGTGTGGATTACATCAACTGATGGTCCAAGTACCTGCTTCAGGGCATCCGATACCGGCTCGTGCCGCAGAGCTTCGAGAAATACGGGGTCTCGCTCAATAAGTGAGTCCAATCGGGAGGGTTCGCCGCGACTGTTCACGCGAAGAGGTCCTATCGAATGCTCAAAATGGTAGTCGATAACAGAAAGCATTCGATCTACGAGTTGCTCGGGCAATGGGCGATGCAGTCTGGCGTAGCCGGAGCTATCGAAGAAGTGTGCGAGAGCGGTCATGGGTGTGTCCGATCTGGCCCTATTCCTAGTGTTTCTTCGTCGTTCCACATTGCATCAAACTGACTTTGGAAGCGGTCATACCAAATCGGGTCATCCGCTCGGCTGAGTGAGAAGCCTGGCCGCCAAGACGATGGTTGTCGCCACGACCAGAACCAGATGTACGCACGCGCACTACCTGCTTCGGGATCAAAGAAGTACCCTGTAAATGGAGGCATGATATCGTAAATGCGAATTTGCAGTGCGCTGGAAGGGGCCCCGCTTGCGGCAAGGATTGCATGCAAAGTGGCTGCGCCGCTGCGGTGTTGATGTCGGACTGATTCGTCTGACGCTTTGGGAGTAGAGCTTCGTCGGTTCGCGTCTAGAACGGCCTTGCCGTCAGGGTCCTGCATGAGGACGCGGACCTTGCCCCCATTTCTGAGCAGTTCATTAATTTCTCCGGAATATGCTACGGCCATGCGGTTGTGTCCAAATCCGCACATATCTACCTGGTGTGCATGCTGCCATGACGATATGAATTCTTTGCTGTTCCGCACATAGTCTTCGCCAAAAAAGGATTGCGCCGAATTAGCTCGACCTGAATTGACTGGCTCACTATTTGCGTCTGTTGCCGTATCCGCGGTGCGCGGAATCGGCTCGGGCTCCGCTGCTGGTTTGCATCGCATTAGTAGCTGCAGGAGGGCCAAGTCTGCTCTATGGCGAACGGTCCGTGAGCTGCCGATCCATGCATTATCTAATGCAAAATTTTCAGCGCGGTCAAGCCAATTGAAATAGCCGTACTCGTGATTGAAGTTAAAGCACAGTCGCAGCAACTTTCGGTCGTGAGGTGGAGAGTAATCTATAAGTTCTTTCAGATTTTCAAGGCCAGAGGTTAGTTGCTCACTGGTTATCCTTGTAATATTCAACAGGTTAAGCATTACAAAATGTGTCGGCTCGCCCATATCGTCTGCGCTAGTGATGCCCTTCCCGCGGCGTAGCCGTTGGAGGTAGTCGAAGTCGTCGCCCAACCCCTGCGCCTTCGCCAGTACCGTCACGTTGATCCTCATACAACCAAAGATATTACATCCGGGCCGGACCACTGGTGTCCAGAAGTGTCCAATGGAAGGCCCTAGCAGGCTAGTGGCTCTTTTAGATCTGGGCCATCGTTGTCGGACCACAACCGGACCAGATCTAACAGGAGACATCATGGCACCACGTCCAACAGGTTCAGGGCCGCTTCTCAGCCTTCGCTCGGCGGTAGTCTTGTTCTTCGCGTTGATTGTCGGTCTGATCGCCGGGTCGTTGTCGTACGTCGGTGATCATTCCTGCTCGTGGGCCGTGCTGCTCGGAGGCGGTGCAGCGGCCGGTGCCATTTCGTTCTTTCACGCAATCATCGAGGAATAGGCAGACGGCAATCAGGCTGTGCCTCGCGAGATCTCTCATTGGCAGGGATGAGAGCTCTCGCGAGAACGAGTTCACTCCCGGGCTCGCTGCCGCGGTGTGGCTGGCAGACCCAGTGTGACCGTAGGCCGTTGCATCCGCCGCTGGGTATCCTCTCGCTTGGCGCGTAGGAAGGTCAGCGTCATGTTGATCCCTTCGATTTCCCCAGCCCAGCCTTCTACCTCGGCGCGTTGGAGGCGTTGCTGCAGATCGTCCTCCAACTCATCGAGCCGAGTGATCATCCGGGGATCGACGTGCAGCATTGGGCAACGGATACAGGCTTCTCTGAACTAACTGGCCACGCCCATCTCGGCGTCGCCCGAACGCACTCCTCTGCCGCAGACAGTGTGTGCGAGCACGGCCAGTTCGCACGTCGGCGTCCCCTCGGCCGAGCGGAGGTAGTGACTGTGACTGTCGATCGATGCGCCCGCTCAGTCGACGGCGGTCTCTACCGCAGCGGCGATCGGTTCGAGCCCCGCGACCAGCTCATCGAGTTCGTCTGCGCTGCCCACGTAGTAGGCCCGGCGCCCTTGCCCCTCCGACCACCAACTTCGTTCACCGACATTCACCGATCGTCACCGAAACTTGACCAAGGCGGTTTCATACCAGCGAATGCAAAGGTTGGAATGTCCCGAGAATCGGGCAACGAGCTGGGATTACCCGTAGAACGAAGTTCCCGTGCCCGTTTTGGTTGGCACTCGCAAACGTCGACTCAGGCAGCATGGCTTTCTCAGTGTTGCCTGAAGCGTTATTTCGGCACGTCGGGCAGATTGGGCAGTATTGACGAACTGCCTTCCTGCACTCACACTGACACAGGTGGGAAGGTGTACCGATGGTCATCAATCCAATGGAGTGGCTGTTACGACGGTTTCGAAAGTTTGACAGGGTGCGAGAGTCGGCGAATACTCCGTTTCACTCAGCGATGTCTTAGATAACTATACACAGTGAACACTACCGCTGTTGAGAGTCTTTCGCGGCTCATGAAGTCCGGCGTGAACGAAGCCGGCGAAGCGCTTGTTCAGGTTGTTCGGAGAAGCAAATTGCTTGCCGTACTTGGTGTTTCACTGGCACTGCTCCATGAGGGCGGCGGCGGTGAACAGTTCGAGCAAGGTCGTGGTAGCAGGTGATCACCTCACCGGCGGTCATCATGTCGAGATATCGCCACCGCGATCTCGTCGAGAAATTTATCCACGCCGTCGTCCCTCGGCGAAGCAGGTGGACGCAGTAGTCGGCTACTTGAGTCTTCACCCCCCTGCGCCGCAGAAATTAAGTAGTTCGTTACTCATGTGCTCCAGCATCCGACGTGGCAGTGTCCAGAGCAGCTGCGGGGCCTGGCAACGGCAACAGGCCATCGATGGGAATGGGACCGGCCGATGACTCTTTACGACGACCTGTTGCCGGTTCGGCATGGGGTGGCGATCAGCGGAGCGATCGAACAGTTCCTCTCGGCGCTGCAGACATCGGACAGTGCTGTCGCCGGGGACGTGCACTCCGGTATCGTGCGAGCCTCGGTCAACGCCAAAGCACTGGGCTTTATCCAGCTGGCGTTGGACCCCGGCAGCCCGCCGGTGCCGTATCGATGGAAAGCGCTGGCGGGCGGCGGATTTCAGGTTGACCTCCTGCTTTCGGGTATTCCCGGGCTGCTCAGCTTCGCCGACCCCAACAAGGTGCTGCACGCCGCACAAGTCGTCACGGCTGCAGACCCCGGCGGCGGGCCGTCCAAAGCGTGGCTGACCCAGACCGCCGACCCGGTCGACCTGCATGCGGCTCTGGCGTTGCGCGTCGCCGGCACACCCGCATCGCCGGCGGCGATCACCTGGCTGAAATGCGAAGTGGGCCAGGATCCGGTAGACGACGTCTTCGTCGTCGAACCGACCCCGCCGCACATCCTGTTCGGCGACAGCGGGTTCGGCATCGACCTGACGAACGGCGCCGTCATCGACGCCAACACCGCCACGTCGGTGCCAGGGGGACCGCCGCCGGAGTGGACCGGCGTCACCGTCTCCAACGCCAAGCTCTACGTTCCGCGCGACGTCCCGTTGATCGGTGGGCGGCCGATCGACTTCGACCTGCAACTGGGCACGCCCGGCGGGCTGGCGGTCTCGGCGCAGGCGACACTGGCCGGCGACGCCACCCATCCCAGCATCGACATCCGGCTGGACTGGCAGGATCCGGGCGCAGCATCGCTGGCCGACCTGGTTCCCACCGCAATCGAAGCTACGGCGGCCTTCCCGCTGGCCGGTCGCACCGAACAGGCCGACGGCAAGGCGTTCACATTAGCTGGCGGAGACCCGATGACGGTGCGAGTGCGGTGCGCGCGGGCGCTGGCGCCTGGCGCCGGCGTCACCTTCGAGGTGTCAGTAGACGCCGTCGGGCCCGACGGTTTGGTCAAAGCCACCGGCACCGATCCAGGTGGGAAGGCGGTCGTCACCGCCGCCGCGCTGGCCGCCGCGCTGGTGGCCGACTCCATGCTGGGCAGCGCGCCGCCGTCGGGGGATCGGTCGGGCATCTGGCTACACGAGTTGCTGACCGCCGCCGCGGGCGCCAGCGCATTCTTCGACTCGGCGGGCAAGGTGGTCGTCGATCGCGTTTCCGTGTCAGCGTCTTCAAGTGACGGTGCGCACGCGCTGCAACTGAGCGTGGACTATCTGGTCGACGTCGCCGTGAGCACCTTCGACGTCGGGGTGATGAGCATCGCGATGGACGAGCACCAGCCGATGCGCATCCGCTACCGCAACGTGGCCGTGGAGACCACCGGCAGCGACCTGACCTCGATCCACCTCAGCTTCGACGAAGCTACCCTCGACGTCGAGGATCCCGGCCTGTGGACGGTGCACTCGCCCGGTTCGCTGCTCGACATCGTCGGCAGCCGATCCGGGCACGGATCACTGTGGTACGAAGTCGATCTGAAGTTCAAGGCCGACCTGGGCCCGATCACCATCAGCGACGCCACGGTGCGGATCACCGCGGGTAACGCCGGTCTGCGGATCGGGCTGCGGGGGCTCGGTGTGGACATCTCGACCGCGGCGCTGACCGGACACGGAGAGGCCAACGTCGCCGACACCGGCTTTAGCGCCGACCTGTGGGCCAAGCTCGGCGATCCGCTGGGCATCGCGGCGCGCGTATTTTTCGCCTACAGCGGCGGCGGCCTGCTGCTCGGCGTCGTAGGGGCGCTGCCGGGCCCAATACCTCTGGGGCCCACCGGGCTTGGCCTCTATAGCGTCGGCGGGTTGTTCGGCATCAACGTCCACCCGGAGCTTAAGCTTCCGCCCGACGGTGACATCGTTGAACGTCAGCTCAAATGGAAAGAAACCGACGTCGTGGCCGACGCGGGTGCGATGATGTTCGGTCTGTCCGCCGGTGTGGGCACCGTCTATGACCTCGCGTTCACGTTCAGTGCGACCGGCAAGCTCGTGCTCACCGTCCCCGACGTCGCGTTCCGGCTGGCGGTCAACGCCGCGGTGCTTTCCCCGCCCGACTTCGTCAACACTGGCGACGGCCCGCTGCAGGGCCTGATCGTCGTCGACGAGTCCGGCATCATCGTCGCCGCACGCGGCCGCTTCGACATCGAACACCTTGTGCAGGTGGCCATCCCGCTGGATGCAAGGCTGCCGATCGCCGACCCGTCGTCGTGGTATTTCCGGCTGGGCTCCGACGGCGCACCCAATCGGCCTCCAGGTCCGATGACCGCCACGGTACTGCCCGACCTGTTCGACATCGGCGGGTCGGCCTACTTGATGGTCGCCGGTGACACCATTGACCGGCTCGGCAACGTCGGCCCCCCCGTTATCGATCTGCCCGGCCCGGCGATCGGGTTCGGCCTCGGCGTCGACCTCAACTGGGGAGTGCCCTCGCCGATCTGGCTGCATCTGTCGGCACGGGCACGCGCCGGACTGGCGACCAGCCCATGGTTTCTGGCGGGCTCGGGAACGATCAGTGGCTCACTGCATTTGGGTCCGTTCTCGATCGGCGCGTACGCCACGCTGAGCGTGCAAGTCGGGCCGGGCGCGGCACTGGCTGCGCAGTTTCGGGTGTGCGGCAGCATCGACTTGTGGTTCACCGAGATCGAGGGGTGTGTCAACCTCAGCATCGGCGGGCAGCCACCCACCACGGTGCCCGACCCGGGCCCGTGGGGAGCGGCGAAGATATCGCTGTCGGATCGTCATTACGTAGAAGTGGCGGTGGCTGCTGACAGCGCGAACGAGGCACCGGTGGTGTGGCCGGACATTGTGCCCATCGTGGCGTTCGACTTGGGTCCCGACCCGTCGCGGCTGACGCTGCTGGCACCGGGGGCTGACCCGGCGAAGGTGACGCCGTTCACTGGCATCGACTGGTTGCAGTCTACCGGCGCCACCGGGAACGACAAGCTGCGCTACCTGCACCGGCTGACCAAGGTGCAACTGTGGCAGGTGGATTCAGGCGGGGCGGCCACACTGCTCACCAATGGCCTGGAAGCCGCCTGGCAGCAACCCAAACACGCCGAGGCCATCGGGGCGTGCAGCGGCATCGGCACCGTGGGCGCGCGCGAATTGGCGCTGCTGACTCATCGATCCGATATGTGGGCGCACCGGCGCAGCGACGGTGCCCGCAACACCGCGCCCGGTGTGGACCCGGTCACGACGACCGCGAACGCGTGCCGGGGCCGCCACGATGCGGGTGCCGGCTGGGCCCTGGGCGACCGCGCGTATCCCAGCGGAGCGGTGTTCGTGCTGCCCGCTGGGCCCGAAACCGCCCAACACGCTTCAGTGTTCACCGCGACCGTGTCGATCGCGCGGTGGACCGAAGGGGTGCTGCTCAGCGAGGCCACCATGGCGGGTCTGCTCGGCACGCCGCTGACCTTCCGGCCCGCCGGTGTCATCGGCATCGACACCGTCGTCGCCGCGGGCCGAGCCTTGGGCGCCGGGCTGGCGCTTCCGGCGGTGAGTTCACCTTTGCCGCTGGAGAAGAGCAGAGCCGTCCTCGGCGACGACACCAACATGGCCGTGACGATCACCGCCGACGACCCCCTGCAGAGCGCGCAGCTGTGGGTGGTGGCCGACCAGTTCTACGATCTACTCGACGAGATCTCGGTGACCGACATCGATTCCGATGCCCCATGGTTTGTCACCAGCCCACAGAAGCTGCCCGACGGGCGGCTGCGGGTCGCCTACACCGCACCAACTGGCACCCGCGGCGCGCGGGTGGGATACCCTGTCCTGCAAGCAATTACGGTGCTTGGACTCTACGGTACCACCAACGCCGCGGCCGCCAACGCGCGTGCCGCTGCCGCTAACGCCGCGAAATCGGCGGGCCGGATCAGCGCCCACAACGGCGCGCCACCGCAGTACCGCACGCCGCTGAAACTCAAGCCCGACACGCTCTACAAGATCGCGGTCGGCACCCAGGTCGGCGGCACCGTCGACGGCGGCAAGAGCGAAACAGTGTTTCCCGGGTCCGGAGAGGCTGTGCGGGAGTTCTGGTTCCGGACCGCCAAGCAGCCCGCGCCGGGGGCGCTGGTGCCGGACCTGCACGCCGCGCACGCGCCGATCCCGCAACTGGTGTGGCACGAAACCGCTTGGACGCAGGAGAAATTCCGGACCGACTATCTCATGCGGTACCTGAGCAGCTACACCCCCGCCGACCGCACCCAGCACTGGTATCTGGACGATCCGCTGGTCGCCAACTTCGACCAGGACCACGTCGACCAGTTGACCGCCCTCTACGGCTATTCGCTTACCCTGCAGTGCCAACGCACCGACGGGCCGCCCCAAACCCCGGCAGATCCCGAACCCTGGCTGGTCACAATGAATCCGGCGTGGCGTGAGCTGGCCGACATCGAGGTGCTCGACCCGCTGGATAGGCGCTATCTCACCGAGATCGACCCGGCGGCAAGCTGTCCGGTGCCCAAAGCGGGCGCCAGCCTGGGCGCTGTCGCCGACGACCTGCAACCCCAGGCCACCTATCAGCTGCAGGTCGGCTTCACTCCCAGCGGCGGTGCGCCACCTGCCGCGCCGCTACCGGGCATCATCTTCAGCACATCGCGCTATCACAACCCCGACGCCCAGATCGCCGAGCTGGGCTTCGGCGCTGCGGTGGCCGGTGCGCCGAACGGGCGGCTGCTCGTCGAGGCCGTGGCGCTGCCCGGGGCGCAGGCGTCCGACGCCGCGATGGCCGAGGCGCTGGAGCAGCTCGGGCTGGAGGGCTGGCCGCTGCCGGTCTCCGGACGCACCAGCGTGCTGTGGGCCCGGGAAACCATGGCGCTGGTCGGGGTGCTGATCGAGTCCCCGGAACCGCTGTCACGGGCCGGCCGCCTCAATGTGGTCAGCTTGAATGCCAACGGAACTCCCTTGGGGACGGTACTGAGCGATTCAGCGCGGTGCCGGTATCTGTTCACTTCGGCAGCTGCCATCCCGATGGCGGCGAGCACCGTGGTGAACCTGTCGTTGACCTATAACGATCTCGCGACGGTTAAGACGGCGGCTTGCACAACCACCAGTCCCGTGCGCGCGGAGGTGCTGCTGTGAAGCGACAGGCGTTTACCCCGGAGTCGCTGTTCCGGGTCTCCACACTAGGTTTGCGTGACCGCGGCGACGACCCCTACGTGCAAGTCGGGCCGCAATTGCGGTCTTGGGTCAACCCGGCGATTGGTTTTCCGTTGCGCGGTTTCACCTTTGCCCCGCTGACCCGCGATTCGGTCAATCCCGATAACGGCATCTTGGTGCGGCCGCTGCAGATCCTGTGGTGGACCTACGATGATGCCGGACGCCCCGAGGTCATCGAGGACGATCCTCAAAAGCCTGTCAAGATCCAGGGAGACCGACCGATTTACGGCGACATCGTCGATGTCGCCGGGGACGCAGTCGGCGATCTGCAACCGTGGATCTCCTGGCTGCGCCTGGACATCGACGAACACGGCCCTGTCCAGATGGCGATCCTCGGGCGCGCAGGCAGCCCGCAGGAACGGATCCTGCTCACCCGCAACCACTTCCCGTTCGCGCTGGCGTCCACGCGGATCCGCCGCATCCGACTGCTCGGCGAGGGGGTGGTCACCAATGCGCTCGGGCTGGACCTTAGCAGGGGCGTGCGCGAGTTCATCGATCCCGCACCGGAGCGATGGGTGCGCGTGAGCTTGCCGCTGGATTCAGCCACCGCGTGGGCCGATGCCGGCGGGTCTGCCGACGGGCGCGCGCGCGCAGCGCAAGGGGCTGCCCGCCACAGCGGCCCGCCCAATGCGCCGGTCGATCGCGACCTCGGTGACGGCGACGAGCTCGCCCGATTGCACACGCTGCTGACCGGCGTGGGGGACACGTCGGTGCAACCGCTGCTGGAGGCCGCTTACGCCGACCCCGCGACGTACCCAGGAGATGTGCAAATCCATCTGGAGATCCCCGGCGAGCGGCAAAGCGCCCAAACGGATTTGGGCAACATCGCCACACTGATCACCGCCGCGGCCGACCCCGGCATCGCGCGCTGGCTGGGGCTGTGCACGCCCGCCGGTGTCGACCTCGACGACGAGTCGGTGCCGATGGCGTGGATCGGATGCGGATTGTGGGCCGCGCGGCCCTCGGCGGTGGCCAGCGGTGGGCCGCCCGCCACCACGATCGATGACATGCGACGTTCGATGGGGCTATGCGGCCCGCCCACCGCCGACGTCAACTTCTGGATCTCACAGGCTGGCGGCCCGGACGCCATCAGCCCCAGGCAGTTGGCCGAATTCGGCCTGATCGGGCTGCCGCTGTTCACCCCCGCCGTGATCGGCGCCGTGCCCGATCGTCCGCCACCCCCGCAGATCAGTGCCGACGGGCCAGGGCCAGGCGGGCACGGACAG
Organism: Nocardia abscessus NBRC 100374; assembly: GCF_000308455.1. GTDB lineage: Bacteria > Actinomycetota > Actinomycetes > Mycobacteriales > Mycobacteriaceae > Nocardia > Nocardia abscessus. The sequence goes on along the minus strand of NZ_BAFP01000273.1, from coordinate 44,854 downwards.
TGGACCGGGGCCAACACCTACATCCAGGACCTCGCGATCGCCGGACCGCCACCGGCTAACGTGGTCGCCTTCACCCGCACGGTCGACGGCGCCACATCCTCACTGCACGCCGTCATCACCGCCGATGACGGCACGCAGCGCGCCGTGACGCTACTGCCAGCGCGCCGCGAGACCATCACCGGATGCGTTGGCGCACTGACTGATCCGATGGTGCCCAGCGATTCGTCGGTGACTTGGCACGTCGCGGAAGGCGACGAGTTCGGCCGGTGGGGCAAGCCCGCATCGCTAGATGCACAACCACCGCCTCGGCCGCCGCTTCCCGCACCCACCGGCCAGATCTCGTTTGCCGCTGACTTCGCGCTGCGCGACGCGCCGCCCGGGCTGCGCTCACCGGGCCTGATCACCGTCAGTGTCGATGTGCCGCCACCGGACGCGCTGGGGGCGGGCTGCCCGCCGATCACCACCGTCAGCGTCAATGCGGACACCTTCGATGCGCCTTTCCCCGACGACAAGGTGACCTACACCGTGGCAGCGGATGCGACCGACGTCGGGCAGACCGTCGATCGGAACATCGATGTCATCTTCAAATCCCAAGCCGGCAACGCCAGTTCGGTCCTGCGTGTCCGTGTGGTCGATCCGCGTCGGCCGGCACCGATCGTCACCGCTGCGAGCATCCTGTGGACAACGCGGCCCAACCCGGCGGGCAGCGCCGAAATCGACCTGCGCTGGAGTGCCGCGCCGGGACATGCCGGCTACCGAGTCTACCTCGCCGACGAGCGCGTCATCGCCGCACAACTCGGCGTCGACCCCGCCTCATCCAACCGGGCCACCCGCGCGGCCGCACTCTGCGAGCACCAGCATCAGCCGATGAAACGCGAAGCGTTCACCCTCATCACCAACACGCCGCTGGTCGCCGGCGGCGACGGTGCGGTGCGGCTGGTACATCCAGTCGGCGGCGCGCTCCAATCGGTGCAGTTCGTGAGGATCGTGCCGGTCAGCGGCGCCGAAGTCGAGGCGCCTTTCAACGACTGCGGCCTTGTGCCGGTGGCGATCCCCGCACCCGATGCACCGCCCGCCGCGGCGGTCCGCGTCGGCGGTGGCGGTGGCGGTGACCAGCTGACGGTCGAGGTCGACGCGCACGGCGTCAACGCCACGGTGATCGAACGGCTGCAGTGCGGATTGCCCGACGCACCGGAATACCGCATCCAGTGCAGCGATGCCGCCACCGGCTCCTACCTGTACGGGGCCCTGCTCGACGAGGGGAAACTCGTTGCGGCTGCGGGCTATCCAGACACCTACCACGCCAGTGTGCCCGCCGACACGTTGGCAAAGCTGCCCGCGTTCATATCCGTGGCACTGACCGCGCAGGTGCGTTACCCGGCCGAAGTGTCGACGATGCCCGGCGCGGTGCCACTGCCCTCACCGGTCGGACGCACCGCGGGACCGCTGGACCATCAACCCTCGCAGTGGAGTGCGCCCAGCGCACCCATCACTGTAATGCGAACCGCCCCGGCGCCGGACTACACCGCGACCGCACGTCGCAGCGCGACCGGCGTCGACCTTGTGGTCGCGGGACTACCGGTGAACCACCCGAAGCAAGTGGCGCCGTGGCGACTGATGTTGTGGCGCAAAACCACCGACGGCGACATGCAGCTTCTCCACCCCGCCAATGCCACACTAGCGGTGCAGCCCGCTGTCTCAGCCAGCGCCGACGGTTGGGAAGTGCCGACCGAGCTGAGGGTGCACGATACCGAACCCCAAACCGAAGGATATCTGGCGGTGCTGATCGACCCGCTCGGAGTCGCGGGACCGGCGAAATTCGTGGCCGTCGCATAACCCACAAGATCGGGGTCGAACGGACGTATCCGTCAGACGATTCCCTCGGAGGACTCCCGTAGCAACGAAAGGACTAACTCAGATGGCCGATCTCCAATCTCCGCGCTTTGCTGGCGATCCAGTACTCGAAAGTTGTCTCGACGGCACACATAGGATGCACTGGCCCGAGCAAGGCGGGGCAGTCGCAAAAGTTCAACAAGCACTTATCGATCTTGCATACCCGATTCCGAGTGGGGCGACGGGGAACTTTGGGCAGGAGACCGGAAAGGCAGTCACACGGTTCAAGCAGGCACACCACCTTTCACCTTCTGATCCTGTAGTCGGCCGGGGGACAATGTCAGCTCTCGACGCCGATATCATCGCCTTCGATGCGGGCAACGATCCAGTGCCACCTCCTCCGCCCAAGCTGCAGGCGGTTACCTTCTGGATTAACGCCTTCATTCCCGACCCGTCTCTGACGCCCTTCGTATTCCCGGCTCCTGGGGAATCGGCTGGGCAGTCGATGGTGGTTGTGTCGGAGATTGTGGCGACCTACTACTTCCTCGGAGACAATCGCATATACGACAGTGACCTGGCAGCGTCGTCTCGAATCCATTCGTTGGTTGAAGTCACACAACTCGACACGGCCGAGCCAGTGATCAATGCATGCGAGAATCGATGCGGCGAAAGTATTGAGATCGACACGAACGGGCACATCATCGGTCGTGGCAAGGCGCCAACCGACCGGATCGCATTCAGTGGCCTGCGCGGCAACACATCTATCGACGCCAACGGTGATGTGATCGTAGACAGCCCGAACCCTGGATATGTTCAGCTGGACTACGTAGCCGCCGCGAACTTGCCCTTACTGCTGGGCGCGCCCGACATCGACATGAACGGAAATATCGGCATCGATAGAGACGACCTCAACTTCTCGTTTCGCGGATCGGTTGATGGGTTCCCTGCATTCGAGGCTTACGCGTCCTTCAATTATGGGATCCCGATCACCGTACTCCAGATGCCACCAGTGCATCCACTTCAATTACTTGGCGACGCTACCCGAGGTATCAGTGTCAGCGTGCCAATCCAGCTGTAACTTTGCGAGTGCAAGCCGAACATCAGTGGACGATTTCAGGAACTGAGGTGACGCGGGTGCAGAACTAATATCTCCCCGGGTACTCGATGAAGACAGCGAAGCGAGGTCCATTGGATAATCCGATATCCAGGGGGCCCATATGAGGCTTGTTATTGTGCCTCCTGCCGCATCTAGCTTCGTCCAAGTCCCACCCACGCTGTTGCCAAATGTATTACACCGTATTAAGGTTTTCGTTTTCGTCGGAGGAATCAGCACGGCCTTATCATCATCATCCCGACATTCGCTTCCACCACAGTTGTTGTAGTGCGCGGTTCGACACGGCCAGTCTATTTCAAGGCCGATCGAGGTGTGCCGAACCATGCCGAGGTCTACTCGGCGATGGTCGGGATGTCACGGGCAGACGCTCGTCCGAAGATGGACCCGAACGTAGGGATGCCGAGCTCGGTTCCTGTCACCGCTCGCCTGAGCGTAGCGTCTACCTGGGCGAGCTTGTCCTTGACACCGGCATAACTGACCTGGAGACCCTCAACTTCGCCGAGCCAGCCTTCGCGTTTGGCTTCGATGATGCGTGCTTCGAGGTTGTCGTGGATCTCTTCGAGCCGGGCTCGCTGGGCGGGGTCTGGCCTGAGGAGCGAACATCTGACACAGGCGTGCTCATGGACGCAGGCCGTGGCGAATGCTCGGGCGCACGTTCCGACCGAGACTTTGCGTTTTTCGAAATGCGCGAGGAACGCATCCCATTCGGCATCGGTGGGCGTGCGGTATTCCTCGCTGGGGCGCGTGGCCCGGCGGCGGGCGATGAACGCTCGATGTGCCTCGATCGTCTCGGCCGGGTAAACGGCCTTGTAGCCCATGGTGGTGTCGATGGTCTTGTGGCCGCAAATGATCTGGGCGATGTGCGGGGGCAGGCCGTTCATGATGGCGTCGGTGACGAATATCCTGCGGAAGTCATGGGCTTGGAAGCTCAACGGATCGCCGTTGGCGTCGGTGAGCGCGGCGGCTGCGAGGGCGTTGATCAGCAGCTTGCGGATTGCGCAGGCGGTGAACGCGCGTCGCTCGTTGCCGATGCCGCGCTGAAACAGCACTGGCATCGGCGGGTTCCAGATCTTTTCCCTGATGTCGTAGGAAGCGACCAAAGGGATGGATCCGTCGGGGCCGCGGAGGCGTTGGACGATGGCACTGAGAACATCGGCTAGTTCGGGGCTGACCAGGAGCATCCGTTCGGTGTCGGTCTTGGATGGTGCGATCTGGAGCAGCGGCACCAGCTCTCCGGTGCCGGGTAGCCGGTATTCGGTAATGCTGTGATGGGACAGTTCGAGCAGTTCCTCGCAGCGGATGCCGGTCAAACGCAGGACCTCGATGGTGGCGAACGCCCAGAACGCCTCATCTTCCTCGTAGGACAGGTTGCGGCGTTTGCCGGTGGCGATGTCCTCGGCCCAGACGATTCGTCCAATCGCTTTGGGGACAACAGCTTTGCGCAATGTGCCGTTGCTGCCGGCGAGCACGGCTCCCGGTTCGGCAGCCTCGGCGGCGGCGAGCAGACGAGCAGCCGCCAAGCGCCGATCGTTGGCGCTCCGGACGAGGATCGGCAGGACGGGCAACCGCTCGCGGGTGCGTTGGTCCATGCGGGCCTTGCGGTGCTTGAGGTCCTTGCCTTTCTGCACTTCGGCATCGGTGATCGGGCAGGGCGCGACCCACGGTCCCCATCGGGCGGGATCCTCGACGGCCCAGTGCGCGATATCGAGATAGAGCGCTCGAACCCGCAGCAGTTCGTCCTTGTAGTTCAGACGAGGCGTCGGCACTTTGATCCGTTCGCCGTTCGCGTTGATCCTGGTGCGTTCGACGGTGGCGAGTTCGTCTTTCCATGTCCGCACGATCTGCGGCGGGATCCGCAGCGTGTCGATACCTGGAGCGAGGGTTTCGATGCGAGCCCAGAACAACCCGGCGAGTGTTCTCGATGCGGCATCGAGACTGGTGAAGTCGAGTGAGGGCTGTCGTTCGCGGAGATAGTCGACCAACAGGTTCCGGACGGGTTCGGACTGGATGCGGTAGCGGTCGACGAGTTGTTCGATCGTGAGCCGTCCGCCGGCCAGGCCGAAGGCGCGGATGCTGTGGGGTGCGTTGTCCGGGAAGATACCGAGGGCACGGAGCCGGAGATAGAAATCGACCTTCTTCTGCCCGCCGCGCGTGTGGACCTGGCGCATCGTTTCTACGAGCTCCACGCAGTCTCCGACCGCGATGTCCGCCATGGTGCCGCCCTTGCAGGCCAGAATGATTGCGATGCGCGACGCTGCAACCTTCGAGTCCGCATAGGAGCTGTCCGGCTCGCCGGCTGCCAACTCGGCAAGTCTGGCGAATCCGTTTTGATCCCTGACCTCTGCCATCACGGCAATCAGATACCGATGGGACCGCGTAAGCATCCATGCCAGGCTGGGACGCAACACGTCGCCGCAGGTCAACATCAGCAGCCCGGACTGCAAGTCGACCGGGTCACCGGGCCCGGTCCTGCCCTGGTTCTCTACCAGCCAGGCTACCGGCAGCTTTACCCAATCCGGTCCCAGGTGCCTCTCTGCTCCGCTGGCCAACCAACGCGCCTGCCAGGTCTCGCCGGGGAATGTCGACAGCCAGGACAGGATCTTGGCGACACCGCGCCGTCGGCCATCTCGAGTTCGGCTGAATCCGGCTACGAATGGTGCCGAGCTCAGCCGTTGCCGCACCTGCTCGGCTGTCGCCGCGGTGTGCGGCCACCACACCCCGACAGGCCGCGGCGGAAATTCGTTGCGCAGCTGAGCATTCCGCAGGCGTTGCTCGCCGGCTACTGCGGCGATCCCGGACAGAGGTTTGCGTGTGCTGTGTTTGACGACAGAGGTCACATCGTTCTCCCGAACAGCACGCTCAATGTCTGCGGGTCGTATCCGGGTGCTGGTGGTGGGGGTATCGGTTTGTCGCGTTGTTCCGCGGTGCGGGCGTGATGCGCCAAGACTCCGGAGATCACCTCGCTGTTGTCAGGGGTCAGGTAAATCTCGGTGGTGGACAGGTGCGCATGGCCCAAGATGAGCTGGACGTCGCTCAACGTCAATTGCGGGTCGCGGGCCATTCTCGCGGCCGCGCTGTGGCGCAGGTCGTGCAAGGTCCAGTCCGCGCCGAGTGTGGTGTTGGCGCGCTGGAACATTCGGTGCGCCGCGTGATAGTTCAACGGACGCCGCGGCCGCCGCAGGGTCCACCACACGGGCTGGATCCGGCCTGGCGGGATCTGGCCGTGCAGTTCCTCCTGATACAGCCTCAGCCAGACGAAGGCATCAGCCGAGGCCGGAACCTGTTGGATAGCGCGAGTGCCCTTCCGCACCACGGTGATCAGTTGCTGGCCGGGGTCGATATCGCACTGTCGGACTCCCAGCAGCTCCGAGGCGCGTACCCCGGTCGAGGTCCAGAAGGCCACCAGCGCCCGATCGCGATTCGATCCCAGCGCAGCGAACAACTCGTTGAACCGCTGATCGGGAATCGCGCGAGGAATCCGATGTGGCACCTTCGGCCGGTAGCGCCCGACCCGCTCACGAGCCCACCCATCCATCGGATTTCGATGAGCGAGGGCTCGACGTGACCGTCGAGCCCGATCGAGTGGGAACGGATTGAGTATCGGACCAGTGCCCGCATCTCGGTGGAAGTCGTAGAAGCCCCGCAACACCGTCTCCGAGTGTGCCACGGTCGCGACCGAATATCCCGTCCCAAGTGCCGGCTTACCCGATATCGGATTCGGCGGTACTGCAACGCTATTCGTCCACCCGGTGCTGCGGCCGCCCGTGTGCTGCATGCGTTGCTTCACCGTCAGCTGGATCCAGCAGCTGAAATCGCGCGCCTCCACTCGGGTTGCCCGATCCCAGTCGACCTCGACGGCCTGCATGAACCGCCACCACCGCAGCAGGTCCATGCCGTACGAACGCAGCGTTGCCGGAGATCGCCCCGCCGCCAACAGTTCACGCAGGAACAAGCTCACCGGCTCGACAACCTCGCCGTCCGCATCGAGCAACCGGTAGGGCTCGCTGCACTCTCCGGTCGATACCACCTGGCCGTCGCGGGGCACCACCAGAACGGCGAGGTCGCGGTGGCTCTTCTCCGATTCGATCACGCGGGCAAGCTACCGACACCGTGTAGAACGCAGGTGCCTCGACCTGTCCGAACTCTGAGTTAGTTCAGTCAACGGTGCATGTTCGTGTTGGCAGCCGGTCCCGTAGGGGCGTCCACAGGAGCCGAGTTCGACCTTGCGTTTGTCGAAGTGCTCGTCGAATTCGTCCCATTCGCCAGTAGCCAGGGGTCGGTACTCGTCGGTCGGCCGGAGTTGTCGGCGTTCTTCGAGGAATGCCGTGTAGTGGTGGACGATGTGTTCGTCGAAGACCGCGACGTACCCGCGGGTGGTCTGGATATTCATGTGGCCCAACAGGGCTGCGCCGATGTGGATGGGCAGGCCGCTGTTGACCAGTTCGGTGGCGAAGAGTCGGCGGAAGTCGTGCGGGGTGAACTTCACGGTCCGGAAGGCCGGATTATGCTCGGCGAGTTCGGTGCAGAGCCGTTTGAGCTGGTTCAACACGGTGCCACCGGCGATGACGCTACGTTTCGGGCCGCTTTGACGTTGGAACAAGAACGGCAGGGGAGCGCTCCAGACCTTGTCGTGGGGATCGAACCGGCTCAGGGTGGTGATGGTCCGACCACCGCTGGTGTGACGGCGCACGATCGCGGCGATGACATGGAACAGTTCGGCGCTCATAGGTATGACGCGTTCGCGGTCTGTCTTGGAGGGCGCGATGACCAGCAGGGCGATGACTTCGAGGTTGGGGCGCTGGTACTGGCGGATCGACAGATGGGTGAGTTCGCACATCTCTTCGATCCGGGCGCCGGAGTGCCGCAGCGTTTCTACACATGCCCAGTCCCAGAACGTGGCCTCCTCGTCGGCCTGGACGTGCACCACCGTGCCGGTGGCCTCATCGCGGACTCGGATCGGGTCGTCCGGCTGGGAGTGGTGGGTGCGCTCGATGCGTCGGTAGGTGCAACCCTCATGAACGAAGGTCTCGCCGACTGCGACAGCGCGGGCGTGTTCGAGCAGGGTGCGGGCCCGGTCGTAGCGGTCTTCGACGTGTCTGACCAGAGCTGGAAGCAGCGGCTGCCGGATCCGGGTGCGGCTGGCGGAGCGATCGTTGATCCGGCGACGCCGGGCGCCCAGGCCGCGGAGTTCGGCTGGAGGGACCGGGCAGGGAGCTACCCAGACGGCCCATTTCTCTGGTTCCTCGGCGGCCCAGGTGTGTAGGTCGTAGTAGAAGCTGCGGACGCCGATGAGGATCACGTCCTGGCCGGTTCTGGGTTTGCCGTCCTCGCGGGTCTTGATCGCTTCCCGCCACCGGGTGTAGATGTCGCTGCTTATGCGCAAGTCGGCTTGGCCGGGGTTGATCTGTTCGATCCTCACCCAGAAGTGGTGCGCGATCATCAGGATCAGGTTCTTCAGACTGGAGTAGTCGGTGTCGGCTGAGCGTCGGCGGAAGTACTCGATCAGCAGTTGTCGTACTGGCTGATTGGCGATCGGGTAGCGGTCGACCAATTCCTCGACGCTGAGCTGCCCGTGGTGCAGTGCCTCACGCATCGTGTCCGGGGTGCTGGCGGGGAAGTGGCCCATCGCGTGCAGAACGGTCCATGCCGACTGACTGTTGAACCGATTGTTGTGTGTGCCGGTGGGTTGCAAGATCGCGTTGACGCGTCGCATTTCGTGAGTGTGGTGCAGCATGGCGTCCGGGGTGAGGTCTGCCAGGCTGATGCCTTGCACGGTCAGCAGAACGGTGACGTCGAATACCGCCTGGTAGCGATACTTTCGCGGGAAGTCGTGCTCGTTGGCCTGCTGAGCGAAGCGTTCTAGCAGCGGGTCACGCTGCGCGGCGACGAAATCTGTGGAGTAGCCGTTCGGTGGGTTGGTTCGGAATGCCAGCAGGGTGGGCCGGATCACCCGCAGGCAGTACAGGGTCCGGATCCCGACCATGATCGTCGGGCCGATGGCGGCGGCACGGATGGCGCCGGTCCCGAGTTGGCTGGCGTCCCATTTCTGCTGCCAGCCTTGTCCGTCGAACTGGCCGAAATATCCCAGGGCGTCGCGGGTGCTGTCGCGGCGGATCCTGCGTGTGGCCTGGGGCCGGTCGTCGTAGGCGTAGGCGTGCTCGGCGATGTGGTCGGCCGGTGCGTGGTCGAGTTCACCGAACGGGCGCGGCACGACGGTCGGTGTCGCGGGCTCGGCCCGGGCGGAGGACCCCCACACGAATCGGCTAGGGTACCCCAGTTCTGGCACGACCGGTCCATGGCGGCGGCTGAGGCCGGTAGTGGGGCTGGTCTGGGATCTAGGCACCGAACACCGCCTCGATGTCGGACGGATCGTAATGGGCGCTGTAGGACTGAGCGGGCCGTTCCCGGCTGTAGTGCTCAGACAGTTTGTCGAACAATTCCTCGATCCCCACGGTGACATAGCGGCTGGTGGTCTCGATGTTCGCGTGCCGCAGGATCAACTGGACCTCGTGCAACAGCAGACGGCCGCTGTTGGCCATGCGAGTGGCCGCGGTGTGGCGCATGTCGTGCAACGTCCAGTTGGTGCCGAGAAGGTCGTTGGCGCGTTGCAGCACCCGCCGCAGCGCCCAATAGGTCATCGGCCTGTCCGGACCGCGACGAGCACGCCAGATCGACTGACCCTGAGGCGGTGTCCCGATCTCGGTGAGATAGCGCGCCAGCCGGACGAACGCCTGCGGCGACGCCGGAATCGGCTCACGGAGGCCCATCCCTTTGGAAATGACATAGATTCGTCGCCCGGCCCAGTCGACATCCTCAGGAGCCACCCCGAGCAGCTCGGTGGCGCGCGCACCGCTCGAGACGAAGAACTCCAACAACGCGCGGTCGCGTTCGCAACCCATCGCCTCGAACAGCGCATCCCAGAGCGGATCCGGAATCGCACGCGGCGGCCGATCCACGACCCGCTGCCGCAACCGGGCACGCCGCGTCTGCGGCGTCGGCTCCAGCGGGCTCCGATGAGCCAGCGCTGCTCGCCGCTGCGGTGACACCGGCACCGGATTGATCACCGGGCCACGACCGAAGTAGCCATGGTGGGCGTAGAAACCGCTGACCGCCGACATTATGTGGAATCTGAAATGTCAAGTCCGTGGGCTATTTGCGCTGGTTAACCGCAACGATCGGGAGCAGGCTGGAGGACGCTGGCGCGGCGATCTCGCGGGGCGTTGCGCCGTCGGGGGTTGGGACGTCGATCAGTCGTTCCAGTAGACGGTCGAGGGCGGCCTGGCCGTCGTCGACCGCTGCCTGTTCGTCCTCGGTGAGCGGGAGGTTGGCCAGCATGCGCTGTAGATTCTCCTTCGCCTCCAGCAGTTGTGCCTTGCTTGAGTCCTTCGGTGTGTAGAAATCGCAACGCGCGCAGGCCATTCGGTGAGGGCACTGTTCGAAGAAGCTGTAGGTGCAGTAACCGTGGCCGAGGTCGTAGTACTGCCAAGGCTGTCCCGATGCCGCTGCCCCGGAGGCGACGGCGTCGCGGTCGACGAGCACTTCGATCGTGCGGACGTTGCGGGCGAAGTACCCGGCGTCGCTGTAAGCCTTCGCCAGGGTGGTCGGGGCAATTTTGGCGTAATGCTGTGTCGCTGAAGGACTTCGGTGGCCAAGCCATGCCTGGAGCTCGAACAGCGTCATCGGTTCTTTGGCGTTGTAGAGCTGACTGGCGATCGTCGATCTCGCCCGGTGGCTGGTGATGTTGCCGCGGACGTCGGCGGTCGGCACGCCCGCTTTCGAGCAGAGCGCGGGGATGATGCGAATGTTCAAGTACTGCCTGCCGATTCCCTGTGCGCGGTAGGAGAACAGCAGGTGCACTCGTTCGCTGGTCTTGCGGTCCTGGACGGCGGGTTGTGTCGGTCGGACGGCCTCCCAGGCGGCGATAGCTTGGCCGACGATCGGGTCGACCGGTTTGGTGAAGGCTGTCCCGGTCTTGTGAACCGGAACGTCCAGCAGGCAGACGTCCTCTTTGCCGAGCATCTCGTCAGTGTCGCCGAGAAGAGCCACGTCCTCACGTTGCCAGCGAATGCACCCGACCCGCAGCCGGACGATCTCGTCGCTGCGCAATCCGGCGAACAGCCAGGTCAGCGCCAACGCTCTGAGCAGTTCGATGGGGTGCTTGCGGCCGACGGGGTCGGTGTAGACGTCGTTGTGCTCCAGGTTGAGACCGGCCCAGAGCAGCTTTGCCCAGATGTCGTCGGCGATCACCCGCGGATCGGGGCCGATGAGGGCGCGGATGCTGCGCGGGGTGGCTAGCGCGCGAGTGGGGTCAAAGCGCCGAGGAATCCAGCCCCATTCCTGGCAATCGCGGAAGAACTGGCGGGCCCCGGCGAGCAGGCCGCTCTTCGTGCGCGGCATCAGCGGCTCGCCGATGCGGTCCCGCAGCGACTCATCATTCTGCGTGAAGTCCCCGATTCGAAGGCGGTCGACGGCAGCGACCCAGGCAGCACACAGTTCTCGGGTCCACTGTCCCGGCTCCCGAATGTCGGGATGCTCGACCGCCAGCCACCGCCCCATCCGCAGCATCTGGTTGCGCCTGCCCTTTCTGCCCGAGACCGGGAGAGGCGACGTGTCGTGCCAGCGCTGCACCCAATCAGCCCAGACCGGGTCCACGCCCTCCGCTGGCGCCAGGGCCAACCGCGCCGGCGGTCGCGGTGGGCCGACATGCCCGAGTGCCGCCAGGGCTCGATGGAGGCTGTGGACATTCTGACGCAGCGAATACGGGATCGACATGTTCGTTCGCAGCCCGTTCAGCACGTCGTCGGACAGATCGGACAGCAACGGGCTGCGGTTGAGTAGAAGCGCATGGCAGACCAGGCTCGCGGTGCGCACGGTCACTTGCGGTGACCGCTGCCCCCAGCCGTGCAGTACCGAGGTGACCCGTTCCACGGCCTGGTCGATGATGGCCTCGCCGAACACCTTTCGAGCGACTGCGCCGCGACCGACATTGCCCAGAAGGTTCAGCTCGGTGAACCCGAACAGGTAGGCCAGAGCGATCGCGTAGGACCTCACAGACGTGCGCGCCCATCGCGGATAGGTTGCCAGGAAAGCATTTCCGCTGGTTCCCAAGATGGCCGCCCAGCCAGCCGCGTCCCAGGCCCAGAAGCTCGCCCCGTGGGTTGCGCAGCCCTGCAGAATCACTGCGACGGCGTCTCTGGCCGACCGACGATGGTGCCAATCGTCCACTACCTCGAGTTGTTCGACAGCCCGGGCGAGTGGAAGCACCAACCGACCGACCCGCGACCACTGCGGATGCTCAGGGTCCTGCCATCGCTCGGGCCAACTGCGAACCTCCCAGCCGAGGGTCTCGAGCGCGGCCTGCTCAGCGTCCGAGAGTGCCGCAGAGCAGTCGTATTGGTCGACACGGACCGGCCAGCGCCAGCGTGGAGCCGCGGGCATCATCGCAACGGCCGCCGAAGATCGTGCCCTCACGGATTGCCCGCCTCTGACTCGATTGCGAGCTGGGCCAGGGTTCGGACCCGCCAGCCGTGGATGTGCTCCATTCCGCGACTGAGCTTTTCGGCTAAATCGCGGCCGGACAGATGGATGTAGGCGAGTGTGGAGTCGGTCGAGCGATGGCCAGCGAACGTGGCAATCGCGTGCAGCTCCCAGCCCATGCGCGCCAGATCGGTCAAGCACAGGTGCCGAGTGGTGTGCGTGGAGAACTGGGGCAGCTCGGCCGCCAACGCCAGCCGTCGCACCACTTTCGACCAGGCCCACAGAGTTAGCGGCGCTGCGCGGTTGCGGCGCGACTCCGATAAGAACAACGGTCCCCGTGCCCGGCTGATCGTCGCTCGGTGAGCCAGGTAGCCCGACAGCAGCGCCCCGGTCGTCGCGGAATAGGGCACCACCCGTTCCAGCCGGTTCTTCGTCGTCTCCGCGCGGATCCGAAGCATCCTGCGGGCAGGATCGAGATCGTCTGTCCGCAGTGAGCACAACTCCTCCCGCCGCAACGCCGCGTCGTAGGCGAGCGCCAGCATCACCCGGTTGCGGACCGGCTCCTCCGCCGCCACGGCCAGCAGCTCCAACCACTGCGACTCAGTAGGAATCCACGGCAGCTTGGTCAACCGTGGGATCAAGCCACGCTGCTGGCCGCCACCACCGCTGCGTGACGTATAGCGGCCCCGCCCAACGGGATTCGACTCCCGAACACCCTCCTCGACCAAGAAATCGTAAAACAGCCTCACGGGAACCATCCGCTGCTGCAGAGTCGCATTCGCCAGACCGGCGCCCGAGTCGATCGACACCACATTCGCGCCCCGCCGACTCGGCCGCTCCGCCAATTCCCGGACATACCGTGCGATATGGGCTCGATCGGCCTCCACTGGGTCGACCTGCGCCCGATCGCACATCTCAAGGTATTCGGCCAGTCCGCGCGCATAGGCGTCCATCGTCCGTGGCGCACGTCCGAGATCAGCCCATATCTGCAACCAGACGGCAGCCTGTGCGTGCCGGCCGAGCACCGGCCACTTCTCCGTCAGCGCTACTGTGCCCAACGCATCTCCTCAGTTCGTGGTCGTACCGCAGCGAGATAGTCGCCGCCGCAGTCAGATTCCACGTAACTGATAAGGCGTGGTTGATGGTCGTGCGCGCATACCCGGCGGCGAGAGCAGGTTTGCCGGTACGAAGATTCACGGTTCCCGGAGTTGGAGACTCCGCTTTATGACGTTGACGCTGTGGATTCGGGGCGGTGCGTAGCCATCCGACCATCACAGCCACCTCGGACTGGGTAGCCTGTGTCCAGTCTACGTCGAGTACCCAGAGAAAGCGGAACCAGCGCAGCAGATCGTATGCATAGCTGCGGCAGGTCAAGGGACTGGAGTCGCCGAGTGCCAACTCGGCCAGATACTCGGTCACCGCCACGATCTCGACATCGGCGCGATCCAGCACCACGAACGGCGGGTGCGCACGATCGGTTGGGACGACCAGCCCGGCGCGTGGAAGCGTGGCTCGGCCTTGCATCAACTGCTGATAGATGTCCAATCCAGTTCTCCTCCAACGCAACAACGATTTGGCCGCCATGATGGAGGAAGGTCAGATGGTGCAGTCAACTGTGCACCAGCGCCTGTCCTTGTCCGGCCACTTGCCGCGTTCGGCGACGCGGTCGAGCAGATCGCAGCCGGTGCGGGCCACCAGCTCATGACGCAGCCCGTAGTGCTCGGCGTGCTCACGAGCGAGCGCGACCGTGCCCGGCCAATCCGAGCGACCCATGTCGGCATGGACGGTCGTGACGCGGTCGAGGACGCCGGCCTCGGCGCACAGTTCCACGAGGACATCCAGAAGGGCTTGACTGTCTTTGCCGCCACTGAGACTGATCAAGTAATGGTCGTAGCCGAGCAGGTTCGGGCCCGAAGCCAGCACATCACCACCACTCGAGGGCAGCAGTTCCTGAGCGGGGGGAGAGGCCATTGTTCGCCATGCCGGAGAAGCAACTGCTGCCATTGCAGGGCCTCCTCGATTTCGGATGGATGGAATGCGGTCGGCGACAGGGGATAAGGCGCCGGGATTCGCCCGGGAGGCGGTAGCCGGGCGGGTAGGATCGAGCGCGGGAGAATCGCAGGCGGGCCCGAAGACTTCAGGAGGCCGGCCATGTCCTCGCGTCGCCCACCGCGGTCCCCGCGCACAGCTCGATCCCCGGAACTCGTGGCACGACTGGAACGCTCACGCGCTCGCAGCAAACGGCGTCGAGAACTGGCGCGCCAGAAAGAGCGCGCGATCCAGGAGGCGGTCAAGCGCTACCTCACCGATTGGGAAGCGATCACCGCCTGCGAAACCCGGCGTGATCAGAACATCGCCGCGTTGCGGCAGCAGATCAGCGACCTCGAGGAGCGCGCCGGGAGCGAGATCGCCCGCTACCGCGCCGACCAGGCCGAGGCCGCTGCCGTCATCGGTGACCATGGTGGCTCTGAGCAGGATGTCGCTGAGTTGTTCGAGATCAGTCCCAAACTGGCTCGGCAACTGATCGCCGCCGCCCGCGGCGCTCGCGCCACCACACCACCGCAACCATCCTCCTCAGCGGCCGTCGCGGCGACTGAACTCGAGCGTGTCGGACCGACCACGGCACAGCCGCGTACACGGACACCACCGGTCGCCGGCACCGACGACACCGCGGAGTCATCGCGATCAGCGTTGCCCACGGACCCGTTGAACACCTGAGGCAATGCGGACGGCTGGTCGAAAGAGCAGATGCGGGGGTGCGAGGCTAGGGCTGCTCGGCGGGCACCGCGTGGGCCAGGTCGGTCGGCCACGGGTAGGTGCCGGGGGAGTCGTCGACTGCTTGCACGAGCGCTGTGGTCGGGTCACCGTCGACGCCGAGCTCGATGATGCGGAATACGCTCACTCCGCCCGCGACCAGGTGGATCAGGGAGCCTTCCTCGAACTGCACACGCCCGAGCCTAGCGAACAACACCACCCGGTTGGTATTCGCTAGGGATACGCTGTCTGGTGTGTCTGTGCCGGCACCGATGCTGGCGACCGCGGGTCGGCCGCCTGATACGCCAGGCCGGTGGGCGATCGAGATGAAGTGGGACGGGATGCGCGCCATTTGCCGCCTCGCCGGTGAGCGGGTGGAATTGTTCAGTCGCAACCGCAACAACATCACTGTGTGCTATCCGGAGTTGACCGCAGGGCTCGCGCAGCGCCCGCCCGGCACCGACATGATCCTCGACGGTGAGATCGTCGCCCTCGACCCGGCTACCGGCGCGCCGTCGTTCGCCCGGCTCCAGCAGCGCATGCATCTGACCCGGCCTGCCCGCGAACTGGTGCGGGCGGTGCCGGTGCAGCTGTTCGTGTTCGACCTGCTCGAACTCGACGGCGCCAGCTCCATGGCCCTGTCGTATGTCGAGCGGCGCGCCCGCCTGGCCGAACTCGACCTCACCGGTGCCGGGGTACGCGTCCCGCCGTACTGGACCGACATCCCGGTCGACACCATGCTCGACACCGCAGCCTCCCACCGGCTGGAAGGTGTGGTCAGCAAACGCGTCGACTCCGTGTACCGGCCCGGGACGCGCTCGCGGCTGTGGCTGAAGACGGCGATCCGCCAGACGACAGAGGTGGTCATCGCCGGATGGGTTCCCAGCAGCAGCGGCGGCGGCGAGCGTGGTGCGCTCGGCTCCTTGATCCTGGGTGCCTATGACGAGTCGGACCGTTTGGTCTACGTCGGGCACGTCGGCACCGGCTTCACAGTGGCAGCGCGCCGGGCACTGCTCGAGCGGTTGAAGGCATTGACCACAACCGACAGCCCGTTCGACCGATCGGCACCATCCTGGCGGATGACGGCGGCGCGCTGGGTGAGACCACAGCTGGTGGGCACCGTCGAGTACCGCGAGTATGTCGGCGCCTTGCGACATCCGAGCTGGCGGGGATTGCGCGCCGAGATCGATCCCGCCGAGGTGCGGCTACCGACTCGAGACGTTCACTTCCCCCGGACCTGAAGCTGTCATGGCTGGACTGGCTGTCCCTCGACGCGGCCGTCGTCGAGCCCGGTGAGATCAGGCGTTGGCGTAGCCACCGGCATTCCACACCAACCAGCGGAACTGCTGCGGGGCGAATGCCTGGTGAGCGGGAACACCCGGTGCCGGAGAGTGAGGCCAGAACGCTACACCGCACCGATGGCAGTAGAAACCGGCCTGCCACACCGCATGCGCGTTGCGACGTCCCCGCACGATTCGGCCGTTGCGGCGAATACGGCACACCGCGACAGTGAGCAGGACAGCGCCAGGTGTCGCCAAGGCCCCGAGGAACATGACTATGGCCAGGGCGGCAACCCCGTGCGAAACCCCGGGCGCGGGGTGGGCGATCGAAACGATCGCCGGAACGATCGATGACATGGCTGGCACGAGCAGCACCAGTGCGAAGAAGGTCAGCCACCCGGCGGGGGTGCGGGCGGGCTCGCGGGCGAGGCTGTGGGCGAGTGCTGTGGTGTGGGTGCGGTCGACGGTGGCAGTGCCGACTACCGGCACCAGGCCGCTCGAGGCGACTGCCACGCCGGTATAGACGTTCGTCCCGAAGCTGGTCGACACGCCATCGGCATACAGAGCGGGCACACTCTGCACCCAGTCGAGTCGGTGGCAGTGCGGACACGTCAGATCGACATCCATCCGGGCAACCCCCTCCCAAGCCGTTGCGCTGTAGCGGCGCGTCTGTGGTGCTGGTACCTGCAACGAAAGCTCTGTGGGGTATCCAACACCGTTCGCTATCTGCTGTCGAGAGCTATTCGTGAGCTTCTGCATCGACAAGTCCCTTCCGTCATTGGCTGACGAGTCATCGCGTGTCGGTCGACGGCCGTGGGCCGAAAATGGTCAGTGCTGCGAACCGGTGTTCGGCTAGTGGGGGGACGAAGCGAGGGACCATGGTTTGGCCGATCGGCCCGACCCCGCAGCATCCGCCGCTGTGACCAGCGTGCCCAGACATCGAAATCGCGACCGGGTGCTGGTGGATCGGATCCAGGAGGGCGGCGTGAGGGGCGAGCTGTTCCCGCTGAGGCACCCGGCGCCCAGTCGGTGGGGATGGACCGGCCGAACCTGGGCAGGGAAGCGTGTCCCATCAGGGAGGCCCGCCTCCGGAGGGACAATCGCGCCTAGGAGTCGCGGGAGATAGCTGGTGGCGCGGTCACCGATACAACTCATCGGGCCAGTGTTTTCGCTGGTGGCATGTCACCAGGAACGTGTACGTTTGCGTATTGAAACGTACCCAAACGTCTTGAGATGTGGTTCAAATCCGCTGGCAGGGTGGCATTTCGAAGCCGTGACCAGCAGTTTTTGCGGTCGTGGGATACGGAGGTTCAAGTCCTCCTAGGCCGTGGCCGCAGACGTCTTCCTTCATGATATTTCGCTGCGGTCGATGGATAGTGTCAGGAAGCTCTGCACATTTCGAACCGGCGTGCGCTGCATATCTGAGCTGCGTTTGGTGTAGCTATCACCATCGTCGCGCCGACGTGTTCGCCTAGCCATACGACCCCGGCTTCGCGTTCGATCGGAGCCAACAGGAAACCTCCTACGGCTTCGTAGCGGATGCGACGGAAGCCAAAGGTGTCTGTCGGATGGCGGCATTCATGGTTCGGGGTGTGTGTTTCGGCGTGTCGGTGCGGCTCGCCGTGATGTCCTCAAGATTCACGGGTTGTTGTCCGAATACGTGGCATGACGTTGCTGTGGGTTACCGAGGGCCGATTGCGGGTAGTCGGCCAGCTTGCGTGGTGTTCTGCGTTCGTGTCGGTGGTCTCGGTGATCCCGGCTCACCTAGCATGCCGCTGGCCGAAGCGCGAGCGCGAGTGTGCCATTCGTCGACCATCGCATCGGGCATCTGGCGGTGTGAACGCTGAGCATGCCGGCGTACCGCTTGCTGGATGGCTGGCGTCACCCGTTACTGCTGTTGAAAACGGGCCGCGTTCGCGGTCGGCGTCGATCCCTCCAGTTGCTCAGGAGATCTCAGCACGATGACAGATCCTGACTCCGTTCCCGCAGTCCAGCGGAGATTCAATGAGCTCTACCGTTGTCACGCTCGTGCGGTATTCCGATCCGCGGTGAAGGCATTCGGCGGTGACCATGAACGGGCAGAGGACATCCTGCAGGAGGTGTTCCTCGCGGTGTGGGAGCAATACGACCGTGATTTCCTCTACCTGGAGGTGCACGAAGCAGCACCGTTGATAATGACGATCACCAAGCGCCGTGTGGTCGACGCGTGGCGGCGCAGCGACGGAGTCGTGACGGTGGGCGACTACTTCGACGGTGCGGTTCCGATGACCGGGGTGTCGATGGCGGGCAACACCAATCCGGCCGAGCGGGTGCTCACCGACGACGCGCTCGAGTACTTGTGGCTCGTGTTGAGGCAGAACTTGACCCAGACGGAGTACCGGGTGGCGGTGATGGCGTGGGACATGTGCCTGCCAGACATCGATATAGCGAAAGTCATCGGCGCCAGCGTCTCGACGGTGCAGTCCCACAAGAGCCGCGCTCGTCGCAAGATCCGGGCGATCGAGAACGTCGGGGAGTTCCACATCGAGTTCGGTCCCTGGGGCCGCTCCCCCCACACCCCGCGTACGGGGGCGAGTAACGGAGGTGAAGTGACAGCATGAGCACATACGACGAGAAGGACGACACTCCCGCAACAGTCACGATCTACGAGGTGTTCGGCGCACTCGACGGCTACCTCGCCTCGAGCGGCGCCTACCACTACGACGTCGAAGCCGGGTTGGGGCGCCTGCAGCACACCATCAATCGTCTGGCGGCCGCCCGAGCGGAAGAGACGCAGCGGACCGCCGAGCTTCGCGACGACGTCTGCGCGGCTGTCGAAAACATCCGCACTCGCATGCGCGGGTCGACCGCGGCGTCCCGGCGAGTCATCGTTGACGAACGCATACGCGGCCTGATCGTGTCGCCGTTGAAGATCGCCAGCCTGATCACCCCGGAAGTCGCGGTGCGTATGGCCGATGGCATCCGTGGGCAACGCTGGGTGTTGAGCTGGCTGCCGCAGCGGGTGTTGACCCGCCAGCAGGCGTTCAGCGGCATGGTTCTCGACGAGATCCTGACCGACCCAGACGATCTCGACAGCGCCACGATGATGCTTCTTCTGACTGAACTTGCCGCGGACCTCGCGATGCCGCTCGAGGAGGTCCTGTTCCGTCTGTCTCATGTCAAGAAGGACGAGAACTACCCGCGATACCGCTGGAGCCGGTGTACACGGCCTTTGGGCAGCCGCGTGGTTGACCAGGCTCTAATGCGAAAGGCGGAATAGCGTAGATGGGACTGCCTGGTTCAGACCGAGAGGCGTAAGTAACGGCGAACTGTCGGCGACCGCCGCCTACGACTCCGCTGTTGGCGGAACTCGTGGGGCTTGTTACGTAGGTGAGTGAACGATCCCGGCGAGCAGAGGTACCGTGCTCCCCGCGCCCGCGGGGATGATCCGAAGTCCTCGAAGAACCGGCCGATGCCGTCGATGTGCTCCCCGCGCCCGCGGGGATGATCCCAAACGCGGACTGACGCAGGGCATGCTGGCGGAGTGCTCCCCGCGCCTGCGGGGATGATCCTCGCTCGTACAGGGCGTCCACGTCTTTCCATGCGTGCTCCCCGCGTCCGCGGGGATGATCCGCGTCGAGCAGCTTGGTCCTCAAGTCCTCTTGGGCCGACGCCCTTAATGCCAGATCAGGCATCTTTCCGGTACTTCCGAGCCGATTCCGAGTTGTCGTCGCGGTCATCAGGGGATGAGCCCATCCAGCAGCTACGGAAGCGGCAAGGGTTCACGTGCTCCCCGCGCCTGCGGGGATGAGCCCCCAAAAAGGAGCACTCCCTCATGTCCGCAACCGTGCTCCCCGCGCCTGCGGGGATGAGCCCACACCATCGACGGCGTACGACTGTGCCGCTGAGTGCTCCCCGCGCCTGCGGGGATGAGCCCGCCGCGCCCACTAGTCTTGATCGGCAGGCATAGTGCTCCCTGCGCCTGCGGGGATGAGCCCTCGTGGTAGGCGCGCGGATCGCAGATGAGGTCGTGCTCCCCGCGCCTGCGGGGATGAGCCCTGCACGCACGTGTACGGCCAGGCCAAGGGTTGGTGCTCCCCGCGCCTGCGGGGATGAGCCCTACGCGAGCGAAGATCCGCGCCAGGACGAGCCGTGCTCCCCGCGCCTGCGGGGATGAGCCCCGGGCCTCGCTGGGATCGAACTGGACCACCCGGTGCTCCCCGCGCCTGCGGGGATGAGCCCTCTCGCTCGGCGCGGCGGGAGTCTTTCGTGGTGTGCTCCCCGCGCACCGACCCGGCCGTCCTTGACCGCATAGTGCTCCCCGCGCCTGCTGGGATGAGCCCAGGATCCGGTAGTGCACGGGCGGGGACGGTAGTGCTCCCCGCGCATGCGGGGATGAGCCCGGCACCAGCGCGGCATAGATGCGGCCACGTACGTGCTCCCCGCGCCTGCGGGGATGAGCCCTGCGGTGTCAGATGGGTGGGGGCTAAAAGCGGCGGACGAGCATCCGAGACCGGATCACCGCCGGACTGGTATCGAGCCACACTGTCACCACCGGCACCGCTTCCGTCACGCCCGTAGAGGCGCGCAGATAGTGATCCAACCGCATCTCGCGCGCGGCGACGTCACGGATCGTCGACAGGAACGGTGCGTCCAGCACGATGGGGAAGGCCGCCGCGAGGGTGAGGCCGGTCCGGATGAGTCCGTCGTAGATCCCTGGGGCGACGAGCGACCGGTAGGTGTCGGAGTCGCGGTCGAACCGGTCACCGGTCAATCTTCCCATCACCGATTCCTCGAGTAACGGCGCGAACCGGTCCTTGTCCAGCACCGCCGTACCTAGAACGCGCGCCAGAAAGTCCGCGGCCGTCGATTTTCCCGACGCCGGAAACCCACACACAACAACCACACCACAGCTACCCAGTCCGCCGACCGCGTCGCGCAACACCTCCCGCTGCGACTCGGTCAAATAACAGCCACGGCTTTACTGATTCGGCCAGCACATGCCCGAAGACTGTTCGATGCCTGTCTCCGGCGCGGCGGCAAAGAAGAAGGGGGAGATCACCGCCAGCATGTCGGCATACTCCCCGGCATGACGAGCCGCCTCGATGGCATCGGCCGCGGCACTAGCGCCGACATGCGCGATCAGCGTGCCGGTCCACGTGCGCCGGACACTGTTCGATCACCGCACGCCGCTCACCAGAGGTCAAGCTCGCAAACTCACCCGTCGTCCCGTTCACCAAGATCGTATCGACCCCGGCGGCTGCCAGCAGTCCCAAGTAGTCGCTCAACGCTCCGAAATCCACCGCACCAGAGGCCCGAAACGGAGTCACCACCGCCACAATCACAGAACTCGCCATCCCTCGATTCAACCGCCCACAGCAAGCCTGAGGCGCTTGCCTCGACGACAGGCCACGATGTGACGTGGTCAGATGCGGCGATTCCGGCACCTGGCGGAGGTGAATACGGCGCTGGACCCCATTCCGGCGTGCGCCTGCAGGGCCGGCAGCGCACACGGACTCTCGCTCGTCTTGGGTTGTACGCGGACGACCGAGCGTGCGACTTTTCGAAGGATGGTAGACATTCGAACTCGGCGAGAAGTGTCCGATCCGCAGCTGCTTGGACGGCAAAATAAATGCAGCGAACCGCACGATCGGTGCAAGGCCATCAAACGAGTCTGGATCGGAGCAGTCGATCGCTCACAAAAGTGAATGAAAACCAGCTCGCCCAGCAGAGAACATGCTGGTCAACAAGTGTGCTCCCCGCGCCTGCGGGGATGAGCCCACCACACCCTCGGGCGGCCCCGACCCGCTGCCGTGCTCCCCGCGCCTGCGGGGATGAGCCCCGAGCACCATGCGGACTATGTGGGCCAGGACCGTGCTCCCCGCGCCTGCGGGGATGAGCCTCCGCGTCAGGATCTCGGCAAGACGCACGACGCGTGCTCCCCGCGCCTGCGGGGATGAGCCCCCCGAGTCCGTCGAGCGGGCGATCCACAACTGGTGCTCCCCGCGCCTGCGGGGATGAGCCCGGCTATGCCGTAGATGCCCTAGATAGGGACTTGTGCTCCCCGCGCCTGCGGGGATGAGCCCTTCCCGACCTCGCGAGGGTTCGTAGCCACCCAGTGCTCCCCGCGCCTGCGGGGATGAGCCCAAATACTGGGTCGACTGGAGCGATGCGAGCTTGTGCTCCCCGCGCCTGCGGGGATGAGCCCGTAAAGTTTCTTGTTCGTTGGTGGGGCGGCCTGTGCTCCCCGCGCCTGCGGGGATGAGCCCTCGGCGCCGAGCGAATGCCCAACCACGGTCACGTGCTCCCCGCGCCTGCGGGGATGAGCCCTCGCCCCCGTCCGCGCTGGACCGGGGCGAGCTGTGCTCCCCGCGCCTGCGGGGATGAGCCCCACAGCGCCAGCAGAGTTCACCCGCCGAGTCGGTGCTCCCCGCGCCTGCGGGGATGAGCCCCCGTCCATCAGCTACGACGGCGCGACCAACACGTGCTCCCCGCGCCTGCGGGGATGAGCCCGAGTCGCAACCATGATCATTCAGTTTGATTAGGTGCTCCCCGCGCCTGCGGGGATGAGCCCCTCGCGTTCGAGCGCGACTGGGCGGTCTGGGAGTGCTCCCCGCGCCTGCGGGGATGAGCCCAGCTCCTCCATCGTGGGCTGCGTCATGTGGCCGTGCTCCCCGCGCCTGCGGGGATGAGCCCGCACAGGACGGGGGTCGACACGCCCGACAGAGGTGCTCCCCGCGCCTGCGGGGATGAGCCCTGAACCAGGGTGTCCAACTCGATCCCAGGTTCGTGCTCCCCGCGCCTTCGGGGGATGAGCCCGTGATCGACGAAGCGACCGTGCCGGTGCTCGAGTGCTCCCCGCTCCTGCGGGGCATGACCCGTCCGAGGTTCGGGTTCGTTACGACTTCGGTGTGTAGCCCACGTCTGCCGGGATCGGGACGGCGACCGAGCCGTGTGGCTCGGCCGCTACCTTGCGTGCTGCTGGCTGAGGACCCTTTGTGGATAGCGAAAATGTTTGAAACGCAGCATAAGTGGGTAAGGACTGCTACCTTCGATGCGCGGACAGCCTGGCGTCGAAGTTGGGGCGCGAAGTTGTCGGTGTGGGGCTATATCGTTCGGCGCGTACGAGGGTCTGATCGTTATGGGGGCATGGTGCTGAGTAGGGCGACGTTGTCGGCCTGGGCCAAGAGTGACCGTGATGGTGGAAGCCTTTCTCTTGTCAGGCACCTGGCTGATTCTGCTGAGGTTGCGAAGTTGGTGTGGGATCACTGGTTGCCGCGGCATACGCGGGAGGTGATCTGTGATGGGCTTCCGGCTGGTGAGGCTGATGGGCGGTTGCTGCTGTGTTGGCTGGCGGGTGTGCATGATCTCGGGAAGCTGACGCCGGCGTTCGCGTGTCAGGTGCCGGGGTTGGCGGATGCCATGCACGCCAAGGGTTTGCGTATGCCATCCTCCGTGGGCAGTCGGAAGACGCTGCCGCACGGGCTCGCCGGTCAGGTGAGTGTCGTCGACTTTCTGGTGGGGGCGGGGTGGTCGCGGGAGGTTGCCACGACGTATGCGGTGGTGGTTGGGAGCCACCACGGTGTGCCGCCTACCGTTCGGGAGTCGCACAATGCGCGGTCTCATGAACTGCTCGGGTCGGGCCAGTGGGAGCGTTCGCGCGGGGAGCTGCTGGGTTTCTTGACCGAACGGACGGGTGCGGCGACCCGGTTGGGCGACTGGCGGGAGGTGGCGTTGTCGCTCACCCAGCAGAGTTTGCTGACAGCGGCGGTGATCGTGTGCGACTGGATTGCGAGCAATCAGGAGCTTTTTCCTCTGGACGAGTCACGGAAATCGAGTACGGCGGCGCCTGTGGCGTGGCGGTCGTTGGCGTTGCCGGGGCCGTGGCAGCCGACTGCGATGGTTCTCGATGAGGATGCGGCGCGGCACGGTTTCGTGCGTGAGCGGTTCGGTTGGTCGGTGGCGATGTTTGCGCGTCCACTGCAGCTCGAGTGCGTGCGGATCGCAGCGGCGATGCCGCAGCCGGGGTTGATGGTGGTGGAGGCACCGATGGGGGAGGGCAAGACCGAGGCGGCGCTGGCCGCGGCGGAGGTTCTGGCGCAGCGATTCGGGTTCGGTGGTGTCTTCGTGGCGTTGCCGACGATGGCGACCTCGGATGCGATGTTCGCCCGGGTGCGCCGGTGGGTGGAGAACCTTCCCGATACACCGGCGACGATGTTCCTCGCGCACGGTCGCGCGGCGTTGAATCCCGAGTTCGCGGTGTTGCGTGATCGGGGTTTCGCTTCGATCGGCACGGATTGCGCCGACAGTGGTGTCACCGCGCATGGCTGGCTTGTCGGTAAGAAGGGGCCGCTGGCGAACATTGTCGTCGGAACGATCGACCAGATGCTGCGGCTGTCGTTGAAGACGCGGCATGTCATGTTGCGGCACTTGGCTTTTGCTAACAAGGTCGTGGTGATCGACGAGGTGCATGCAGCGGACTCGTATATGTCCACCTACCTGTGTCGCAGTCTGGAATGGCTTGCTGCCTATGGTGTCGCCGTGGTGCTGCTGTCGGCAACACTGCCTGCGGCGCAACGCGAATTGCTGGTGGATGCGTATCGCCGGGGCCGCGGTGACCGCGATGAGCAGCCGATCGGCTCGATTCGCGGCTATCCGAGCATCGGGGTGTGGCCGAATCCGGAACTCGGTGTAGCGGTTGCGGGGTCAGGCCGTTCGATCGCAGGGATCGAGATCGAACGGATAAGTGACGATTCCGAAACGCTGGCCGGCTTGCTGGCCGGTGCGTCCGCCGAGCACGGGGGCGTGATGGGAGTGGTGTGCAATACCGTTGCCCGCGCTCAGGAAACCTATTCCGGGCTGGTCGCTGCCGGTTTCGCCGAGGATGAGTTGCTGCTCGTTCATTCGCGATTCCTCGCCAGTCACCGGGCTGAGCTGGAAGCGCGGTTGCGGTCGGCTCTTGGTCCCCCGGGGCACAGCCGGCGGCCGGAGCGGTTTGTCGTGGTCGGTACCCAGGTGATCGAGCAGTCGCTGGACATCGACGTCGATCTGCTGGTCACCGATCTGGCACCGATGGATCTGCTTCTGCAGCGAATCGGGCGTTTGCACAGGCATGCGAACCGGCAGCGGCCGTCGTGGGTTGCCCAGCCGCGCTGCCTGATCAGGGGAGTCGATTGGGCAGCAGTGCCTCCGGAGCCTGTAGCCGGGTCGCAAGCGGTTTACGGGCGTGCGCGGTTGCTGCGCTCGGCGGCGGTACTCCACGCGCGCGGCGCGGCGGGCATCGCCGTGCCCGGCGACGTCCCGGCGCTTGTGGCCGCCGCCTACGCCGAGGAGATCACGGTGCCCGATACCTGGGGCGAGGCGATGACCGCCGCCGACGAACAATGGCACACACACATCGCAGACCAGCAGCGGCGGGCACAAGACTATTTGCTGTCAGGCCCCGGCAGCGGGAACCCGACACTGCAGGGATGGTTGGCGGCGGGCATCCCGGTCGACACCGACGGTGCGGGCGGGCAAGCCCAAGTGCGGGATGCCGAGGACACCATCGAAGCGATCGTCGTCCAGCGCCGCGGCGAGGAAATACATGCCCTCGACGACGTGCCCGATATCGGGGGGATGACCGTGCCGACCGACGCCGCACCAGCCTCGTGGCTGGCCAAGAAACTCGCGGCCTGCACGATCCGGCTGCCGGCCTACCTGTCGCGATACGGCAACAAGGAGACACTGATCCGCGCACTCGAAGACAACTGGTATCCGGGATGGCAGCAAACACATTGGCTGGCAGGAGAATTGGTGCTCGAACTGGATGAGGACCGTCGCACGGTCGTGGGCGGGTACGACCTCGTATACGACTCACGACGAGGGCTGCTGGTGACATCGAGCCGGGAAACGACATGACCGCGACTCCACCGAGGTTCGACCTGCTCGAACAGCCCTGGATCATGGTGACCGACCACTCCGGTCGCAGGCACGATTGCTCTCTGCGCGATGTGTTTCGCCGCTGCGAGGAGTTCGCGGCATTGGGAGGTGACGTACCGACCCAGGAATTCGCGATCCTGCGGCTGCTGCTGGCGATCCTGCATCGCAGCATCGCGCGACGGCCCGGTACCGCAGCCGAGATTTGGTCGCAGCTGTGGGACCACTGGCCCGGCGAACTCATCGACAGCTACCTCGACGAGCACCGCGATCGCTTCCAGCTGTTCCATCCCACTACCCCGTTCTTCCAGGTTGCCGAGCTGCGGTCCGGCAAGGACGCGGTGAGTCCGCTGGACAAGCTCATCGCTGATGTCCCCAACGGTGCCAAATACTTCACCACCCGCGCCGCGGGTGACATCGAGCGGATCGGTTTCGCCGAAGCCGCGCGCTGGCTGGTCCACGTCCATGGCTTCGACCCTTCCGGCATCAGGACCGGCGCCGAGGGCGACGACAGGGTCAAAGGCGGCAAGGGATATCCGATCGGTGTCGCCTGGGCCGGCGGCTTGGGTGGGGTCTACCTCGAAGGCGCGAACCTGCGCCGCACGCTGTTGCTGAACCTCGTTCTCACAGACCCCAACGGCGCTCGCTTCAGCAGCGAGGACCTGCCGCCCTGGGAAAGGAACCCGGACGGACCGGCAGTGCGGACGGTATCGCACCCCAGCGGGCCGGTGGATCTGTTCACCTGGCAGAGCCGCCGGGTCCGGCTCGTCGGCACCGGCAGTGAAGTCACAGGTGTCGTGCTGTGCAACGGTGACGCGCTCGAGCCGTTCAACAAGCACCTGCTCGAGCCGATGACCGGCTGGCGCTACAGCGAAATCCAGTCCAAGAAGGCCGGGCAGCCGCGGCACTACCCGCTCACACACGACCCGGACAAAGCCTTGTGGCGCGGCCTGAGTTCCCTGCTGGCCGATGTCGCCAGCACGACGCCCAGCGCTGGACGCGGCATCGCCCCCGGCGTCGTCGAATGGGTCGGGACACTGCTCGGCAACGGCGTGCTGCCAGCCGAGCATCCGATTCGACTGCACGCGGTCGGCATGCAGTACATCAACAATCAGTCGATCGTCGGCGACATCGTCGATGACGCTATCGGTTTCCCCGCCGCGCTACTGGCCGCCGATCCGCGGCTGCGCAACTGCGCCGTCCACGCGGTGCAGGTCGCCGAGTCCGCCGTCGACGCGCTCGGCGGGCTGGCCGCCGACCTTACCGCAGCGTCGGGCGGAGAGAGCGACGGTGCACGCGCGCGAGCACGTGAAGAGGGGTTTTTCGCGCTCGAAGCGCCGTATCGGCACTGGCTGCGCGAACTCGACCCCTTCGCCAGCGACTACACCGCGGCGGCAGGCCGATGGGAAGAGATTGTGCACCAGATTATCCGGCGCCTCGGAGACGAATTGGTGTCCTGCGCCGGCCCGCAGGCATGGATCGGCCGCGAAGTACGCGACCACTGGCTGGACGCGAGCCTGGCCGACCGCCGCTTCTACAACCAGCTACGCCAGAGCCTGCCAGCAGCGTTCCCCAAGAACACCATCCCTTCAGAAGAGGACACTAATGGCGAACTCACCGAAGTCGCGTGGTGATCGAAAAACCGCACTCGCCGAGTACGTCGGCAGCAGGGTCGCGCGGCTGCAGGACGACTACCGCCGCCGCGACAGCGATGCGCTGGCGGCGATGGCACAACTGCGGCGCGGTGTCGGAGGCCGCCCCGGCGCGGACCCTGCACTGTGGGAACTGACGCTGGCGGGCCTGGAGGAGAAGATCGAGGCCCGTAACACGATGACCCGCGCCGAACGCGACGGTGCGGCCACAGTGTGGGAACGCGCCGCCTACGACGCGATCACCCTGCACGCCCTGCACCAGCAGTCCCGTAGCGACCGCATGCACCGTCGTGGCCCATCGCTCGGCGTGGCCACCGCAGTCCTCGGTGCCCGCGCAGCCTCATCAGAGGCAGTGCGCGCCAGATTCCACGCACTTGCCACCGCCGGTGACCACTCCGCCCGGCTGATCCACCTGCGCGGCATCATCGCGCAACTGCGCAGCTTCGACATTCCCCTCGATTACGCCCGCCTCGCCGAGGACCTCGTTTGCCTCGACGACGGCATCGACGCCAACGACGTCCTGCTGACCTGGGGGCGCGACTACCACCGCAAGCCCAAGGCCACCTCCGACGACGCCACCGAATCAGGAGACCCCCAGTGACCAGAATGTTCATCGACGTCCACGTCCTGCAGACCGTGCCGCCGAGCAACATCAACCGAGATGACACCGGTAGCCCCAAAACCGCCGTCTACGGCGGCGTACGCCGAGCACGGGTGTCCAGCCAGGCATGGAAACGCGCCACCCGCACCGAGTTCCGGGAACTCATCGACCCGGCGAGTTTGGGTGTGCGCACCAAGCGCGTCGTCGAACTTCTCGCCGAACGCATCGGAAGCGCCATCCCAGACCCCGACGCCCGGCTCGCGGCAGCCGCCCAGGTACTCAAAGACGCCGGAATCGTCCTGGATAAGCCGAAGAAACGCAAGGACAAAGACGACGCCGAAGACCTGGTGGAGCAGTCGAAGTATCTGCTGTTTTTGAGCGCCACCCAGATTGATCGGCTCGCGCAACTGGCCATCGCGGCTGCTGGCGGCACCAAGATCGACAAGAGCGCTGCCAAGGCCGCGGCCAACGGCGCCGACAGTATCGATGTGGCGCTGTTCGGCCGGATGGTCGCAGACTCAGCTGACCTGAACGTCGACGCTGCGGCGCAAGTCGCGCATGCCATCAGCGTCCATGCGGTGAACAATGAATTCGACTACTACACCGCCGTCGACGATCGTGCTCCGGAGGACAACGCCGGCGCGGGAATGATCGGCGTGGTCGAGTTCAACTCCTCCACCCTCTACCGCTACGCCACCGTGAACGTCGCGCTGCTCGAGGAGAACCTGGGTGACCGGGCCGCCACCGTCCACGCCATCGAAACGTTCTTGAAAGCGTTCGTGCGCAGCATGCCCAGCGGCAAACAGAACACCTTCGCCAACCGCACCCTGCCCGACGTCGTCGTGTTCAGCGTGCGCACCGACCAGCCGGTCAACCTGGTCACGGCGTTCGAGGAACCGGTCGAAGCTATCGGCGCGGCGCGCGCGACCACTGCCGCCAAAGCCCTGGTCACCCGCTATAGCGCGATCGAGTCCGCGTTCGGTGACGGTGCAACAACGAATTTCGTAGTTACCACTGGCGACGGTGCCGATGCACTCGGTGAGATCGCCACACCGGTGTCCTTCGCCGCTGCCGTTGCCGGCGTGACCGAGCGTGTGCGCACAGCCTTGGGTGTCTCGTCGTGACGGTGCTGTTGATGCGGTTGGCCGCGCCCTTGCAGTCATGGGGGGTGGCCAGCCGGTTCGCGCGCCGGGAAACACAGCAGTACCCGTCCAAAAGCGGAATCCTCGGTCTCATCGCCGCCGCTCAGGGACGCCGCAGAACCGACCCCATCGAGGAAGCACTGCAGGGGCTGGCGTTCGGAGTACGTATCGACCAGCCGGGTCGGCTGGTGCGTGACTTCCAAGTCGCACTCAGTATCGACAAGCGGCAGCAGTTCCCGTTGTCGCAGCGCTACTACCTGGCCGACGCGGTCTTTCTGGCTGCTATCCAGGGCGAACGCCAACTCATCGAAGGTATCCGCGAAGCACTGCGCCGCCCGGAGTTCCCGCTGTATCTGGGGCGTCGCTCTTGTCCGGTCACCGAACCGCTCGTCGTAGGCGATCCGGTGGATCAGTCTCTCGACAAGGCGCTGCACGACACCGA
Organism: Nocardia abscessus NBRC 100374; assembly: GCF_000308455.1. Lineage (GTDB taxonomy): Bacteria > Actinomycetota > Actinomycetes > Mycobacteriales > Mycobacteriaceae > Nocardia > Nocardia abscessus. The sequence goes on along the minus strand of NZ_BAFP01000273.1, from coordinate 14,662 downwards.
TTGGCAAGCCGCGCGATGGTATCGGCGCAGTCAGCACACGCGGGTGCGGTTGCCGGTCTACCGGGACCTTCTGGATGGCGATCCCGACGGGCAACTTCGTGAACGGGTCCGCGATATGCCGCTGAGCTTCGATCCCGTTCGCCGCGAATACGGATGGCGGACGGTCGTGGAGGACTTCACCACCGTGCCCAACCCGGACGGCCGTAACGGCCATCAGCCGCTGGCGGCCTTGGGAGGGGAATGATGTTTCTGTCACGTGTGCCGCTCAACCCGGCACGAGCGGGCACCAGAAAGTTCCTGTCCTCTCCCCAGGTCAGCCATGCTGCCGTGCTGGCGGCTTTTCCTCCCGAACGTTTGGCGCGGCCGAGCGACGGATCCGGCCGAGTGTTGTGGCGCATCGACCGCCGGGACACCGACATCGACTTGTACGTGGTCGGCCCACACGAACCGGATTTCACCCACGTGGTCGAACAAGCCGGATGGCCGACTACCACCGCTTGGGCTACCCGTAAATACACCCCGTTACTCGATAGCCTCACCGAAGGACAGCAGTGGCATTTCCGGTTGACCGCCAACCCTATCCGCTCGGCTATGGACCGGGCCGTCGACGGGCCGCTCACTCGTGGCAAACCGACCGGGCTGACCGCAGGTGACCAAATATCCTGGCTGCAAACGAAAGCCGACAACAACGGTTTCCGGCTCGGTATCTGCCGAAGCCCGCAGGGCGACATCCCTGATGCGACGATCACGCAGCGATCGACCCTGCGTTTCCGGCGCGGCTCCGCGAACATCACGCTGTCCACGGCCACCTACGAGGGCATCCTCGTGGTCACTGATGCACAGAAGCTACGCGCCGCATTGATCAACGGAATCGGCCGAGCGAAAGGATACGGCTGCGGCCTGCTGACACTCGCTCCCCTCGGATGACCGACCAGCCCGCCAGCCGCCCGATCCGCATCGGTGAGCTGGTCCGCGCCCGCGACCGGCTCTCGTTCATCTACCTCGAACGCGCCACCGTGCACCGCGACGGCAACGCTGTCACCGCCACCGACGAACGCGGCGTCGTTCACATTCCCGCAGCCACGATCGGCGCGCTGTTGCTCGGGCCGGGAACGCGGGTGACTCATCAGGCGATGATGCTGCTGGCCGAGAGCGGATCGACAGCGGTCTGGGTCGGTGAACGCGGCGTGCGCTACTACGCGCACGGTCGTAGCCTGGCCAGAAGCTCACGCCTGCTGGAAGCGCAGGCCGCCGCTGTCACCAACCAAACCACCAGACTGCGCGTCGCGCGGGCGATGTACGAGATGCGGTTTCCCGGAGAGGACGTCGCCGGGTTGACTATGCAGCAGCTGCGTGGACGCGAGGGTGCACGCATCCGCCGCCTCTACCGACTGCATGCCGAGCGCACCGGCGTGACGTGGAACCGACGCGACTACGACCCCACCGATTTCGACGCGGGCGACGCCGTCAACCAAGCCCTCTCATCGGCCACCACCTGCTTATACGGAATAGTGCACGCGGTCATCGTTGCGCTCGGCTGCGCACCCGGGCTCGGATTCGTTCACACCGGACACGAGCGTTCTTTCGTGTTCGGCCTCGCCGATCTCTATAAAGCCGAATTCGCTATTCCCGCAGCGTTCGACGCCGCAGCCGAAGGCGGTGACGACGTTCCCGCAGCAACTCGCCGGGCAGTCCGGGACGCGGTGCACTCCGGGCGCTTGCTCGAACGCTGCTGCAGCGACATCTACGCGCTTCTCCTGCCCGCGGAGCCAGACGGTGCCGCAGAGTGGGACACAGACATTGTCGAGTTGTGGGATCGCAAAGGCAATGTGGCAGGAGGTATCTCCTACGGCGACGAGGACCTGCCGTGGTAGTTCTCGTGCTCAGCGCTTGCCCCGCCGGCCTGCGTGGCCACCTCACCCGCTGGTTCCTCGAAATCAGCCCCGGCGTATTCGTCGGCATCGCCAGCGCACGAGTACGGGAGCTTGCCTGGCAACGCGTCGTGGAACTCTCCAAAGACGGCCGCGCCATCATGATCCACTCCACCAGAGGTGAACAGCGACTCGCCTTCAAAGTCCACCACCACGACTGGCAACCCACCGACTTCGACGGCATCCACCTCATGCGCCGACCACACACCAGCGACGTCAAGCCGGGAGGAGCCCGCGCCGGATGGAGTAAAGCCAGCCGCTACCACCGGGCGGCCAAGAAGCGCACCCTCGACCCGCCGCGCGAAAGTGAATGAAAATCGAGAGGGCTGCCGAAGAACCTGCAGGTCAGGAAGTGTGCTCCCCGCGCCCGCGGGGATGAGCCCTCGGAGAGCTTTCCGGAGTCTCAGCGGCATACGTGCTCCCCGCGCCCGCGGGGATGAGCCCAGATAACGAACAATGGTGCGGGCGTACCGTAGAGTGCTCCCCGCGCCCGCGGGGATGAGCCCTCGTATCACAGACGTCTGACATCAAATCGAGCGTGCTCCCCGCGCCCGCGGGGATGAGCCCATGAGCCACTCCGCGAACGCCGCCGACAAGCGGTGCTCCCCGCGCCCGCGGGGATGAGCCCCCGGAAAATCGTCGATCGTCGAATCGGCACATGTGCTCCCCGCGCCCGCGGGGATGAGCCCTCCTCATCCGAGCCCGCGCCCGGAAGCGCCGAGTGCTCCCCGCGCCCGCGGGGATGAGCCCACGGATTTGCCGAATCCTGGTGTGCCGTAAACGTGCTCCCCGCGCCCGCGGGGATGAGCCCCAGGCTCGCGCTTGCGGATCGAATTTCTCGGCGTCCTCCCCGCGCGCGCGGGGATGAGCCCTTGCGAGGGGTGGCAGATGACCATCCCGTTCAGTGTTCCCCGCGCCCGCGGGGATGAGCCCGTGCGGTGATCGATGCGCCGCAGCCAGACGGGGTGCTCCCCGCCCGCGGGGATGAGCCGGACTCGGCGTGACCGGCGCGACGACCACGCCGGTGCTCCCCGCGCCCGCGGGGATGAGCCCCGCGACATAGAACAGCCGGCCCGGCCGACGAGTGCTCCCCGCGCCCGCGGGGATGAGCCCTGCGCCCAGGTGGAGCACCCGGCGGGAAATCCGTGCTCCCCGCGTACGCGGGGATGAGCCCAGGCCCAGCGCCCGGATACCGACCTCACCAAATGCTCCCCGCACCTGCGGGGAGTAGCCCATGTCGCGGTCCGTGCCGCGGGATCACAGGTGATGACGCCGTCATCACCTGTCAGTGTGATGCACCTGTTTTGGCTGGTGATGACCATGTCATCAGCTGAGTGGTACATTCCATATTGAAATGTAGCGACACGTCGTGAAACGGCAGTTGAGCGGCGGCGATGTAGCAAGGCCAGCTTCTTGACCAGGCCTTTTGCGCCAAGGCGGCCGAGGGTTCGATTCCCCCAGGCGGCTCCACGTAAAGCCAGGTCACCCGTGGTTTCAGTATCCTGGAACCGCCTCGTTCTCATCTCTGTGGGTCATCACCCTGCTCGATGCGAGTGTCTTCCGGCAACCGGATGAGGTGTTTACGAGCCTTTTGCTCGGCGGCCTCGGCGGCCGCCTCCCAATGAGTGCTGGTGCGCGGTCTGCAGCAGCATCGCGAACAGAACATCTGCCAGCTCCGGGGGCACCCGGCGGCGCCGCGGCGGCAGTGCCCGCTCGCTGGGCACGCTCGACAGAGTCGGCGACCTCTTCGAACATCTCGCCGCAGATCCGCGCCCAGAACTCTCGGAGATCGGCATTCGACTCCACGCACCCGTATCGCGCGCAATGCCGGCCCCGCCTCGCGCTATCGGCGCGAGATAGCCCGCGATCGCCGCCCTGAGATAACCCACCCACCCTCGGCATCGGTTGCGAAATTTCCGAGGGCGGCCCTTCTCCCTCCACAGCTGATGCACCCCGCTTCTTGTTCATCGTGTGTCTCTCGTCGAACCGCAGTGCCGCCCACGCACGACGGAACCCGCGACACCCGCAACCCGGCATACGGATCGTCCGGGGTCTGCGCCACCGGCAACCGTCTGTACGTGCTTGCATCCGGCCATGTCGCTCAGTGTCCCGCCCCGCCCTTCACCAGGGCCAACGAACTCGAGTACCGGACTTGACTCATTAGGCGGGACGGGCCAGGAGAGCCGAGATGGGAGCAGTTATGCGGTCATGGGCGAGTGTGTGTTGTCGAGTCCGACGTCGGCGGTGAGCGCGGGGGTGTCGTATCGAGCACTGCTTCGGAGGTAGGCGACGATGGTTGCGGCGGCATCTCGCTCGAATCTGATCGAAGCGTCCAGGAACTCGGTTGCGACGGTGGCCAGGGTCGGGTCGGCGTGGCGCAGAGCGGTCACCAGTCGGGCGCCGCGGTACAGGAGTGCTGGATCGCGGTCGGCCGATTGCCATTCGGCAGCGTCGAATTCGGTTCGCCTGCGCCAGATGAGTGCGGTTCTCTCCTCGGAGATCCAGGTGCTGAGCCTGCGCCAGGTGAGTAGCAGGTCGTGCGCGAGATGGGCGGATCGGTCATCGACGGTGATGATCCGGGATCGGGTCAATCGTGCGACGAGCTGCGCGCCCGATGGCGTCCTGGTGGCGACACGGCCCAACTCGGTGTGCGGTAGGAAACGGCGCACAACGCTGCCGTCGGTGTGCACGGTGACGAGATGGAGCAGCAATTGCCGCGAGTCGGTTTTCTCCTGGTCGGAGAGCATGTCCCAGGCTGTTTCGGCCATGCGTTCCACGATCCCCGCTACGCCCCCGATCCTGGCGAGTCCTGCCACGGTCAGCGCGTTCTTCTCGCGGGTCGACCAGAGTGCACGCAAGGTCATCGACAAGAGCGGCACCGCGCCGGGCTCGGCGAATCCGCGGTGCGTGTGGTGCGGCGAGAGCCGGTCGATCAGCGTGGATTGCAATAGCTCGGTCACACCTGGCTGGACAGTAACGCCTCGAGTACGTGCGGGTTCGGTGATCACCGAAGCGATCTCGCGGGGATCCAGCGAACCCAAGGTGAGGCTGTTGCGCTCGACTGCCTCGGCCAGATCCGGATGACCGGTGCACGCCGCAACAGCATCCGCACGTACGGCGAAGAGGATCTGCGCGAACTCCGCGATCTTCTTCAACGCGGCGAGGAAACGAGGGATCTGTTGCGGATCGGAGCGATCGGTGAACAGCTCCTCGAATTGATCGATGATGATCAGCAGGCGGCCGTTTCGGTTCGGTTTCACACGCTCGGGTAGCGCGTCGAGACCATGATTGGCGTTCCCCAATCCGGCGGCTTCGATCAATGATCGAACAGGATTCGGGCCGGGGTTGAGCATCACGGTCTGCCGAGTCGGAGCCGTCGACTGCAGCGCAGGCAGCAAGCCTGCCCGCAGCAGCGACGTCTTGCCGACCCCGGAGGCACCGACAAGTGCGATGTACTTGCCTGGACCGTGCACCAGCCGGGCCAACTCGTCCACCGCACGCGCCCGCCCCGCAAGAGGCGTCGCCGAGGAAAGATACGGGTCGATGCCGGGATAGGGGACAGCTTCGCTCGTCCCGGTTTGTTCGGTGACCGGCGATCGTGCCATCGACCACAGCGCCCGCCAGCTCGGCATGCTCAGCAGTTCGACGGATACGCCCGTTCTGCGCCGTGCCCGCCTGCCGAGTTCGACCAGGACGGGAGCCAGGGTCTCGAATCGCGCGGGAACATTGCGCCCGGCCTTCCAGTCGCTTATCCGCTGCGCCGAGACGGTGACCGGGCGTGCGGTCTCCGGAGCCTCCTGAGCACGCCGCTGTGCCCGCATCGCTACGCTACGCAGCGACGGATTGCCCGCTGCGTCGTACAGAGCCGCGAACTTGCGCGCGAACTGCTCGCGCGCAATGTGTGCGCCACTGCCTCCATGAAAGTGAACTGCTGGTCTCGCGCTCAATGCCGCCCCCGGTTTGGCTCACGCGGGCACCTGGTTCCACCCCCGTGCCCGACTTTTGTTTCTACAGCGTTGGACGAGGCGACGGCCCCGTCGGTTCCCTTCTTCTCAGAGTTCTATCAACGAATCGGGAAACGTGCCGACTTACCGGCTCAGCGGCGGCGTTTTCGTGGCCCATGCCTGCGACCGCGATGGTCGGCGGGATATCGCCGGGCTGCAGCAGTGTGGCGAACTGCGAGGTGACCTGTGCGAGCCGAGGTAGGTGGAGGTTTCCGGCGGTCGTGATGTGCCGTGCCGCGAGGACCATCTCGACGGTGGCGAGATGGGATCCGGGGCAGATGCGCGTGCCCGAGCCGAATGGGATGTAGGCGTGCTTGCGGGGTGCGCCGACTCCGCTGGCCCATCGATCGGGGTCGAAGTGTTCCGGCTCGGTCCAGTACCGATGGTCACGGTGCAGCAGATATGGGCACATGATCACTTCGTGACCCGGTTTCATGCGGTAACCCGCCAGCTCCGTCGTCCGAACGGCGGTCCGCGAGAGGATCCATTGCGGAGGATGCAGGCGCAGCGTCTCGCGGATCACCGAGATCGTGTAGGCGGCCTCGGCCGACAGGCCGGCGGCGGTCAACCGGCTACGACCGAGTTCGGCGGTGACCCGCTCTCGGATCTCCGGGTGGTCGGCCAGACGAAGAAGTAGCCACGACAGCGCGACCCCGGGGACGCCGGGCGCGGCGAACATCGACATCCGCACAACCGCGAGGATCTGGTCCTTCGACCGCGGTTCGGCATCGTGGAGGAGGACATCGAGGAGATCGCGCGGCACGGCGGGCCGGGGTGCGCTCGCGCGCAGCTCGATACACTCGGCGAGCAGCTCCACAAGTCTCCGGTTGGCTGAATCCGCGGCGGCCGCAGCAGGTCTGGGGAGCCAGCGCACCCGGGCCTCGGCCCGATCGATCGCGGAGTAGGAGCTGGCGAACAGGTCCTTGGCCGCAGCATGTATGTCGCTGATCAAATCCTGTGTTCTGGCATCGCCACCGAGGCAGAAGTCGGCGATTCCCCGCCCGCAGAGATCGCGGCATGTTTCGACGAGCCCGGTCCCCAGGCTGTTCAGATCATCTGGGAGTAGCCATTGCGGTGATCTGGCGATGTGAGCGTCGACGATGTCGTCGCGGAAGCCGCGCCACAGTTCACGCCGGACCTGCATCCAAGCGGGGAGCCGGGCCAGTCGCGTCCTGCGGCCTCGTGCTCCGGCGATGCCACCCGAATCGATGACGAAGTTCGTATTGGTTTCCGCAAGTACGCGGTGCACGGTGTCCGGTTCGAATACCGCGACGATTCCTCGGGCGAGCCGTGCCCCGTCCCCCTCGGTGGGCTGAACCCGCTGCAGCCAGGTCAGCGGGTCTCGCTGATATTCCGCGAGATCTCCGACGAACCCGCCGATCCCGATCAGTTTACGGGCGGCCATTGATCGCACGTGTAGTACAGGTAGGCCCGGGCGACCCGGGCTCGGGTGAAACGCCGTAACCAAGCAGCAGCGAAATCGCGCATATCGTGAACCGTCCATTCGGTAGGGTGGTCGACCGGTACCCCGGCAGAATGGCACGAGTGGGATGGTCGTTCAATGATCCGCTGACCGGCTCAGTGGGTTGGCGCAGGCCAGTTGTGTCGGAAATTCGTCCGGTCCGGACACGGCGAGCGTCACGCCGAGTAGCACGCGGCGCTGCCGGGATCATCCCGGACTTTCAACAGGCCGCGAGGGTCAATTCACCGCCGGGCGGGATGGCGGCCAGGCGTCGCCCCATTCCACGTTCCTCGCACCGCGGTATGCCTCGCCCTGTCGCTTCGAGACGAGGGTTTGCAGTACGCCGTCGTCCGGCGTGCAGACCTGCATGGTGACCAGACCCTTGCGTTTGAGTGGATGCCGCAGGATTCGACCCGGCGTGGGCTCGTACGCGGTCCGGGACGCGATGACATAGGAGAACTTCTCGTCTTCATGGCCGAGTTCGCCGCCCTTCAACCGCCTATGGAGGGAGGTCCGGTTGATCCGCGTGCTGAAATGGCACCAGTCCGTGCCGGCGGCAAACGGGCAAGCGTGCTGGTGCGGGCAGGGGGCCACGACGGTCATGCCGGCATCGATCAAGACGTCGCGGGCGGCCAGGATCCTGCGGTGGCCGTCGGGTGTTCCCGGCTCGATGACGGTCACAACTTCCGCCCCCTCGGCCGACCGGGTGACCAAGGCGGCTTGCTCTGGCTCGGACAGCTCGCTCAGTACATAGGAGATCGTGACGAGGTCGGCTCCGCCGAATACTTCCCGCTCGGCGAACGAGGTCCGCCGCCACACGGCAGAACGCAACGCCGCGGCTTCGGCGCCATCCGCAAGCCTGCGCCCGAGCTGCAGAGCCTCGTCCACCTGGTCGAGTACGGTCGCCTCGGCCAAAGAGGGAAACAGTTCGGTTGCGGCCCACAGCGCCGCGCCGGTACCCCCGCCGACGTCGAGCAGTGTCTCGGGTCGGAAACCGGGCGCCTGCTCGGCGAACCGCTCGAGCGCAGTGCGCACGGCCGCCCAGGTTGCGGGCATGCGGTAGGCGGCGTACGCGGTGACGTCGGCGGTCGATGCGAGAATCGGCGCCGAGGCCGGGTGCGGATCCCGATAGCGCGAGATCAGCCGGTCGACCGAGTCGGCAAGTTGCCGCTGAGGAACGCCCGCGCATGCCCGGTCGAGGGCCTCGACGAGTTCGGCGGGCAGCTCCACCCCGGAAAGCTCCTCTGTGTGACGACTGGGCCGTCATTCTGTCATGGTGGCTCGCGCCCATTGGTCAGCGGTGACCAGCGATCCCGAGCGGGGGTTGCCAGGGTGGCGAGATCACAGCGGGGGACACAGCCGCCTCTTGCTGGGTTCCGACACGTCGGAGCAAGCGGGCATGACAGCTGACGACCGACCGTGGCCGAGTGGCCTGCGGGCGAGACGGCACGGTGGATCGGTTCAGCTGATCGGCATTCGCCGCTCAGGAGGCCCAGGGGCCGATGCCGCCGACTTTCTCGATGCGGATGCGGGTGAGGTACCCCGGCGGGGCGTCTGCCGGGGGGAACTGGACGTTCGGGCTGGTCAGAGTCTTGGCGAGTTCGCGGAGTAGCTCGGGTGCGCCGCCCTCGACGACGCGGGCGGTGCCGGTGACCGAAAGGTATGGGCGCATCACCTCACCGCGTTCCTGGGACAGGATGGTCACGGCGACGCGCGGGTCGCGGCGGACATTGCGGATCTTCTGGTAGACGCCCAGGTGGGCGGTGACGAGTTCGTCGCCGTCGGGCGTTGATTGCAAGGCCACCCAGACAACCGATACCTGCGGGCTGCCGTCCGGGTTGATGGTCACCAGCGTCGCGTCCGCGCCGGAACCGATGAGTGCGCGAGCGTCGTCGTCGAGTCTCATGTGCTGTTCTACCGCCCGGCTCGCGCTTTCATTCCCGCGGTGGTTCCGGTGCGCGAACGCGGACGTCGTAGTCCCGCCGGTGGTATCGCGGGCTGCTCAGAGATCGAAAACGCAGCCGCGCGGTGACCGGGCGAAACAGTCGGCGCATCGGCCTACGTGACGACGAACACTCCCTTCCCGGGAACGTGCGGGAAGTTGGTCGCGATCAAGACTTCCACGCGGCCGAGACCGGAGGGAATGGCGAGCGGTACCCACACATCCGCGACGTTCTCCTCGGCCGGTGTGTCGTCGTCGAGCCAGATCGAGGGGAGGGTGCCCAGCTCGCCGGTATCGGAGTTCCGCCATGACACCGTGACCTCCACACCGCAGGAGCCGCCCGGGCGGTCGGGGGTGAAGACGAACTCCGGACGGATCCAGAGCGCCGGGTCGCCGGAGTAGGTGCGGTCGGGGTCGTAGAAGGCGGCGATCATGCCGATGCCGGTACCGCCTCCGCCGCAGAGGGTTCGCGCCGGGGGGACGCCGAGAGGTAGCGCGGATGCGGACGGGGTGGTCACGGCAAGTGCGCCGATGGCCAGAGCCAGCACCGCCACACCACGACAGACATTCACCGCTGCTCCCTTCGTCGGAACCCGAAACTGTCTGTCTGCTGTGTCGACGTGAGTTCGCTGAGCGTTAACGGTTATGCGCAAATGGGGAGCTGAGCGGCGGGGATCGGAGCTACTGCCGCTGGAGATGCGTGGTGGGAGACGGTGCTTCTTCGAACAGGCGTCGACGCAGTATCTGGACGGCAAACAGAATAGACGCGACTGGGGAGGAGATGAGGTAGCCGCGCCCTCCGCTCGAAGGCAGGTGAGAAGAGGGTGGGTCGCCGAGGTGGTGCGGCCGGAACGGCCCTAACCGACGCGCAGACAGTTACTCCTGGACCGAGCGCCGTTGACCGGCCCAGGAGAACGTCCTCCGGGGTCAGCCGGCGACTGCGGAGCGCAGATGGGCGCGCTCGGCGATAGCGGCCAATTCCGCGTTGAAGCGGTCGGCGGCTTCGATATTGCCCAGGTGGCCGGTGGGCCATACGTGGTACGCGGCCAAGTGGCCGGTTTCGGCGAGCGCGTCGGCGATGCGGCGCGACATGCGCTCGGGCAGCAAGCGGTCGTGCGCGCCCGCTATCACCGTGGTGGGCACGGTGAGGGATGCGGCGGCTTCGGCGAGGTCCATGTCGGCGAGGGCGGCGGCGTGCCTGCCGCGTGTGAGCGGCCGGCACGACCGCACGATGCCCAGCGCGAATTCCACCTGGTCCGCTGTGGCGTGCGGCGTCATCACGCGCGCCTTGAGCAGGGCGCCGGCGGGCCAGCCGCCCGGCAGCGGGACCGGGGCGGTGAGCAGCGTCTCCGCGACGATCATCGGCAGGCGCACGGTGGCGCCGAGCACGGTGATCGGCCGGTCCGCCAAAGTCAGCGGCTTGTTCAGCAGCGGAAGCAGATCGGTGTCGTAGCGGATGTTGCCCGAGGAGCTGTTCAACAGGACGGCAGCGGCGGCCTGCTTGCGGACCTGCTCCGGATAGCGAGCGGCCCACGCCTGCACGGTGATCCCGCCCATGCTGTGGCCGACCAGTACGGCGCGCTGTCCTGGGCGCAGCGTCGCGTTCAGGACCACGGAGAGATCGTCGGCCAGCGAGTCCTTGCTGGGCGCCGCCTTACCGATTTCGCTGGCGCCGTGGCCGCGCTGGTCGTAGCAGACCACGCGATACCGGTCGGCGAACGCGTTGATCTGCGGGTTCCAGTACTCGATGCTGCAGCTCCAGCCGTGGATCAGGACGATGACGTCGCCCTCGGCGGGACCGTACGCGTGTACTCGGAGGCGAGCGCCGTCCTTGGTGGTGACGGGGATGACCGCGTGGCGGGCGGTCGGTGCGTTCAACGACGCGGTCTGAAAGGTGCGGGACCGCAGTCCGGCACGGTATTCGGCGGTCAGCGCACCGTTGTACGCGTCCGCCAGCGTCCTCATCGACTTCACCAGCATCGAGCACTCCTTTGTGTCCACCGTCACCGTACAGTGCAAGCAGAGTGCTTGCTAGTGCTAGCGCTGTAGGACGGTATTCCTGGTCTATATCGGGGAGTACCCCCGGATTCGCTACGGCAAAAGATCATTTCGGGATGAACATCGTGCGCGATGTAGTGGGCTTGTCGGAGCTCGATGCAGGATCGCGGCATGACCGCCATCCACCTCGCCTCGCCGGTCCCTGTGCTGCGCATGTTCGACGTCGCCCGGGCTTACGAGTTCTACCGGGACTACTTGGGCTTCACGGTCGACTGGGAGCATCGGTTCGGCGCGGAATTCCCGCTCTACGCGCAGGTCTCCCGGGCCGAGGCGACGTTTCATCTCAGCGAGCACCACGGCGACGGCACGCCGGGCAGCGTCGTGTGGATCGCGGTGGGCGACGTGTTCGGCTGGCATGCCGAGTTGGCGGCCAAGAGCTACCGCTATGCCGAGCCCGGTCGTCCGGAAGACGGTCCGGGCGGTCCGGGCTTCGAGCTGGTCGACCCGTCCGGCAACGTGCTCCGCTTCGCCCAGCCGAAGTAGCGCGGCGCTGCTGTGGCGCCCGCGATCGCCGCACGGTTACGGTTGACTTCGTGGAGATCGCGCATAGTGCACCCGGCCCCGCGCCGGACCTGGAGCCCGAGCCGAGGACGGGTTGGCGCGGCATCGGGCTTCCCCTGCTCGTGGCAGGAGTCGGACTGGGCGTCGGCGTGCTGTTGCATCTGCGCGATCCGCACGTCGAAGGCTCCTACGGCACCTGCCCGGTCTACGCGCTGACCGGCTGGTACTGCCCCGGCTGCGGCGGCATGCGGGCCGTGCACAACCTCACCGACGGGCAGATCATCGATGCCCTGCACAGCAACTTGCTCGCGCTTCCGCTGGTCCTCGCGTTCGCGGTATGGGTGACGGACTGGACCATACGGGCGTGGCGTGGTCAGAAGATGCGGTTGCCATCGATCAGCCGGACCACGATGTGGACTTTCTTCACAGTGCTGGCGGTCTACACGGTGCTGCGCAATACGCCGTGGGGAACCTTGTTTACACCGGTGTAACAAAGCGCGACGAGGGCATCCGAAAGTATGAACGATTCGCTGAAGACCAGGGTGCGGCAGAAATTGCTCCGTCAGCTCGGAGAGGACCCGCGGGACGCCGAACACGACGACCCACGGCAGATCGCCGTCGAAACCGATCTGGACGCGCTGGCCAACGTCCCGGAGGACGATCCGCTCGTGGAGGAACTGGCGGCGCGCTATCTCGTGTTCTGATCAGGCGGTCGAGGCGCCGCCGTAGGGCGGCAGCTGCGGTAGTCGCTCGGCGCGCAGCCAGCTGTCCCAGAGGGATCGCAGCGGCACCAGGCTGTAGTGCCCCGCCAGGTCGGTGAATTCCTCGGTGGTCACCGACGCGTGGCGGTAGCGGATCGTCCACTCGCGAAGCAGGTCGAAGAATGCCGAGTCGCCGAGTTCCAGGCGCAGCGCATGCAGGGTCAGCGCGCCGCGCTTGTAGACGCGGTCGTCGAACATGCGCAGTGGTCCCGGATCGCCGACGACGATGTCCTGGGGTTCGCGGGAGAGGTTGTGCCGGGCGGCGCGGGCCAACTGATCGGCGGTGGGTCCGCCCGCCGTCTCCGACCAGATCCATTCGGCGTAACAGGCGAAGCCTTCGTGCAGCCAGATGTCCCGCCACTGCCGGATGGTCAGGCTGTTGCCGAACCACTGGTGCGCCAGTTCGTGCGCGACCAGCCGTTCGGCGCCGCGGCGGCCGTCGCAGTGGTTGGCTCCGAAGATGGAGATGCCCTGTGCCTCGATCGGAATCTCCAGCTCGTCGTCGGTGACGACCACGGTGTAGTCCTCGAACGGGTACGGGCCGAACTTCTCGCTGAAGACCTCCAGCATCTTCGGCTGACGAGCGAAGTCGTAATCGAAGTTGGCGCGCAGCCGCGGTGGCAGGACGGCGTGCATCGGCACCAGAGAGTGCGAAGAACCGACGCGGTGCTTGCGATAGTGGCCGATCTGGATGGTGGCCAGGTAGCTCGACATCGGTTCGGGCTGCTCGTACACCCACGTGGTCTGACTGGCCTTGGTCTGCTTGCGCAGCAGGGTCCCGTTGGCCACCGCGTAGTACGGTGAATCGGTGGTGATCGAAATCCGGTAGCTCGCTTTGGAGCTCGGGTGGTCGTCACAAGGGAACCAGGATGCCGCGCCATTGGGCTGGCTGGCCACGAGCGCCCCTTCGGTGAGTTCCTCCCAGCCCACTTCGCCCCATGGCCCGCGCACCGGTTTCGGCGCGCCGCCGTACTGCACCACCAGCGAGAGCACGCCGCCCGCCGGAATCCGCTGGTTCGGCGCGATCACCAGTTTGCCGTGCTGGTGGGTGAACTTCGCGGCTTTGGCGCCGTTGACCGACACCTTCGTGACGCTCAGCGCCTGGGAGAGGTCGAGCGCGTACCGGGGCCGCACCTCGGTGGTCACCGCGGTGATCACCGCGCGTCCGGCGAGCCGGTTGGCGGCCACCCGGTAGGACAGCTCGAGCTCGTACCGGGAAACGCGATACCCCCGGTTGCCGTTCTGCGGGAGGTAGTCATCGATGGGGGCTTCGTAGAACTTGCCCGCCATCAGCGCGTCCCGGGATCGCCCGTGAACCAGGGCGCGATCGGGTTGCCCCACCAGCGCGTCGAAGCGGGAACCGCGTCACCGCGCATGACCAGGGAGGCCGGGCCGATGGTCGCGCCGTCGCCGAGGCCGGAGGCGGGCAACGCCACGCAGTGCGGCCCGAGGGTGGCGCCAGCGCCGATGGTGACGGTGTCCATGGCCATGATCCGGTCGTGGAACAGGTGGGTCTGCACCACACAGCCCCGTTCCACGGTCGCGCCGTCGCCGAGAGTCACCAGGTCCGCCTCCGGTAGCCAGTAGGACTCGCACCATACCCCGCGGCCGATGTGTGCGCCGAGACCGCGAAGCCAGAGGTTCAGGACGGGCGTCCCGGTCGCCGCACGCGCGAACCACGGCGCGGCAACCGTTTCCACGAAGGTGTCGGAGACCTCGTTGCGCCAGACGAACGAACTCCACAGCGGGTGCTCCCCGGTGCGGATCCGCCCTACCAGCAACCATTTCGCGGCCACCGCGCCCGCTCCCGCGACGGCGCCCGCCGCGAGCAGCACCAGCCCGCTGAGCAGCCCGGCGGCCAGGTGGCCGAAGGTTTGCGCCAGCGCTGCCAGGGTGAACAGCACGCCGAGGCCGATCGCGAAGGTCACCAGGACCGGGAGCAAGCGGCAGGTTTCGACGATGCCGCGCGCGACGCGCAGGCGCGCGGGCGGGTCGAAGGTACG
>NZ_BAFP01000274.1 GCF_000308455.1 Nocardia abscessus NBRC 100374 | reverse complement strand
AGCCACTCGGACGCGAGCCGGGCCGCGAACGGCGCATGCTCGGTCTCGCTTCGCTCGAAACCCGGGGATGAGGTGAGCTGGTGGTGTGGGTGCGATGACCTCGCTGTCGGGGGCGCGCGATCAGCTTGCGGTCGGGAGCATGATCTGTCGCGGTGGTGGCCTGAGTTGCCTCGATTTGTGCGCGGGCGAGCTTCACCGACGCCGCCCGCGATCCCGCGTACGCCGGGCCGGGCCGGGCCGGGCCGGGCCGGGCCGGGCCGGGCCGGGCCGGGCCGGGCCGGGCCGGGCCGGGCCGTGAGGACGTTGCTACCGGTCACGTGGATTCGCCGCATGCGCTCGCAAACGGCAGGCGCGGCGACGGTCGCTTGTTAGCACGCGGCGCAAGGCCTGCAGGCGGGGGCAGTCGCTGCGCCGCAAGGGTTCTCGTCGCTCCGACGCGCCATCGTGTGACGGCAGGTACAGCACAGCAGGTCAAGCGCAGTTCACCCAGGCGGTGACCGCATTGCCGTCCACGGCGTATTCGATCCCGCGGGCGGTCAGCATGCGCAGCACGGCTGCGTTGTCCGCCGTCGTGCTCACCAAGAGGTTCGCGTAACCCTCGGCGGTCGCCCGCTCGATCAGTCCGCTGAACACCGCGGTTGCGATGCCTGCTCCCCTGCGGGAACGGCCGATCCATACTCCGGCCTCGACAGCGCCCGCCGCGGCGGGGAGCGGACACAGGCGTGCCGCTCCGACCACAGCGCCGTCCACGCGGATGCCGTAGGTCGACTCGATCGGCGGACTCCCCAGCGCCCGGCTTCGGTGGAATGCCAAGAAGCTCGCTTCCCGCTGGGCATTCCAGTCGCTATCGGGCCCTTCGACCGGCATCACCTCGCCAGGCTCCGCATCTGCCACCGCCGCCTGCAGCAGATCGGTGAGCAACTGCTCGTCGAGCGGTTCCAGGGTGACATGGCCGGGCACAGCGCCGATCCTGTCACCCGGCACGGTCGCCAGGCGACCGGTTTTCCGCCCGGCTCAGACCGGGGTGATCGGCAGACGCAGCGCGCCGGGCGCGGCGACCGGGACCACCGGGTTCTTCGGTCCGATCGACGCGAGCCTGCGGTAAGCCGCGCCCAGGGGCGGGCGCTGGTCGTCCTCGCCTTTGTTCGGCCACAGCGCCATCGCGCGTTCGGCTTGGGCGGTGATGGTCAGCGACGGATTCACGCCCAGGTTCGCCGAGATCGTCGAGCCGTCGGTGATGTGCAGACCCGGGTGTCCGTAGACCCGGTGGTACGGGTCCACAACGCCGGACGCGGGCGAGTCGCCGATCGCGCAGCCGCCGATGAAGTGGCCGGTGATCGGGATGTTCATCAGATCGGTCCAGGCGCCCTGCGGGAGGCCGTCGATCTTCTCCGCGATCCGCCTGGTCACCTCGTGACCTTCCGGAATCCAGGTCGGCGGCGCGGCGCCGTCACCCGGCTTGGTCGTCATGCGCCTGCCGAACAAACCGCGCTTGGTGTAGGTCACGATCGAGTTGTCGACGTTCTGCATGACGAGCACACCCACCATGCGCTCGGACCAGTGCCGCGGATTGTGCAGCCGATGAAGGTTGCGTCGCTGCGCGATGAGCGATTTCACCCCGAGCAACCAGCGGGCCTTGCCCTCCTGACCGTCCACCAGCACCGTGGTCAGCAGACCCATCACGTTGCTGTTCTTGCCATAGCGGACCGGCTCGACGTGGGTGTGGTCGTTGGGGTGGATGGACGAGGTGATCGCGACGCCTTTGGTGAAGTCGGTGTCCTTGCGCAGCGACCGCGCGGCGAGCACCGCTTCGGAGTTGGTGCGGGCCAGATACCCCAGACGCGGCGAGACATGCGGCAAGCTGCCTCGCTCGCGCAGCCGGTGCAGCAGCTTCTGGGTGCCCAGCGCCGCGGCCGCGAAGATTACCTGGTCTGCGGTGAACGTCTGCTTCGACTTGCGCACCCACCTGCCGGTGCGCACCGTCCGTACCTCGTAGCCGCCCTCCGGCCGGGGCCGCACGTCGGTCACCGTCGTCAGGGGATGCACCGTGGCCCCGGCCTTTTCGGCCAGATACAGGTAGTTCTTCACCAGGGTGTTCTTCGCGCCGTGGCGGCAGCCGGTCATGCATTCACCGCAGTGCGTGCAGGTCGAGCGCGACGGGCCGACTCCGCCGAAGTACGGGTCGGCGACCTCTTGGCCCGGCCGGGAATCGCCGTCCGCGAACAACACGCCCACCGGGGTGCGGCGATAGGTGTGGCCGATGCCCATGTCCTCCGCGACCTCGCGCAGGATCCGGTCCGCCGGAGTGGTCGCCGGGTTCTCGGTGACGCCGAGCATTCGTTTCGCCTGGTCGTAGAACGGCGCCAGCTCCGCGCGCCAATCGGTGATGTGCGCCCACTGCTTGTCGCGGTAGAACTTCTCCGGCGGCTCGTAGAGCGTGTTGGCGTAGACCAGCGACCCGCCGCCGACCCCGGTCCCGCTCATGATGAAGGTGTCGTTGAGCAGCGTCAGCCGCTGGATGCCGTAGCAGCCGAGTTTCGGCGCCCACAGGTACTCGCGCAGATGCCAGGAATTCTTCGCGTACTCGTCGTCGGCGAACCGACGGCCCGCCTCGAGCACGCCGACCCGGTATCCCTTCTCGGTCAACCGCAGCGCGGCAACGCTGCCGCCGAAGCCGGATCCGATGACGAGCACGTCGTAGTGGCTGTCCATGTACTCGAGCGTATGGCGGTAAACGCGCAGGCCGGACGAGAGATACGGACGCGATATCGAGATTTCCGGCCATCTTCGCCCCCGGTCGCCCCCGCGGCGAGCAACCGGCCGGGAAGCTCCGGCGGCCACTCGTATGCTCACTGCGTCGCGTCCAGCGAGAGGGAGAACCGGTGACGGATCGCGAAGTACTGACCTGGGAGTCGTTCGGTTCCGCCAGCCGGGAGCTGGCGACGACCATCGCGGCGGACGGTTTCGAACCCGACCTGATCCTGTCCATCGCCCGCGGCGGGCTGTTCGTGGCGGGCGCGCTCGGCTACGCGCTGGAGGTGAAGAACCTGCACGTGATGAACGTGGAGTTCTATACCGGCGTCGACCAGCGCCTCGATTTGCCGGTGATGCTGCCGCCGGTGCCGCAGGCGGTGGATCTGGCCGGCGCCACCGTGCTCGTCGCGGACGACGTCGCCGACACCGGCGCCACCCTGAAGCTGGTCCGCGACTTCTGCTCCGGCAAGGTCGCCGAGGTGCGCTGCGCGGTGATCTACCAGAAGCCGTGGTCGGAGGTGGACAGCGAGTACGTCTGGCGGCGCACCGACCGGTGGATCAACTTTCCGTGGTCCACCGAGCCACCGGTGATACAGCGCCGCCCGCGCGTGCTCGACGCGTAACCGACGGCACGGCCGCCGGACATCGCTCAGCGACTGGAGCCGCTCGCAGACAGCGAGGCCAGCAGGCAATCCCAGTGCGGAGCGCCGCCGGGACAACCCGGGCTCGCGACGGGGGCCGACGCTTCGACGGGCTGGGCGGACTCCAGCGGTACAGCCGAAGCCGGGACCGCGGGAGCCAGCGGAGCCAAAAGCAATGCGACGATGAACATTCCGGCGCGGAGTCGGGTACGCATCGAGGTTCCTTCGAGCGGCGAGGGCAGCCTCCGCCAGAGACCGGATCAGCTCAATCGCCTTGCGCTTCAGCCACTCCGCCGCTCGGACAGCACCGCCTCCAGGCGTTCACCGAGCGCGTTGACCTGGTCGCGCAGCTCGATGACCGCGTCCACGCGATAGCCGACCTCGCCCAGCACCGAGACGATCATCGACCTGGCTTCCCGTTGCAGCGCATCACCCGCTTCCGTGGAGCGCAGCTCGACCGAGCGGCGGTCGTGCGTGCACCGGACGCTCTCGACCAGTCCTCGCGACTGGAGACGCTGGATCAGCGGCGAGACGGTGCCGTAATCCAGGCGTAGCTGTTCGCCCAGCTCCTTCATGGTCATCCCCGGCCGCTCCCAGAGCGCGAGCAGGGCGATGTACTGCGGGTAGGTGACCTCCATCGCGTCCAGGAACGGCCGATACGCCGCGGTCATCGCGCGGGAGGTGGAGTAGAGAGCGAAGCACAGCTGATCTGCGAGCGCGAGCAGATCGCGCTCTGCCGCTCTCGCGGTGGCGGGCGCCCCGGCCGGGTCGACACGCACCGCTGGAGAAGGATGCGCTACATCGGACATCAGGACACCCTACTGGAGCGAATCCGCATGTCCTGCTCCGACCGAGTCGCCTGCTGGATGACCGTTCGCACCCCAGCACGTCCAGCCGAACAGTCAGAGGGCGAGCATGGCGGCAGCGACCTGGTCGGCCGCGGCGTGCCGCAGGGCGGTACCCATGTCGTCTAGGACGAGCAGTCGCGCCGCGGGGATCTCGGCGGCGAGGACCTCGCCGTTGCCGACCGGGAAGAACGGGTCGGCGCGACCGTGCACCACGAGCGTGGGCACTTCGAGCTCACCGAGCCGCTCCCGCCATCGCGGGGCGCAGTCGATCCGGGAGAACACCATCCCGAGCTGGTTCGCCTGGTGCACCGCGGGATCGCTCGACGGCGTCCGGTCCCAGATACGGGCCGCCGTCGCCCGCGCTTCCTCCGGATCGTCGCCCAGCGGCTCGGCGCCCTCGGCGGCGAACGCGGCGACGGCATCCCGGTCGGTCCAGTCCGGCATCGGGTGGGAGAACAGCGCGACCATGATCGCCGGGTCGTGGTCCGGCAGGTCCTCGTCGACCGGGCCCGGCGCCACCGGCCGGGTGCCGACCAGGGTCAGTGCGGAGAACACCTCCGGGTAGTCGAGCGCGGCGACCTGAGCGACCATTCCGCCGACGCCGACCCCACCGAGATGGGCGGTCTCGGCGCCGAGCACCCCTACCAACGCGGCCGCGTCGGCGACGAGATCCCGCAGGTCGTACGCCGGATTCTCCGGGTCGAGAGTCGTCGACGCGCCGGAGTCACGCAGGTCGTAGCGGACCACGCGCCGCCCGCCCGACGCGAGCCGCTCGCACAGCGCGTCGGGCCAGGACAACATCGTTGTGCCGCCGACCAGCAGGACCAGCGGATCGTCCGCACGGCCGAAGCTCTCGATGCCGAGATCCACACCGTTCGCCCGTACCGTGGTCATGCCAGATCGAAACGGTCTCGTCATGCCTGAACTCCTGTCTGTCGGTATATCCAGAGGTATAGACGACGGATCCACCCGAAAGTCATCGGTGCAGCCGAAGTCGCGTACACACTCCTGCGAACGCCCCGAGCGCGGCAATACCGGATGTCCTGAGCCGCAGCGGCGCTGGCCCGCCGACCACTGCGGCGTGGCCGCTTCGCTCAGCGCTACATGTGGCAGGTGCGGATGTTTTGGTCGATGGTTCTACGGTGCTGTGGTGACGCCGGAGCTGATCAGAGTGATGGCGGCGTTCGAATCCCGTGGGTCGCAGCATGTGCGTGAGTGGCCCTGACTCGGCTCGATTCAGTGCGCACGGCATGGGTCATCCGAGCGGTTGCCCGTTTCCGTCTCGTCGGGGTGGGTAGCTCGGAGTGGAACACACGAAAGTTCGTGCTGGTCGCGGACTTCGGTGGCGAGACGCCGCGGGCGTCGGCCTCGGCTCGGCTCGGGTCGCGGCGAACTTGCTCGATCCGGTTGGAGGAACAATGAGTCGATCGCTGATGAAGGTTGTCGCCGCGGCGGCGCTGGCGTGCGGCCCGGTCTCGGCCGGCGCCGGCGCGGCGGTCGGTGTTCCACAGTTGCCGCCACCGCCGATAGGCGGTGGATCAGGGATCGTGATCGATGATCAAGCCGAGTGCACGCTCACCACCATCGGCTACGACGCGAGCGGCCGGTTGGTGGGGTTGACCGCGGGCCATTGCGGTGAGCCCGGCGCGCGCGTCGCGTCCGTGACGTATCCCAGCTACGGAGTGCTGGGGCGCTTCGTCTACGCCGATCGTGAACTGGACTACGGGATCATCGCATTCGATGCCGCACGGGTCGATCCCACCCGAGACGTCGGCGGGTTCTTCATCGACGGTCTCGGCGCTCCCGCGCAATTTCCCGACGTCGTGTGCAAGAAGGGCCGCACCACCGGCCGGACCTGCGGTGTCGCCTGGGGCGACATGATGGGCGACAGCCGCGACACCTGGACCCAGATGTGTGTGCTCAAAGGCGATTCCGGCGCGCCGGTGGTGATCGGTTCGACCCTGGTCGGCATGGTCAACGCCTACTTGGGCATGGGGTGCCTGGGGCCGGAGGTGGGAACCGACATCAACGCCATCCTCACCGACATCGACGCCCGCGGTGACATAGGCGCCGGATTCCGGCCGATCTGAGATTGCGACAATTCCTGGATGGCGGTGCTGCTGTCTCGACTCGACCGGTTCAACCAGCGACATCCGTGGAGCCACAACGATCACTACGGCCGCTGGGTCGTCGGTCGGGTGGCGTCGTCCGGAGCTCGTCACGTTCTCGATGTCGGTTGCGGCACAGGCAACCTCGTCGCCCGGCTGCGTCAGCGCGTCACCACCGTGACGGCGCTCGAACCGGACCCCGCGACTGCCCGGGTCGCGGCGGAGCGCTTCACCGACGATCCCGCGGTGACCATCGTGCACGCCGATTTCGCCGGGCGGGACCCACGGCGGCGCTGGGACGCGATCACCCTCGTCGCCGTCCTGCACCATCTGCCCCTGGCGCCGACCTTGCGCGAGTTGCGCGACTGTCTGGCACCGGGCGGGCGGCTCGTGATCGTCGGCTGCTACCGCCAAGCCGGACCCATCGACTTGCTCGCCGACCTGCCTGCCATAGTCGCCAACCCGGTGATGGGACTGATCGAGCACCCGGCCCGAGCCGCCGCGCTGCCCCCGCATATGACCGCACCGACCGCCGATCCGAAGGAAACTCTCGCGGAAATCCGGGCCGCCGCCGCGCGGGAACTGCCGGGGGCCCGGATCCGGCGTCGCCTGTTCTGGCGATACTCCCTGGTCTATGACGCCCCCGCCGACCGTGCCACCGACTCGATGAACCAGGAATGAGCGCTGGACTCGCGCCACCAGCCTGACGCGGTTGGATCGTTCCGGCTGTTGCTCGGCGATCCGGGCCGCGTTCGGTCGTGCTTCAGCCCCCGGCCGCCTGCCGGTCGACAACGACACCAGGAGCCACCGTCACGCCGCTTGTTCGAGACGCGCCGCCGCGGCGACACGCCCGACTCCCGAGCACCGATGGAGCGCCGCCGTGCAGCTGCTGTTCGGGCTACCATCTGGATGAGGTCGCTCACCAGCGGTTTCAGCCGGTGATCCGCATCGCCTTACGCCGGTAAGCGGACCCAGCGCCGGTGAGTTGCCCGCACTTGCGCAAGGTGTCAGGTCAGAGGTTCCCATGTCTGACTATGACGGCGCTCCGGGGCCGCCGCGGCGCAACCTAGGATGATCTCCCGATCCCGGGCGCGACGGGCCGCAAGCGCGGAGGAAGCGAGTTGCCCTCGACGACAGTCTGATTCGGATCTGATCGGTCGGTGAACAGGAAGAGGCCAGGAGGAATGCGGGTGGGCATGGCAGCGCGATCTGGGAAGCAGCGGGTTGTTCGTGGTCGGCTGAGGAAGACCGGCGCTGCCATGGTGACGGCTGTGCTCATGTCGTCGCTCGGTGTGGCCGCGGCTACCGCCGCGCCGATCCACGCACCGATATTGCGCGCACCGGCAGGCGGTCACACGGAGCTTTCCGTGCCGTCCAGCATGGGGCCGATCAAAGTCCAGGTCCAGTGGGCCGCCCGCGGCGGGAGCGCGGCCCTCTACGTGCTCGACGGTCTGCGTGCGCCGGCCGACCACAATCAGTGGACGACCGATACCGACGCCCTGCGCCAGTTCGCCGGAGACAACGTCACATTGGTGTTCCCGGTCGGCGGACACTCGAGTTTCTACACCGACTGGTACCGGCCGAGTAGCACCAACGGTCAGAAGACCACGTACAAGTGGGAGACCTTCCTCACCCGTGAACTGCCTGCCTACCTGCAGCGGTACGGTGTGTCGCGAACCAACAACGCCATCGTCGGCGCCTCCATGGGGGGTAACGCCGCCCTGACGCTGGCCGCCCACCATCGCAACCAGTTCAAGTTCGCCGGCTCCTTCTCCGGATTCCTGCACCCGACGTTTCCGCTCTGGAACGAGGCGATGCGTGCCGCCATGTGGGACGAGGGCAACTTCAATGTGGACGACATGTGGGGTCCGGTCGGAGACCCGGCCTGGAGCCGCAACGACGCCACCGTGCAGGCGGAATTGCTGCGCGGACTGCCGATCTACGTATCGACCGGCAATGGCCTGCCCGGTCCGCTCGACCTGCCGTACGGAGTCGGGAACACGGTCAACGCGATGGGCCTGGAGTCGATGACGACCGCTGCCGCCCAGATGTTCCGTGATCGAATCGCGGCGCTGGGGATCACCGCCCGCGTCGACGTCATCGACGGAACGCACACCTGGCCCTACTGGCAGCAAGCGCTCGCGACTGCGCGTCCGATGATCCTCGATACGCTCGGCGCGCACTGACCTGCTGCCACCAACGCAGTTCGTCTTCCCCGCCGAGGCACGCACAGCTGTCGCCGCTGTCGACCGGCAACTGCCGAGGGCCGAGCAGCCACCGAATCGCAGCGACCGTCGCCGAGGCGGCGGATCGGTGTCCCGCCATGGGCGATCGTCGCTAGGCTGACGCCGTCGAAGGCGCCCGGACGACCGTTCGCGGTGCGGCAAGGTCAGCACCGATGGCCGGTGTGGAACCAGTGAGGTGTGCGCGATGCGGGACAGTCGGTGGCGGCGGGCGGTGGCGGCCGTCGTATGCGGAGTCGGCCTGTGTGCGGGATCGTCGGTGAGCGCGGTGGCCGACCCGGTCGGTGACGCCGGTGTCGTGTGGTTGTGCAGGCCGGATCAGGCGAACGATCCCTGCCGCAGCGGCTCGGCGACGACGGTGCGGCAGGCGGGGCAACCCGATGTGCGTGAGCAACCAGCTCCCGCCGCCGATTCCGAGGTGGACTGCTTCTATGTCTATCCCACGGTGTCACTGGAGCCGACGCCCAACTCCGACACCGCGGTGACACCGGAGGTACGGGCGGTCGCCGAACAGCAGGCGGCCCGATTCTCCCAGGTCTGTCAGGTGTTCGCGCCGGTGTACCGGCAGCGGACCGTTACCGCGCTGGCGGCGGAGCGGGCCTACTCCCCCGAGCAACGCGCCGAGATGGCGCGGATTGCATACGAGGACGTCCTGCGGGCGTGGCGGCAGTTCGTCGCAGAGCGCGAGAGCGGAAGGCCGGTCGTGCTGATCGGGCATTCGCAGGGTGCGCGCATGCTGCGCCAACTGATCCGAGAGGAGATCGAACCGCAGCAGGCGGTGCGCGACCGTATCCTGTCGGCGATCCTGCTCGGCGGCAATGTGGTGGTGCCGAAGCACGCTGACGTCGGCGGCGACTTCCGCTACCTGCCGCTGTGCCGCAGCGAGCGGCACACGCGATGCGTGCTCGCCTGGCAAACCTTCGGCGCAACCCCGCCCGCGGACAGCCGATTCGGCCGCAACCCGATGACCCCGGAGCCGCTGCCTCGGCCGTACGGCCCCGACTACGAGATCGCCTGCACCAACCCGACCTCGCTGGCCGAGAACGAACCGCGCACCGCGGCCACCGTGCTCCGCACGAGCCCGGTGCCCAGCCCGCTCGGCGTGGAAGTGGCGCTGCGCCGCGGGCCATCCGCCGTCGCCGCGCCGACCCCGTGGCTGGTCCCCGCCGAAAAGTACCGGCTCCAGTGCGTGCGCGGCGGCGACGCCACGGCACTGCTGGCGACTCCGGAACCGGGCAGCCCCGAGCTGTACCCCGTCCCCGACGCGAACTGGGGTCTGCACCTCACCGACGTGGAGATCGCCCTCGGCGATCTGGTTCGCATCGTGGCGTCCCAGCGCGGCGCCGATCGCGCGGCGCACCGCTGAAACCACCGGCGCCGCCGGGACGCGCTCGCACCCGAGCGGCGAAAATCTTGCACCGGTGGCCGTGTCAGCAATCTGCGGGGAAACTTCTGTGGCAGGGTGGTCGGCTGTGCAGACAATCCTGATCACGGGGGCGACATCGGGTATCGGTCTCGAATCGGCTCAGCAACTGGCGGCGCAGGGGCATCGGCTCGTCTTGGTCGGCCGGAATCCACAGAAGCTCTCCGGTGCGGCGCGACTGGTCCGCTCGGCCGGGGCGGCGAGCGTCGACACGCTGGAGTGCGATTTCGCCTCGCAGTCGTCTGTCCGGCAGCTGGCGAAGGAGGTGCTGGCCACGTATGACCACCTGGATGTGCTGGCCAACAACGCCGGTGGCTATTACCCGACCCGAATCGAGACCGAGGACGGCATCGAGTCGACGTTCGCGGTGAACCATCTCGGCGGTTTCCTGCTCACCGAACTGCTCGTCGATCTGATGGTGCACAGCGCCCCGTCCCGCATCGTGTTCACCTCATCGGTCATGCAGTTCGGCGCCACCATGGATTTCGCGGATCTCGGCTTCCGGCGCGGATATTCGGGAGAAAAGGCCTACAGCCGCTCCAAATTGGCGAATGTCCTCTACGCCCGGGCGCTGGCGCGGCGCCTCGACGGCACCGGTGTGACAGTCAATGCCTTCCACCCCGGTGCGGTAGCGACCGGAATCTGGGATTCGATGCCCTGGTTCGGGCGACCCTTCGCGGCGCTCGCCAAACGAGTGTTCATGATCTCCGCCGCGGAGGGCGGCCGGGCACTCACCTACCTGGCCACCGATCCCGCCGTCGCCACGGTCAGTGGCTGCTATTTCCAGAAGAACCGCATCAAGACTCCGTCGCGTGCGGCGCAGGACGACGCGGTCGGACAGCAGCTCTGCGATGTCAGCGCGACCTTGGTCGGGCTGACCGACTAGACGCAGCGGACCGGCGACGCGTTGTCGCCGAGCACAACACGACCTTCGTCGCCGACTGGAGCAGAAAGCAGGGGACCATGCTTCGTACGCGTTTCGAGTCGATCGGCTCGTACACACCCACCACCGTCCGCTCCACCGAGGATCTGATCGCCGACCTGGCTGTGCCGAGGTCGCTGGATCTGGAGCGAATCACCGGAATCAGGAATCGGCGGGTCTACGACTCGGATCCGGACCGGTACGAATCGTCCTTCGAGCTGGCGTTGCACGCGATCGAGGATTGTCTGCGGCACTCCGATTACCGGGCCGACGAGCTGGACATCGTGATCTCGGCTTCCATCACGCGCACGCGTGGCGCGGGGATCTTCTGTTACGCACCGTCTTTCGCGCTGATGCTGGGCAGAGCGATCGGTGCGAAGACGGCACGGCACTTCGACGTTTCGAACGCCTGCGCCGGGATGATCACCGGTGTGATGGTGCTCGACCGCATGATCAAGGCCGGTGTCGTGCGCAATGGCCTGGTGGTGAGCGGTGAGCAGATCACGCCGATCGCCGAGACAGCTGTCCGCGAGATCAGCGAACCCTACGACCCGCAGTTCGCGGCGCTGACCGTCGGGGACGCGGCAGTCGCGGTCGTGCTCGACGGCCGCGGTAACGACGACGACGAGATCCACTACGTCGAACTGATGACCACGGCCGACGGCGCCGAGCACTGCATCGGAATGCCCAGTGACCGTACCGGCGGTATCGCGATGTACACCGACAACCGCGCCATGCAGAACGAGGCCCGCTATCAGCAGGCCATCAACCGAATGGCCGACTTCCTCGCCGAGAACGGGCGCAGGTGGGAGAGCGAGAAGTACGACTACTGGATTCATCACCAGTTCAGCGCCCCGGCCATCGACTACATCTCCGATCTGACCGAACGTCACTTCGGCACGCCGATGCCGCAGGCTCTCAACGTGTTGCACGACTACGGCAATACCGCCTCTACCTCGCACTTCCTGGTTCTGCACGAGCATCTCGCGCAGGAGAGAATTCCGAAAGGGTCGAAAATTCTCATGATTCCGGCGGCGTCGGGCATCGTCTCCGGATACCTCGCCGCGACCATCTCGCGTCTGGAGGCATGAGAATGGGGACGACGATCATCTCGGCCGCGACGAACTCCGACCCGGACACCGGTAGCTACTTCGAACTGGCCGCGCGCGCGGCACTCGCCTGCGTGGAGCGCTCCGGTGTCGGCCTCGACGAGGTCGGCATGCTGGTCAACGCGGGCGTCTTCCGCGACTGCAACATCTCCGAGCCCGCAGTGTCGGCGCTCATCCAGAAGCGGATCGGCCTGGGACTGGCTTACGAGGCAGAGCGTGCTCCTACCTTCTCCTTCGACCTGATGCACGGCGCCACCGGGCTGCTGCATGCCCTCGTGACCGCCGATTCGTTCCTGGCAACGGGTGCCGTGCGGTACGCGTTGCTCGTCGCGGGTGACACCCACCCCTCGACCCGGCGCCACGTCGCCGGTTTCCCGTACAGCGCGAGCGGCGCGGCGCTGCTGCTCGGGACTTCGCCTACCGCAGGCGGATTCGGCCGGCTCCAGTTCCGCGAGACCACCGGCGTCGTCGACCCGACTGCCTGGGTGGCCTTGGACGATGCCGGCGCAGACGGCCGTAGCGCCATGTGCGTTCGCGCCGGTGCGGAGGACCCGGTCGCTCTGGCGACCGCGGCGGTGCGCTCCTGCCTGGACGCGGAAGGACTCGACGGCGTCGACTTCGCCGAGGGGAACGCGGTGCTGCTGGCTCCGGTCCGGGATTTCGGATTCCGTACCCGTTTGGCCGACACCCTTGCCATCCCGTCGTCGTCGGTCGTCGGTTTCGACCCCTCGATCGGAGATCCCTACACCGCGGCCCCCGTCCATGCGTACCTCAACGCACTGGACACGGGTTTGGTCGACACCGCGCGCACGGTGATCTTCCTGGCCGCGGACGGCGCATCGGCCGCCTGCCTCGCCTACCACCCACGGCTGGTGTCACCGGCGCGGCAGAAAACGCACGCGTAGAACCGGGAGCGGCCATGACGAGAAGCCCCCCTGCCCCGCCTCGGATGGTGGAGTAGCCCCCGTTGACACCGGCAGGGCCGGTGGCAGCGCCGAGGACGCCGTTCAGTAATCCGCCTCGCGGGCGATCACCTCGTTGACTCGGTGGGAGAAATCTCTGAGCAGTCCCATGCGCCGGTCGATCTCCCCGTTGGAGTTGGCGGGCGCCCGTGAAACAAAGGCCCATTCGAGTTGGAAGTCGCACAGCATCGCGTTGATCGACTGCGCGTTCCGGAGGTCACGCGTCCACGCCGTCGAGACGCCGAAGAACCGATCGAAGGCCGCGCAGGCGGCGGCGCAGGCGAGCAGTGCGTACCCCCAGCTCGGGTTGACGGCATCGACTCCGGCGGTGGTCAACAGGGGCACCAGGATTCCGAGTAGGCCCAGAACGATCACCGCCGCGGTGAGGGCTAGGCTCGTCCGCCGCTTCATCTGTTTGTCCCGCGCATACCAATCGCGTGCCTCTATGGCATACGTCTCGACGCGTTGAAACAGCCGGGCAAGGGTCTCATCGGAATTCGACCAGTCGGCGGAACGGAGGTCCAGCGAAGGCGGCACTCCGAGGTCCTGCGAGCGATCCCCGCCGAAGGGCGATCGGTGCTCTGTCACGGCCGTACTGTAGCGCCCACCACCCTCGAAGTTCATATCTTCAGCTGTTGCGCAGGTCGGCAGGCGGTACCGTGCACGGCTCGGACGTTCGATCGGTCCCCACGACACGTGCGACGCGCTGCCGCAACAGGTTTCAGGCTCTGCACACGATGGCTCGATCTCGCTGGTCTACGCGGCCGTGCGCGCGGTGTAGAGGTACTTCGCGCGACGAGGCGCCACACCTGCCGCGGCCGCGAGTGCCACGGCGTAGAGCCGCAACGCGTGCCGGTCCCCCGGACGCTGCGGCACGCCCAGCAAGTCGCGGGCTCGCGGGTGCTGTATCGCGCGCACAACGCGGTTCGGCAACGCCCGCGGTATCCACGCGTCCGGGCGCAACACCTGCGGCGCCAGTCGCAGCGCGGCTGGACTCACGCGCAGCGCCGTGCCGCACGCCTCGTCGAAATAGTCGCGGAACTCCGGCAGCGTGCGCGGCATATGCCGAGCGGAGATGCCGTATCGGTCGTACCAGACGACACTTTCGTCGTAGAGGCGCAAGCTTTCCGTGGGCGTCAGCGGACGAATGAACGTATTGATCGCGAAGAACAACGTATCGACATACGTCGCATGCTGGAAGAAGAACACGTCCGGCCGAAGCGCGTGATAGCGGGCGCCGGAATCGTCGACGCCTTGCACATGGGCGTGCCCGGCATGGATCAGCGATCGCAGATCACGGCCCGAGTACGCGATCTGAACCATCGCGTTGACGGTGCGCCGCTTGTGCAGCCACAGCCGGTAGGTCACGTGCTCGGTGAGCGCCGTCGCGATCGCTGGATGCAGGATCTGCAGAGCCACCGCCCGGGGAAGTGCCAGCGCGAAACGACGGTCACCGAGGTACTTCCGCAGCAACGGCCCTGGTGGGTCAAGGCCGCCCGCGCGACGCTCGGCGTGCGCCCCGGCACCGTTGAGTCCGGTCTTCACACCAATGTTTTCCCGAGTTCGCGCCGCCTGCGCATCTCACGGAGATACGTTTCGAACGGATACAAGCGCCAACGCTCCGGCAGCACGCGCATCACCAGCCCGATCGAACGCATCGTCCGCTCGAACACCCGCTGCCGGCGAGGGCTCCACGCCAACCCCAGCTCCTCGCGGAAGCGTTGCGGGAGAAAGCCGGTGGTGAAGAACCGGTTCACTCGGCGAAACAGCACCCGCTCGACTCGCCGGTAGGGCCCCAGATCGACAACCTGATCGAGCAGATACGCCCGCACTTCCTCGTCCACCGCGAGGTCGGACAGCTTGGCGTCCCAATATTCGGCGAATGCCGCGCGATCGCGCGGCCACAGCTCCGGGCGCATCTGCAATGTCGTTCCGAAGCGGCTTGCCTCACGGTACAGCTCGTCGGCCAGATCGTCGTCCGCGCGGCCGTAGAGAAAGGTGAGCGAATCGAGAGTGCCGCGGTAGAGGCATGCGGCAACCCACAGTTGCAGTTCCGGATCGAAGGCGTTGTACTTCACCGGACTGTCGGGACCGGATCGCACATGACGATGTGACGTGTCGACCGCTGCCCGATAGGCCGCTCGGTCTTCCTCGGTGCCCAGCATCGCCACCGCCAGATAGGTCAGGGTCGTGCGGCCGCGTTTGCGGGGATGCAGGGTGTACCGACCGCTGTCGACCGTGCTCTCGACCACGCCGCGGCCGACCGGAGGCAGGCTGAGCTGCATGATCACATTGGCCGGGCCGCCCAGCAGCGCCGCGGGCCCCGCCATGTAGCGGCGTCGCCGGCCGTGCTCCACCCCGGAAATGGTCGATGACCGCGCTGACGGTTCAGGACGAGACATACGGGCTCCACTCGCTCAGATCAGGTTCTTCTGCTTGCGGATCCGCCGCCGCAGGTCGACCATCAGCCCGTGCGATCCCCCGTGGCGCACGAAGCGGGGAATGAAGCGGTTGACGAAGGAGACGAACACGAACAGGTTCTCGAAGCGCCGCTGGTCGGCGGCGGTCCACTCGACCCGGAGTTGTTCGCGGAAGATAGGGGCCAGGAACCCGATGGTGAGGAATCTGAGCAGGTTCCGGAAGGGCAGCCGCAGATACCAGTGGATCATGCGCAGGTCGAGCAGGCTTTCGAGGTAGCCGCGTACGTAGTCGTCGAGCACGACTTGTTCGCACGCGGCGTTCCAGTACTCGTCGAACGCGGCCCGGGTCGCGGGCCACATGTCCTCGGTGACCTGCAGGGTGGTGCCGAGAGTGGAGGACGAGGCGTAGAACGCTTCGGCCTGCTCGTCGTTCATCCTGCCGTGCAACAGCTGATAGGTGTCTTCGAAGCCGATGTACAGGCAAGCGGCGACCCATAATTGGAGGTTGCGGTCGAACGCGTTGTACTTCACCGGCGCTCCCGGGGCCGAATGCACCTGCCGATGAGCCACATTCACCGCTTCCCGGTACGCCTTGCGCTCCTCGTCCGTGCCGAGAATGGCGACCGCGAGATATTGCGTCGTGGTCCGCGCCCGCTTCCACGGGTGCTTCATCAGCGATCCCGACTCCACCTTGCTTTCGGCCACACCGTAGCCGACACCCGGCCGGGCCATCTGCATGACGACGTTGGCGGCAGCCCCCGCGAAGGACCAGAAGTCCAGCGCGTCGGTGAGCTCGAGGGGTCGTTTCGTGAACGGCTGATGCGTCACACTGATGCCGATCCGGGTGCGGTCCTTGGTGAGCGGCACGTTCTGGTCGTGATCGGATTGATGAGCGACTGCGGTCATCGTG
Organism: Nocardia abscessus NBRC 100374; assembly: GCF_000308455.1. Lineage (GTDB taxonomy): Bacteria > Actinomycetota > Actinomycetes > Mycobacteriales > Mycobacteriaceae > Nocardia > Nocardia abscessus. Next base: position 375,695 of record NZ_BAFP01000274.1, on the reverse strand, counting down.
GTTTCCTTCCCTCTGCGTTCAGGTCGCGCGAGCAGACGAATCAGTCGCGTCGACGCCCGGACGGACGCCGCCGAACACCGGCCCGGCTACGGCCCGCCCCACCCGTCCAGCCGCGGTGGCATCGGACTCTCCTGCGTACGACGACCCGAGCTAGCCATCTGACATTATGTTACTGAATATTCTCACGCTCGCATAGCGCATTCGAGTGTCGATACTGCACTCTGTAGTGCAGATTTGCATTCTATTGCTGAAATATGTAGTTGAATGTTCCTATCCCGCACGGGATCTGGGCCGCTCACTTCAGCACGACGGGCGGCTGGGGGGCCGTGTCGAACAAGGTGACCTCCATCAGGCGGATCACGGCATCTCGCGGAAGGTCGCGCCTGCCGTCCCCCAGCGCTCTACCGAGGTCGACGACCAAGCCGAACGCGGCGTGCACGAGAATGCGCGCCTGCGCTTCGGAGAGGTCGGATCGCACGGCGACAAGCAGTTTCACCCACTCGGCCACCGAGAGCCGCTGGATGTTGCGCAACACCACCCGGTCCTCAGGGGGAATGTGGGAGAACTCCGTGTAGTAGACGAACGTCAGTTCCCGCTCGGCGAAGGATCCTGCCACGTAGAGGGCGATCAATTCGGTCAGCGCCTCGCCCGGGGTGGCCGACGAGGCGATGGCGGGACCGATAGCACCGGCGACCCGGTCGGCGGCCCGACGGAAAGCCGCGGTCAACAGATCGCTTTTGCTGCGGTAGTAGCGGTAGACCGCCGACGCGGCGGTCAGATCCGCCGCGGTCGCGATGTCTTCGACGCTGACATTCGGATATCCCCGCTCGTGGAACAGTTCCACGGCTTTCGTCAGCAACAGTTGATGCTTGAAAGGAGTGGGCGTGTCCGTCGCCCGCGCCGCGGCGGGAGACTGCTCGGCGAAGGCGGGCAGTTGCGCGTGCACCGCCGTCCAGCACGCAGAAGTAAGCAGCGCCGCAAGGGATTTCGTCGGTAGTGCGGCGTGGTGGTCACCGATGCTGCTGACGACGCTGAGCACCGCCACGGCCCGGACGAATCTGTCCTGCTTGCTCCACTGCGGGCGCACGGCACCGATCAGCTGCCCCAGCGCGGCGAGCGAGACCGCGAACTGACCGGTGAGCGTCTCGCCGTCGTCCTCGTCGAGGTAGCGACCTTCCCAGCGCGCCAGGGTGACGGTCGGCCGGTTGGCCAGGGCCTGGGCGACGAGCGCATCGATGACGTGCCGCAAACGGGCGGCGGCGCTCCAGGTTTCGGCCTGCGCCGGAAGCGTCGCGGCCTCGACGGTGACCTGCCCCAAGCGCAGCAATTCTTCGCGGAACAGCGCGTACTTGCTGGGGTAGTGGCGATACAGCGCCGCGGAGCTGATGCCGACCTTGGTCGCGATCTCCTCCATGCTCACGCCGTGATAGCCGAGTGCACCGAACGCGGCCGCGGACGTCGCCGCGATCTGCGCCTTCCTGTCACGCGGGCGTCGCCGCACCGCCCGCTGCGAGCCGGGCTCGGTCCCGGCGCTCTTTTGCCGCACCACTCTGCGCACCGCCGACCGTCAGGGTTGCGGCGGCGTCGTCAAGGGCGAATTGACCTTGTTCACCAGCCAGCGGTCCCCGACTTTCTCCAGGCGCATCACCATCGACAGCTGACCCGGCGCGGGCTTGCCCTTGGTGCCGAGACTGGTGATGGTCTGGCCGATGATCACGATAGCTTCGGCCGAGTGTTCGTCACCGGCGCGTATCGCGCACTGCACGTCCCGCGTGGCCGAGGTGACCTCGCCTTGGCCGAGCACTTCGCGCAGTTCGGTGCTGGTGGACTCGAACTGTTTCTTCCAGTCGCCGGTGGCGCCGTCGGTGACCGCGGCGAAATAGGCGTCGAGGTTCTTGGAGTCGTAGTTCGCCAGGATGGGCGCATAGCGGCAGGCGGCGGCGCGCGCGTCCTCCTGCGCTGCCAGCTGGTCCTTGCTGTTGTCGCTCTGGACGTACCAGTAGCCTGCCGCGGCCACCGAGACGCCCACCAGTATCGCGGCGGCCGACCGCACCGCGATCGTGCCGGGACGCCCGATCGGCAGACCGCGCAGGCGGCGCCACCAGGCCGGGGATTCGGCGGCAGCGGTGGTGTCCGCCCCGCGGTTCACCTCGACCGGCTTCGCGGCGGCGGAGTCGGATTTCCCCGGCTCGGCCGCTTGCTCGTCCGTGGATGGCGCGGGCGACTCGGCTTCGGCGCTCGAATCGATGTCGTCACTGGTCATGTGCATTCTCCTAGTTGCCGGGGACCGGGCGCGACAGTTCGTCGCCACCTACGCCCGGTGGCCGGGTGGCTCCGTTGTCCGGCACGTCGGGACGTGGCGCATTCGCCGAACCGCGCACCTGCAGGGCGGGATCGCTGGTGACGCAGTAGTTGTAGAGCCGGATCCGGGTGTCGGTCATCTTGTCCGTGGGGACCACGGGGATGGTCTCGTACTCGCACGTGGGGCGCGGCCAGAAGTCGACCAGCGTATGGAAGGCGTTGTCGTGCGCGGGAATTCCCAACGCCTGCGAGCCGACCCGCAACGCAGGGAACAGTGCCGCGATCGCCGGTGCGCGCAGTTTGGCGGCCTTGGTGATCGCGACGAAGTTCGTCACCAGGTTCGTGATGGGATCCTGCGTGCGGGACACGAAGCCGCCGAGCGTGTTGAGCTGGTCGGGCCCTTCGTCCAGGAAGTGCCGTACCTCTCGGTCGGCTGCCGTCAATTGCTCGAACAGCACGCCGCCCGTGCGGGTCAGTGTCGCGAGGTCCGGTTGCGCGTGTGAGGTCGTCTCCGCGATCACTTCGAGGTTCTCGATCAGTTGCCGGGTCTGCGGGAGCAGATCGCTCAACCCGGCCATGGCGCGGCTGATGCCCGACACCATGTTCCGCAGCTGGTCCGGGCCGCCCGCCAGCGCCTTGTCGAGTTCGTCGATGATCACATTCAGGCGGTCCGGGTTCAATCCGCCGATGAAGCCACTGAGATTGGTCAGCACCGACTGCACGCTGACCGGGACGGTGGTCCGGGAGCGCTCCACCAGAGCGCCGTCGGTGAGATAGGGGCCGGTGTCGGAGTCGGGGCGGAAGTCCAGGTACTGCTCGCCCGCCGCCGACAGCCGGCCGACGGCGACCGTGCCGCCCACCGGGATCTTCGCCCCCGAATCGATCTCGGCCACGGCCGCGACACCGCTGCCCGCGACTTTCACCTCACGGACCTTGCCGACCCTGGTACCACGGAAGGTGACGTCGTTGCCTGCCGACAAGCCGCCCGAGGACTGGAGTTCCACTGTCACCGAGTAGTTGTCGCGCAGTGGATCGATCCGCAGGACTTCGGCGCCGAGATAAGCCGCACCGAGGACGAGCACCACGACCAAGCCGAAGTTCGCCACCGCGACGCGGCGGCGCACCAGCCACTGCCACAAGGGGGAATTCATCGGCCGCCTCCTTGCTGCTGCGGTTGCTGTGGCGGACTGGTGACCCGACCGATCACCTTCTCGATGACCTGCGCCAAGCTGCCGATGAAGGCGGGCACGTCGCCGACTTCGGGCAGCCTGCTGCCGCTGGGATCGGTCAAGGCTCCGACACTGAGGTAGGACACCGTCGCCGCGACGGCCAGGGCCGGGCCGTCCAAACTCGCCATCAGCGATGGGTACAGGGTGTGTAGACCGTCCAATGTTCCGCCCAGGTCGTCGCCCATCTGGGTGAAGCCCGCCATCAACCGCTGGATGCTGTCGAACAGGCTGACCGCCTGCGGCCCAGTGGTGTCGGTGAAGTCACCCAGGGCGGTCATCGTGACCGAGACCTTGTCGAGCAGGTCCACGATGGACTGATTGTTCTCGGCGAACAGCGCCAACAGCCCCGGGAAGGTATCGGCGGCATCGCCCAGTTCCGCTTTCCGCCTGGCCAATTCCCCGGTCAGCACATTCAGGCCGGCCAGGACGTTGTCGATGTCGCCGGTTCGCTGATTCAGCGCGGCGATGACGCTGGTCAACTCGCTGAGCAGGTGCGCGAGCTGCGGCGCGCGGCCGGCGAACATCGAATCCATCTCTGAGGTGATCTTCGCGGCCTGGTTGATGCCGCCGCCGTTGATCAGCATCGAGACCGACATCATCAACTGCTCGACGGAGGCGGCAGCCGAGGTGTGCTCGGTGCCGATGACGTCACCGGCGCGCAGGTTCGCACCGTCCGGTGCCGCCCTCGGCAGTGTCATCGCCACGAAGATGTCGCCCAGCGGCGTCGCCTGCCGCAATTCGGCGGTGGTGCCCCGTGGCAGCTGGATGTCCTCCCTGATCAGCATTTCCACCTCGGCGATGAAGTTGGTCGTGCTGATCGCGGTGACGACTCCGATGTCGGTGCCGCCGATTTTCACGTGCGCGTGGTCGGGCAGATTGAGCGCGTCGCGGAAAGCCGCGCGAATCGGATAGCCGGGCGCCCCGATGCCCGGTTTGGGCATCGGCAGATTCGCCACCGTCATGGTGCAGCCTGTCGCGGTGCTCAACGCCGCGACCAGCACGGACGCCACCGCGGTGCGCCGGAGCGCGTTCGTGCCGATCATTTCGAGATCCCCAGAAGCGCTGCGGTGAGGCCGAAGTCGGGCCCGAAGTCCTGGATCTTTCCGGTGCGGCAGCCGTCGAGGCGCATCTGGATCCGTTCGCAGAACTGCGACAGGACCTCGTTGTCGAGCAGGACCTTGTCGGTCAGCGCGTGCAGGCGCAGCGCTTGATGTTCCCGGCTGACGGCGTTGGACAGGTTCTCGAACAGCAGCGGCCCGACGTCGACGATCTCGGTGAGGCCGCGGGCGTTGGCGCGCATCTGTTCGGTGATGGTCGTGAAGCGCTTCAGCGCGCCGACGAGCTGATCGGAGTTCTCGCCGACCAGCGTGGAGGTGTTGGTGACGAACTGGTCCAATTGCCGCAGGACCGCTTGCAGACCGGGCGCCTGGTCGCCCAGCAGCTGGACCAATTCGGTGAGGCGGCCGCTGAAGTCGCGGACCGTCCGGTCGTTCTGGGCGATGATGTGGGTGATCTCGTTGAGTTTGATGATCGTGTTCGAGATCTGGTCTTTGTTGGCGAAGGTCACCTCGAAGGCCGAGGACAGCGCGTCCAGCGTTTCGCGCAGTTTGTCGCCGTTGCCGTCCAGGAGCGGGAACAGGACTCGGCTGGCCATCGGACCGTTCTGGTCGTCGCCTTTCAGCGCGGCTCCGAGCTGGTCGAAGTTCTGCAGGATGCGGTCGAGTTCGACCGGTGTCCGCGTCCTGGCCAGCGGGATGTGCGTTCCGTCGGTCAGGATCGGCCCGTCGCCGCTGTAGGCGGGGGCGAGCTCGACATGGCGGTTGGTGATCAGCTGCGGCGACACCAGGGCGGCCACGGCATCGGCCGGGATCTTGGTTCCCTTGTCCAGGCTCATGGTGACCTGCACGTAGCTGCCCTTGGCTTGCACCGTGTCGACGCGGCCGACCGGAACGCCGAGCACCGCTACCTCGTTGCCCGCGTAGAGTCCCGCCACGTTCTCGAAGTCGGCGCTGATGCGCACGTGTTCGCCGAGGTACTGCCTCGGCAGCGCGGTCAGGCTGTCGGGTACGAGCCCGCAACTCGCGGTGACCAGCGCGGTCACGATCAGCACGCCTAGCTCGGCGAGTCGTCGTGTTCTCATCAGTTGCACCCCTGTACGGCTCGAGCGAAACACAGCCAGTTGTCCGGGAAGAACCACGGCGCCCACACGTCGCCGTAGGGCCCGTTCCCGACGGCGTTGTTGAACTGCCGCAGAGCGATGGGCATGTTCTCGTAGAGTCGGTCCAGGTTGTCGCGGTTCTTCGCCAACCCCTCCGACATGGTGTTCAGGTCGTGGATCAGGGGCGCGAGCTGGCCGTTGTTCTCCAAACCCATCTCCTGCAGCAATCTCGACAGGGCCGCGACGTTGTCGAGCAACTGCTGCAACAGGTCCTGCCGCTTCTGAACGGCGGTGCCGATCGCTTCGCCGCGAGTCAGCAACAGCAGCACGCTGTTCTGGTTGTCCGAGACGAGCTGGGACACCTGGTCCATGCTTTTCAGCAGCGAGTCCACCTCGTCGCGGCGATCGGTGACGACCTTCGCGAGCGCACCGATACTGTCGAGCGCCTGGACCGCCAGCTGCGGGGAATCGCCCATCTGCTGGTCGACCAGGTCCAGCGCCTGGCGGAGCTTCTGCGGATCGAGACGTTCGATGCGTTCGAAGGAGTTCTTGTACTTCGGGTCCTGGATCACTTTGCTCAGGTTGTACGGCACCGAGGTGTTCTCGATGCGGATGCGGTTGCCCGGCAATCCCTTTCCGTCGCCCGGCACCAGGTCCACGTGCAGGCGGCCGAGGATCGTCGACATCTTGATGGCCGCGCGCGCGTCCGGGCCGAGGCGAAGATCGCGACGCACCTTCAGCTCCACCGCGACCTTGGTGCCGTCGAGCCGAACCGCCTGCACCGCACCGACTTCGATACCCGATACGTCCACTGTCGCGCCGGGACGCAGGCCGGCCGCCTGAGCGAATTCGGCATGAATCGTCTTCTCTCCCAGTCGAGCCTGGGTCAGGACACTGGATCCGATCAGGAGAGCCGCCACCGTGACCGCCGCGATCAGGCCGAGCCGCAGATATCTGTTCCGCAGAAATCCCGGCCATGGGACACCGATGCTCATCGGCACACCTCCGAATGTGAGTTGCCGCCTACCTGGGAGAAAAGCCCCGGAGGCAACAGCACGCCCCACAGGGACACATCGAGGCTGCACAGATACGCGTTGCCGTAGGCGCCGTTGCTGGTGAAGCGTGCGACGCCGTTGAGGACGGCGGGCAGTTCGACCGCGGCCCGGTCCAGGGAGGCGCCGTTGAGCAGCAGCAACGCGACACCGGTGCCGGCGTCGTTCTGCGCCTTCGACAATCCCGGCTTGACCTGCATGATCAGGCGGGTCAGCGAGTCGGTCGTCGCAGCCACCCGGTCGACCGAATGCTTGAGACTCTCGCCTTGCGAGTAGAGCGCCTCGACGAGCGCCCTGGCCTGGGTGAGCAGCGTCTCCAGCTCGCCGCTGCGGTTGGCCAGGCCGCTGATCACCGAACTGAGATTGCCCAGGACCTCCCCCAGGATCTCGTCGCGCTGCCCGAAGGTGCCCGCCAACTCGGCGGCTTGGGTGAGCAGGCTGCTGAGGGACACCTGATTGCCCTGAAGCGCCTGGATCAACGTCTCGGACAGCGAATTGACCTGATCGGGCTGCAGCACGCTGAACAACGGCTCGAACCCGGACAGCAGCGCGGACACATCGAACGAGGGCTCGGTTCGCTCCAGTGGAATCTGTGCCCCCGCCGCGACGACGGCGCCCGCTTCCTTGCCCGGCGCGAGGGCGATATACCGCTGTCCGATCAGATTCTGGTAACGCACCAGCGCCTTCGTCGTGGTGGTGAGCCGCTGGCGTTCGTCGATCCGGAAATCGACCCTGGCGCGGTAGCCGTCGGTGAAGTCGATCTCGTCCACGCGGCCGACCCGCACGCCCGCCATGCGCACGTCGTCCCCGACGCGCAGTCCCAGGACATCGGAGAAGACCGCCGAATAGCGATGCGTGTCGCCGTCGACCGACCGCTGCAAAGTGGACCAGATGGTGAAGGTGAGCGCGACGGCCACCACCGCGAAAAGGCTGAAGCCCAGCAGCGCCTTGGCTGATTTCATCGTCCCGCCCCCTCGTTGTCGGCGGCGGTCACGGTGACCGATCCACCGGCCAGCACCGGACTCAGCAACAAGTACTGCGCCACGGTCGGCCGCGTTCCGACGATCGCCGCCACGGCGTCGGACCCGCGTAGCGCGATCGGCTGCACCGGAGCACCAGGAGCCCGCACGTCGGGTGCTACCGGTGCGACGGGACTCGGCGCAGGCGAAAAACCGGGTATGGACGGCAGACCCGGGAGGAAGGGAAGCCCGGGAATCGCGGGCAGTTCAGGAAGCACCAGCCCCAAGGCACCCAGGGGCGCAACCGGTACCGGTGCGGGCCCTGCCGCGTCGAGCCATTTCGGCATCAGCTGTGGCGGGTAGTTCTGCTCGGGCGCCACCTCGGGCACAGTGGCGCCGCCACAACGGGGGCCGTACTGGTCGCCGTAGTGGGGGCAGTCCTGCGCCGTGTACTGCTGGAAGGGTGTGAACGACACGTCCATCTTCCACACCATCTGTTTGGCCGGCCCGAAGTGGAACGTGGTGGCCAGCCGTCGCAGCGCCACGTTCAGGTTCGCGGCCGTGTAGGGAATGGCTTCCGGGTCCTTGGCCAGGCTGCCGAACAGGTCGTCCAGCCCGGCGACGAGGAACTTGCCTGCGTCGGGGTTGCGGGCGAAGAGCGCGTTGACCGAATCCACTGTCGCGTTTCCGGTGGCGAGCAGGTCGATGAGTTTCGTGCGCCGTTCGGCCAGTGTTCGTGCGGTGGTCACCGATTCCGAGAGCACCCCCACCAGTTCGTGAGCCGACTGGCTCAACGCGATCGACGCTCGCCCGAGATCCCCGAGCAGTGCGTCGATGCCCGGAGTCGCCCTGATCTCGGTGAGCCAGTTGTCCAGGCGCTCCACCGTCGAGCCGGGCACGCGCGCCGCGGGGTCCAGCGCCGCCGACAGGGTGGCCAGCACCCGGCCCAACTTCTCGGGCTGGATGTTCTGGAGCACGTTGCGCAGGACATTCAACGTCGTCTGCAAGGCCACTGTCTCGCTGCCGGTGTCCTCCGGAATGGTCGCGCCCGCCCGCAGCGTTCTCGTTTCCGGGCCGTTGTCGACGAGTTCGATCGCGGTGACGCCGAACAGGTTGTTCGGAATCACCCTGGCGGTCACGTTCACCGGAATCGTCGACGCCAGACCGGGTTTCAGATCGACGCCGGCCCGCTGCTCGGCTCCTCGGGCCACCACGTCGACCCCGGCCACCCGGCCCACGACCATCCCGCGGAATTTGACGTCCGCCCGTCCGGGCAAGCCGTCGCCGGTGCTGGTCAACACGATGGTCACGGGGACCTTGTCCTCGAAGTATCCGGTGTAGCGCAGCGCGAGCAGGTACAGCAGAACCGCGATCGTCGTCAGCACCGCCAGTCCCGCGAGGGTCAATTGTCTGGCCGTCGGTCCACGGCCGCTGGGGTCCAGAATCATCCTCGGCTCACCCCGAAATCCGGAATCCGGGATCGATGCCCCAGATGGTCAATGTCAGAAAGAGATTCGCGAACACCATCACGACGATCACCATCTTGATGGCACGCCCGGCCGCGACCCCGACCCCTTCCGGGCCACCTGTGGCGACGTAGCCGTAGTAGCACTGGATGAACGTCGACAGCATCACGAACACCACTACCTTGAGCAGCGAGAAGAAGACGTCCGTGCCGATCAGGAACTGAAAGAAGTAGTGATCGTAGGTGCCGGCCGCGGTTCCTCCCAGGAACAGCACCGTGATCTTGGTGGTCAGGTAGGCAGTCGCGAGGCCGATGCTGTACAGCGGGATGATGGTCAGCGTCGAGGCGATCATGCGCGTGCTGATCAGATACGGCAGCGGCCGGATGGCAATGGACTCCAGCGCATCGATCTCCTCGGAGATGCGCATCGAGCCCAGTTGGGCGGTGAACCTGCATCCCGCCTGGATCGCGAAGGCCAAGGTCGCGAGGATCGGCGCGAGTTCACGGGTGGTCGCGAAACCGGAGATCGCGCCGGTGAGCGGGGACATGGTGAGCAGGTTCAGAGCCGTGAACGACTCCATCCCGACGATGATGCCGCCGAACGCGCACAGGATGACGACGACACCGATCGTGCCGCCACCCACGATGAGCGATCCGTTGCCCCAGCCGATATCGGCGGTCAACCGCGCCACTTCACGGCGATAGTGCTTGAGGACGAACGGAATGGCGATCAGAGCCTGGAAGAACGTGATGGCTTGATGCCCCACGCGTTGATTGGCACGAACGGGCCCGAGTGCGGCTTGCCCGACGGCGTGCAGGGGCTTCAGCGCCGGGGGCGTGTAACTGCTCGCCATCCTCACACTACTTTCGCGGGGAACAGCGTGTTGTACAGCTGGGTCAGGATGATGTTGGTGGCGAACAACATCAGCGCGGAACTGACCACCGCCGAGTTCACCGCGTTCGCGACACCGCCTGGGCCGCCGTGCGCGTGCAAGCCGATGTCACAGGCGATCACCGCGGTCAGCACCCCGAAGATCGCGGCCTTGACCAAGGCGATGATCAAATCGTTGGCTACCGCGAAGGACGCGAACGAGCTGATGAACGAGCCGGGCGTCCCGGACTGGGCGTACACGTTGAACATGTACGCGGTCGCGAAGCCGACGAAAACGACGAATCCGCAAAGCAATACGCTCACCAGCACCGCCGCCGCGAGACGGGGCGCAACCAGGCGGCGGACCGGGTCGACTCCCATCACCATCATCGCGTCGATCTCTTCCCGGATGGTTCGTGACCCCAGATCGGCGCAGATCGCCGAACCGACCGCACCGGCGACCATCAACGCCGACACCAGCGGCGCGCCTTGCCGGATGATGCCCAATCCCGCGACCGCGCCGATGAATGTCGTCGCACCGACCTGGTTCACCAGAGCGCCGACCTGAATGGACACCACGACGGCGATCGGAATGGCCACGAACACCGTGGGCGCCGCCGATACGTTGGCCATGAACGCGCACTGCTTGATGAACTCCTGGTAGGGAAATCTTCCCCGGACCAGCGAGACGAACAGTTGCACAATCGCTTCGCGGCCCAGGGTGACTTGCCGGCCCAGCGTTTCCAGCGAGCGCTGGGGGTGGCGCCGCCACAATCCCGAGGCGCTGTCGATGATCTTCTCGAGCTCGCCCGGTTCTCGTGGCGGTCGCTCGTCGGCTGGTGTTCGCAGCGAGGCAGTCACCGGTGGCCGTTCCTTTCCGATTTCCCGTCCGCCGCCGGCGGCCGCCCCTTCGGGGGGTGCGGAGCGTGTGCAGTGTTGCACACATCACAGACGTCGTACAAGTGATAAGTGATCGTCTATTTCATATCCGAAGCCAGCCGCAGCCCCGCTGCGGGTACTCCAGTCCTCGCTTACCTGCCGTGTGAGCTTCGCATTTCCACCAGATACAGCCAGGTGGACAGTAGTCCGGAAAGCGAGTGAGTGTGTAAGTAACTACATATTCTTCCACGCCATGGACGGCCGGGGCCGCAGGAGCGGCTAGGCGAGGCCTTCCAGCCAACGTTGCAGCAGCACCACGAGGGCTACGAGCACCACACAACCGGCCGCCAGAAGGCTGAGCACAGCCACCCAGAGCCCGAAGCGGAGAACGGGATTGACCTTCATCCGCCCACCGAGGATCTTGACCACGATCACCAGGACGTCGATGAGCCACACCAGAGCCATCATCAGGTCATGCACACATTCGAGAAGGTGAGCACCGGCCAGCACACGATCGAGCCCAGGAACGACACGACCAGATCGAGGCCGTGCATGGCGCGCAGGTGACCGGTATGGGTGAGGGTCCAGATCACCCCGATCAGCCCATACGGAACGCCGATGATGATGAGGGTGCCGAGGAACTCGGAAACCTTCATCTCATAACCGAGTATTCGGTCGAGTTTCTTGAGCATGCGTCGATGCATCCTTTCGCTCCGATCCCACGCCGCCGCGGGCTGGGACACCTGCCGTACCGCAGGTGTCCGCCCGCACCGCCGAACCAAGGGGACCCGAGCCGCTATGTTAGTCGCAATTCTTCCAAGTATGGAACCACTTCGGACAAATCAGCTCTGACTTGTTGGATCTGAGCAGCACATAGCATCCTGTGCGATCGCCCTCTATCCCACCATGTTCATGGATATTCTCTATCGCATCCAGGGTCATGGGCTACGGGTTCATCTCGAACGTGCCGGCGTAGCTCAGCACCTCGTCGTGCAGACGCGCGGTTCGCCGCTGGTCGATGACCGGTTTGCGCAGCGCATTCCGGGCCCAGTCCTGCTGAGCAGGGGTGGAGGAAGCCTTCGAGAACACCCCGAGCGCGTACGCGGAGAAGTCCCGAACGAACACCTCGAAGATCGAATCCACGAGGTCGTCGGACGTCCCGGCGATCGCGGCCTGCTCCAGGACGAGCTGCCCATAGGGCAGCAGCGTGAACAACTCCCCGACCGCCAGTTGATAGTCCAGGTCCTCCAACTGCGCCGCGGTCGGCGGCGCCTGCACCGGGAACTGGGTGAACTGCTCGGCCTGCTCGACGAACAGCGCCACGTTCGGCAGGTGCCGGTAGGGCGCGTACGCGGGCCGCCAGTCGGCGAAGCGAACCTTGCTCAGTCCGGCCGCGCCCGGCTGCCGGAACAGTGACTCGTCGTCGCCGGGGTCCCGTCGCACCGGCACCGCGGGCAGGTCCGCCGGATGGAAGAGGAAGTTCGGCATGAATTTCAGCGTGAGCGCCATATTCACGTGGGCGGTGCCCTCCAGCCGGGGCATGGAGTCGATGGTGCCGCGCGCCATCGCGAAGTAGGTGTCCTTCTCGAAACCCTTGGCGGAGATGACATCCGACAGCTCACGGAACACGCGCTCGGCCTCGCGGGTGACCTTCATCTTGCCGATGGAGTTGAACATCACGAAGCGGCGATCCTCCGGCGTCGAGCAGCGCATGTAATCGATCGCCCGTTCGTGGTAGAGGCGCATGGCGTTCATACGCACGTAGCTGTCGGACAGAATCTGGCGCACCTGCGCGAAGTCGGTGACCGGATGCCCGAACAGGATCTTGGCGGAGGCGTGGTTGATCGTCTCGTAGAAACAGTGCTCGGTGATGCCCAGCGCGACCATGCCGATGTTGAACTTGCCGCAGTTGACCGCGGCGAGCGCGGCGTCGAACGCCTTGCGGCCCACGTGCAGCACGTCGTCGGCCGAAACGGGATAGTCCACCAGGTCGTAGGCACTGACGAAGTTCTGGCCGTGGATGACGTTCTTCACCAGCCGGTAGTTCGGGTGCCTGCTGTCGGCGACGAACCAGACGTACGCGTCGGGACCTTCGAGGTCGGTGCGCCTGCCGATGGTCGGCACGATCCGGGCCACGTTGCCGTTGCCGATGTAGTACTTGCTGCCGGTAGCGGTGAACCCGCCCGCCCCGTCGGGGGTGAGCAGCATATCGGTGGCGTAGATGTCGGCGCCGTGATCCTTCTCCGACAGCCCGAAACCGATGATTCCGCCGCGGTCGAGCTCCTCGGCGGCGCGCAGGTGCGCCTTGCCGTTGGCGCTCTGCCAAATGGTGGCGAGACCGAGTGTGGAAACGCCCCAGGCGTACCAGTACTGCGGTCCGTAGAAGCCGGTGATCTCGTTGAACCGGGAGATGAACGCGGTGTCCCAGCGCTTGTCCGGGTCTTCGTCCGCGCTCGACCGCGGTGTCGCCATGTACGCGAGGATGCGGCTCTCGGCGAGGAACTCCATCCAGTCCTCGTACCACTCGGCGCGCTGCGCGTCGCCGGTGAGCGCCCGCTTGCCCTTCTTCTCGAAGAAGTCGACCACCGAACGCAACCGAGCCCGCGTAGCGGGATCGAACTCCTCGAACGTTTCGGTCTTCGGGTTGAACAGGACCATGGCGAACGCCGCCTTCCAATGTGATGGCAAGTGCCATCACATTAGAACTGACGGCATCCGTCGTCAATCCGTTGGCGCTGCTCACATGCTCAATCCCAAAGGTCGCCACAGGGCAGCGCGGGCAACCCGACGTCGACGTTGTCGTCGATCGTGACGATGAGCTCCGGATGACTGCTCGCCAAGACCTCGGCCACACTCGCGGCCTGTTCGGCGCACGCCTGATAGTCCAAGACGAGAGCACCGGATTCGATATGGATATGTCGAACGTTTTGCGGGTTCACCATCTCGACTCACTGCACCATGCGCACAAAGGACAGGAACGGCGCCCGCCACGACATCCCTCGCCGACTGCGCCCGATTGCGCGGACCGACGAACGACCCGACTCCCGCCACCGTCGTTCCGACCGGCAGCGACACTGCCGACCAGCAGTGCCCGGCTGCGTATTATGTTAATGCATATTCATACCATCAGGCGACTGCCCGGAGGGAGCGAGTTGGAGTCCCGGCGGGAAGAAGTTAGAAGCTTGCCGCGTTCACCCGCAACTGCCAGCGGTAGCCCAAAAGCCACGTTGCGTTGCCTTCTGGATAAGTTATCCTACATTCGATAGAGAAGGCGCATGCCTGTCGCTGCCGTGGGCACCAACCAGCACCCCCTGAGGACATGAGAGACAGTAAGTTTCAGTCTCTCAAAGCGTCAACTCGAGTGCGGTCGCAGACGAAATGAACGGCTGACCATAAAGGCCTGGAGCTGCCGGGTTCCCCGAAGTTGTGGCATGGCCCACAACCGCAGGTCACAGCAAAATGATCGGTCCATACCATTCATCCTTGAACCATGCGATTGGTGATCATCGGCGGCGGCATCCTCGGCACCGCCCACGCCTTGGCCGCGATCCGCCGCGGACACGAAGTCGTGCAGCTGGAACGGGAACCGGAAGCCCGCGGGGCGACCGTACGCAATTTCGGCCTGATCCGGGTGTCCGGGCGGTCGGCCGCGGAACTCGACCTCGCCCTGCGTTCGCGGGTGCTGTGGGAGGAGATCGGCGGCAAGGTGCCCGGAGTCGGATTCCGGCCGGCGGGCTCGCTCACCCTGGTGCGCACCCCGGAGGAACTCGCGGTGGCCGAGGCCGCGGCGGCCGGTCCCGAGGCCGAGGCGCGCGGGTTCGAATTACTCGACCCGGAGCGCGTGCGCGCCGTCAATCCCGCGCTGCGCGGCAAATTCCTTGCCGGACTGCATTGTTCGACCGATGCCGTGGTCGAGTCACGGCAGGCGCTGCCCGCGCTGCGCGCCTACCTCACCGCGAGCGACCGCTACACCTTCCATTCCGGCACCGAGGCCAGGACGGTCACCGACACCGGTTCCGGCGCGCGGGTGCGCGACGACCGGGACCGCGTCTTCGACGCCGATCTCGTGCTCGTCTGCCCCGGCGCGGCGCACACCGGCCTGGCCAGGGAACTGGCCGGAATGCTGCCGGTGCGGCGGGTCCGGCTGCAGATGATGCAGACCGCCGCGCTGGGCGAACCGCTCACCACGGCGGTCGCCGACGGCGACAGCTTCCGCTACTACCCCGGCTTCGCGGGCCCCGAGGTGGACCTGCTGAACCGGGAACAGTCGCAGACAGCGACCGCCGCCGAGCACAAGATGCAACTGCTGTGCGTGCAGCGCTTGCACGGCGGTGTGACCATCGGCGACACCCACGAGTACACCGAGCCTTTCGCATTCGACCTCGACGAGGCCCCGTACGAACATCTCACCGCCGTGGCCGAGGAGTTGCTGGGCCGCGAACTGCCGCCGATCGTGCGGCGCTGGGCAGGCGTGTACAGCCAGAGCGCCGACCCCGATGTCCCGGTCACCCGCGCCCGAGCCGACCGGCACGTCCGGGTGATCACCGGCCCCGGCGGCCGCGGCATGACCCTCGGCCCCGTCCTCGGCGAGGAAACCGCCGACCTGCTCGGACTCTGACGATCGACCATGCCGGACAACACGATCGAAGTCGCCGTCCTCGCCATGGCCGGGACCACGGTCGCCGACAGCGGACTCGTGCTGCGCGCTTTCGGGGGCCGCCACGACCGAAGCGGGCATCGAACCCGTATCCGACGCGGTGGTTCGGCGTCCACCCCGCCGAGCCTGCCGGTTTCGACCATCCGGCGCCACAACTGCCACCCTGTGTCGCAGTAGAGATGCGGAGGATCGACATACCCCCGCTCCAGCCATTCGGAGAAATCGTCGAGGTTCTCGTCCTCGGATTCGGCATCCGCCAACGCGGTGAACTCGCGCATCCGTCGAAGAATCCTTGCCGCGCACCGACATCCGGGCCTCGTCTCGCCGTCCGGTCGCGACATTATGCGTTACCAGACGTATCCCAAACCCCGGGAGCCGTTGTGCTGGCACACCACAGAATCCGCGTGTCGATTCGCGCTGATTGCCCCGCGTGTAAAGAATGCTCGCAAGCACGAAAGCGATTGTCCGCCACAGCATAACGCGCAATATGGAGCGGACGGAATGACTGGAGAAATAGCGGTGGTACTCCTGTGGGTGGCAATTGTTGCCATCGTCCTGGTTCTGCTCGGCGGTGCGGCCGCGGCCATGGTGTGGGATCCGAATTCCCGCCGTGCGGCCCGGACGGCCGACGAGGGGGCCGCACTGCCGCTGGCGAGCATGGGGTCCGCGCACGAGAGTTGGCCGCGCCGGCACTGAAGCGTCGCACGCCGGTCGTCGGTCCATCCGCGCACCAGACGATTGACCGCCCGGGATCCCCCGTCGGCGAATTTGCCAGCAGATTGCTGTTTACCGTGCATTAGGGCTTCCGGGCACCTGTTCACCGGGTAGTTTGAGCGTGCAGGAACGCTGCGCCGCGACTCGCCGGGCGCCTGCGCGGCGCCGGCACCGCCAATTCCCGGAAAGAACGGAGGTGCAGCAATGACAGGCACCGATACCGCTCCCGAACCGTGGCCCGCCTTGCGCGTCGATAGCTGGACTCCTACGCGCGAGACGCTGCATATGTGGACACAGATCGTCGGCAAGATCAGACTCTCCCGCGCTCCGCTGGTCAACCACTGGTGGCAGGTGACGTTCTACGTCAGCCCGAGAGGACTGACCACCTCCGCCATCCCGCATGCGGCGGGGTGCTTCGATATCGAGTTCGACTTCCTCGACCACCGGTTGCACATCCGCTCCAGCGATGGCCGCACTCGCCAGGTCGCGCTCGAACCCAAGCCGGTGGCGGCTTTCTACGGCGAAACCATCGATGCGCTCGGCGAACTCGGCATTCCGGTGCACATCCAGGGCAGACCCAATGAGGTCGAGCCCGCCGTGCCGTTCGCCGAGGACTACGAGCACCGCTCCTATGACGCCGCGGCCGCCACCCTGTTCTGGCGGCAACTGATCGCCGCCGATCGCGTCATGCACCAGTTCCGATCGGGTTTCCTCGGCAAAGTGAGCCCGGTGCACTTCTTCTGGGGAGCGATGGATCTGGCCTGCACCAGATTCTCCGGGCGGGCCGCTCCGCGACACCCGGGCGGCGCCCCCAACTGTGGCGACTGGGTCATGGTCGAGGGCTACTCGCATGAACTGAGCAGCTGCGGCTTCTGGCCGGGCGGCGGCACGGAAGGCGCCTTCTATGCCTACGCGTACCCGGAGCCGGACGGCTTCTCCGACTACCACATCGGTCCGCGAGAAGCCTTCTACAGTATGGAATTGCGGCAGTTCCTCCTGCCGTACGAGGCGGTTCGCACCGCCGAAGCGCCCGAATCGGCGCTGCTCGAGTTCCTCGACACGACGTACACGGCCGCCGCCGCGCTCGGCCACTGGGACCGCTCGGCCCTGGAGGCGGACCCGGGCCGCTGGAATCACAAGCGCCGAGTCCGCGACTTGGGCGTGGCGCAGCCGTGATCGGCTCCGACGGCAAGTAGTGCGCCGATGACGGCCGCGCTCCATGGTCGCTATGCGCCTCGGCGCGTCGACCACGAAGACTCTCGCCAACTCGCAGACGTTGCGCCCGCGACCTGGCGAACGGCACGTTAGACAGGGTGTGAATCTTTTTGCGACGTCCGGTCCAACCCGAGCCATCGGCCTGCGAGCTGGGACGGCGAGCAAGCCGCAGCACGTGATCAGGCCCTCGATCGAGGGTCATCCCCAGCACTGGGAATAAACACGTGTGTTGGGTCACCGATCAATGTATCGTTATATGACGGCACGTTAATCGACGGGATGAATCTCATGGAGAACACAAGGAAGCGCGTAACGGTGCGTCGAGTGGTGGCTTCGGCGCTGATCGGTGGGGCGGTCGTGACGGCAGCGTCCGTCGCCGCGCCGGAATCGTTCGTGACCACGACAGCGGACCGGTACTCGCACAACCCGGCCGACAAGCGTGGTTCCGGCGTGGGAGAGCGGAGTCGCAGCAGCAATCACGGCGGATACCGTGGACGCAACGAGCGCCCTTGCCAGTACACCCCCGAGGGATACTGCACCGGACGGCGCTGACGGCTTCGCTGCCCGCCGCGGCGGCACCACCGGATCGCCTGGGCGGCCCGAAACGGGCCGCCCTTCCGCGCGACATCAGCCCTGGGCCGGGCCGTAGTCGAGGTGAACGACGCCGTTGGCGTAGACCTCGTGCTCTTTGAGCGCCAGCTTGGTCGCGTCGACGCCGTCGCTCCACAGGCGCTTGCCCTTGCCGAGCGCGATCGGGTAGACGAACAGGTGCAGGTCGTCGACCAGGCCGTCCGCCAGCAGCGCCCGCACCAGCGTGCCGCTGCCGCTGATGTAGATGGTGCCGTCGATTTCGTCCTTGAGCTTGCGGATCACGTCCGGGTCGTAGGCGCCGACGCGGGTGCTGTTGGCCCATTCCACCTGCGGCTCCCGGGCGCCGACGACGTACTTCGTCGTTTCGTTGAAGAACGGCGCGCCCGGGTCGTCCTCCACGGTGCGGGTAGACCAAGCCGGGGCGAACATCTCGAACGTGATGCGCCCGAGCAGGATCGCCTTCGACGCCGAAGTGATCGCCCCGAGGGTCTCCCCCATCTTCGGGTCGAATCCGTATTCGAAGGTCCAGGACGGATCCTCGTACACTCCGTCGAGTGCTATGAACTCGTGAACTGCGATGGTGCCCATGGTGTTTCCTCTCATCGAGTCCGGCGGTTGCCGGGGTGCGGCCGGTGTCGCTGCCTGGAACGACTCTGCTGGTACCGCCTTACGGTTTGTTTACGGTTGCTCCGTACCTTCGGGACGGACACCGCCCGAGCATGCTTTTCTACCGCACGAACGGGGTCTTCGCCCGTGCCTCGCGCAGGGCGCTCGCCCACCACAGCAGCTGGTCGAGCACACCGTCCACAGCCTCGTCCAGTTCCGGGTCGCGGCGCGGCCAGCTGCCGTCGCTCGCGTAGCGCTGCCATGCCTTGGTGATGGTGAGGGTGCGACGGATGGGCACCGCGTTCAGTTCGCCGAAGACCGGGCGCAACTGGGCGGCGGCGTGACCGCCGTCGGCGTCGCCGCCGTATCCCACCACCGTGACGGGCTTGGCCGCCCATTCCGCGTCGAACCAGTCGACGGCGTTCTTCACTGCCGCCGGGAAGCTGCGGTTGTACTCCGGAGTGACCAGGACGAACGCGTCCGCGGCCGCCAGCCGTTCGCCGAGCTCGCGGACCGCTGGTGGCGCCGGCTCGTCGTGGTCGGTCAAACGGTCGGGCAGCGCGGCCGTCGCGAGATCGATCCGGTCCAGGTCCACCTCGGGGCGGCGGCACATCCGCCCGGCGAACCAGTCCGCCACCGTGGGACCGAAACGGCCGGTGCGCGTGCTGCCCACGATCAACGCCACCCGTACCGGATGCGGGCCGATCATCGCGCGTCCCGCACCGGTGCGTCGCCCAGGACACCGCCGACGAGCCGGAACATCTCCTCGACGCGGACGCCGGGAGCGGCCGACATCTTCTCGTCCGGCCCTGCCTTGTCACAGGTGAGCAGAACCGACGCGGCCATACTGGCGGTGGTGGGTTTCATGTCTCGACTCCTTCCGGGAGTTCGGGTTCGGCGTTCTCACTGTGAGTCCTCCACCTTCCGATTTGTTTGCGGTCGCCTGTCGTACCGCTCGCCTAGGCTGCTCCCATGCGTTTCGGGGTGCTGGGTCCGTTGACGGTCTGGACGGATGCGGGTGCCGTGGTGCCGATTCCGGGCGCCAAGGTCCGGGCGCTGCTGGCCGACCTGCTGGTCACCCCCGGCCAACCGGTGTCCGGCGACCGGCTGGTCGACGACATCTGGGCCGACGACCCGCCCGGCAATCCGGCGGGCACGCTGGCCGCGAAAGCCTCGCAACTGCGCAGGGCGCTCGAAGACGCCGAACCCGGCGGCCGCGACCTGGTTGTCTCCCCGCCGCCGGGATATCGGCTGGCCACCTCCGACATCGACGCGCAGGAGTTTCGCGCACTGGTGGCGTCCGCGCGCGCCGCCACCGAGCCGGCCGAGCGGGTCCGGGCCCTCACGGAGGCGGTCGCTGTCTGGCGTGGCCCCGCGTTCGCCGATTTCCGCGATGCTCCCTTCGCGCAACCCGCCATCGCACAGCTCGAGGAGCAGCGTCTGGTGGCGGTCGAGGAGCTGGCCGAGGCTCGGTTGTCACTGGGCGAATACCGGGAGGTCGCGGGGGAACTCACGGCGTTCGTGGCAGCCCATCCGCTGCGCGAGCGGCTGCGCGCCGCCCACCTGCGCGCACTGTACGGCGCGGGAAGGCAGGCCGAGGCGCTGGTCGGTTACGAGGATCTGCGCAGGCGCCTCGACGACGAACTCGGCATCGACCCGGGCCCGGAGCTGGTCGCGCTGCACCGCGCGATCCTCGAGCAGGATCTGCCGCTTGCCGCGCCGCCACCGGAAACCGCGGTCACCCGGCGGCGCACCTCGAACGTCCCGGCGCAGCGCACCGAGCTGATCGGTCGCGATACCGACCTCGCGCAGTTGTGCGACACCGTCGCCACCGCCCGGCTGGTCACGCTGACCGGACCGGGTGGGGTGGGCAAGACGCGTTTGTCGCTCGCCGCCGCGGCGGCGCTGACCGAGCGGTTCGCCCACGGTAGCTGGCTGGTCGAACTGGCCGCGCTGCAACCGACCTCGACCGACGGCACGTCGTTCCTCGCCGATGCCGTGGCCGGTGTGCTCGGCATCCGCGCCGCCGACGGCGCCGACATCACCGGGCTGTTGTGCGACGCATTGTCCGACCAGGAACTGCTGTTGGTGCTGGACAACTGCGAGCACGTGGTGGATCGAGCCGCCGAACTCGCCGAATCGCTGCTCGGCGCGGCACCGGGACTGCACATCCTGGCCACCAGCCGCGAACCGCTCCGGCTGCCCGGTGAGGACATCGTCGCGCTGGAACCGCTCGAGGTGCCCGCCCGGGACGCGGCGCTCGACGAGATCGCCCGCACGGGCGCGGTGCGCCTGTTCGTGACGCGAGCACGGGCGGGCGCCCGCGATTTCGTGCTCGACGCCGACACCGCGGCGCCGGTGGCCACCCTGTGCCGCAGGCTCGACGGCATCCCGCTCGCGCTGGAACTGGCCGCCACCCGTGTGCGCGCGCTGGGCGTGCACGAGATCGTCGCCCGGCTCGACAACCGGTTCAAGCTGCTGGCCACCGGGCACCGCGGCGTGCCGCCGCGGCAGCAGACGCTGGCGGCGATGATCGACTGGAGCTGGGGCCTGCTCGACGCGACCGAGCAGGCGGTGCTGCGCAGGCTCGCGGTGCATACGGGCGGATGCACCCTCGCGGCCGCGGAGGCGGTGTGCTCCGGCGAGGGCGCGACCCCGGTGGACGAATCGGTCGTCGCCGACGTCATCGCAAGGCTGGTCGACCGCTCGCTGGTACATACGGCCGGGCGGCGCTACCGCTTGCTGGAATCGGTGGCCGCGTTCGGTCTCGACCGGCTGGCCGACGCAGGCGAGTTCGACGCGGCGCACCTGGCTCACCACCGGTACCACCTGCGGCTGGCCGAGCGCGCCGAGCCCGAGCTCTACGGCGCCGACCAACGACGCTGGCTGCGGTGGCTCGACGAGGAGACGGCCAATCTGCGCGCGGCGCTGGACGGCTTCATCCGCGCGGGCGAGGCCGACCGAGCGCTGCGGTTGGTGAACGCGCTCGCGTGGTACTGGCAGTTGCGCGGCCGGCTGAGCGAGGCCCGCCGCTGGCTGGACGCGGCGCTGGCGCTCGGCGGTTCGCCGCCGCACCGCGCCCGAGCCCTGGCGTGGAGCGTCGGATTCGCGTTCCAGCAAGGCGAGTTCGGTGCCGGGGCGGCCGAGCGGGCCGCGGTGTTCGCGCTGTACGACACGGTCGACGATCCGGCGGGGCGGGCCCGCGCGGAGCTCTTCCTCGGATCGTCCGCGCTGGAGTCCGGGGACGTCACCGAGTCGGAATCCATGCTGTGCAAGGCACTTCCGGTCTTCGAAGAACTCGGCGACCGCTGGGGTGTCGCCGCGGGACACGTGGCGCTGGCCAAGGCCGCCCACAATCGCGTGGACCTGGCAGCGCTGGAGCGGCACGCGCGCACGGCCGCACGGTTGTTCGCCGAACTCGACGACCGCTGGGGCAGGCTCCAGGCCGCGGAATGGCTGGGCGGGCTGGCCGAACTCACCGGTGAACTGGCCGCCGCCGCCGACATACACGCCGAGGCACTCGGCCTGGCGCAGGAGCTCGAGCTATGGGGGCAGGCGTGCACCCATCTGTCCTGGATGGGCTGGATCGCCATGCAGAACACCGACTTCGATCGGGCCCGCGCGCTCGGTGAACAGGCGCAGCGGATCGCGGCCGAGCACGGATATGAACCGGGCCGGTTGTTCGCCGCTGTCGTGCTCGCGTTCACCGCGCGGCGCGACGGCCGGTTCGAGATCGCCGAGCAGATCCTGCGCGAACTGCTCGCACTCCCCCTCGCCGAGGGTGCGGAGACTCCGCTGTTCCTGCCGATGCTCCAAGTGGAGCTGGGCTACATCCATGAACGACGCGACGATTTCGCCGCCGCGTTCGCCCTGTACCTGAACGCGTTCGACGGCGCCCAGCGTATCGGCGCGCCGCGCGACACCGCCTTCGCCCTGGCCGCACTCGCCTCGGTGCTGGCCGGAATGGGCGAGCCGGACACCGCCGCCCGCCTGCTGGGCGCCGCGGCCGCCGTGCGCGAGGTCAACGGCATCGCGCTGCTGCCCGCCGAACGCCCCGACATCGACCGTCCGGCGAACCTCGCCAGAACGGCGCTCGGCGAGCGCTCTTTCGCCGAAAGCCACACCGCAGGAACTCGGTTGACGCCAGTCGAGGCCCGCGACCTGGCCGCCTGCGCCGTGCTCGAAATGCCCGGCCTCGCACCGGCGGGCAGCCACACCGCCCCGGAGGCCGCGCCCGCCGCACGGTGAAGTCGTGACCGCCTATGGAATCCGAGAACCGGCCCGACGGAGAACCGTCGGGCCGGTGCGGCACGAGTCCGGGCCGCGCGTCAGCCGATGATCGCGTTCATGATGGTGCCGGCGCTCGTCGCCACCGCGCCGCCCGCCATCGCGCTGGCGACCATCTTCGGTGACTGCAGCGTGCCGCCGTTCCATTTCTCCCACGCGAACCTGCCACCGCCGTAGGTGATCGCCGTGATCCCGGACAGCTGAACCAGCCAGGTGAAGTAGCGGCCCATCTGCATCAGTTTGTCCGCGAGCGGCGGCTCTTCCGCGGTCGGATTTTCGAACTGCTGCGCGATCAAAGTGTCGTGCAGCGCGGCGAGAATCATGCTCACGTTCGGGCTCCTTTTCGCATGCCGAGATGACGGTGGAGACAGATTCGAGCCTGCTTTCAAACGCGTGACAAGATCGATTAGACCGCATGGAGCAGGTGCATTCCCGGCGACACACCGCGGCGCGCATGATTCAACTCACAGCCCCCAACCGTGCCAGGTGAGGCTGCGACCTCTACGATTTCACTTAGTGCAGGGGCTGACATCAAGTCGGTGCAGTGCGGCGCCGAACCTTCCGCTGAGATCACCGTGACCGGGAGGGCACAATGCACACCGCTTTCTTGATTCCACTGCTCATCACTCTATTGATCGTCACGGCGACGGCCGTCGTGGCCGGTTACGCCACAGTTGTCGCAGCGTATTGGTTCGAGCTGCGCTCCACCGAAAAACACGGCGGGCGGCCGGACATTTCGCCGCGCTGACCATTCGTCGAATACGCGCGACGGGCCGGGGCGTCGCTGCGACACCCCGGCCCGTCGCTTTTTCTGATCAGACCGTTACACCCGATTCGGCGGTCACCGTCTCGCCGATCCACGGCAGGACCGCGTCCCGGACGCGCACCGTTCCCGGCAACAGGCCATTGGCGGCCAGCAGGTCCGCCGCGTGCTGCTGTTCGTCCAGGAATTCCTCCGAAACGGGTCCGACCCCGAAGGGCCTGCCGCGCAGGGCGGCTTCCCACGCGTCCAGGCTCGCGGTTCCGCCGCGGGCGGCCACGTCGTCCACGAAGTACTGGGCGGCCGCGCGCGGGTTCTCCTTGATCCACGCGTCCGACTGTCGCAACGCGGTGACGATCGCCGTCAGCGCCGCCCGGTTGCCCTCGGCGAAGTCACGACGGGTGAACCACAGCGAGGGATGACTGAACAGGGATTCGGTGTCCACGAGGGTCCGCAGCTCGGCGGCCGCCTCGATCGAGGCAAGACCCGGATACGCGCCCACCCAGGCGTCCAGGTCGCCACGCAGCAGCGCGGCGCCGCCGTCGTGCACGTCGGTGTCCACCGGCTCGATGTCCTTCCACGCCAGGCCCGCGCGGTCCAGCGCGAGCAACGCGAGTGTGGTCTGCCAGGAACCGTGGGCGATGCCGACGCGCTTGCCCTTCAGATCCAGCACCGTCTCGATGCCGGAATCGGCCTTGGTGACCAGGCGGCCGTTCTCCACTCGTGGTCCGGAGATGCCGACGTAGACGATGTCGCGGCCGTTGGCCAGCGCCGTCAGCGGAGGTGTGAAGCCGGTGCCGATGAAGTCGTAGCCGCCGGTGAACAGGTGATCGGAATGCAACGACGGCAGTTCCGTCCTCGGGTCGACCGGCGCCGGGCGCGGCAGGTCGCGCAGGTCGACCCATTCCACGTCGGGCAGCAGGTTTTCCAAGATGCCGCGGTGACGCAGGACGAACAGGGAGTTGTTGTGCGGGAAATAGCCGACACGAATGGTCATGATCGCTCCTCGATTTCGCTACAACTGCCGGTCAGATCAGGCCGCGGCGACGGGCCTCGTCGGCGAGTCCGCTGCGGCTCCACTGCACCGCGAGGTTGGAAGGATCGAATTCGACCGAGCCGCCCAGGGTTTCGGCGATGGCCTGGTATTGCGCGCCCTCTTCGAGCAGCACGACGAACTTCGCCAGCTCCAGCAGCCCCGAGCGGCCGATCACATTGGCTCCGCCGTTGGCCTCGAAGATGGCGACCAGGTCCGGATCGTCGACCAGCTTGGACAGGATGAAATCGCCCGCGCCGATGCTGCGGTCGATGTGCGGTGGGATGGCCCTGGAGAGGGTGAGACGCTGCGAGGCCGCGTAGCGGATCGGCAGCGTGCGGTGGGTCTGCGCCCACCCGCCCAGCCACGGCGTGTGGATGTGCACCACGGAGGTGATCTCCCGATGCGCGCGGAACACCTTCGCGTAGCCGGTGACGAATCCGGCGGCGCCCGATCCGGACAGCACCTCCCCGTCGAAGGTGGCGACCACCGGCGCGAGGGTCCGGTCCTCGGCCCAGGGCCCCGGTTCGTTCAGTGCGACGGCGATCTCCTCGCCCGGCACCCGTTCCACGAAGTTGACGGTGCCGTTGCCGGATACGGTGCCGGTCTCCCGGAACACTCGGAATGCCTTCTCGGCGTCGCGGGTCGCGGCGGCGACGAAAGCGGTGACGGACTCCGGCAACCGGGTCTCGGTGGTGGTCATGATCTCTCCTGAATCATCGAGCGGGGGTGAGGGATGCCGCGGCGGCGGACGCGGTGAGCCGGGATCGGCCGAGCAGGGGAAGCACCTCTTCGCCGACGCGGTAGGCCTCCTCCAGATGCGGATTGCCCGCGAGGATGAACGCGTCGACGCCGAGGTCGATCAGTTCGTCGAGCCGCTGCGCGACCTGCTCGTAGCTGCCCACCAGGCCGAACGCCGGGCCGCCGCGGATCAGGCTGAACCCGCACCAGACGTTGGGCTGTACTTCCAGGTCGCGATATCCGGTGATGGTCTCGGGCACCCAGCCCTGGATGCGGGCGGCGCCGACCGAATCGCCCTTGGCGGCGCGCTCGGCCGCGCCGCGGTCGACGAAGGCCCAGCCCTTCTCGATCTCCGCCCAGGCCGCCTCCTCGGTGTGCCTGGCCAGTACGTCGATGCGGACAGCGAATTTCGGTGTGCGGCCAATTGTTTCGGCATGCGCGCGCACGCCGTCGAACTTGGCGCGCAGGTCGCCGAAGGGCTCCAGCCAGGACAGGTAGTAGTCGGCGTGCCTGCCCGCGGCCTGCACCGCGGCGGCCGAGGACCCCGAGAAGTACACCTCGGGGAACGGCTGCCCGGCGATGCCCGGTGCGAGCGCGGCGCCCTCGGTCCGGAAGAACCGGCCGTCGTGGTCGTAGGGATGGCCGTCCCACACGCCGCGCAACACGTCGAGGAATTCGCTCGTGCGCGCGTACCGATCGTCGTGCGAGACCTTGTCGCCCCACCACAACTGGGCGGGTCCGCCGCCGCCGCTGATGATGTTGTAGACCAGCCGGCCGCCGGTCGCGCGCTGCAAGCTCGCCGACATACGCGCCGCCTGCACCGGGTGCAGGAAGCCGGGCTGGAAGGCGACCATGAACCGGTAGGTGGTGGTCTCCCTGGCCAGCGCCGCGGCGACCGCCCACGGGTCGTCGGTCACCGGGAACGACGGCAGCAGGCCGCCGAGGAAACCAGCCGATTCGGAGGCCTTCGCCACCGCCGCCATGTGGTCGATGTAGCCGTAGCCGTCGAGTGCACCGGCCCGGATGGCGGGCGCGATATTGCCCGGTCCGTACCCGTTGGCGTGGCCGCGGTTGTATCGGCGCGGCGTGCGCAGCGACGCGTGGTCGCCCTCCATCCCGATGCGCCAGTAGATGTCGATGGTCATGCGGTTGCCTCCTGAGCGGTCAGGGTGCGGCCGATCGGGTCGGCGAGGAACAAGAGGTGCTCGCCCGCGCGGTGCAGTTCCTCGATGTGCGGGTGCCCCGAGAGCACCACGCTGTCGACGCCTGCCTCGACGTAGGCCGAAAGATGGTGCGCCACTTGGGTATAGCTGCCGACGAGTCCGATGTTCGCGGCGTATCCGAGAGCGCCGAACCCCGCCCAGCGACCGTCGCCCAGATCGTGCTCCCATGCCCCGGGGCCGTCCGGGTGCACCTCGCGCCACTGGCGTTCGGCGCGCGCCCACGCCTCGGCTTCGGTCTCCCGCGCGATGACCGGCAGCTCCAGTCCGGCGCGCACCGTCCGCCCCGCCGCCGTCGCGCGCTCGCGCAGGGCGGCGATCTCGGTGCCGACGCCCGCCGCGGTCTCGGTGAAGACGTGCACGTCCCCGTGCTCCGCCGACAGCTCGAGCGCCGCGTCGGAAGCACCGGTCAGGTAGACCGTGGGGAACGGCAGCCCGGACAGGATGCCGCGGAAGCCGCCGTCGATCACGTCGTAATGCGTGCCCGCGTAGTGGAACCCGGTGCCCGCGAATCCCGCCGAAGGCGCCGGAGCGTCGTTCCATACGCCGCGGGCGACGGTGAGGAACTCTGCGGCCCTGGCCAAGCGGTCGTCGCCGGTGACGCGATCACCGCGGGCCCGCGCGTCGGCGGGATCGGTGTCGACGGCCAACTGCCAGGCGAGGCGGCCGCCGGAAAGGCGCTGCAAAGTGGCGGAGATCTTCGCGGCGTAGACCGGAGTGCCGAAAGCGGGCTGGAATTCGACGACGACCCGGGAGTACCGGGTGCCGCGCAGCGCGCCGCCCGCCACGATCCACGATTCCTCGCCCGCCGGATCGTAGGGCGCGAGCACCCCGTCCAGTCCGGCGAGTTCGGCGGCATCGATGATCTGGGCGAGGTCGTCGAACGGACCGAATCGTCCCGGTCGCAGGTCCGTCGCGGGCGTCTGCGGCGCGGGTCCGCCGAATCCACCGCGGTTGCGCTGTTCAGGGCGGGCATGGCGGCCGTCTCCGCGAGAAGGCAGGCGCCACAGGAATTCCGTCATGCGGGGACCTTCCCGGACTCGACGAGTTCCCTGGCCCTGGCCAGCGGCTCGTGCGCGACCCAGGAGTCCAGGTCGAAGTCGGCGGCCAGGAAACCGTGCGTGTAGAGGAATTGCTTCTGCACGCCGATCAGCTCGATCCGCTCGTCCGACAGCGAGGGGTGCAGGCCACGGTGGAAGTTCTCGCCGTACGCGGCGACGACACCCTCCGGCCCGGACAGCGTTTCCCGCTGGAGCACGTCCCGGACCCCTTGCAGATCGCCCGCGGCCCAGTCGGCCGCGCGCAAGCTCTGCGCGAGGAACTCGACCACCACCTCCGGCCGTGACTGGAGCAGATCGGCGTGCACGGTGATCGGACGCGGCGTTCCGTTGTTGACCCGGAGACGCTTGGCGTCGGTGGCGTCCAGATCCACCGCGACGCGCAGGCCGTGCTCTTTGGCGACTTCCTGGGCGCGGGCGCCCTTGACGTAGATGGCGTCCACCTCGCCGCGCAGCAACTCCGCCACGCCCCAGGTGACCGCCCGGCGGTTCGCCTGAATCTCCGTGCGCACCTGCGGGTTCGGCTCGATACCGAACTCGACCACGCGCACGTCGGCGAGGGTGTGGCCACCGAGCCGCAGTGCGTTCGCGAAGCCGTGCAGGGCCATCGCGCGGGGGAAGCTGCGGGCCTCATCCTGCGCCCACGCCGGGACGCCGATGCGCAGACCGGCCAGCTCGGCGGGGCCGCCGACCGAGGACTGCGGACCGACCAGGATGGCTTGCGCCTCATCGATCCAGGTCAACCCGATCAGGCGGGTCGGCGAGCCCTGCGCCCGCGCGGCCAGGGCCGGAACGTTGCCGCCCTCGCGGATCAGCCCGGACAGGTCGTGCAGGAAATGGTGGCCCGCCAGCTCCGGCCCCGCGTCCTGCAGGACGCCGAACTCCAGCCCGGCCCGCGTGGCGGTGTCGCCGAGCCAGCCGAGGCTGTGCGCGAGCCCGCTCGCGGTCGGGACCGGGCAGCGGGTGTACCAGAGGGTGTCGGTCATGAGGCACTCCTTGGAGCGGGCGCGGGGCTACCCACGCCGAGTTGGGCGAGGAACAGGGATTGGTAGTGCAGGGTTTCGGGGTCGGCGCGGCCGCGCGGGCGAGCCACGTCGATGTCGACGTCCACGGCGAAACGCCCGCGGTCCAGGATCAGCACGCGGTCGGCCAGGCGGATCGCCTCGTCGACGTCGTGGGTCACCATGAGCACCGCGGGACGGTGCCGGGCGACCAGGTCGCCGACCAGATCCTGCATCTGCAGGCGGGTCAGGGCGTCCAGCGCCGCGAACGGCTCGTCGAGCAGCAGCAGTTCGGGTTCGCGCACCAGAGCGCGCGCCAGCGCCGCGCGCTGCGCCTCACCACCGGAGAGCGTGGCGGGCCACTGCCGCGCTTTGCCGTCGAGGTTTACTTCGGCCAGAGCCCGCAGCCCGGCTTCGCGGTTCTGCCGGGAACGGCGCTGCCCGACAATGACGTTCGCCAGTACCCGCTTCGAGGGAATCAGCCGGGGCTCCTGATACACGGTGGTACGTCGGCCTGGGACGAGCACTTCCCCTGCGTCCGGCACTTCGAGTCCGGTGAGCAGGCGCAGCAGCGTGGTCTTGCCGGTGCCGCTCGGGCCGAGCAGGACGACGAATTCGCCGCGCCGGATGGTCAGGTCGACGCCGTCGAGTACGGTCTTGTCCCCGAACGACTTGCGCAGGCCGGTGATCGAGACGGCGACCGGTTCGCCCGCCGCGGGCGCGGCGGCGACCTCGGGTCCGGGTTCGGTGACGGCGGTCATCGGATCGCCACCTGTCCGCGCCAGGGCATCGCGAAGCGCTCCGCCAACCGCACCAGCCCGTCGAAGACCAAGCCGAGCAGCGCGTACAACACGACGCACAGCACCATGTAGTCGGTGCGGTTGTACTCCTGCGCCAGGGTGACCAGGTAGCCGACGCCTTCCCTGGTGCCGACCTGCTCGGCCGCGATGAGACCGGTGATGCTGATCGACAGGCACACCCGCAGCGCCATCAGCACGCCGGGCAGCGCCGAGGGCAGGATGACCTCCAGCACCAGCCGCGGGCCGGTAAGCCCGAAACTGCGTGCGGCCTCGACCATCTTGCGATCGACGTTGCGGACGCCGAGGTAGGTGTAGGCGTACATCGGGGCCACCGTGGCGACGGCGATGAGCAGCACCTTGTACAGCTCGTCGATGCCGAACCAGGCGATGAACAGCGGCACCAGCGCGAGGAACGGCACCGCGCGCAGGATCTGCATCGTCGAATCGACCAGTTCCTCACCGAGGCCGGACAGCCCGGACAGCAGTCCGAGCGTCAGCCCGATGGCCACCCCGATGCCGACGCCGAAGGCGGCGCGCGCGAACGACGCGACCGCGAAGTCGAGCAGCTGGCCTGTGCCGAGCAGCTCGGTGAACGCCGTCCACACCGCGGGCGGGCCCGCCAGCACGCGCTCCGACAGCGCCCCGGTCGCGGAACCGGCCCACCAGCCCGCGACGATCAGTGCGGGAAGCAGGAACCGCAACGGCACCGAAAACCACGTGGGCCTGCGTTTTCCGACGCGGCTACGGGGCGGTGCGAGTTCGGTGGGCACCAGCCCCGCCGCGGCGATCACCGCCATCTCAGCTGCCCGCCTTCACCGATGCCAGCTGCTCGGGCGTCAGCTTGGACTTCAGGTCGTAGAAGATGTCGGCGGCGGTGATCCTGCGGGTGATGACGCCGTTGTCGAAGAAGGTGTTCACCACGTCGGCCAGGGCGGTGGCGTCGGCTTCGTTCGGCAGGTGCGGCACCGTGGCCTCGCCGCCCACCCGGTAGGCGTCGGTGAGCCGCGCGCCCGACAGCGCGCGCGGCCCGGTCTTTTCGAAGACGTTCTCGAAGTCGGCGGGGTTGGCCCGCTGCGTCGCCGTGAGGCCCTGCAGCACTTCGAGATACTTCGCCGCCACGTCCGGACGCTGATCGAGCACCTCGGTGCGGAACACGACGACGGTGTTGTCGTTGGAGCCGATGCTCTTCTCCGTGGCGATCTCGACGCCGCCGTTGGCCTTGGCCTCCTGGTAGGGCACCAGGAACGACGCCCAGCCGTCCACCTTGCCGGTCGCGAACGCCGAGGCGGCATCCTTCTGCTGCAGCGGAACCCGGGTCACCTTGTCGGCCGGGACACCCGCCTGCGCTAGCGCCTCGAGCAGGATGTATTCGCCCTTGGCCGCGGGGTTCACCGCGACGCGCTTGCCGACCAGGTCGGCGACCGAGCGCACGCCCGATTCCGGGGTCACGATGATGCCGCTCTGATCCTTGCCCGCCGGATCCTGCACCGCGACGATCCGCACACCGACGTCCTTGGACAGCGCGCCGACGACCGGGCTGAACGCCGCGCCGGAGACGTCGAGTTCTCTGGTGTTGAACAACTTCAGGTTGGAGCTGAAGCCGGGGGTGGTGGTGACCCACTCGATCTTCGCACCGAGCGGCGCCAGCGCCGCGTCGAAGGTTCCGTCGCGCTTGCCGACCGCCAGCGGGCCGGAGTTCCCCGGGTCGGCCACCTTCAGCACGAAGGAGGCGTCTGCGCCGGTGTCGCGATCGGTGTCCGAACCACACGCGGCGACCAGCGCGACGAGGGGAACGATCGCTAGCGCGATGCGCATGAGGGCTTGCCGCCTGCGGGACATCGTGAGGACTCCTTGTCCGAATTGTCGATCAATGGCTTCGCAGAGTAGGGACGCCAACGCTGGGTCACGAGGTAATGCTTTCCGTAGATCGGAAAGCTTGACATATCGAGTTCCGTGTACTGGTCCGGGTTTCGACCGCTATCGATCACTAACAGCCGGAACACCGGGCCATGGATCACACTGGGTCGCAGTAGAGTTTTCCAACTAACGGAAAGCACAAACCCTTTGGTCGGCATTTCTGTGTTACGGTCACATCCGTGGAACCCTCCGGCGTGCAGACCGTCACCCGCGCCCTGTCGGTCTTGGACTGCTTCCGCGACGGCCGGGAGCGCGGCGTCTCGGAGGTGGCGCGGCAACAGGGTCTGGCGGTCAGCACCACGCACCGGCTGCTGGCCACGCTCGTCCAGGCGGGCTTCCTGGAGAAGAGCGCCGAATCCAGCCGGTATCGCATGGGCGGCGCGCTGGCCGAGTGGGGGCAGATCGCCTATCGCCAGCACCGGATCTACCTCGCCGAACCGTATCTGGAACAGCTCGCGGGCACCACCGGAGCCAGTTGCTCGGTCGCCACTCGCCACGGCATCCACGCCGTACTGCTGGGCACCAGCCGGTGGCGGGAGACCGACGGGCACAAGCTGCAGGGCGTGCGACTGCCGCTGCACGCAAGCGCACTGGGCAAGGCCCTGCTCGCCTGGTCCGAAGCCACCGACGAGCAGTTACGCGAGCTCCCCTACGACGAGGGAACCGAGCGCTCGGTGTCCGGGCCCGCCGAGCTGCGCGCCGAACTGGTCACCACGCGGGAGCGCGGATACGCCTACAACGACGAGGAACTCGATCCCGGCTTCCGCACCATCGGCCTGCCCATCCTCGCCCCGGCGGGCCACTGCCGGTTCGCGCTCGGTCTGCGCGGCCCCACGACGCTGATGATCCCCGAGCGCGTGCCGTTCTTCGTCGAGCTCGCGAAGGTCACCGCGCAGGAGATCTCGGCCAGGTTCGCCGCCACCGACTGAGTCTCTCGAAACCGACGATCCGGTCGAATAACCGCCTGCCCCGTGCGCGCCGACCTATTCTTGACGCGTAAACCGTAGCGCTGGGTCGTCATTCGGGAGGCGACAGGAGGGCTGCGCCGGTCGTGCCCGGTGCCGCCGCGGAAGGGAGTCGCCATGCCGGACGGTCACGCGTGGGTGCGCGCCGGGTCGTCGACCAAGCTCGATACGAGCCTCGCGCACGAGGCGCGGGTCTACGACTACTTGCTCGGCGGCAAGGACAACTACCCCGCCGATCGCGCGCTCGGTGACACGATCGCCACGCACATTCCCGGCATCCGCGACATGGCCCGCGCCAATCGCGCCTTCCTCGGCCGCGCGGTGCGTCATCTGGCCCGCGAGGCGGGCATCGATCAGTTCCTCGACATCGGCACCGGCCTCCCCGCCGCGGGCAACACCCACGAGGTGGCTCAGCGGATCGATCCGGCCGCGCGCGTGGTCTACGTCGACAACGACCCGCTCGTGCTCGCCCACGCCAGAGCCCTGATGGCGAGCACACCACAGGGCAGGATCGCTTTCGTCGACGCCGATCTGCGCGATCCGCACTCCGTCCTGGACGCGCCCGCCCTGGCCGAAACCTTCGACCGGGACCGGCCGATAGCGATCCTGCTGGTCGCGATCATGATGTTCTTCCGCGACAGCGACGACCCGTACGGCGCCGTCGGGCGGCTGCTGGACGCGGCGCCGTCCGGTAGCTATCTCGTGCTCACCCATTCGACCGCCGATTTCGACCCGCGGGCCATGGCGCGCGCGGCGGCCGCCGCCGAGCGGGCCGGCATCGGATTCCAGCCCCGGAGCCGCGCGGACACCGAATCCTTCTTCGCCGGAACCGAACTCGTCGAGCCGGGCGTAGTACCGATCGCCGCCTGGCGTCCGGACTCCGATGCCATCCCGGCCGAGCCGCGGTCCGCCTGGTACTGGGCGGGCATCGGGCGCAAACCCTGAGCCCGGAACGGCGGCGTTTGAGCCGCTGCCGTTCGGCAATCACGTCCGGGAGACCCGGCGGCCAGGGACGGCGAGGTGGTGGACATGGTCGAAGACGTCGAGAAGCGCTGGCACGATCCGCGTGGCTTCCGCCGCGCGGCGACCTACGTGGCCTCGGTGCTCGCCACCGCCGCGCTGGTCTTCCTGCTGGCCCTGCTGTGGGCCGCCCAGCGGGAGTGCGCCGGCGCGGACCGGCTGCTGTGTAACGACGCGGCGCAGGTCGCCATCGTGCTCGGACCGTCGGTGGTGCTGCTGATCGGCGGCATCGGCGCTTTCGTCGAAACCTACGTCCAGTGGCGCCGCGGGCGGACCTGGCCCATCTGGCAGGGCGCGGGCTGGTTCCTGTTCATCCTGATGGTGGTGTATCTCGGCATCGGCGGCGGCGCGGTCGCGAGCTGATCACTCCGCGACGCGCACGACCACCTTGCCGAAGTTGCGGCCCTCCAGCATGCCGATGAACGCCTCGGGAGCGGCGGCCAGGCCGGACACGACGTCCTCGAGATACCGCACGCGCCCGTCGGCGACCCACTCTCCCATCTCGCGCAGGAAGTCCGGGTACAACTCGCGGACGAACTCGGTCTGGATGAATCCGCGCACCGTCAGGCTCTTCGTGAGGATGCGGCCGTAGTAGGCGGGCAGCCGGTCGGGGCCCTCCGGCGCGCCGGCCGCGTTGTAATTGGCGATCAACCCGCAGACGGGCACCCGCGCGTAGGTGTTCAGCAGCGGATAGACCGCGTCCGCCACCGCGCCGCCGACGTTCTCGAAATAGACGTCGACGCCGTCGGGAACCGCTGCCGCCAGCTGCTCGGCGAAATCGGGGGCGCGATGGTCGAGCGCGACGTCGAAGCCGAGTTCGTTCAGGTAGGCGACTTTGCGCGGGCCGCCCGCGATGCCGACCGTGCGCGTGCCGCCGATCTTGGCGATCTGGCCGACGGCCGAGCCCACCGGTCCGGTGGCCGCGGCGACCACGAGCGTCTCACCGGGTTGGGGCTTGCCGATCTTGCGCAGTCCCGCGTACGCGGTGAAGCCCGGCATGCCGAGCACGCCCAGAGCCGTCGAGACCGGCGCCTTCGCCGGATCGAGTTTGCGTACGCCCCGGGCCGGGGCGACATCGTGGGTCTGCCACCCCGAATAGGCCAGCACCACATCGCCTTTCGCGACCGACGGGTCGCGGGACTCGACTACTTCGGCGACCGTGGCGCCGACCATGACTCCGCCGATCTCCACCGGTTCGGCGTAGGACTTCGCCGAGCTCATCCGGCCCCGCATGTACGGGTCGAGCGAGAGGTACAGGGTGCGCAGCAGAACTTCGCCCTCGGCCGGAGCGGGGAGTTCCGCGGTCTCGGTCCGAAAATTCTCCGGGGTGGGCGCACCCACCGGCCGGGAAGCAAGCACGATTCGCGTGGACTCGACCATGCGCCCACCCTAACCGGGGCGTGAGCGCCAGGACGCCCGCGCCCGGTCGTGTCCGATGATCACCAAGACGGCGATTTCGGCCCCAGGAACAAGCCGCCGTTCACCTCCAGTGTCTGGCCGGTGACCCAGCGCCCGTCGTCGGAGGCGAAGAAGGCCACCGCGTCGGCGATGTCCGCGCCGCCGCCGACACCAAGGAGCACATCCTGGTCGTCGCGCGGGAGCTGTCCTACCGAGAGGGAATTCACGCGACCGGCGTGGATCGCGTCGCGGCCGAGGCGAACGTCGCGCCGCCCACCCTGTACCGGCTGTTCGGCTCCAAGGACGATCTGGTGGCCGCGCACCTCGAGCGGGAGGACCGCCACTACTGGGAGTGGTTCCGCGCGGCGGCGACCGGGGAGGGCCCGCGCGAGCGCATCCTCGCACTGTTCGCGGCGCTGGCCGAGCAGGTGCGCCCCGAGACCTGTCGCGGCTGCCCCTTCCTCATCGCGCTGGGTGAATTCCCGGATCCCGACCTGCTCGGCCACAAACACGCCGTCGCGATGAAGAACTGGGTGCGCGCCGAGATCGGTGCACTGGTCGGCGAACTCGCGTCCACCGTGGCGATCCCCGATCCACAGGCGCTGGCCGACCAGCTGATGCTGGTGATGGAAGGCGTCTACGCCACGACCCAGGCGTTCGGCGCGACCGGCCCGGCGGCCTGCTCCCTGCCGCTGGTCGAGGCGCTGCTTCCCCGCGCGTCCGCCTGAGCCGCTCCGGAAGCAGGACGAAATGCTCTGTGCGGCAGCGGGTTCGAGGCGTGAGCGTCCGGGACATCGACTCGAGCGACCGGAGCATTGGCGCGAGCGCCGCGGCTTCGTAGCGTCTTGACCATGACCTTGGAAATCGGCACCATCCTGCCCACCTCGACGCCCGATCCCGCCCATCCCGTCCTGGGTGACGTGCGGGCCGCCGCTCGCCTCGCCGAGCAGATCGGCCTCGACTCGGTGTGGTCCACCGATCATCTCGTGGCCAGCGCGCCGATCCTGGACAGCGGGGTGGTGCTGGCCACCGCCGCCGCTGTGACCGACCGCATCCGCATCGGTTTCGGCGTGCAGCTGCTCGCACTGCGGCCGGTCGCCTGGGCCGCCAAGCAGATCGCGACCCTGCAGTACGTCTCCGGCGACCGGCTGATCGTCGGTGTCGGCACCGGCAACCCGGCGCACGGCGACGTCGGATGGCGCGCGGCGGGCGTGCCCTTCGCCGAGCGCGGCCGCCGCACCGACGAGGCGCTGCGCGTACTGCCCGACCTGGTCACCGGGCGACCGACCGTCCTCCCGGACGGCACCGAGGTCACCCTCGCGCCGGGCGCGTCCATGCCGCCGGTGCTGGTCGCGGGGGACGGTGAGCGAGCTCGGCGCCGTGCGGCCGCCTATGCCGACGGCTGGGTCGCCATCGGACTCGAACCGGGCCAGGTCCGCACCAGCGTGACCGAATTGACCGCGCTCGCCGCTGAATACGATCGAGGCCCGCTCTCCGTGACGATCGTCGCGCCACCCTTGGCGACCGACCCCGGCCATGCGGCGGAGCAATTGGCCGCCTACGCGGAGGCGGGCGCGGAACGCGTCATCCTCGCCCCGTCGGGGCCGCAGTGGCAAGCCGACTACGAGTTCGCCGCGAAGATCAAGGCACAGCTCTGATTTCGACTCTCACCCGGTGCACAGCAATATCAGTCCGAGGCCGAGCAGTACCGCGGCGATGATCGAGTCGAGCACCCGCCAGGCGAGCGGACGGGCGAACAGCGGGCCGAGCAGTCGCGCTCCGAAGCCCAGCGCGGTGAACCACAGCACGCTGGCCAGCATCGCCCCCGCGCCGAGGAACCAGCGCTCCGGGCTCGCGTAGGTGCCGGCGAAGGAGCCGAGCAACACCACGGTGTCCAGGTAGACGTGCGGGTTGAGCCAGGTCAGCGCCAGGGCGGTGGCCACCGTCACGCTCAGCGCCGCGGTGGCTCGCCCCGGTTCGGCGCTGAGCGCGGCGGAGCCGATCGCCCGGCGGGCCGCCAGGACCGCATAGCCGATCAGGAACGCCGCACCCGCGTAGCGCGCCACCACTATCACTTCCGGCGCGGACTCGACGACCACGCCGAACCCGGCGATCCCGGCCGCGATCAGCACGATGTCGGACACCGCGCACACCGCGACCACGGCGAGCACGTGCCTGCCGCTGATCCCCTGGCGCAGCACGAACGCGTTCTGCGCGCCGATCGCCACGATCAGCGAGAGGCCGAAACCCAAACCGGACGCGGCCGCCACCGCCGCGGAGGAAATGCTCACGTCCAGCGACGCTATGGCCGCGGACCTTACCCAGGCAAGCTAAAGATTCTTACCTATCATTAGGCTTTCTTGATATGGATCTCCAGCTCGACCAGCTCCGCGCGCTCGACGCCGTGATCACCGAGGGGACGTTCGACGCCGCGGCGGGGCGGTTGAGCGTCACACCGTCGGCGATCAGCCAGCGGATCAAGGCGCTGGAAGACGCGGCGGGCCGGATCCTCGTGCAGCGCACGAAGCCGGTGCGCGCCACCGAATCCGGACTGGCCGTGCTCCGGCTGGCCAGGCAGATCCGATTGCTCACGGCGGACACCGCACGCGAACTCGGCGGCGAGCCCTCCGACGGCCCGATCCGGGTGCCGATCGCGGTCAACGCCGACTCGCTGGAGACCTGGGTGCTGCCCGCACTCGGCCGCGTCCCGCGCGGAGTGTGCTTCGAGATCCACCGCGAGGACGAGGAACACACCACCCGACTGCTGCGGGACGGCACCGTGATGGCGGCGATCACCTCGACCGCGCAACCGGTGCAGGGGTGCAAGGTCGATCGTCTGGGCGCGATCCGCTATCGGCCGATGGCCAGCCCGCAGTTCGCCGACACCTGGTTCGCGGCGGGCGCGACCGCGAAGTCCTATGCCGCGGCTCCGGTCGTGCTGTTCGATCGCAAAGACGACTTACAGGATCGTCTGTTGCGCAGACGCAGTCGCAAACCGCTGGATCCGCCACGCCATTACGTGCCCTCGTCCACCGGATTCGCCGAGGCGGTCCGGCTCGGGCTCGGCTGGGGCATGCTGCCCGACCTGCAGACCCGCGACGATCGAGCGAGCGGCCGTCTGGTCCCAATCGATCCCGGCGTCGTGATCGACGTCCCGCTGTACTGGCAGCAGTGGCGCCTGGACTCCCCCGCTCTGAGCGCCGTCGCCGCCACCATCGCCGCCGAGGCGGCGAGCGTGCTGCGCTGACGGCGACGAAACATTTTCAGCTCTCCACGAGTTGGATGGGCTACTCGCGCCGACTGTCCCGCGGCGACGCCCACGACACCAGACGAGTCGAGTGGCTCGTAATCCTCCGCGCCGG
Organism: Nocardia abscessus NBRC 100374; assembly: GCF_000308455.1. Lineage (GTDB taxonomy): Bacteria > Actinomycetota > Actinomycetes > Mycobacteriales > Mycobacteriaceae > Nocardia > Nocardia abscessus. The sequence goes on along the minus strand of NZ_BAFP01000274.1, from coordinate 337,436 downwards.
GACGTCGCGGGGTAATTTGATCTTCGCACGCCGACCACAGCTTCAGCGCCATCCCGCAGCCACCCGAGATGCACAGGAGTTCACTTTGGCACGGCACCGTCGCCCGCACCGCTCGCGCACCCGCGGCGCTGTCGCCGTCGCGGCCGCGCTCGCTACCCTGTTCACCGGCATCGGCCCCGATGCGGCCGCACGCCCGATCGGCCCCTACGACGTCGGCGGAGCGATCGAGGTCGAATACGACCAGGCGGGCGGACCGGCGTTCTTCGGCGACCCGGTCACTCCCGAGTCGCCCTCCGCCCGCGGCGGCCGCTACCAAGCATTCGAGCGCGGCTCCTCCATCTACTTCCACCCCGACACCGGAGCCCATCAGGTCGGCGGCGCGATCCGCGACAAATGGGGCACTCTGGGCTTCGAGGCCGGAGCGCTCGGCTACCCCGTGGCCCGGGAAGCGGCGACGCCGTCGAAGCCCGGGAGCTACAGCGTCTTCCAGAACGGCTCCATCTACTGGTCCCTCGGCACGGCGGCGCATCAGATCAGCGGCGTGATCCGCGACAAGTGGGGCTCCTACGGCTGGGAGAGCAGCCCGCTGGGGTTCCCCATCACCGACGAATCCCCCGCCCGCGCAGGCAGCGGCCGCTACAACCTCTTCGGCGGCGGCGCCATCTACTGGTCCGCCCGCACCGGCCCGCACGTCATCTGGGGCGCCATCCGTGATTCCTGGGAAGCCGCAGGCGGCGAAGCCGGCCGCTACGGCTACCCGACCGGCGACGAATACGACTTCGAGAACGGCAAGGCGCAGGATTTCGAAGGCGGCCGCATCACCTGGACGCCCTAGCGGGATTCGATTCGAACCGATCCGGATCGTGCTGACGCCGTGAATTCTCGGCAATCCGGACATCGGGGCGGTTCGTAACGGTTCCGCCGGCGGCCCCAACTCTCGTTGGGGCCGCCGCGGCCGAACCAGCCAGTGCCCGAGTCGTTCCTCAGACCCCGACCTCGACAGGGATACTGCCATATCCCGGCGGCCGCGTCGCATCGGTGATCATCCATCGGTACATACAGGCGCGCGTGCATGTGCATGCGCGCCACTGGCCTCGAAAACCGTGAAAATCCAGGTTGACGAGCTTCGATTGATAACGAATACGCATCAGACGCGCGGTGGAGATGTCGAACTGTTACCTATCGCGACGACCGCTTTTCGACGACTTACACTTGCCGCCAACACATTTCGAGCCTCGACTCGAGGATTGCGTTCAGAGCCTTCGATTTTCCGGGCACCTCGGGCGAATAGAGCCGACCGACCGGTTTTTGAATAGCCCTCGCGAACCCGCGCCGGACGCAGCATTCCAACGACTGCCGACCCGATCGGCAAACTCTCCGCACCGGCGTGGCCGCACGCCGGGCGCGACGACTGGGCGCGTCCTATTCGCCCGATTGCATCTCGGTGAGCAGATCCCGCAGGAAGCGCACACTGTCGACCGGCGACAGCGCTTCCACGCTGAGCCGGTTCATCACCGACATGTACAACTCGACGTCGCGCTGCTTGTCGAAATACAGCGAACTGGTGAGCTGCTCGGTGTAGACGATGTCGGCCAGCTCGGGCTCCGGGAAACGAAGGATGCTGAACGGACCACCGGCAGCCGAGTGCCCGCCCGCGGAATAGGGCAGCACCTGGATCCGGATGCTGGGACGCTCTGCCATCGCGAGCAGATGCTCGATCTGCTCGCGCAGGACTTCCATCCCGCCGACCGGCCTGCGCAGCGCGTTCTCGTCGACGACCGCCCACAGCGTAGGGGCGGCCACTCGGTTGAGGATCTCCTGGCGGCGCATGCGAATGGCGACCCGGCGTTCGGTCTCGTCGGAGTTGCCGAGCTGGATCACCGCGCGCGCGTAATCGGCGGTCTGCAGCAGACCCGGCACGAATTGGGCCTCGTAGGTGCGGATGGTGGTGGCCGCCTGCTCCAGTCCGATGTAGGTCTCGAACCACGCGGGTAGTAGATCGCTGTAGTGCTGCCACCAGCCCGGGTCGTTGGCCCGGCGAGCCAGCTCGAAGTACGTTTCGCGTTCAGCGGGGTCGACAATGCCGTAGAGGCTGAGCAGGTCGCGCAGATCGCGTTCCTTGAACCCGGTCCGGCCCAACTCCAGGCGACTGATCTTGGCGTGCGATCCGCGGATGGCGTCGCCCGCGGCCTCCCTGCTGATCGCGCACCCCTCACGCAGCTGACGCAACCGGCTGCCGAGCGCGATCCGCAGGACGGTCGGACCACGTTCTGCCGCAGGAAAATCCGCGGGGTCGCCGCTGTCGTCGTCGTTGCTCATGCGTGCCTCCGGCCGATCGGGGGTTAGCCGCGGGGCGTAGTGCCTCCACCATCACAGCTCTCTGAACGTCGGCTGCAGATCCTACTCGGACGAACCCGGACAACCGCCCTGACGCGGGCGCGTGCCGGAGCTTCCGTGCGTAGGCATGGATTGGCAAGAGTGACAACGTAATATCATGTCCACAATCTCGCGCGCGGCGGGACGGGTATGCGTAAAGTCGCCCCCGACGATGGCCACGCGGATGACGAGCGCCATGGCGTCGACAGTGGGGTCGACGAAGGTCTCATCCTCGGCGGCGTCGGCCGCAGAACACAGCACCCGTCCCCCACCACGGAGCGCGATATGACATCGAACGACGTGCAGATCACCGATCAGGATATCCGCGACAAGCTGACCGGCGTCCTCGGCTTCACCAGCATCGACCTCGCGACGTCGAAGGACGGCGTGAACTGGTGCTCGAACGCGTTCTTCGCCGAACTGGACGGAGATCCGTTCCGCTTGACGCTCGTGCTCGAGTCCGGCGGGCGGACGCTGGACAGTCTGCGAGCCAATCCGAGCATCGGGGTCAAGATCGTCCCCGACGGTTTCCTCAACCCGTTCGCACAGGGGCTCGGCACCGCCGTGGTGCGAACGGAAACCAATGAGCGGGAGGAGACCTTCCGCTCCGTGTTACGAAAGGAGCCGCGGATCGAACCGTTCTTGTCGACGCCGATCGAGGCGGTGGAGGTGCACATCGACTGGTGGCGGGTGACGCACGTCCAAGGCGGCTGGCTGCCCGGATGTGTCCTGCACCGGCCCGCCGCGTCCTGAGTCACCACTCGCGATCACCTATCCACACCGACCCGGTCGCGGGTCGCGAGCAGCCCCGATCGGACTACGAAATCAGCACTGGCCGAACGCATCCGCGCGGATTGCCCGGCAATTCGGCGGACTCTAGGCTGGTGAGCCAGGCGACGGAACTAGAAAGAGGTCTCCATGTCCGATCCCGCCCCCCGGACCGGTGTCCGCGCGCCGGTCGGCGTGGACACGACACGCGCGAGTATCGCCCGCGTCTACGACGCCACCCTCGGTGGCAAGGACAATTACGAGGTCGACCGCTACGTACGCGACAAAGTCGCCGAAGTCGCGCCGCGCCAGAGCGACGTGGCCCGCATGAATCGCCGTTGGCTGCACCGCGTGGTGCGCTACCTGGCCGGTACCGCGGGCATCGATCAATTCCTCGACATCGGCGCGGGCCTGCCGACCGTCGGCAACACCCACGAGATCGCGCAACAGCAGAATCCCCAGGCGCGCGTGGTGTACGTCGACAACGACCCGGTCTGCAATATTCACGGCCGCGTACTGCTCGAGCGCAACGCGTACACGCATTTCGTGCCCGCGGACCTGACCGAGCCGAACACGCTGCTGTCGCACTCCGAGGTCACCCCGCACCTCGATCTCACCCGCCCGTTGGCGCTGATCCTGTGCGGCATCCTGCATCACGTCGACGACGCTCTCGATCCCGCCGGGATCATGCGTCAGTACATCAATGCGCTGCCCGTCGGATCGTATGTCGCGATCACGCATTTCTACGATCCGGCCGATGGCGACGAAGCGCACGAGATGGCCATCGAGCTACAGCGGCGATTCACCGAAATGGGCTTGGGCTCCGGCTGGTACCGCACCCGCGAGCAGATCGCGTCGTATTTCGGCGATCTGGACCTGCTCGAACCCGGTCTGGTCGAGCTCGACGACTGGTGGCCGATGGGCCCCGCGTTACGTCCGCGGCTGACCGAGGAACGTCTGCTGCTCGGCGGGGTCGGCTACAAATCGGGATCGTCGAACGGCGTGGTAACCAGGCTGCGGCGCCGGGCACACCAGCACGACCTATCGAATTCCGCCGAGCACGACTCGGCTGAGAGGTAACTGCCACAATGTCATACGACGACCTGAACGGACCGGATCTGAACGAAGACCGGTGGCGTTTCCTGGAGGTCCCGCTCGGCGAAGGCCGGTCCTGGTGCTACGCCGACCCGGCCGCCCGCACCGAGGTCGGCGAGGGCACCGTGTCGGTCCGGATCGACGCTTTCACTCGCTCCCATGCCGACGTGCAGATCCTGGACAACCCGAAGCACCTGCTGGTGTCGACCGAGGCGTTCGACCTCACCGGCGGACCACGGACTTTCGCCGTGGAGATGGCGGCGGAGAACATCGGCGCCACCGGTGCGGACTACCGCGACGGGTTCGCCGCGTTCAACGTCCTCGATATGAGCAGCGCCCAGGTCTTCGATCTGATCGCGACCGGCAAGCAGGCGTACGCGATCCACGAACGGCTGCTCGTGCCGGGCGTCGTCCCCGCGCAGGAGGCGTTCACCCACGTGGTGCACGCCCCGCTCGCGGGAGTCGACATCAAGCCCGGCGAGTTCCACCGCTACACCGTCACCCTGGACCGCGCGGCCGGCACCGCGGGCTGGTATGTCGATGACGCCCCGGTGTACCGAGCGCACGTGCCGCAGCTGCCGGAGACGGTGCAGATCGGATTCGGCATCATCACCTTGCATCCGATCCAGGACGGGCACAGCACCTCGTTGCGCGGGCAGGGCCTGCACGCGGCGTGGCGTGATTTCACCGTGGACTGACCGGACCCGCCGACCGCGGCGGAATGTGTCGGAAATGCGTGGTGCCCAGCCGCATTCGGCTGGGCACCGGATTCGCCGCCGCCCGTCGGGCGGCCGTCCGCGCAGATCAGACGCTCTGCTTGCGCGGCCATTCGACACCGCGCTGGCGGGCGTACTCGTCCGACGCGGCCATGTCCTCGTCCATGTCGTACTCGTACTCGTCCAACTCGGCACGACGGCGCGGATCCCACACCATCGCCGCGGCCGACACGGCCAACAACGTGACGACGATGGCCGCGATGACTACATAGAGCACGTCTTTCACCCTCCTGAAGGAAAAATTGAACAGCACCCACAGCCGTGCCGGATACTCAACGCGCACAGCTTCTTTCACGCCGCACGCATAGTAAGCCGCAGTACGGCGAACCGGACATTCCGGCGTCGGTTACCGGCGGGTCGCCCCCCGATCCGAGCCGGGGGACAACCCGTGCCGATTTCCGGGAAACGCCACCGCGAATCTCCAGCGTCGCTTAGGCTCGGCGCAGTCCCGGTGGCTCCGGGACATCCAGCGCGGCCCCGGTATGCCCAAGCCGGCCGCGATCGCTGGTGGTAGCGGTGGGGTTCACCCGATTCGATGAACCTCGCCGTCCCCCACTTTCCATGAATTCCCACGGACATTCGCGCGGAATCACCCGCATCGGGCATCCTTGGAGCTACCGTTTTCGGTCATGGACGACATCGAACTGCAGCCACCGACCGTCGCCTCCGCCAAGCACACCGGACTGGTCCTGGACATCGCCACCCTCGACATCCACAACCCGCTCGCCCGGCCCGGCGAGCTCACCTACCCCTACGTCCGCTGCACCGACCACCGGGTCCTGCGTCTACCCGAGCCGTTGCACCGGTGGGCCACCGAGACCATCGCGCTCAACCACACCCAGCACGCCACCGGCGCACTGCCCTTGTTCCCCGGGCAGGTCGAATTCGGCATCCTCGACGGCACCATGTACGCCGAAGTCCTCTGACCCCCTCGCGGCAAGAGCCCGGCCGATACGGCCGGGCTTTCGTCGTATGAGGGGGATCGGCGCACAGGCGCCGCGAACTGCAAAATGCCTGGTGAGCGTACGTTCCGGGGCTGCCTGTGGCGCGCGTTCCGGACGCACGACACACTGGAGGCCGTGAATCGCATGTCAACCCGAGGGCGCCACCGCGGATCGGACGGCCTGCCGTGACCGACCTCGCTCGCGGTGAGAACCGCCCCGCGCCCGGCGACCGGCTGACGGTGACCGTCACCTGCTCGGCTCCGGTCGACGTCTCGGCGCTGCTGCTGAACTCGGCGGGGCGGGTGCGCTCCGACGCCGATTTCGTATTCTTCAACCAGCCGGTCGCGCCGGGCGTCACCTATCGGCACGGCCGGGGCTCCGGTGACGTGGTGGACATCCAGACCGGCGCGCTGCCCGGCGACGTGGATCGCGTCGTCGTCACGGCGAGCCTGGACGGCAACGGTCCGCCCACATTCGCTGCCGCGGGCTCGCTGCGCGCGAGTATCGCCTCCCCCTCCGGCACGCTGGCCTTCCCGATGACCGGGCTCAGCACCGAGACCGCCGTGGTGTGCGTGGAGGTCTACCGCCGTGGCGGTGGCTGGAAGGTGCGCGCGGTCGGTCAGGGTTATGACAACGGATTGGCCGGTATCGCAACGGCTTTCGGCGTGAACATCGATGACGAACCGGCTGCGTCGCCCGCGCCGTCCGCTCCGGCTCCCCCACCCGCGCATCAACCTGCGCCACCCCCGGCGTACCACCCTGCTCCGCCACCGGCGTACCAACCCACGCCACCACCCGCCTATCCACCGCAACCGGCTTATTCCGCACCCGCCGCCGCGGCGCCGCCGCCACCGATGCCCTCACCCCAGCAAGGAGCGCTGCCGATGCAGAGCGAACTGTTCGCCCCCAGCCACGCCGAAGTCACCGGCGCGGGCATCCAGAAGCAGGGCGGCAAGATGATCAAGGTGGCCGTGAACGGCGAGGTCATGGCGCGTGCCGGATCGATGGTCGCCTATCAGGGCGACCTGCAGTTCCAGGCGCTCGGTGCGGGTGGCATCGGCCGGGCGATCCAGCAGCGGCTGACCGGTGAAGGCGTTCCGCTGATGAAGGTGTCCGGCCGCGGCGACCTGTTCGTCGCCAACGGCGCCGCCGACGTGCACACCATGGACCTGGACGGCACCGACGGCCTCACCATCAACGGCGCCAACGTGCTCGCGTTCGATTCCTCGTTGCGCTACGACATCCGGATGGTGCAGGGCGCCGCCGGATTCGCCAGCAACGCCGGTTTGTTCAACTGTGTCTTCACCGGCCGCGGCCGCATCGCCATCACCACGCACGGCACGCCGGTGGTGCTCGATGTCGACCAGCCGACCTACGCCGACCCGCAGGCGGCGGTGGCTTGGTCGTCGAGCCTGCAAACCGGCATCAAACGCAACGATTCCTTCGGGCTGGGCCGCCTGATGGGCCGCAGCACCGGCGAGGGCATGACGCTGTCGTTCTCCGGACGCGGATTCGTCATCGTGCAGCCGTCGGAGCTGCCGCCGGGCGGCTTCCTCGGGGGCACCGGCGGCGGACAGGAAGCCGGCCAGAGCGGTGGTGTGCTGGGCGGACTGTTCGGATAGCGGCCGGATTCGCGGGCCGCTATCAAGCCTGGAGCGATGCGAGCTCCACGACGGTGATGTCCGACGGTGCGCCCACTCGCACCGGCGGACCCCACGCCCCGGCTCCCCTGGACACGTACAGCTGGGTATCGCCGTACCGCTCCAACCCGGCGACGGTCGGGTTCGCCAAGCCCGCAAGGTAATTGCCGGGCCAGATCTGGCCGCCGTGGGTGTGGCCGGACAGCTGGAGATCCACGCCGTGCGCCACCGCGTCGTCGATCAGAACCGGCTGGTGGGCCAGCAGCACGGCGGTGCGCGACCGGTCGCGGTCGCCGAGCGCCTTGCCGAAGTCCGGGCCCTGCCCGGTTCGTACGCCCTGCACGTCGTTCACGCCCGCCAGGTCGAATCCGGGGAGTTCGGTGCGGGCATTCGCGAGCAGGTGCATGCCGAGCTCCTGGACATGCTCGACCCACTGCTCGGCGCCGGAGAAGTACTCGTGGTTGCCGGTCACGAAGAACGCGCCGTGCCGCGCGCGCAGCCCGGCCAGCGGCTCGACAGCCGAGCGGAGGTGCTCCACGCTGCCGTCCACCAGGTCGCCGACCACCGCGATGAGATCGGGCTGGGTGTCGTTGACCGTCCGGACCACCCGTTCGGCGAAACCGCGCCCCAGGATCGGTCCCAGGTGGACGTCGCTGACCACCGCGATCCGAAAGCCGTCGGCCCCGCGCGGCAATTTCGCCAGCGGCACGGTGACGTGCTTCACGGTGGGTCCGTTCAGGACGCCGTAAGCGCCGAGGCCGACCGTGGTCGCCGCGGCGGCGACGGCGGCTCCGCCCACCACACGGGAAACGAAGACGCGGCGCGGCAGTGCGGCGCCCGCGGATTCGGCCTCCTCGACCGGATCGTCCTTCTGCGGTGACAGTTTCGGCGCGGCAGCGGTTTCGGGCGCGACCGCGGCGACCGCGGGTTCACTCACCGGGCGGTCGCGAGCGAACCGGCGCAGCGCCAGGTACCGGATCGGTTCGCCGACCAGCAGCGCCAGCAGCAGGTACACGAACAACGCGCCCCACAGATAGCCGGGCCAGGCAATGATCCGCACCACCGCGAACGGAGCGGACAGCAGTTCGGCCACCGTCGCGCCCAGCAGCAGCAGCGGCCCCGTCACCACCACGGCGGTGCCGATTCGCCGCGCGCGCGACTCCGTGATGGTCGTGTCCCGCACGAGCCGCCGCCATACGTACCAGTGGGCGCCCACCACCGCGAAGACGACGATTCCGACGAGAACGAGCACGGCTATTCCGACGAGAACAGTCTCAACCACGGCGGCACTCTCTGTGAAGATTGCGGATGCGCGGCATCAACTTACGTCACGGCGCGGCCGCCGCACGAGATGCCGGCTTCCCGGTGCCGGTCATCTCGTTCGCTCCACCACCCCGCGCAAGAACGCGGCTTGACCCGCGTGCTGCAGATCGTCGGAGATCACGCTGACCAGTCGCACCCCGAGCGTGACCGGCGGATCCCAGCGGGGGTCGACCACGCGGTCCAGGTCGCCGTCGCCGAGTGTCCGGACGAAACGCAGCGTCTGCTCGTGCACCGCGTCGAAGTAGCCGGTGAGCAACTCGGCGGGTGCGCGGATCACCGCCACGTCGGCGGCGCCGTCGCCGTAGCCCGTCGCCGACTTGTCGATGGGCAGGCCGAACCGGTCGTACCACCCCTGCGCGGTCCAGACCTGCTCGGTACCGGCCACGTCCGCGAGGTGATCGTCCTGCACCCGGGTCAGGTGCCAGATCAGCCATGCGATCGAGTTGGCGCCCGGATCGGCCCGGTAGACGAGGTCGTCGTCCGCGGATCCGTCGACGGCTTCGTGCACTACTTCTTTGATCCGCTCGAAAGCGTCGGTCAGCACATCGGCACTGGTAGCCATGAGTCGACGGTACCGAGAGCGGGCGCCGAGGACGAGCCCTGCGCGGTCGCCGCGATTCTCGCACGATCGCACCACATTGAACGTGCCATTATTCAACGGTACGATATGTGATGGTGACATTGGTCGATGGCCTCCGAATCGGTCACCGACCGGACGAAGACGTACCGAAGTGAGGAAGTACCGATGATCCACGACCTCGAGACCGGGCGCGCCCGGCGAGCCGTTGTCCGCGTGGCGATGGTCGCCGCGCTCGCACTCACACCCGTCGCCGCTGTCGCGGCGCCCGCGATGGCGCAGCAGCCGACCGTCGCGCAGACGAGTCAGGCCGAGGAGATCCACGGCGGCTGGCACCGCCACGGCGGGTGGGGCCGGCACGGCCACGGCGGTTACGGCGGCTGGGGCGGTTATGGCGGCTGGGGCGGCTACGGCGGCTACGGCCTCTTCGGCAATCCGTACGGCTTCTGGGGCAGCCCGCTCGGCATCTGGCCCGGCGTCGTCTGGATGCTGCCGGGCACCGGAAGCGCGCTCTGAGGACGAGCGCTCCGGACGGTCGGCCAGGTGACCTCCGGCTCCGCGCCAGGACACGGCGCTCGCGTGCGCGTCGGCGTACAGCGCGGATCCGGAATCACCTGCCGCCGAGAGGAAACAGTCCCGGCGACATCGGACAGCCCATGGCCCCGCAACACCGTGGCGGCCTCGAATTGCGCGCACGCGCCGGCACACTCCACGAGCGGAGGACATCTCCCCCCTTCGCCCATCCGAGTCGCGGGAAACCCCAGCACCTTCGCAGCACTCGGCCGACGAGCTCCCTCTCTCCGATTTCATGCCGGGCGTTTCGGAGTATTTGTCTGTTCCTCCGATCGAATTCCGCAGTGCCCCTGAGCGAATCAGCACACATTCTGCAACCTGGACGTATAGTCGGTTGAAACCAATGTTGCCCGAGGATAATTCGCATCCGTCCGGTTCGCGGTGCCGCCACCGATTTTTCGTGAAATTCGCAGAACGATTGCTTCGGGAAAGCCCTGCGGCCAGAATGGGTGGGGCCGAGAACCGGCATCTTGGGGATTCGTCGGCACTCGTGGCCGACACGACTATGTGGGGAAATACGATGAGAGTCAACAGATTCGCCGCCACCGCCCTACTCGCGGTCGGAGCCACCGGAATTGCGACGGGCGTCGCGCACGCCCAGCCCGCCTCGCCCGCGCAGGTCAGCGTGCACGGCGTCGAGCAGGGCATCGGGTTCACCTCGGCGCCCGCCGCCGACGGCACCGGGGTGGTCACCACCCTCGACGCGGGTACCTTCGCTTTGACCGCCGACGCCAGGGCGGTCGAACTGCGCAGCGGCACGGGACAGATCGTCGCGACCCTGCCCCTGGCCTTCCAGGCCGCGGGCGCGACGCACGGCCTGGCGCCCGCGATCACTGACGCAGGCCGCACCCTCACGGTGACGCCGGTGAACGCGCCCGCGGCGACCGAGCGCCTCACCCAGTTCGTCGGTGAGGACGAGACGCTGGCCCGCAAGCAGTACAACGCGGGCATCGGCGCACTCATCGGGGCGGGGATCGGCGCCGTGCTCGGCTTCTTCCTCGGCGGGGTCGGTGCGCTGGTCACCATTCCGATCGGGGCGGGCATCGGTGCGCTGATCGGGTTCTCCACGCCGTAATCGGCCGGCCCGGTGTGCGGCCGCCGATGGACGACCGCACACCGATCGCCGGTCGCATCGCCGGGATTCCCTGGGCGCGTGCACGCTCGGCGCGGCACTCGACCGAGGGGGACGCGGCGATCCGACCGTCGGCTCCACCGCGAGTCGTCCAGCCCCGTGGACGGCAAGCCGAAACGAACTACCCGGCCGCGCGCTGGGGCATGATGGGGTGGCACGAAGACGATCGGAGCGAAGACACAGGATCCGCGAGATGGCACAGCGCAGTTCCCTCTCGCAGCGACGCGCTGCATTGGAACAAGAGTGGTCCCGATGGATACCCACCGGAGCACCACAGGGTGACTCCACGCTGCGCAGCGAGGTCGCGCAATCGTGGCTGCGGTCGCTGCGCACCGTCGATCCGGCGCGCGACCACGCGCCGCTCGCCGAAGCCGACGTGTCCGCCCGCTGGGCCGAATCCCCGTTGCGCACACCGGTATCCGAGCTGACCGACCAGTTGCGCGACATCACCGAGGGCGCGGGCTACGTCGCGGCGATCACCGACGAGACCGGGACCATTCTCTGGTCGCACGGCGGTCCGGTGATGCGCCGCCGGGCCGAACAGGTGAATTTCGCACCGGGCGGTCGCTGGGACGAGGCGCACATGGGCACGAACGCGCTGTCGCTGGCGCTGCGCACCGCACGACCGCACACCGTCTTCTCGGCCGAACATCTGGTCGCCGCCCTGCACGGCTGGGTCTGCTACTGCGCGCCGATCCGCGCCGCGGGCGGTCGGCAGCTCGGCGTGCTGGACCTGTCCACCACCTGGGACCGCGCCCACCCGCTGGCCCTGTCCACCGCCCGCACCCTGGTCAGCGCCATCGAAGCCAAGCTGCACCACCGCATGGCCGCGCCGGGAGTCCGGCTGACCTGTCTCGGCGCGGGCCGCCTGATCCGCGACGGCGCACCTGTTCGCTTGCGCCCGAGGCAACTGGAGATCCTGGCTCTGCTGGCGCTGGAGCCCGAGGGCTTCACCCATGAACGCCTGCACTTCGCGGTGTACGGCGACCGGCCGGTCGGCACGAGCACGCTCAAGTCGGAGATGTCCCACCTGCGCCGCGCCACCGGCGGCGACATCACCAGCCGGGTCTATCAGCTGGTGAGCCCACTGTCCTGCGACGCAGTGGACGTGCTCACCGCGCTCGAGGCGGGCGACACCGCCACGGCGGTCGAGCTGTATCGCGGGCCGCTGCTGCCCGACTCGGACACGCCAGGGATCGTGCGGTGGCGCGAATATCTGGCAGTCGGCGTGCGCACCGCGGTTCTGACCAGTGCAAACGTCGAGCACGCTCTGCGCTACGGCGAGCGCGCACCGCACGACGCCGAGGTGCACGAACACGCGCTGCGCCTGCTCCCCGCGGGCGACGCTCGTCGCGCGCTCGCAGCCGCCCGGCTGCACGGCGCGCTACGCGACTGAATTCTCGCGCACACGTTCGGTGGACGCGCGGGACCACCGCGCGCCTCAACGTTTCCTCAACCCTCGCCCGGCATAGTGACCCGCGTCACGGCCGGACCGCCGTGCGCATCACGTCCGCAACCAGCGAGGAGTACCCGCCATGAGCTACGCGAAGCCGGGAGCCGAGGGCAGCGTCGTCGAATTCGCCACGCGTTACGACAATTTCATCGGCGGTGCGTGGACCGCCCCGGTCGAGGGCCGCTACTTCGAGAATCCCTCCCCGGTGGACGGACAGACCTTCTGCGAGGTGGCGCGCTCGTCGGCCGCCGACATCGAACTCGCCTTGGACGCCGCGCACCAGGCCGCCGACGCGTGGGGCGCCACGTCGGCGGCCGAGCGGGCGAACATCCTCAACAAGATCGCCGACCGGATCGAGGACAACCTCGAGGCGCTGGCGGTGGCCGAAACCTGGGAGAACGGCAAGCCGGTCCGGGAAACGCTGGCCGCCGACCTGCCGCTGGCGGTCGATCACTTCCGCTACTTCGCCGGCGCGGTTCGCGCCCAGGAGGGCGGCATCAGCGAGATCGACGCCGACACCATCGCCTACCACTTCCACGAACCCCTCGGCGTCGTCGGGCAGATCATCCCCTGGAACTTCCCGATCCTGATGGCCACCTGGAAACTCGCGCCCGCGCTGGCCGCGGGAAACGCGGTCGTGCTCAAGCCCGCCGAGCAGACCCCGGCCTCGATCCTGAAGGTCGTCGAACTGATCGCCGATCTGCTGCCGCCCGGAGTTCTCAACGTGGTCAACGGCTTCGGCGTAGAAGCGGGCAAGCCACTGGCCGCCAGCCCGCGCGTGGCCAAGGTCGCCTTCACCGGCGAGACCACCACCGGCAGGCTGATCATGCAGTACGCCAGCGAGAACATCATCCCGGTCACCCTCGAGCTGGGCGGCAAGAGCCCGAACATCTTCCTGCCCGACATCATGGCCGCCGACGACGCCTTCCTGGACAAGGCCGTGGAGGGCTTCGTGATGTTCGCGCTCAACCAGGGCGAGGTGTGCACCTGTCCGTCCCGCGCGCTGATCCACTCCTCGATCTACGACGAGTTCATCGCGCGGTGCATCGAACGCACCAAAGCCATCCGCAGCGGTAACCCGCTCGACGAGGCCACCATGATCGGCGCCCAGGCCAGCAACGACCAGTACGAGAAGATCCTGTCCTACATCGACATCGGCCGCCAGGAAGGCGCCGAGGTGCTCACCGGCGGCGGTCCGCGCAAGGTGCAGGAGTTCCCCGGCGGCTTCTACGTCGAGCCGACGATCTTCTCCGGCCGCAACGACATGCGCATCTTCCAAGAGGAGATCTTCGGACCGGTCGTGTCGGTGACCACCTTCGACTCCATCGATGAGGCGCTGAAGATCGCCAACGACACCCTCTACGGACTCGGCGCCGGAGTGTGGACCCGCGACATCAACGCCGCCTACCGATTGGGCCGCCAGATCAAGGCGGGCCGGGTCTGGACCAACTGTTACCACGCCTACCCCGCGCACGCGGCGTTCGGCGGGTACAAGAAGTCCGGCATCGGGCGCGAGAACCACCGGATGATGCTCGACCACTACCAGCAGACCAAGAACCTGCTGGTCAGCTACTCGCCGGACAAGCTCGGATTCTTCTGATGAGCGGTCCGGTCCATCGCGTCGAACTCACCGGAGCAGCGGAGACACTGCTGCACCGGCTGATCGCCCAGCACGGCCCGGTCATGTTCCACCAATCCGGCGGCTGCTGCGACGGAAGCTCGCCGATGTGCTACCCGCGCGGCGAATTCCGGGTCGGCGCGTCGGACGTGCTGCTCGGGCACCTGGCGGCGGACACCCCGTTCTGGATGAGCGCCGACCAGTACGACTACTGGCGCCACACCCACCTCACCGTCGACGTGGTACCCGGCCGGGGCAGCGGGTTCTCGCTGGAAGCACCCGAAGGCGTGCGCTTCCTCATCCGCTCCCGCCTGCTCACCGACGAGGAGCTCGCCGTCCTCGCGGCGCAGCCGCCGCCCACCGGGGCGGATCTGCCCCACTGACCCGGCGCACCGGCCACTGCGGGATACGGCAGCGCCGGTGCGCCGCCGGGGCTGCTCACCGAACCGCCGCCGCGGTGAGCAGCCCCGCTCCGGTTCCCACCAGGGCGGAAAAATCTCCATGCGGGAATAGTGAAGGAGCGGATACGGTCGTTCGAGGTGGTTAGACAAGCGAACGAGAGGAGCCGCGGTGGCGACCGAGACTGCGACGGCGTCGGTGGGGCTCCGATCCGAGCGCGGCGCCGTGCTCGGCTCGCTGATGCTGGCGACCGCGCTGGTCGCGCTCGATTCGACGGTCATCGCCACGGCGGTGCTCACCATCACCGACAGTCTCGGCGGGTTCGCGCAGTTCCCCTGGTTGTTCTCCATCTATCTGCTGGCGCAGGCGGTGACGGTACCGATCTACGGCAAGCTCGCCGACACCGTGGGCCGCAAACCCGTGATCCTCTTCGGCATCGCGATGTTCGCGCTGGGTTCGCTGCTGTGCGGCGTCGCGACCAGCATGCTCGGGCTGATCGTCTTCCGCGCCGTGCAGGGCATCGGCGCCGGAGCGATCCAGCCGATGACGATGACCATCGCGGGCGACCTGTACACGCTGTCGGAACGTGCCAGGGTGCAGGGCTATCTGGCCAGCGTGTGGGCCATGTCGAGTGTGGCGGGTCCGCTGCTGGGCGGCCTGTTCGCCGAGTACGTCAGCTGGCGCTGGATCTTCCTGGTCAACCTTCCGCTCTGCGCGCTGGCCGGATGGATGCTGGTCCGCAGTTTCACCGAGAGCGCCCCACGGCGCAGACAGAGCGTCGACTACCTGGGCGCGGCACTGCTGGCGGTCGGAGCGGGCGCGTTGATCCTCGGACTGCTCGAGGGCGGCCAGGCCTGGGCCTGGTCCTCGCCCGCCAGCATCGGAATCTTCGCAGGCGGCGCGGGCCTGCTGGTGCTGTTCGGACTGGTCGAACGCAGGGCGCCGAATCCGATTCTGCCGCTGTGGGTGTTCACCCGCCGCGTGGTGATCGCCAGCAGCCTGGTGTCGGTGCTGATCGGCGCCATCCTGGTCGGAGCGACCTCCTACGTGCCGACCTTCACCCAGGGGGTCCTGGGCACCGGCGCGCTGGTCGCGGGCCTGACGGTCGGCGCGCTCACGCTGGGCTGGCCGCTGGCCGCCTCCCAGGCGGGAAAGGTCTACCTGCGCTTCGGCTTTCGCGCGACCGCCCTGCTCGGCAGCGGTCTGGCCGCGATCGGCGCCGCGAGCACAGTGCTGATCACGCAGCACTCGACGCTGTGGCAGATCGCCGCGTCGTGCTTCGTGATCGGCATCGGCATGGGCTTGGTCGCCACTCCGACCCTGATCGCGGCACAGACCAGCGCCGAATGGACCGAGCGGGGCGTGGTCACCTCCGCCAATATGTTCGGGCGCTCGATCGGCAGCGCGGTGGGCGTGGCGGTGTTCGGCGCGATCGTGAACGCGCGGGCCGGTCACACCGATCACCCGCTGCCCGAGGTGCTGGCCTCGGGGATCCATCTGGTCTTCGTCGCGATCGCGGCGATGGCCGTCGTCATGGTCTTCGCCGCGACCATGATGCCGCGGGCGGCGACCGACTGACCCGAACCCCGCCCGGTCGCGGCGCGGGCATCCCGGCTACGGCACCGGGCCGGCGGATGCCGCCGAGTCCGACCGGTGCTCGTGGCGTCCCGGAGTGAGCTCGGTCGGGCGAGTGGCGGGTGCATCGGACGACACGACCCGACGCAGCGGGTTTTCGGAAGCGTCCGGTACCGGAGGTAGCGCAAGCTGGGGCTTCCCAACCGAACCGGAACTTGGAGGTCGCAGTGGCACAGGCCGTATGCGGGATCGTCGGCGTGTTCTTCCTGGGCATGGGTGCGTACGCGCTCGCGGCGCCCGCCGCGCTGATCAAGCCCTTCGGCGTCCAGCTCACCGAACCGAGTGCCCGCTACGAAGTGCGCGCCGTCTACGGCGGCTTCGGCGTGGCGATGGCCGCTGTCCTCGCGGCGGCCGCCGTCGACCTCGGATCGCTACGCGGCGGAATCATGGTCGCCGTCGGCGCGGCGCTTGCGGGCATGGCCCTCGGCCGGGTGGTTTCTGCCGTGCTCGATGAGCGCACGGCTTTCTATCCCACCTGGTTCTACGGCGTGGTGGAGGCGGTCGGCGCCACCGCGCTCTTCCTCGCCGCCTAGCGGGAACCGCCCGTCACCTGATGGCGGGAGTCGTTCGCCGTGCCTGGCTTGCCGAGTTTGTTCAGCGCGAAGTACCCGGCCGACACCAGCACCGCCCACACCACCCCGACGACGATCGCGGTGCGCCCGCTGTCGGTGAACAGCAGCAGCACGACCACCAGGCCCAGGAATGCCAGCGCGAGGACGGTCGTGTACGGCGCGGCGGGCAGACGGTAGTCGCTCGCCGGGAGTTCACCCCGGGCGACCTTGGCGCGGTAGAGCAGGTGGCAGACCAGGATGACGCCCCAGACGAAGATGATGCCGATGGTCGACACCGAGGTGATGTAGGCGAAGGCCTTGTCCGGAGAGATGATGTTGATGACCACGCCGATCACCATCGCCGCCGCCGACGCGGTGATCCCCACCCAGGGCACCGCGTTCGCGCTCAACCGGGTCAGCCGGGCGGGCGCCTCGCCGCGCAGTGACAAGGTGCGCAGCATCCGGCCGGTCGAGTAGATCCCCGAGTTGCACGACGACAGCGCCGCGGTGAGCAGCACGAAATTCACGATGCCCGCCGCGCCGGGGATGCCGATCTGCTGGAAGACCTCCACGAACGGGCTCTTGCCCGCGTGGAAGTTGCGCCAACTGGACACGGACATGATCACCACGAGCGCGCCGACGTAGAACAGGCCGATCCGGAACGGGAGCGTGTTGATCGCCTTGCGCAGGGTCGTGCGGGGCTCGCGCGCCTCCCCGGCGGTGACGCCGACCAACTCCACGCCCACATAGGCGAACAGCACGATCTGCAGCACCAGCAGCGACTGACCGAGGCCGTTGGGGAAAACGCCGCCGTCGGCCCACAGATTGGTGACCGTGGGA
Organism: Nocardia abscessus NBRC 100374; assembly: GCF_000308455.1. Lineage (GTDB taxonomy): Bacteria > Actinomycetota > Actinomycetes > Mycobacteriales > Mycobacteriaceae > Nocardia > Nocardia abscessus. Next base: position 319,736 of record NZ_BAFP01000274.1, on the reverse strand, counting down.
TTCGGCGCGTGACCGAAACCGATCAGCAGCACGCCGATGCCGAGCAGGATCATGCCGATGATCGCGGTCACCTTGATGGCGGAGAACCAGAACTCGCCCTCACCGAACAGCCGCACGGAGATCAGGTTGGCGGCGAACATCACCGCGAGCACGACCAGCGCGGTGATCCACACCGGGATGTCGAACCAGTACTGCACGTACTTGCCCGCCACGGTGATCTCGGCCATGCAGGTGGCCACCCACACCGCCCAGTACGACCAGCCGGTGACGAAACCGGCGAAGCGACCGAGGAATTCGTGCGCGTACTCGGCGAAACTGCCCGAGATCGGCCGGTAGGTCAGCAGCTCGCCGAGCGCCCGCATGATCACGAAGATGGCCAGGCCCGCCGCCAGGTAGGCCAGGATGAGGCCGGGGCCCGCCTGCTCGATCGCGCCGCCCGCTCCGTAGAACAGACCCGTGCCGATCGCGCCGCCGATGGCGATCATTTGAATGGTGCGCGGGCTCAGGCCCCGGGCATAGCCTTCCGAGTCGCCGCTGTCCGCCGGAGCCGACGGTCCGGCGTCCTGAAGATGACGGTCGGAGGCTGTCATACCGCGGTCCTTCCCCTCGCTGGGCGGCGACGCGAGGACTCCGGTCGCCGGCCGGTGCGCCGAACACACGACGTCGGATCGTCGCGCGTCCGGCCTGGATCAGCTCGTCACGCTACCGCCCCGGTGAGACGCGTCGTCCCCGGGCCACTCGCCGAGGCCACCCACACCTATCGGATGGGCGTTCCGGCATGCCATCATCGGGTCCCTACCGAAAGCAATGTGTCATGACCGAAATGCCCGCCGGGCGCTCGCGAGCAGTGCGCTATGCGATCCGCACCACCGTTGTCCTGATCGCGATCGTCGCCGTCCTGCTCGGTGCGGCGTTCGCGACGACGGCGGTCCTGCACATCCCGTCGCCGCCGACGCTGTTGCGACTCATGACCGACCCGCCCTCCGCGCAGGGCGCGCTGTTCGAGAGCCGGACGGTGGCCGCCTCCCCCACCCCGCGTCCCCTGCCGATCGCACCGCAGCCGCTGCCCGACCGGGTGCCGTGGAAGGGCTCGCACCTTTCGATCGCCGATTTCCTCGACACCACGCACACCAATTCGTTCCTGGTCTTGCGCGGCGGGGCGCGCACGCACGAGTGGTACCGCGACGGCGTCACGGCGACCACTCGCCAGTCCTCCTGGTCGGTGGTGAAGTCGATCGTGTCACTGATGACGGGCCGAGCCATCGCCGCGGGAAAACTCGGCGAACACGACCGCCTGGTGCAGATCCTGCCCGAGCTGACCACCGGCGGCGCGTACGACACCGTCACGGTCCGCGACCTGCTGGACATGGCCTCCGGTGTCGACGTCTCGGAGAACTACAACAAGTACATGCCGCTGACCGGCACCGCGCGGATGTATCTCACCGAGGATCTCGCCGGATTCGTCCGGGACCACCACGGCCTGCGGTTCCCGCCGGGCAGCGCGGGTGAATACCGCAGCATCGACACCCAACTGCTGGGCATGGCGCTGGCCCGAGTCGAGGGTTTGCCGCTGGGTGCGCTGTTGGAGCGCGACATCTGGGCGCCGATCGGCGCCGAGGACGACGCGCTGTGGAATCTCGATCACGCCGGCGGCCAGGAGAAAGGGTTCTGCTGCCTGAACGCGACGGCTCGTGACTTCGCCAAGATCGGCCAGCTGGTGCTGAACGGCGGCCGCGTGGGCGACGCGCAGATCGTGCCGCCCGAATGGATCGAACGCATCCGCACACCGGCCCCGCATCGGGTGGGCGACTGGCCCTACGGCGCGCAGTGGTGGCACCCGACCGGTGGGGACGGCGCCGACCTCACCGCTGTCGGCGTATACGGCCAGTACGTCTATGTCGACCCGCCCAGCGGCACCGTCATCGTGAAGCTCAGCGACCACGGGACCACGCAGGACGAGCAGGAGATCATCGAGGTGTTCCGCGCGATCGCGCGCGGCTGAGGCGGCCGGCGAAATACACCGGGGACGCCGGGCGTTGGGACTGGAGATCGGCACTCTGGAGGAGATAAATGATCGACGTCCCGCTGTCCGTACTGGATCTCGCGCCGGTGCAGTCCGGCCGCACCGTCGGCGAGGGGCTCGACGCGACCACCGAATTGGCCAGGCGCACCGAGGCTTTGGGCTACCACCGCTTCTGGGTGGCCGAACATCACAACATGCCCGGCATCGCCAGTTCGGCGCCGAGCGTGCTGCTGGCGCACTTGGCGGCCGCCACCTCCACAATCCGGGTCGGCTCCGGAGGAGTGATGCTGCCCAACCACGCACCGCTCGTGGTCGCCGAGCAGTTCGGCACCCTGCACGCACTGCATCCCGGACGGATCGACCTGGGCATCGGACGCGCGCCCGGCACCGACCAGGCGACCGCCCGCGCGCTGCGGCGGACCGCCGACGGCCTGTCGGCGGAGTCGTTCCCACAGGAACTGGCCGCGCTGCTCGGCTACTTCCGCGGGTCCGATCCAGGCGGCATCGCCGCGACGCCCGGCCGCGGCGAGGAGCCGGAGATCTGGCTGCTGGGTTCCAGCGGCTACAGCGCCCAGGTCGCCGCGGTGCTCGGGCTGCCGTTCGCCTTCGCGCATCACATCAGCCCCGACAACACCCAGCCCGCGCTGGCGCTCTACCGCGAGCACTTCCGGCCCTCCGAACGCCTGGCGCGCCCGCACGCGATGGTGGCGATCGCGGCGATCTGCGCCGACACCGACGAGCGCGCCGAGACCCTCGCCGGTCCGCGTGACCTGGCCTTCCTGAACCTGGTGCGCGGCACGCCGCAGGCCCTGGCCACGCCGGAGGACGCGGCCGCGTTCCGCCCGTCCGAGCACGAGCGCGCCTTCATCCGGCAGCGCCGCGCCGGGCAGTTGCTCGGCTCGCCGGAAACGGTGCGCGCGCAGCTCGCCGACCTGCTGCGCCGCACCCAGGCCGACGAGCTGATGATCAACACGTTGGTCTACGACATCGACGAGCGTGCCCGATCGTTCGAACTGCTCACCGAGAAGGTCGCGGCCTGAGGCCGCGGGGTCAGTGCAGCCGGAAGCCGTGGTTGGTCAGCGACTCGCGCAGCCGGTGCCTGCCGTTGAGTGCCGCCGCCGAGGCCAGTCTGGCCAGCACACGCTCGGTCCAGGAATGCGAGAGCTGTTGCTCGGCATAGAATTCCGCGATCCGGGTCTCGTACTCGGCCACGTGCGCCCGTTGCGCGTCGAGGTCGTAGGTCTCCCGGTGCAACACGGCCTCCTGCGGCAGGCGCGGCTTCACCCGCGCGTCCTCGGCCGGGTCGGGGTGGCCGACCACCAAGCCGAAGACGGCGAACACCTGCGGCGGCAGGCCGAGTTCGGCGGCGACCGCTTCCGGCTTGTTGCGCAGCGCACCGATGTAGACGGTGCCGAGTCCCAGCGATTCCGCCGCCACCACCGCGTTCTGCGCCGCGAGCGCGGCGTCGATGAATCCGACATAGCTGGACTCGAGGTAGTCCGCGCCCTCCAGCGGCGCGCTCCGGTCGGCGGCGAGCTGGCGCAGGCGGGCGAAATCGGCCGTCCAGACCAGCAGCACCGGCGCCTGCGCGATGTGGGCCTGATCGCCCGCCAGCGCGGCCAGACGCGCTTTGCGCTGCGGGTCACGGACCGCGATGACGCTCCAGACCTGCAGATTCGACGACGTCGGCGCGGACTGCGCCGCGGAGATCAGCAGACGCAGGGTGGCGTCGGGCACCGGGTCGGACAGGTAGCGGCGCACCGAGCGGTGCTCGTGCAGCACCTGCAGGACTTGGTTCCACTGCGCGGGTTCGACCGGTCGCGGGTCGCGGTAACGCTGCTGCACGGCGTGGGTCGGTGTAGGCACGGACTGCGTCATGGTGGTCATCTTTTCGTCAGGGCGGCACGCCGTCAGCGGTTGCCCGCAGCTCGAGCCGAACACAGGTAGGGTAAGTAAGGCAATCCTAATTATTTTCATCGGAGGTTCTGTTGGCACGTCCTCGCACCACCCTCACGGTGCAGCGCACCGAATGGCTGACGCCACACCTGATCCGGGTGCACCTCGGCGGTCCCGGCTTCGCCGCGTTCCGGCCCAGCGAGTTCACCGACTCCTATGTGAAGTTCATCTTCGCGCAGGACGGGAACGAGGTCCTGCGCACCTACACCGTCCGATCGGTGGACCCGGTCGCCGAGGAGATCGCGGTGGATTTCGTCTTCCACGGAGCGGAGGGCATCGCGGGACCATGGGCCGCCGATGTTGCGCCGGGCGCGACCATCGACCTGTACGGTCCCGGCGGCGCCTACGCTCCGCGCCCGGACGCCGACTGGCATCTGCTGGCCGGTGACGAGGCGGCGCTGCCCGCCATCGCCGCGGCACTCGAGGCTCTGCCCGCCGAAGCGACCGGCCTGGCGTTCGTCGAAGTCGCCGGTCCGGACGACGAGCTGCCCGTGAAGCAGCCGGACGGCATCGAGCTGACCTGGTTGCACCGTGGAGTCCGGCCACCGGGCGAATTACTCGCCGAAACCGTCCGCGCGGCACCGTGGGCGCCCGGGCAGGTCCAGGTGTTCATCCACGGTGAAGCCAAGTCGGTCATGCAGGATCTGCGCCGCTATGTCCGTAAGGATCGCGGCGTCCCCGCCGAGTGGGCGGCATCGATCTCCGGGTACTGGCGTCGCGGCCGCACCGAGGAAGGCTTCCGGGAGTGGAAAGCCGAACTGCGGGCGACCGAGGAAGCCGACGGCTGAACCGTCAATCGCCCCAGCCGCTCATCGCCACGATCGCGTCCCAGGTGAGCGTCGGGAGTTCGGGGTGGCGCTGCTGGATGATCACACCGGCAAGGCTCGCGGGCGGCGCCTTCCGCGGATCAGCCAAGGCCTGGGCTTCGATCGCCGCGCCGAGCGCACGGCTACCACCCAGCCGCGGATACGCGGCGTGCACCAGGTCGGCGAAGCCGGGCGGCAGGTCGGTGGGCGCACCGCCCACGTCGAGGCCGATCCCGTCCACCGCGATCCACGTTTCCGGCGGCCTGCGACGGCGCCAGACCGGCGAGTCGGTGAAGCCGGAGGTGTGCGCGGCGATGGCGTCCCAGATCGTGTCCACCCTGGTGTCGGTGACGCCGTTGTCCTCGAGGAATCGCGCGGCGCGATCGGCGCCGTCGACCTCGAACCTCTGCTCGCCCTCCGCGCTGTCGGCCAAGCCGATGTCGTGCAGTGCGCAGATGAGATACATGGTCTCCTCGTCGTAGTCGGCGCCGGGCCGCAGGCCTTGCCGCTCGGCGACCGCACGTCCGAAGAGGAAGCCGCGCACGCTGTGGTTGCGCAGCATCGGGGAGAGTTCGGCGGCGATGAGTTGGTTCACCTTGTCCGCCAATGAGGTAGCTGGGAAGTTCAATGAAATATTCTGTGCTGCAGCGGGTTTCGCCGCGACGACGTAAGCGCTCGCGGCAATGCCCGCGCCCAGCGCGGCACGACGAGACATGGACATGGTCGTACTCCTGGTGAGTGAAGGGTGTGATCAGCTCGCGGGCGCGCGGAAGCGCCTGCGGTAGTCGCTCGGCGAGGTGCCGAGCAGGTCGAGGAAGGTGCGGCGCATCGTTTCCTCGGAGCCGAATCCGCTACGCCGGGCGACCGCCGTCATCGGCTCGTCGCCGGATTCGAGCAGCGCCTGCGCGGCTTCCAGCCGGACCTGCTTGACGTAACGCCCCGGCGTCATGCCGATCTCCTGCCGGAACAGGCGGCTGAGATGGCGTTCGCTCAGCGCGGCGCGGGCGGCCATGGCCGCCAGGCTGTGGTCGGCGCACAGGTCGGCGACCACCGCGTCGACCACCTGGCGCAGACCGTCGGTGCGCGGCGTCGGAATGCTCGTGCGGACGCTGAACTGCGACTGGCCGCCGGGCCGGTGCAGGAACACGACGAGATGTTTCGCCAGCGAGCGCGCGAGTTCGGCGCCGTGCTCCTCCTCCACCAGCGCCAGTGCCATATCGATGCCCGCGGTGACGCCCGCGGAGGTGATGATCGGGCCGTCGCGCAGATAGATGGCGTCGGCGTCGACCCGGACGAGCGGAAACCGCTGGGCCAGTGCGGCACACGCCAGCCAATGCGTGGTAGCGCGCCGCCCGTCCAGCAACCCGGCCTCGGCCAGTACGAACGCGCCGGTGCACACCGAGGCCACCCGCCGCGCCGCGCCGCCGACGGCGCGCACCGCGTCCACCAGCGCGGCCGGAACGTCGTCCTCCGGCGGATATCCCGGCACCAGCAGCGTGTCGACCTCGCCGCTCAGCTCGCCCAGCGCCCCGTCGACACCGAGCGGTACGCCGACGTCGGTGCGCACCGGAGTTCCGTCGGGCGAGGCGAAGCGAATCCGGCGCCCGGCCCAGTGCAGCACCTGCACCGGCCCGGCGACGTCGAGCATCAGCACCCCGTCCGATACCGCGACCACGACGTCACCGCTTGCCTCCATGAACCCAGTCTCGAGCCGCCGGGACGGGTCCGCAAGGACACTTAACCCACAGATCCGGACATGCGGACGACGAAGGCGCGGGAGGGCAACGGCAGGAAGCTGGGTCCGCCGATCCACCCCTGTTGACGCGGCGTTCTCAGTAGCATTGACGCACAACAGATTCGGTGACATACGACGAAGGGGGCGGGGTGGATCCGTTCACGGTGATCGTGACCGCGTTGATCGCGGGCGCGGCAGCAGGCGGACAGGACGCGGCATCGGAGACGGTGCGGGACGCGTATCAGGCGATCCGGCGCCGCATCAGCCGCGGCGATGCGGACGCACAGGCGAGGGCCGCGTTGGAAGCGAACGAAACATCACCCGGCAGCGACGTCGCGGCCTTGGAAGCCGCAGTGGTCCAGGCGGGAGGAGTGGACGACAGCCAGTTGCAGGCGCTGGCGGCCCAGCTGCTGAGGGCATTGCCCACCGCGGAAACCGATCGGGCCCGGCATCATATCGACCTGCGTCACGCCAAGGGCGTACAGCTGGGCGACAACAACACGCAGAACAACACCTTCCACTGACTGCGGCCAACTTCGACGGGCCGCGCACGATCCGCCGGCGCGAAGCGCTGACCAGAGGTTCCGGTGAAAAATCAGCTCCCGATTCAAATCGGCGAAAGAAATATCCAGAACAATTTCTGGACCGAACGCAAAAGATCGCTTGTCGTGATCGGCACAGCCCTGCTGATCATCATATCCGTGTCGGCGGCCGTCACAATATATTTACTGCTGCCGGATCGCGCCGTATCCGCCCAGCACGCACTCGACGCCGACCGCGAGGAACGAGACCGCACCACACCTCCGGTTCGAGTGGAGGGCGTGAGCGGCCCACCGGGCGGTCCTGCGTCACTGGCTTCACCGAGCGTCATCGACCTGGATGGAGTGACCCTGGACAGGTCGAACGTGCAGAATCTCGTCCCCGACGGTGTACCACTGGGACAACTCATGACGCATCCTCGTGAACCGAAATTCTCTTCGGGATACAGCGAAGGTTCGCTCTACTACAAGCTGACCGGACAGAACTACACGCCGGTCCAGATCTCCAGCATCACCGCCAGAATACTGGAGAGAAACCGGCCGCCATCGGGAACTATCGTCCCGTTCTTTCCACAGGGCGCGACGGAAGCATTGACAATGGGATTCGACTTGGACTCCAGTGATGTCGTCGAGGCGAAGGCGTTGGACGAGTTCGGCCGATTCACCGAGCTCGATTACCTGAAAACACATGCGGTCACCCTCGCACTGAACGAGACGCTGGCATTCGAGATAGAAGTCCGCGCGCGAGAATGCGACTGCAGATTCGTGGTGGACGTCGGGTTCGCAGACGGCCGCTCACTGACGATCGACGACGGGGGAAAGCCATTTCGATTCGTCACCTTCGCAAGCTCATACGAGCGTGCATACGTCCCGATGTACGACATGGTGGATGGCTCCTTGGCACCGAAGACGAAACTCCGGCGATGCCGGTACCTCAACGAATGCCAGCTGCGGTATCAGCAGGTGTACACCAAGTAGCCGGCGCCGGGTCGCGGAGTTCGTCAGCCGGTCCGGCACGCCACCGGCGAGGAGAACATCCCGCACTCGACCGCCGTCGACACTACGTCAGCAGGCCGACGATGGTGGCGGACAAGAAGCTGACCAAGGTGGCGCCGTAGAGCAGGCGGAGGCCGTTGCGGGCGATGACGGTGCCCTGTTTTTCGCTGAGGCTGCGTACGGCGCCGGTGACGATGGCGATGGTGGAGAAGTTCGCGAACGACACCAGGTAGGTGGACACGATCGCGACGGTGCGCTCGGACAGTCCGGCATTGTCGCTGTTCAGTTCCTGCATGGCGACCACCTCGTTGGAGACCAGCTTGGTGCCCATGAATCGGCCCGCGGCCGCCGCCTCGTCCCAGGGGATACCGGTCAGCCAGGCGAGGGGCGCGAAAACGTGCCCCATCACGTCCTGGAACGTGGTGCCGTGGAACACGGCGGCGAAGACTCCGTTGACCATGGCCAGCAGGGCGATGAATCCGATCAGCATGGCCGCCACGGTGAAGGCGACCTTGAAACCCACCAGGATGTACTCGGTGAGCATCTCGAAGAACGATTGCGGTTTGCGGCTGTCGGCGATCTCCTCGCCGAGCAGTCGGGCATCGTCGGCGGCAGTGACCGTATAGGGGTTGATCAACGAGCACACCACGAAGGCGCCCAGCATGTTCAGCATGATGGCCGCGATCACGTACTTCGGGTCGATGAGCAGCATGTAGGCGCCGAGGATGCCCGCGGAGACCGTCGACATCGCCGAGGCCGCCAGGGTGTACATCCGCTGCGGCGGGATGTCGTCGAGCATGGCGCGCAGCGAGATGAACACCTCGGATTGACCGAGGATGGCGGAGGCGACGGCGTTGAAGGATTCGATCTTGCCGAAGCCGCTCACCCACGCCAGCAGCAGGCCGAGGCACTTGATGATCCACGGCAGCACCCGCAGGTGCTGCAAGATGCCGATCAAGGCGGAGACGAGCACGATCGGCATCAGCACCGCGAAAAGGAATGCGGGTCCGCTGCTGCCGACGCTGGGCAGGTCGCCGAAGACGAAACCCGTCCCCTGGGCGGCGTAGCCGAGGATGTGGGCGAAGGTGTCGCTGACCGCGCGGATCACGGTGGCCCCGATCCCGGTTTTCAGCAGGAGGAAACCGACCGCGACTTGCACGATCAGCAGGACAGCGATTCGCGGTAGCCGTCCGGCGGCGGCGCGGCGGTCGGTGCTGGGCAACCAGGCCAGCAGCAGGAAGCACACCAGCCCGACCGACCCGATCAGATGATGCACGCGCACCTCGGTTGCCCTGGCGTACAACAGCTATTGGGAGCACCTCTCATGTCGGTCTATGGTGCGGTGTCTCCACAGCTGAGAAGCCATGCCGGTCGGCCGGCACACCGGCCGTGAGCCGCCCGGGAGCATCTGGGCCCCGGGCGGCTCGGATGTGGCGACTGCTCGCGCGCTACTGTCGCGGCGCGCGCAGTGCCTCCTCCACGAACTTCGTGGTGTAGGTCTCGGACAGGTCGATGCGATCGCGCACGGGACGCACGTTCTTCGAGTACTTGCCGAGAATGTCCAGCACGTTCTGCGCGCCTTCGGGTTTCATCAACCCGTCGCCGTTGAACATGCCGATGGAGTCGCGGATCGACTGGACGTAGAGGTCCTTGCCCGCGCTCGCGTACTGCGGCGGCATCTTCTCGGCGATCTCCTCGGGCGTGTGCGTCCGGATCCATCGCAGCGTCTGCACGAACGCGGCGGCGAGTTTGCGCACGATGTCCGGGTGGGCGTCGATCGTCGCGCAGTTCATGTACAGCGACGTCGCCGGGTACAGTCCGCCGAGTGCTGCGCGGGTGCCCGCCTCGGTGCGCATGTCCACCAGAATCCGCGCCTCGCCGGAATTCACCATCTGCGCCACGGTCGGATCGGTGGTCATGCCCGCGTCGATGCCGTTGTGATTCATGCCCGCGATGAACGTTTGTCCGGCACCGACTTTCACCCGGGTGTAATCGGCGGTGGTCATGCCCTCCTGGCCGGTGAGCGCCTGCGTGAGGAAGTCGGTCGAGGAACCGAGCGAGGTCACGCCCAGCTTCCTGCCGCGCAGGTCGGCGACCGAGGTGATGTCCGTGTCCGCCTTCGACACCAGCTCGACCTCACCCGGCACATCGGACATCTGCACCACCGAGCGGATGCACTGGTCCTTGGCCTGCAGGTCGATGGTGTGGTCGTAGAACCCGACCACACCCTGCACGTCGCCGGTGAGCAACGCGGTTTCGGCGGTGGCGCCGGACTGCTCGCCGAGCAGCCGCACGTCGATGTCGTTGCTCTCGAAGAAGCCGAGTTGCCGGGTGAGCACGGCGGGCAGATAGATGACCTTCTCCAGCCCGCCCACCATGATGGTGATCTGCGGGCGGCCGTCGGCCATCGGGATGGCGCGGGAGTCCCGGCATCCGGTGGCCAGCAACAGTGCCGTGATCGCGACGGCCACCAGGGCCAAGTGCTTGCGATACCTCATGATCAGATCCCGTGGTTCGAGGTCGCCTGCGACGGACGCCATTTCAGCAACCGGTTCTCCGCCATGCCGATCCCCCACTCGGCGATCAGCGCGATCACGGTGATGATGATCATGCCCGCGTAGATACCCGCCGAGTCGAAGGTGCCCTGCGCGTTGCTGATCAAAAGACCCAAACCCTTACTGGCGCCCGCGTATTCGCCCACGACGGCGCCGATCAGCGCGAAGCCGAAGGCGGTGTGCAGGCTGGACAGGATCCAGGTGGTCGCGCTGGGCAGAACGATCGACACCAGCACTTGCCTGCGGCTCGCGCCGAGAATGCGGGCGTTGTTCATCACATTGCCGTCGACCTCGCGCGCACCGGTGAACGCGTTGAAGAACACCGCGAAGAACACCAGCACCACCACCGTGGCGACCTTCGAGCTCAGACCGAGACCGAACCAGATGATGAACAGCGAGGCCAGCACGATGCGCGGAACGGCGTTGAGCGCCTTGATGAACGGCGCGAGCACTTCGGCCCAGTACCGGCTGCGGCCGAGCAACACGCCCAGCACGACGCCGGCCACCGTGCCGATCACGAAGCCGAGCACGGCCTCCTGCACGGTGGTGTAGATCTGCAGCCAGATCGAACCGAACTGGGTTCCCTCGGTGAACCATTCGACCAACCGCGCCCAGATCAGCGACGGCTTGGAGTAGAAGAAGGGGTCGATCCACACCGTGGCGGTGAGCTCCCAAGCGCCCAGCCACAGCGCCACCAGCGCGGCGCGCAGGCCCCAGGTGCGCACCCGTGCGCGCCGCGCGGCGGTGCGCACCCTGGCCAGGATCTGCTCTTCGGTCTCGTTCTCCACCACGGGCGTGGTCACGGCGTCGGGCACCAGCACGTCATGCGACACGGGAGGCTCCTTTCGCGCGGGCCGCCTCGACCTGGTCGCGCAACGTTTCCCAGATTTCCTTGTAGATGTCGCGGAACTCGGTCGTCAGCCGGACATCCTCGACGCTGCGCGGCCGCGCCAAGCCGACGGTGAAGTCCCCGCAGACGGTGGCCGGGCTCGCCGTCATGACGACCACCCGGTCGGCGAGAACGATCGCCTCCTCCAGATCGTGCGTGACGAAGATGACCGCCGCGTTGGTGCCCGCCCAGACCCGCAGCAGCTCGTCCTGCATGAGCTGACGGGTCTGCACGTCCAGCGCGCTGAACGGCTCGTCCATGAGCAGGATCTCCGGCTCGTTGACCAGCGTCTGGGCCAGCGCCACGCGCTTGCGCATGCCGCCGGACAGCTGGTGCGGGTAGTAGCTCTCGAACCCGGCCAGACCGACCGTGCGCACCCACCCCGACGCCTTCGCGCGCGCCTCGGACCGCGACGCGCCGCGCAGCCGCGGGCCGAGCGCGACGTTGTCCAGCACGCTCTTCCACGGCAGCACCGCGTCCTGCTGGAACATGTAGCCGATGCCGTCCGGGATGCCCTCGACGTCCTTGCCGCGCACCAGCGTCCGGCCTGCCGAGGCCGGCTCCAGGCCGGACACCAGCGACAACGTGGTGGACTTGCCGCATCCGGTCGGGCCGACGACGGCGACGAATTCGCCGGGACGCACCGCGAGGTTCAAATTGCGCACGGCGGTGTGGATGCCACCGCCGGTGCCGGGGAAGCGCTTGGTCGCGCTCCGCAGCTCGATGAGTGATTGCGTCATTGCTTCCTACTCCTGCGAGATCGGGTAGGGCGAACGTACGTGGCCCCGGTCACACGCCGGAGCTTGTGCGCACAACCGCCACAAACGCGGGATTCGCAGGTTTTGCGCATTCTGCTCACGCTCCCGTAGGCGGTGGTCTGCGCCTATGCTGCGCCCATGGCCACTGAGGGCGCGCGGGCCGTGCGGTTGCGGACCCAGGTTCTGCTGTCGCAGATCCTGGTCGTCGCGCTGACGCTCGGTGCCGCGTTCGCGGTCTTCGGCTACCTCAGTGATCAGCGGCTGCGCGACGCCTACGGCCAGCGCGCGCTGGCCGTAGCGCGCACCGTCGCCGCCGACCCTGTGGTGCGCGCCGAGGTGGCCGGATACGCGCCCGGCGTGATCGCCGACGATCCCGGCGTGCGCCGGGAACTCGCCGCCGGTCCGCTGGAGCGGCTCGCGGTGGACGCGACGCGGCGCAACGGTGCGCTGTTCGTGGTGATCACCGATGACGCGGGCGTCCGCCTGGCGCATCCGGACGCGGGCCGGCTCGCCGAGCACGTCAGCACCGACCCGTCCGAGGCGCTCGCGGGCCGCGAGTCGATCACCGAGGAGCGCGGCACCCTCGGGGACTCGGTGCGCGCGAAGGTTCCGGTTCTGGCTCCCGAGTCCGACCGGGTGGTCGGCGCGGTCAGCGTGGGCATCGCCACCGACGCGGTGCACGATCAACTGCTCGGCGATCTGCGTACCGCCGGTGGGCTGGTCGCGGTGGCCCTGCTGGTCGGCATCGCCGGATCGGCCCTGCTCGCCCGCCGGTGGCGCGGGCTGACGCTCGGACTGGAACCGGGCGAACTGGCCGAACTGGTCCGTAGTCAGGCCGCGGTGCTGCACGGCATCGGCGGCGGGGTGCTCGCCGTCGACGCGTCCTGGCGCACGACCTTCGTCAGCGACGAGGCGCGCAGGCTGCTGGGCATCGCCCCGGACATCGGGCGGCCGGTGGACGAGGTCGGGTTGACGCCGCGGGTGCTGGAAGTATTCCGCGACCTCGACGAACAACCCACCTCGGCGACGGTCGGCGCGAACATCGTCATCGTGTCGGCGCGCCGGGTCAGCCGGGACGGGCGCGATCTCGGCGCGGTGCTCACGGTGCGCGACCGCACCGACGTGGAATCGCTGACCCGCCAGCTGGACGCGGTGCAGTCGATGAGCACGGTGCTGCGTGCGCAGCGCCACGAGTTCTCCAACAAGATGCACCTGATCAGCGGCCTGTTGCACCGCGGGCGGGTGGAGGAGGCGGCGCGGTCGGTCGACGAGCTGATCGGGGCGGGCCCGCTCGGTCCGGCGACACCGGGCATCGACGCCATCCACGACCCGTACCTGCAGGCATTCCTGGCCGCCAAGGCCGCGCACGCCAGGGAGAACGGCGTCGAACTCGTACTCGGGCCCAACACCTGGGTCGAGGGCGGGCTCACCGATCCGGTGGACGTGACCACCGTGCTCGGCAATCTGCTGGACAACGCCATAGAGGCCGTCCGCACTCGGGACCGGACGGTGCGGCAAGTGGAAGTCGAATTGGTGCAAGAGGATTCGACCCTGCACATCGCTGTGGTCGACAGCGGCGACGGGGTCGCACCCGCCCTGGTGGACACGCTGTTCACCGAAGGCGTCTCCACCCGCGACGACCGCGGCGTCCCCGGCGGGCGCGGGGTCGGCCTCGCCCTGATCCGCCAGATCGCCCGCTCCCACGGCGGCGACGTTCGCCTGTCGAGTCCCGGCGGGGGCGAGCCGCCACTCACCGGCGCGGAATTCATCGCCCGCATCCCCGGAGTGCTCGTGGAGAGCGAGGTGTCATGGCCGCGCCGACCCTGACCGTGCTGGTGGTCGACGACGACTTCCGGGTGGCGAACCTGCACGCCGGAATCGCGGCGTCCATCCCGGGTTTCACGGTGGCGGGCACCGCCAACACCCTCGCCGCCGCGCGGGAACTCGTCGGGGCGGAGCAGATCGACCTGGCACTGGTGGACGTCTATCTGCCGGACGGATCCGGCATAGATTTCGTGCGGGAGATCCACTGCGACGCGATGATGCTCACCGCGTCGACGGAAAGCGACGCCGTGCGAGCCGCCGTCGCGGCCGGCGCGGTGGCCTACCTCGTCAAACCGTTTCCGCACACCGAACTGGCCGCCCGGCTGGCCGCCTACGCCCGGTACCGGCGCATTCTCGCAGCGCCGCAGGTCGATAACGCCCGGGTGTCCGCCGCGCTGCACGCGTTGCGTCCCGCCACCACCGCGAGCCCGTCGGCAACGGTGTCCTCGCCGACCAAAGAGGCTGTCCTGCAAGCGATTATCGACGCGGGCGCTCCACTGTCCGCAGGTGAGGTGGCCGGCGCCATCGGCGTCTCGCGCGCCACCGCGCAGCGCTACCTGGCCGCACTCGTGGCCTCTGGCACCGTGCGCATGAGCCTGCGCTACGGCAGCACGGGACGGCCCGAACAGGAGTACTCCGCCGCACCGCGGCGCTGAGCGGATGGTCATCGCTAACCGCAGCCGCCGGTATTCCGCGGTGGGTGTCACCAGTTCACCGGGGCGGGCTTGTCCAGTTCGGTGAAGGTGCCCACGCCGGTGGTCTCCGACATGCGGTGTCGACTTCCCTCGGCGGGCGGCGGGAAGGGCCGACGCGCGGATGGGTACCGGGCGAGTATTCGCGGACACTCCCCACCGAGCAGGCAGAACGAAGGACCGGCGGATAGACGCGTCTTCGCGGCGGCAGTCGGCAGTCGGCAGCCATCCGGGTGACCCCGCTCGCCAGGCGGCAGCGCGCAGCCATTCGCCCGCCGCACTACCCGCTGGTCGGCGTGGCGACCTGGTCGTGGTGTCGATGACCTGCCCTTCGGACGCGCGCGCTCACAAAGCTCGGGCCGCGCCTACGGGTCGACCAGCGAGGACCAGTGACCCCCGGGCGCAGTTGTCGACCCCCGGAGCGCAGTTGTCGGCGCGGTAGCGTCGGGCCATGAGCATTCTCGAGGTCGCCGTCCTCGGCTACGGCTTGGCCGGGTCGGTCTTCCACGCTCCGCTGATCGCCGCGCAGCCGCGGATGCGGGTGGCGGCAGTGGTCACCTCCTCGGCCGAGCGTGCCGAACGCGCACGCGCCGAGCACCCCGGTGTGCGGGTGGTGTCGCATGCCGAGGAATTGTTCGCCACACCGGGCGACATCGACCTTGCCGTGATCGCGACACCGAACAGCACGCACGCCCCGCTGGCCAGGCAGGCGCTCGAGGCCGGGCTGCCGGTGGTGGTCGACAAGCCGTTCGCGGTCACGGTGGACGACGCCGAGGACCTCGTCGCACGCGCGGAGCGTTCCGGCCTGGCGCTGTCGGTCTTCCAGAACCGGCGCTGGGACGGCGACTTCCGGACCGTGCGCGAGCTCGTCGAGACCGGGAAGCTGGGCCGGGTGCGGCGTTTCGAGTCGCGGTTCGAGCGCTGGCGTCCGGTACCGAAGGGCGGCTGGCGGGAGGTCGGCACGGACGAGGAGGGCGCGGGCATCCTGCTCGACCTCGGCAGCCACCTGGTGGACCAAGCCGTGGCCCTGTTCGGACCGGTGGCTTCGGTGTATTGCGAGCTGGACCGGCGGCGCGCGGGGATCACGACCGACGACGACGCGTTCGTCGCGCTCACCCACACCGGCGGAGTGCGCTCCCAGCTGTGGATGAGCGCGGTCGCCCCGCATCTCGGACCGCGTTTCCGGGTACTCGGATCGGAGGCCGCGTACGTCACCTACGGGCTCGACCCGCAGGAGGACGCGCTACGGTCCGGTCGCCGCCCGGACGGCCGTTCACCCTGGGGCACAGTCGATGCCGACCGGTGGGGCGTGCTGGGCGCGGAACCGGACTTCGCCCCCGTGCCGACCGCGCCCGGCGCATACCCCGCGTTCTACTCCGCGATGGCCGCCGCGCTACTCGACGGCGCACCCGTCCCCGTCGACCCGCGCGACGCGATCACCACCCTGCGCCTGCTGACGAAAGCACGAGAGTCGGCGGCCAGGGGTGTGACCGTCACCGCCTGACCAGGGCTGGCCACCCCCGCCCCGAGTCGATAACGTCGGTCCCCGGAATCGGCCGGTCCGGCCGCTCGGCGGAGAGGAGACCCCCCATGGGTGCAACGGCTTTCGCGGTTTTGCTGCCGCTGGCTTTGGCCCTGGTGATGTTCGGGCTCGGATTGACCTTGACCACAGCGGATTTCGCGCGCGTCCTGCGGTATCCGAGAGCGGCGGTGATCGCGCTGGTGTGCCAGATGATCGTGCTTCCCGCGCTGTGCCTGGGCATGATCTACCTGTTCGGACTCGAAGGCGCGCTGGCCGCGGGCATGCTGTTGCTCGCGGCGTCGCCGGGTGGAGCGTCGGCGAACCTGTTCAGTCACATCGCCGGAGGCAATGTGGCGCTGAACATCACGCTCACCGCGATCAATTCGGTGCTCGCGGTGTTCACCATGCCGGTGGTGGTGGCGCTGTCGTATGCCTTGTTCCTGGAGGACGAGGGTTCGGTCGGGCTGCGGCCGGAGAAGTTCGCCCAGGTGTTCGCCATCGTGCTCGTGCCGGTCGCGATCGGCATGGTGGTGCACCGGCGGTTCCCGGAGTGGTCGCGCCGGATGCGCGGCGCGGTGAAGATCCTCTCCGTCGTGGTGCTCGCGCTGGTAATCGCGGCCGGGGTGGGCTCGAACCTGGACACGCTGACCGAGCACATCGGGAAGCTGGCCTCGATCTGCCTGTCGTTCGCCGTGCTCAGTCTGGCGATCGGCTACTTCCTGCCCAGGCTGTTGCGGGTGGAAACCGGTCAGGCGATCGCCTCGGCCATGGAGATCGGCGTGCACAACGCGGCGCTCGCGATCGCCGTCGCCGCTTCGGTGCTGCACAACGACACCATGGCCGTCCCCGGCGCGGTGTACGGGGTCCTGATGAACATTCCCGCGGCGATCGCGGCGTATCTACTGGCCAGGCGGGCGCGGCGGGAGCAGCCGGTGCCGGTGCCGAGCATGGCTGATTAGCGGAGGCAGCAGGCTGCCCGGAGGCGGATACGCCCGATCGGTAGCCTCTCGGAGGGTCGTCGCCATCCGGTCGACGCCATCGGAAGGGAGCCAGCTGCGCGATGCAACCGCTCGGCACGAACGATCCGGCGCGGATCGGTGACTACCGTCTGCTCGGCGTGCTCGGCGCGGGTGGCATGGGACGGGTCTATCTCGGACGGAACGCGGGCGGGCGCACCGTCGCGGTCAAGGTCATCCGTCCGGACATGATCGACGCGGAATTCCGCCAGCGCTTCCGGCGCGAGGTGGCCGCCGCGCGCCGGGTCGGCGGGCAGTTCACCGCACCGGTGCTCGACGCCGACGTGGACGCCGATCCGCCGTGGTTGGCCACCGGTTACGTGGCCGGATTCGCGCTGGACGACGCGGTCGACCGGTACGGGCCGTTCAGCGAGAACTCACTGCTGGTGCTGGCGCACGGGCTGATCGAGGCAGTGGCTGCCGTGCACCGGGCCGGAGTGGTGCACCGCGACCTCAAGCCGTCCAATGTGCTGTTGGCCCTCGACGGTCCCAAGGTGATCGATTTCGGCATCGCGCGCGCGATCGACGACAGCAAGCTCACCACCACCGGAAAGGTCATCGGCTCACCGGGATTCATGTGTCCCGAGCAGGTGACCGGCGATCCGATCGGCCCGCCCGTCGACGTCTTCGCCCTGGGCGGGGTTCTCGTGTTCGCGGCGACCGGCCACGGACCGTTCGGCGTCGGCGACACGGTGCAGATGCTGTGGCGGGTGGTGTACGAGGAGCCGCAGCTCGACGACGTGCCGGAACGACTGCGCCCCCTACTGGCGGCCTGTCTCACCAAGGACCCCGCAGCGCGCCCGACTCCGGACCAACTGCTCACCCAGCTCACCGCACTCGGCATCCCCGACCGCGGCGGCTGGCTGCCGGCCCCGGTGGTCGAGGAGGTCAGCCGCCGCGCGGTCGAGTTGCTGAACCTGGACTCCGGCGCGTTCCACCGCGGAGACGGCCCCGCATTCGCTGATCCGGGGCGCACCGCCGACACGATGGCCCACCCCAGCGCGCCTCCGAGCCCGCAGCACGACCACGGACGATCGGTGCCCACGCAGCTGCGGTATCCGGGCTCGCCGCAGGCGTCACCCACGTTCACGGGACAACAGACGTATCCTCCCGCTCATCAGGGTTCGCACCAGTTCGGTTCGCTCGCCGGCGCTGCACCCCCTCCCCGCCGCACCGGCCGCGTGCTGGTCATCACCGGCGCACTCGTCGTCTGCGTCGCAGTCGCCGTAGCGGCGTTCGTGGTCGGCGCCCAACTGCGGAACGACAATTCGACCGATGCGATCGCACAGACCACACAGACCAGCGGCGATCTTTCGACGACTACCGCCACGCAGGCCGATGACCCGAATCCGACCACCAGCAGCAGCCCTTCCGGCACGAGTGTTCCGGAGGCTTTCCTCGGCGAATGGAAAGGCGTCGCCCGCGACCCCTTGGCGTCGTTCGACATCGTGCTGACCATCCGAGACGGCGCCGTCGGCGAAGAAATCGCCCAGTCGTCGAACACCGGCAAACTGACGGGTCAGCGCTGTGAACAGGCGGAGACCCTCACCAGCGCCGCCGAGACCGAGCTGTCCTTCGTCGCGCGGCTCTCCGGCGGTTCCCCCGCCTGCTTCGGCAACGGCTCCACCTCGACGGTGACCTTGCGGCCGGATGGCTCGATGTCGTACAGCACCCCCGGCGTTCTCGGCAATATCGAAGGAATCCTGCGCAAGAGCTGAGGGCGGACACCGCCGCGCCGGGTGCCGGGAGCGGGAACGCGGGCCGCGAGCGCGGTCGTGCGCGGGCGGTTAAGGTGCGGCGGTGGACAGAGCGGAATTCTTCGAGCGCGGTGCTTCCATCGCCGATCGTCTGACGACGACGCAGGCGCAACCGCCGTGGTGGCTGGTGGCGGCGGCCGCGGTGGCGGCGCTCGTACTGGTGGGATACACATCCATCTGGCGGTTCACCCGCAATATCGTCACCATCGCGCACGAAGGCGGCCACGCCATGGTCGCGCTGCTCACCGGCCGCAAGCTCAACAGCATCCGATTGCATTCGGACACTTCTGGGCTCACGGTATCGAGCGGGAAACCCTACGGGCTCGGGATGATTCTCACCACGATGGCGGGTTATCCGGCACCGGCGCTGCTCGGTCTCGGATTCGCCGCCCTGCTGGGCGCGAGCCGGATCACGCTGATGCTCTGGACGGCCATCGCCCTGCTCGCCGCGGTGCTGATCAAGATCAGGAATATCTACGGCGCCCTCACCGTGCTCGGCCTCGGAGCGGCGGTCTTCGTGGTCTCCTGGTTCGGAACCGACACGCTGCAAGCCGGTTTCGCGTATCTGGGCGCATGGTTCCTGCTGTTCGCCGGGACGCGTCCGGTGATCGAACTGCAAAGGGGCCGTTCCCGGCAGCAGCGTGCCCGCTATCACGACGTGGACTCCGACGCCGATCAGCTCGCCCGGCTCACCCGGCTGCCCGGCCTGCTGTGGGTTCTGGTGTTCGGCACGATCTCCGTCGGTTCGCTGGCAGTCGGCGCGTGGCTGCTCATCTCCGCCATCGCCGAGGTCTGCCTGCCGGGCGCGCCCTCGGGCTCCTGCTTTGCCACACGCTGACCGCCGAGCCCGCGCTGCGGGCCGGGATCGGCTCGGTTAGGCTCGAATCCCGCCTTGTGCCATCGCCTTACCGGCGGCGGCACGTCGCCGAGCGCACCCAACGTCGGGCTGTACCGGCGCGGAACGCGATTCCACGACCTCCGGAGCCAGCATGGCAACCATCCTCGCGCCGAGCACTTCCGCGCGCCGCCTTCTTCCGACACTGACGCTGATCGTCGCGGCATTCCTCGCCGTGATCCCCTTCGGTCCGGCGACCGCTTCGGCCACGCCGGTCGGCGCGGCCTGCGGTACACCGTTGGCACCGGCCGAAACGGCCGCGATCGTGGCACTGTCCGACACCGGGGCGCTGACCGGTTCGTCGCTGCGGCGGCTGGAGCAGGCCGTCGACCGGCACCGGCGGATCACCGAGATCCTGGTCGGCCACCGCGATCTGCGCGGTGTGTTCGCGCTCGGGCTCGACGCGGTCGAACGAGCCGCCGTCCTGCCGCTCCAGCGCGACCCCGCGTCGTTCGACGACCCGGAATGGGCACACCGGATCAGTCTCGAGCTGCTGTCGCGGTTCCTGCGCACCATGCACGCCGAATTCACCGGCGCGCCCGCCGAGCCGCACTGGGCGCACTACTTCGACCTGACCCGCCGCTGCGAACTGTCTCCCGCACGGGTCGCGATGGCCGGTTACAACGCGCATCTGACCGTCGATCTGTCGTATTCCGTCGCGGCGGTCGGCAGCACCGCCGCCAACGCGGCCGACTATTTCCGCATCGTCGACGCGATCGCCCAGCAGGGCGCGCTGATCGTCGAGCAGACCAAGGTGGTCTACGGCGGTGACCTCGGGCCGCTGTGGCGCTTCTACTTCCTCGGCGAGGGCTTGGACATGGTGCTCGGCCCGGGCGCCGGGACCGGCCCACTGCTGCGCCTGGCGGACGCGGGCGCCAATGTGATCATCTTCGGAAACGGGTTGGCCCTGCAGGATCCCGCCTCGGCGCCGGCTGTCAACGCTGAGATCGACGCGCTGTGGCGCAGTATCGATCTGGGCTTCGAAACCCTGTCCGGCCTCGGTGGCCTCTAGCGGCAAGCTCTACCCCGTCGCGCGCCGCGTCGATGCGGGTCGACTGCGCGCATACGGCTCAGCGCCGGATTCGCCTGACCACTCACCTCTCCAGCGCCGCTACGGCTTCCCGGACCAGGTCCTCGGGGGATAGCGTCCCGTCGACTGTGCTGCCGTCCTCGTCGGGCTCGAGCGGCTCCAGGGTGGCCAGCTGGGAATCGAGCAGGCTCGGCGGCATGAAATGCCCGCGCCGTCCGGCCAGGCGGCGCTCGAGTTCGCCGCGCGGGAGGTCCAGGTGCAGGAAGAACGCATCGGGAGCGGACGCGCGCAGCCGGTCGCGATAGATCCGCTTCAGGGCGGAGCAGGTGACGACGACTCCCTGGCCGGATCGCTCGGCGAGCCATCCGGCCAGGGCGTCGAGCCAGGGTTCGCGGTCGGCATCGTCCAGCGGCGTCCCGGCCGCCATCTTCGCGACGTTCGCGGGCGGATGGAACTCGTCGCCTTCGGCGTAGTCGACGCCGAGCGCTTCGGCCAGGCGGGTGCCGACCGTCGTCTTACCCGAACCCGACACCCCCATCACGACGATCGGTACATAGTGCACTCGAGCATTCCTCCCATACGTGGCAGATCTCGTGCTCGTGGACTTGTCATCGGCTACAACCTAGCGGCAGGCCACTTCGTCGACCCGTGCAGTGACCAGCCGCGCCGGCGCGGCTACATTTCAAGGACCGCGACTTCGCGATGTTACCGGCGTCTCCAAATCACCTCTGCGCCAATGACTTCCGAAGCTGCGCGGACGACTGGACGGGAAGTATCGACATGTTTGCGACGACACAATGCACGCACCTGGTCCGACATCCGAACCGCGACCGCACGCTCGACCCACGGACGGTCGGCGGCGGGCGCGGGCGCTGAGGGGGGCGGCGTGCCGACCACGCGTTCCGCCGATCTCGTCCCGGCCACCGAACATATCGTGCGACACCTGCTGGACATCATTCCCCGGCGGCACGTCACGAGCGGAAATCTGCTGCGTGAGGAAATCCGCGCCACCGTCGCGAACTGCCTCGACCTGGTCGCGTCCGGCGGCCCCGAGTCACCGGACCGCACGGTCCGCATTTTCGAGGCCGCTACCCGGTGGGCCGGCGTCGGAGTCCCGATGGACACCGTCCAGCACCTCGTCCACGAGGGATTCCGCCTCTATCTCGACGATCACCTACGAGGATCGCCCGCCGTAGGCCACGACGACATCCGCGGGCTCTTCGACGCACTCCACGCCGTCACCGCGACGGTATCGCTCGCCTATCTGTCCGTCGCACCCGCCGCCGAGCAGACGGCTCCGCACGCCGCGGCCGTCGCGCTGCTCAGGGGGCACCACCCCGGAAAGGTCTACCGGGAGTACGGCATTCCGGTCGCCGACCGCTACAGCGTATTGACCGTTGCGCTCGGCCGAGCCACCGAGGAACATCCCGGTCGACGGCCCGGAGACGGGCACGCCATCCGGCAGCGCATGCAGATCTGCCTCGCCGTGCACTGCGGAAGACACGTGCCGGCCCTGCTCAGCGCGATCGGCGGGACGATCCTGGTGCCGCTGTCGCTGGTCGCCGAGAACGAACTCGACGACTTGGTCGCCGCGCTGTCCGCGGCGGTGCCCGCTCCGCTCACCGCTGCCGCCATCGCCGCCGAGCCGGACCGGATCCCCGATGCCGCCGACCAGGCGCACGAACTGCTCGACATGGTCCGGCGCCTGCAGCGCCCGCCGGGCCTGTACCGCTTCGACGACCTGGCCCTCGAGTACCAGCTCACCCGGCCGGGCCCGGGCCGCGACCGGCTGGCCGCCCTGCTCGACCCGCTGGAGGAACATCCGGAGCTGTTCGAGACCCTGCGCGAGCACGTCCGCAACGACTTCAACCGCAGGCGCACCTCCCGGACGATGTACCTGCATCCGAACACCGTCGACCATCGCCTCAAGCGCATCGGCCGCCTCACCGGCTTGGACACCGCCCTTCCGCAGGTGCTCTACCGACTACGCGCGGCGCTGATCGCGCGCACCTATATCGAGCCGAATTCCCCGCTCCCGCCGACCGGCTAGGGTCGGAAGACATGGAACTACGCATCTTCACCGAGCCGCAGCAGGGCGCGAGCTACGACACCCTGCTCACCGTCGCCAAGGCCACCGAGGACTTGGGATTCGACGCGTTCTTCCGCAGCGACCACTACCTGAGCATGGGCGGCGCCGACGGGCTGCCCGGCCCGACCGACGCCTGGATCACCCTCGCCGGACTGGCCAGGGAGACCAAGCGGATCCGCCTGGGCACCCTGGTCACCGCCGCCACCTTCCGGCTGCCCGGCCCACTGGCGATCCAGGTCGCGCAGGTGGACCAGATGTCCGGGGGCCGGGTCGAATTCGGTTTGGGCAGTGGCTGGTTCGCCGAGGAGCACGCCGCGTACGGCATCCCGTTCCCCACCGACAAGTTCGCCCGGCTGGAAGAGCAGCTGGCCGTCATCACCGGTCTCTGGGCCACCAAACCCGGCGACACCTTCAGCTACGAGGGCAAGCACTACCAGCTCACCGACTCCCCCGCCCTGCCCAAACCGGTGCAGGACCCGATACCGGTGCTGATCGGCGGGCAGGGCGCCACCCGTACTCCGCGGCTGGCCGCGCAGTACGCGAACGAGTTCAACATGCCGTTCTCCTCGATCGAGGACAGCGCGCGGCAGTTCGGCCGGGTGCGCGCCGCCGCGGAGGCCTACGGCCGACCGGCCGACGACCTGGTCTACTCCAACGCTCTGGTGGTCTGCGTCGGCGCGAACGACGCCGAGGTGGCGCGCCGAGCCGCGGCCATCGGGCGCGAAGTGGACGAGCTGAAGACCAACGGCCTGGCCGGTTCGCCCGCCGAGGTGGTGGACAAGATCGGCCGGTACGCCGAGATCGGCACCCGCCGCCTCTACCTGCAGGTGCTCGACCTCAGCGATCTGGCCCATCTCGAACTGATCTCCGCGCAGGTGCAGTCGCAGCTGTGAGTCGCTCAGCCCAGCGGACGGTTGGTGGGCACGATGACGAAGCTCGGCGCCGACGGATCCAGTTCGAGGTGCTGCGGCTTCAGTGCGGTGTTGTTGAGCATGGGCCGGAACGCCAGCGCCTTCGGCGAGTTGCCCGCGAAGACGTCGATCCGCAGCCGATGGCCGGGTCGCAGTACCGCCTGCGTCGGAATGACCGCGATGTCCAGCGCCACCGGTTCCCCCGGGACGACCGGCTGCACGCTGTCCAGGGTGATCGGATTGAACGGTTCGGTCAGGTCGCCGGTCGGTGTGCGGCTGCTCTTGCGCTCGTCGACGGCGCGCAGTGAGGCGGTCAGCTGCCCGGTGGTCAGCACCTTCGACGTTCCGTCGGGCCCGACGTCGTTGACGGTCACGTTCCAGTAGCCGTCGGTGGCCTCGTGCACGGTGTTCAAGTGCACGTTGATCGGGCCCGAGATCACCGTCGGCTCGGTCATCGGGGCACTGGTGAAGGTCAGGGCGTTGCGCTCGGCGATGCGCGAGTCCTTCGCGCACACGTCGACCACCGCGGCCATTCCGGCCGAACCCTGCGCGGTGTCGCGCGAACATGCCACGGCGAGGCCGGGCGACACCGTCAAGGTCTGCCGTTCGTTCGGCACGGTCATCGTCAGCGATCCGTCGTGCACGGCCTTCCCGGTGGTGCCGCTCGGAGCGGCCGACAGGTACACGCGGCGATGGTTGAGGTCCTTCTGCGGGAACTGCCCGAGGGTGATCCAGCCGCCGCCCTGTTCCCACACGGTGATCGGCCCGAAGTCGCCCAGGTCGTGGTCGACGTCCTTCAACCACTTGTCGAACCACACCCGTTGCAGCACGTCGAGCCGTGGCGGCGCGCCGGGAATGCCGGTTCCCGCACCGGGATTCGCGTGATAGGTGTCGCCGACGACCAATTGCTTGCGCCCCGCGGGCAGCGGAATCGCGTTGTACAGCTTGGTCGCGCTGTTGGCGAAGATGTCGTGCCAGCCTCCGTAGACGAAGGTGGGCACCGTGATGCGCTCGGGATGCCCCTGGATGCCGCGACGGAAATAGCTGTCCTCGTCCAGCGCGTCGGCCAGCGCGGGCGGCACGTGATCGAGCGAGGGCGTGAGCAGCGCCTGGGCCAGCAGATCGACGTTGCTGGCCGGATCGGACATCCGCTCGTGCAGCCACGCCCAGTCGAAGGTGCCGTTGAACATCGACTGCACGTCGGGTATCAGCTTCAACTGGTTGACCGTGTTGAGCCACATCGGAAGGAACGTCGTCCCCACGCCGCCACCCGGAGCCACGACATCGCGCATGAGATCACTCCCCGGCTCCACGGGGAAGATCGCCTGCAGCGGCGCGGGGGCGTTCTCGGCGGCGCGCAGCTGGTTGATTCCCGAATACGAGCCACCGCTCATCCCGATCCGGCCGTTCGACCACGGCTGGGTGGCCGCCCACTCGATCACCTCGCGGGTGTCGAGCTGTTCCCGCTCACCGAGGGTGTCCCACGCCCCCTGGGAGAAACCGGTGCCGCGCACGTCCACGATGACCTGGGTGTATCCGGCACGGATCAGGTTGCGGTCGAGACCGAGCACCGTCTGCACGGTGCCACCATCGACCGCGTGCAGCAGATCGCCGAAACCACTGACCGGCGTGCGGGAGAGATTGACGCGGTTCACCAGCCGCACCGTCAGCGGCTGCAACCCGGGCGCCGCGAGCGCCGAGTCGATCAGATTGGTCATGAGCTTGGTGTACGGCGTGAGGTTCACGATGGTGGGCAGCGGCTGCTGCTCCACCTCGCCGCCCCGCTTCACCGGCCGGTAGACGTTGGCCTTCAGCACCACGCCGTCGCTCATCCGGATCGGGACGTCCCAGTCGATGTGCACGTCGGCGTACGGTTGGGGTCCGTCGTGCAGCGCGGTCCACCGCACGCTGTGCGCGTCGGGCGACGGCTCCGCCGCCGCGGGCACCGACCCGAAGCCCGCGGTCGCCAGCACCGCGGCCGCGGCAACCACCCGGATCGCCCTGATCATCGTTCGTCCCACCACACGCCCCGATGCCATCTCGCTCCCTCGACCGGTGTCCGGACCGACCATCGATCGCCCGATTGAGCGCCAACGTAGCAACCATTCGGCGAATCTCCGGGGAGGTCCGGTCGGGTCGGTTTGTCGCGGCCGGACAGCCGGTGAACGCCGCGCGCGCAGGGCCGATCCGGCTTATGGTGGGGCTCATGACGCCGCTGCAGCGCTACGTCGCGGAGGAGATCGCCACCGATCACGCCGATGGCATACTCACCCGGCGAGAGGCACTGCGCAGGCTGGGCCTGCTCGGGCTGGGCGCCACCGCCGCGGCCGCCCTGCTGGCCGCTTGCGCGGGCGGCGATACCGGGATCACCGATTACGGACCCGCACCCACGGCGCCCTCGACGCCACCGGGTTCCGCCGCCGCCCTCCCGACGACCGCCGTCACCTTCACCGGACCGGGCGGGACGCCGCTGCAAGCCGCGTGGGCGGCGGCGCAGCAGCCACGGGGCGGGGTGCTGGTCGTCCACGAGAACAAGGGCCTCACCGACCACATCCGTTCGGTGGCAGGACGATTCGCGGGCGCCGGATACTCCGCGCTCGCGCTCGACCTCCTCTCCGCGCACGGCGGCACCGCCGCGTTCACCGATCCGGCCGCGGCGACCGCCGAGCTGAGCCGCATTCCGCCCGAACAGCTCGTGGCCGACTTGCGCGCCGGGCTCGACGAACTCCAGCGCCGGGTGGAGGGAAAGAAGCTCGGCGCCACCGGTTTCTGCTTCGGCGGCGGCCTGACCTGGTTGCTGCTGGCCTCCGGCCCGTCGCGGCTGGCCGCCGCGACGCCCTTCTACGGACCGTTCCCGGACAACGGCGATCTGTCCGCGTCGAAAGCCGCCGTGCTCGGCGTCTACGCGGCGAACGACGCGCGCGTGAACGCCTCCCGGCCCGCCGCGGAAGCGGCGCTGGCCCGCTCGGGCAACCCGCACCAGATCTTCACCGCACCCGACGCGGACCACGCTTTCTTCAACGACACCGGCCAGCGGTACAGTGCCACCGCGGCCACCGAAGCCTGGCGTCGCGTAATCGACTGGTACGGAACCTATCTCGGCTGATGACTCCCGGATCCGGCCTCTCCCGCGACGTCCGAACGCCCCTCCGGGGCGCAGGTGACGACCGGCGATCACGACGGGCCGTCCGGGTTGCGGATGTGATCGGGAGCGGACGCGCGCCGCGATTGCGTGCGGCGATCGCCGTGCTCCTGGTCGCCGCGGCGATGTCGGCATGCGGCGAGGAGAACCCCGCCGGACCGAGTAGCGCTCCGACTGCGGCGACCGGCACTCTCGCGCCGAGCGATCCCGCCGGGCGGCCCGACCTCGATGCCGCCGAGGTAGTCGCCGGGGACATCGACGTTCCGTGGGGCCTGGCCTTCCTGCCCGACGGCGCCGCGCTGGTCGCCGAGCGGGACTCCGGACGGATACTGCGCATTGCCACGGGCCGTGCACCGGAGCAGGTGTACCAGGTGCCCGGCGTGACCGCGCGTGGCGAAGGCGGACTGCTCGGGCTCGCCATCGCGCCGGATTTCGCCGAAAGCCGTTATGTCTACGCCTATTTCACCGCCGAGACGGACAACCGGATCGTCCGGTTCCGGCTCGACGGGCAACCGGAGGTGCTGGTCGACGGGATCGCCAAGGCCGGTAACCACAACGGCGGACGGATCGCGTTCGGGCCGGACGGCATGTTGTACGCCGGGACCGGCGATGCCGGGCAATCCGAGCGGTCACCGGATCCGGCGAGCCCGAACGGGAAGATCCTCCGATTGACTCCCGAAGGCCGCCCCGCTCCGGACAATCCGACTCCCGGCTCCCCGGTCTACAGTCTCGGCCACCGCAACGTGCAGGGTCTGGCCTGGGACCGGGCCGGGCGGTTGTTCGCCGCGGAGTTCGGGCAGAACCGAGTCGATGAGATCAACTTGATCGAGCCCGGCCGCGATTACGGCTGGCCCGACGTCGAGGGCACCGGGGGCGCCGACCGGGGCTTCACCGATCCGCTGCTGACCTGGACCACCGCCGAGGCCTCACCGTCGGGCATCGCCATCACCGGTGACACCCTGTACGTCGCCGCGCTGCGCGGCAGACGGCTCTGGACGGTGCCGCTCGAGGACGGCCGTCTGGGCACGCCCCGAGCCGAAATGCGCGACCGGTACGGCCGGTTGCGCACCGTGGAGGTCGCACCGGACGGGGCATTGTGGCTCACCACCTCCAACACCGACGGCCGGGGCGATCCAGAGGGCGGCGACGACCGCGTACTCCGCTTCCCGGCCCGCTGATCCGGGACTGGGTCGAGCACCTGAGGCGGTCCCGGCCCCCCTCGGCCGCACTGTGACGAGCACCATGCCACCTATCAGTTGTGCACAACCTAATTGCTCACTACATTATTGCTCATGACCGATCATCTCTCCCTCGACGAGCAGCTGTGCTTCCCGCTGTACGCGGCGTCCCGGGCGATGACCGCGGTCTACCGCCCGAAGCTGGACCGGCTCGGGCTCACCTACCCGCAGTACCTGGTGATGCTGGCGCTGTGGGAACGCGACGAACGCAGCGTCGGCGACGTCTGCCAAGCCCTCGATCTGGATTCCGGCACACTCTCTCCGCTGCTCAAGCGGCTGGAGGCGGCGGGCCTGGTCGAGCGGCAGCGGTCGGCGGCCGACGAACGCCGCGTCGACATCCGGCTCACCGAGCGCGGGCGGGCACTGCGCGCCGAGGCGGGCGACATTCCGGCCCAAATGGCGGAGGCCAGCGGCCTGTCCATGGACGACGTCGTCATGTTGCGCGGCATCCTGCACCGACTGACCGATGCGCTGAAGTCGCAGCTCAACGAAGGAGAGTAGACATGCAGATCCTCTACACCGCCGAAGCCCTGGCCACCGGCGACGGACGCAACGGCCACGCGCGCAGCACCGACGGCAAGATCGACGTCGAGTTGTCGGCGCCCAAGGAGATGGGCGGCAGCGGCGAGGGCACCAATCCCGAGCAGCTGTTCGCGGCGGGCTACGCGGCGTGCTTCCATTCGGCGCTGCGCCTGGTCGGCAAGCAGGCCAAGGCGAACATCGATGACTCCGCCGTCGGCGCGAAGGTCGGGATCGGCCCGAACGACGCCGGTGGTTTCGGCCTGGCGGTTACCCTGGAGATCTCGCTCCCCCATCTGTCCCGGGAGGACGCGCAGGCGCTCGCCGACAAAGCACACCAGGTGTGCCCGTATTCCAACGCGACCCGCGGCAACATCGACGTCCAAGTCCTCGTCGCCGACGACTGATCGAGAAGGAGCGGATATGCGTGCCGTAGTCATCGAACGGTTCGGCGAACCGAAAGACGTGCTGACCGCCGTCGAACGCCCGGTACCGGAACCAGGGCCGGGCGAGGTGCGGCTCGCGCTCATCCTGTCCCCGATCCACAATCACGACCTGGCCATCGTGCGCGGCGTGTACGGTTACCGGCCCGAACTGCCCGCCATCCCGGGCAGCGAGGCGGTGGCGCGCGTCGACGCGGTGGGCCCCGGGGTCACCGATATGTCGGTCGGACGGCGGGTGACGGTGTCCGGCGCGCAGAACGTCTGGGCCGAGTATTTCGTGGTCCCGGCTCGCCAGGCGATCCCGCTGCCCGACACGGTCTCCGACGAGACCGCGGCCCAGCTGCTGGCCATGCCGTTGAGCGCGCTGATGCTGATCGAAGACCTCGAGCTTCGGTCCGGCGAGTGGCTGGCGATCAATGCCGCCAACGGTGCGGTCGGCAGGCTCGTCAACGTCTTCGCGCGGCAACGCGGTCTGCGCGTACTCAGTCTGGTCCGCGGCCAGGCCTCGGTCACGGCACTGCGCGAACTCGGCTACGAGCCGGTGCTCGACACCGAGAGCGAGGGCTGGCGCGGCCAGGTGGAAGCGGCGACGTCGGGTGCGCCGATCGCCCGTGCGGTCGACCAGGTGGGCGGACGCGCCGCCGCCGACGAACTGGCGTTACTCGCGCCGGGCGGTCAACTGATCTCCTTCGGCGCGCTCTCGGGGCAGCCGCTGTCGCTCGATCCGGGCAGTCTCATTTTCGGCCAGACCGTGGTCAAAGGATTCTGGGGCGCCAAGCGGATCGAGGAGATCGGGGCCGACCACCGCGGACAGCTCATCGGCGAACTGATCGACCTCGCCGCCCGCGGCCTGCTGCGACTGGACATCGAAGCCGCCTATTCGCTGGAATCGGCGGCGGACGCCGCGGTCGCCACCGAGACACCGGGCCGCGCCGCCAAGATCGCTTTGCGTGCTCAACCGGCCTGACCGGCATCGAGCACGGCCATCGCGGCATTGTGCCCGGGAATGCCGCTGACCCCGCCGCCCCGGATCGCGCCCGCACCGCACAAGAACACGTTGCGGTGGCCGATCGCCACGCCCCAGCGGGCGGCCGGGTCGGCCGGGTCGGCGTCCTCCGGGAGGTAAGGAAAGGCCAGGTCCCGGTGGAAGATGTGGCCACCGGGCAGGCCGACCTCACGCTCCAGTTCGATCGGGGTCTTCGCCTCCAGGCAGGGCACGCCGTTCTCGTCCCTTGCCAAGCAGTCCGCGATCGGCTCGGACAGTACCGAATCGAGTTGGGCCAGCGTGGCTTCCACCATCTGGTCTTTCGCCGCCTCGTGATCGGTGGCGAACAGTTTCGCCCGAGCGTGCAGCCCGAACAGCGTGAGGGTGTGCGCACCCCGCTCGGCCAGGTCCGGAGCCAGGATCGTCGGGTCGGTCAAGGTGTGGCAATAGATCTCCGCGGGCGGCGCGGACGGGATGCGGCCGATCGCGGCCTCGCCGTAGGCTCGGTCGAGCTGGGCATACGACTCGCCGATGTGGAAAGTCCCGGCGAATGCCTCGCGGAAATCGACTTCGGCGTCGCGCAATCGCGGGAGACGTCGCAGCAGCATGTTCATCTTCAGCTGAGCGCCTTCGGGTTTCGGCGGCAGCGGCTCGCCGAGCAATCCGGCGAGCGTAAACGGTGCGACGTTCGCCAGGACGTAGCCCGCGCCGACCTTTCCGTCCGCGTACCCGACTTCAGCTGTCTCGCCATCGGTTTCGATGTTCGTCACTTCGCAGCCGGTGACGATCTCCGCGCCTGCCGCGCGGGCGGCCTCGGCGAGCGCGTCGGTGAGCGCGCCCATGCCGCCGACCGGCACGTCCCAGTCGCCGGTCCCTCCGCCGATCACGTGATAGAGGAAGCAGCGATTCTGTCGCAGCGACGGATCGTGCGCGTGGGTGAATGTGCCGATCAGCGCATCGGTGAGCACCACGCCGCGCACGATGTCGTCGGCGAAGGTGGACTCGATCGTCTCGCCCAACGGCCGCTCGAACAGCGCCTCCCAGGTGGCCGCGTCGTCCACGATGTGCCGTAGCGCCTCCTTGGACGGAAGCGGGCGGGTGAGCGTGGGGAACACCCGTCGCGCGAGCTGGTTCGTGGCCGCGTAGAACCGCTGCCAGGCACGGAATTCTCGATCCGACCCGGTCAGCCGCGCGAAGCTCGCCCCTGTCCGCGCCTGCGCCGAAGACACCAGCAGACCACGGTCGCCGACCGGCGTGTAGGACGAGATCGCCCGCCGCCGCGTCTCGAACCGCAAGCCCAGATCCTGGACGATCACCCGCGGCAGCAGGCTGACCAGATACGAGTACCGCGACAGCCGCGCGTCGATGCCCGCGAACACCCGCGCCGACACCGCCGCGCCGCCGGTGTGCGACTGCCGTTCGAGCACCAGCACCGACCGCCCGGCCCGTGCCAGATACGCGGCGGCCACCAAACCATTGTGGCCGCCACCGACGATCACGACATCGTAGGAGGAGCGCGTCGGCGTCATCCGTTCTCGATAGCACGAATCGGCGCCGGACGACAGCAACGCTGCCGACAACGAATGAGAATCCACCGGAACCGGTCACGGGCCACAGCGCTCACCGGGTGCGATGGTGCCACCGGGAACACCAGGCCCCACGCCCGTGCCCGGGATCTGCGCCGGACGGCAAAAGTCGCTGAACAGTTGGTCTGCGGGATCCGCTGGGGACCGTGGCCGTCGAGGGTGGCATGAACCCAGCCCGCTCACGCGGCCACAGCCGGGGTTCGACGGTCGGTGACCGTGTCGCGGGGTCCGGAGAGGGCCCCGCGACCAGCCACCAGCTGCGCCGGCCTCCGCACCCCGTCAGGCGGCGTCGAGTGCCGCGGTGATCTTGCGTGCCATCGCAGCCACCGCGGGGCTGGTCTCGCCCTTACGGGGCCCGGCGGCAGCTTCGACGGCGACCAGGACGGTGTCACGGAAGTTGGCGGCCTCACCCGGATGCTGCTTGCCGAGCAGGCTCATTGCCGCGGTCAGGCTCGGCAGCACCCGATCGGCGAGTTCGGCGACGGACTTGCCTGGCAGGTGGATGTCCTTGGACTTGGCCGACAGCACGTGCCCGACCAGCCCGGTCGCCGAGGTCAGGGCGATGGAGCCGTGCGAGATGCCCTTGTGCGGCGCACCCGAGGCGGCCATCAGCGACACCGCACCGTAAGCGGCGGTACGCAGGGTGCTCTTGTCCTGGTCGGTCAGGGTGATGGTGATGGACATGGCGTCTACTCCTCGAAATCGGTTGTGGCACCGACTGGAACCGTGTCGGCGCCGGTCGTTTTGTTCGATGTACACACTGTCGCCGGGCCGACTGACACCGACCTGACACACACCTGACACCTCCACTGACACCGCGATCGGCCCACAACGGGCAAACAACCCGGGCGGTCATACGGCCTGAGATCGCTGCGGCTCAGCACATCCTGCAATGCCGTGCGCGGGCGTTCGGTCAGCCCTCGGGCTCGGTTCTTATCGGCTAGCCGACACTTCCCCGGCGTTTGGCTGCTCAACGCACGATTTCGGTCGATTGCCATGCATTTTGATTCGTCCGCGTTCGCGTCGTTGCCACTGCCTCAAATCTGTAACGTGTTGCGGCATAACGTCGAATACATCCCATGTAATCAACGCCGAACAACAATTGGAGCTAAGTATGCGAA
This sequence comes from Nocardia abscessus NBRC 100374, assembly GCF_000308455.1. Lineage (GTDB taxonomy): Bacteria > Actinomycetota > Actinomycetes > Mycobacteriales > Mycobacteriaceae > Nocardia > Nocardia abscessus. The sequence continues at coordinate 286,709 of NZ_BAFP01000274.1, read as the reverse complement.
CCTCGGCTCGGGCAATAGCGATGTGCCTGGCAGCTCCCGCTGTGGCAGTCGCCCTCACGGGGATGGCCACCGGAACGGCCGCCGCCGAGCCCGGCTGCTCAGGATCGATGAACGGCCCATGGTCGTACAACGGGACCTGCCAGGGCGATGCGGGCAGCTACCGACTCGAGATCGACTGCATCGGATACGACTTCACCGCCAATCCGCCGATCTTGGGCCGGTACACAGCGCGCAAAGACCTCCCTGTCGGACAGTCGGGCACGGTGGCTTGCCTCGGCCCCAACTGGTCCAGCGCCGGATGGGGTGTCGGCGCGCGCATCTTCCGGCTCTGAATGCCGGATGGTCCGATGACCGCCCGCATGGCCGGCCTTCGCGGTGGTCCGCCATGGCCTTGCGGGCATCGAGCCGTGCACACGGCGCGTGAACCGTTCCGTCTGCTATCGGCTTCGATCATGTCCGGTGCGGGTCGTGATCTATCGAAACCGGCTGAATAGACCTATGCGCGGGTGACACGTGCTGCACCATCACTGGAACCAGCGATCTCGTCCATCAGCATCCGCAAAGTCAGTGAGTGCTTCTCCGGCGGCAGTACATCCATCGCATCGCGTGCCGTCCGGATCCCTTCGGCTCGATCGCCCGCCCTGACCAGCATCAGACCGCGATGCATCTCCAGATGCGTTGCGAAGCGCGGCAACTCGACCGGAAGCTCTCAGCGCGCCTGCTCTTGCGAGGCGATCGCCGACTTCTCATCTCCCAGCCGCGCCGCCAGCAAGGAGAGGAACACGTTCATGCGCCACCACGGGACGGCGTAGTCAGAGGTCTGCTCGTAGGACCCCGCCTTGTCGAACACCCGGTGTCCCTCGTCCACAAGAGCGCGCCCCGCCTTGTGATCGCCGCGCAGTACCGCCGCGTGGGCCTTGCCCATGATCGCATTGAGACGACCCAAGCTCGGCTTGTCCGACAGCGCCAATGCCTGGTCGGCGAAGAGGTCGGCGACTCGCAGCGCCGCACCCTCGTAACCGAGCGCAATGGCCGCCCGCCCGCGCACCCACACGCGGGTCTGCTCGTCTTCGGAGCGATCTGCGGCCTCGGCAGCCATTCGATACCAAGTGACTGCCTTGGTGCCGTCCGACCCCGGAAACGTCTTCGCGTACAACGTCATCAGCCGGGCCGCCGCTCCCCACATCTGCGGACTATCCAACTGCTGTTGCAGAATCGCCAGGTCGATAGCCAGGCGCCGCTGGATATCCGCCGCACCGAGCGACATGTAATCGGTGCCGTAGGCGCTGAGCTTCGCCTGCCACGCCTCGAGGCTCGGCCCGGCATGATCCAGCCGCGCCGAGAATCCGGCCGCAAGCAGATCCGACGCCACTACCGGCGCGATACTCGTCGCAGCCACCTGAGCCAGGAACTTTCGTCTGTTCATGCCCTCGTCCTCGAAAACAGCCAGAGGCACATCCAGCACCGCCGATAGATGGCGTAGCCAAAAGCGGCTGGGCACCGTGTCTCCGTTCTCCCAACGCCTCGAGATGTACTCCCGAGAGATGCTCGCCCCCGAATGAGCCGCCAGCTCGTCCGCCAGCCGCCCCTGCGACCATCCCCGAGCCTTCCGGAGCTCACGGATCAACTCGCCCACACCCATACCGCGATCATCTCCCGGTTCGACATCGCGCTAAAGGATCAGCAACAGCTCCGACCGCGATTGCCACTACTGCCAGCCCTGTAGCGCAGCCATCGAGTGACTCAGGACGCAATGCCACTCCCTTGTGCCACTGCACAGGCACCCCCGCCTCGGCGGCGCTCGATTCAGCCCCGACGCTCGGCTACAACACGTCAGCCGCTATCGAGTCCAATCGGCGAACTGCACTCGATCGTGCCCATGGTGCGAGCGCGGCGCGTGTATTGCGGTAAACCTCCCGCAGGCGTGGCGATGTGTTGATCTTCGACAGCTCAACAGCACGTTCCGCTGCCCGGCATGCCCGATCAAGGTCCTCCCGGACAGTCAGTTTTGTCAGGTGAAGCAGCGCAAGCGCACGGTCTCGTACGTCAGTCTCGGGGATGCGATCTATCGATGCTTCGATCGTCTCGACCGCCGCGCGCGTCTCGCCTGCCATTTCCAGACTCTTGCTCGTCAGGAGACCGGTGAGCCAATCACTCATGTAGTACGCGTACGAGACGTCAGGCGTTGTCGGGTTGGCGTGCTTCCCTGAGATTCGATCCAGAAGCGGCCACGCCTCACGTGACCGCCCCGCGTACGCATACGCCTGCGCCGATTGCAGAAGCATGTAGTCGGCCATTCTCGGATCTGCCACTGGCAGCCTCATCGTTGCATCGGCCAAGTCGGCCGCCACCTGGTACCGATGGGTCCAGATCGCAAGCTGGGTTCTGTGGCACAGCATCCCAACCGCCACATCCTGGTCGCCTGCGTCCGTCGCATGGTCGTACGCAGCAACGAAAAGCCGATCGGACTTCTCGTATCGGCCCTGGTCCCATGCTGCCCATGCATTGCTTGCGGTGGCTTCGCTGGTGAGGGATTGAAGCTCCGGTCGAAGTCTCGACGGGCAGTCACGCAACAGTGCCGTACAGGCCCGCGACTGAGCCTCGATGATCGGCTGTGCCGCGTTCGAGCCCAACTGATCATCCAGCAGCATCGCCGAGTGGATGGTTGTGCGCAAATGACCGATCGCATCCGGGGTGACTATCGGTACATCATCGCCGCGCAGCGCAGATGCACCCACCAACACTCCTGTTGCGGCAAAGAATTGTCGCCGATCCACGTCGTCTCCAATCAACTTCCGGAACCGATCTTGTGCCCCATGGTCCGCGTCCGCCAGCAGTCTGTCCAGACCCGCCTGATGGGCGACACCCACTTGCGCCGAAGGACGGCCCTCCCAGAAACTGACCGTTCGCTGGCTGCAACGCAAAGCCTCCGCAAGGTCGTTCTGCGTCAGCCTGCATGCAGTCCGTAGCGCCTTCACATCAGCACCAGTCCACACCGTCACGCCCGTCACCGTGCCCCCTGTCGACTCCACTGGTATCGATTGGTAATACCTGCGCCTGTCCTACCTTCCACCCAGAATCCTCCCCCGGCAACCTTGGATAGGTACCCGGAACCGGGAAAGCCTCTCGCACAACCCAAACCCGCGCGAGAGGGCACCAGAGACGAGCACGGCGCATTGTCTCCGGTGGCAAATGCCCGCCCCGGTTTCGGGTCCACCAACCATTCCATCCAGTACGCAGCGTCAATCGTTCGAGTCAGGGGAGACGTTTTATGGATTCGCCGAAAAGAATTGGGGACACACCGATGTCGGTGTGCGACTTCTACCGAAAGGTGTGTGATCTGCCCGCCGAGGTTCACCCGCCGCATCTAGGGCGGATCACACTGCGTGCGGGCCGGGTGTGCGGGTTGATGATGCCCGCCTTCATCGGCTCGGAGGTCAAAGCGTGGATGCACCGCCACGACCACCGTGTGGGACCGATCTTGACCCACCCGCGCTATCAGCGTTGGACGTTCCTGACCCGCCCGGACCTGCCAACCGATGTCCGGCTGTATGCGGAGCTGTCACGGCTGAACGTATCCATACTCCGTGCCGGAGGAAGCATCAGCTTGCCCGGACCTGGACAGCGCCCCGGCCTCTTCCGGGCGTGGGTACAGCCACCCCGCGACCCCTACCGCCCACCGGCGCGGGTCGTGGTCGAGGCGCTCCGGGGATGCGCCGCCCAGCACGCGCGACAGCGCCAGGCGGTGGCGTATGCCTGACCACAGCAGCACGGCCACAATGCCATTCGGATGCGGCCCAGGCTGTGACCCGTGGATCACCGTCGAGCACTGCGGCATGGCCACCCTGAATCCGGCAACCGGTGAGGTGTCCTCGGTGAAATGCCCATACATGAACTGCTTCGGACAGATGGTGAAGATCGTCAACGGTCGCATGGCCGATCACGACTCACCGATGGACATCGCACTCGGCAGCCAGAAATGCCCGTGGATCGGTATCCGCGTCGTGTTCGACCCCACCCCACACCCCGAACTCATGCCTGCCCCGCCGCCAGGGCCGCCGCCGCGGGCCGGTCGATGACCGACGATCAGGACGCCGAGCGCAACGCCGCCGAACTCGACGTCCTCACCGACGTGATCGGCACCCTCATGGCCAGCACTGCGGTCGCCGTACGGGACGGGATGACCGAGACCACCCGTGTGCGCCTGATGGCCGTGGTTGTCTTTGAACTGATCTCCAGCGCCCGCACCGCCGCCGCACCGCACACCGGCCGCCTGTACGCCGCGCCGGTGCTCGATCCGATCATCGACAACATCCCCGCAGCTGATGACATCACCTTTCTGGACCTGTTGATACCCGCGATCATCGGCCAGCACATCACCGGCACCTGACAACGACCTCTCCAGACCGCCCCGGCACGCCACGCGGCCCCCCTGGTCCCCCCTTTGCACCATAGGGGAAGCACCCATATGCCGGGGCACCCGAAAGGGGAAGGCTGCGCGGACGGGACTCCACATCGGTGTGCCCAACCGAACCCTTCGCCAGCCTTCCCCGGTCCTCCTCAAACACACTGAGCGACAGGATTATTCGATACCCGCGTGACTCCCTTTCACGGAAGGTCCGCCTATGCACACTCCCAGCACGAAGCGGGGTACGTGATGACATCCCCGCTGCCGAACGAACCGGACGTGCACCTGGTCGTCCGGATGCGCGGCTACCACCTGCACTACGCCGCGTGCCGCACTGCCGCTTTGATCTTCGTCCAGGACGAAGGGGTCCGGCACCGCACAGACGGAGTGTCCGTCGCCGGTGACGCACCCGACCACTTACCGAGGTTGCCCGGGGAACGGCTGTATGCAGAGCGATGATGAATCCGGTTCAGGCATCCAACGATCGCGACACCCCGCTTCGCTCCGCCGCTTGCCCGTTGACGCGCGCGGGCGCAAAACTGTACTGCTCAGCCCGCGATACCCAGACAGCCAACATGAGGGGAAGGCCCGGCCAGTGGACGACGAACAGATCGGTTTCGATATCGAATTCGATGACAAAACCCAAGCATTCCTTGATTGGGTTGCGCCCGAACGCATGGAATCGCAGATACGGAAATTCTTGTCTGACACGGTTCCGGGCATTGCCGACTATTCGGACACTTGGTGGACGCAGCCGCTTACGACACGCATCTTGGAAGCGGCGAAAGAAGTTTTCGGCGATCGCGATGGATTCCGCTCTCCCGAAAATCGGGACACTGCGGATCAATTCATTCGTTTCTACGGTGAATGCTTTGTCCGGCGAGCTGGAATGAAATGGACCAACCGCCCAGAGTGGAGCGGCGCCCCCTTCTACACGGATTTCAGTCCGGCGGTACACGACGGCAACGGCGAAGAAACCCGAAGCATGGCCTCGATGACGGACTATTTGTTTCTCGAAGACGATGGCCCCGGCATGGCGGACTACGTGATCACATCGGCCGCCCGAGACATACGCAAAGCCCGAAAGGGCACATAACACCTGGTAAACGGGGGTGGGCACTGTCATGCCCGACGAATACGACGCCATTCGGCAGCGACTGACCAACTACGAAAAGGGTCTGTACTTCGAACTGGGCAGGGCGCAGGAGCGGGGGGAAACTCCCGAAAAAGGCTGGGTGCGTCAGTTCAGAATCGAAACCAGTAAAGGCCCACGTGTTCTGGATAACGCCCGCACCGAAGACCGAGGTACCCGAGGTGTAGAGCGTAAATCCGGGCGGATCAATGAGCGGGACACTCGCGAGCAGTTAGTAAAAGAGCGGGCAGGACTCGAGTCGGGTCAGTTGACCCGTTCCCGGTGGGAAACGGTGGCCGGTGAGAAGGTCCCTCGCGCCGTCGCCGCTGAATTGCAAGCAATGGCGCGCGATTTTCCGGGCCGGTTTCATCACGAGATCGTTTCCCGTGCCGATGCACTACGCGCTATGCAACTCGGTCAATCTCTGATGTCCAAGCAGCTCGAATTGATGCGGGTGTACGAGCTGGATCGTGCCGAGCGTGCCCGTGAACGGCTGGCGAAGATACGCGAGATTGTGCGGGCACAAGAGCGCGCCGAAGGATTCCGGAAGATGCAGCAGTTCCGGGAAGCCGCTGCGCGCGGCAGGGCCGAGGCCCCCCAGCAGGCCGAACGCGACCGGCAGGCACGCGAGCAAGCCGAGCGAGCCCAGCAGGCACACCGAACGCCGGAAACCGAACGTGCGCGGGTGGAACGGGAGGCGGCCGAACGGGTGGCGCGGGAATTTCCACCACCCAGCCAGTACCCGCAGTGGGAGGCCGCCGACGCTGGGGACCAAGCGGCCCGAGAAGCGGCCGACGCCGTTAGGGCGGAGCGGGAAGCAGTCGAGGCACGCGCGGCAGCCGAGAAAGAACGTGAAGCCGCTGCCTTGCAGGCCCTGAACGCGGCGCGGAACGCGGCGTTCAAAGAGTTGGACGAGAAAGGGCGTCTGTCGGAGGTGGAAAGAGTTCTCTGGCTTGGGCAGGCGCAGCATCCACAAGCGGCGGTGAGACAGCCGCCTGGTTCTGCGCCGAGCGTTGTGCGAGGCGGCACCGGACAAGGACAGGAACGCTCACGCGGACTATCCCGCGAACAATAGCCATCCGCGCTCGATCGGCTCACCGTGTAGTCGGCCTCGCTGCTCGGGAGGTGCTTGACGGAAAGACCCCGCCCGGCGTTACCGCCGGACGGGGTCAGGTGTCCCCCAACGAACGAGACGTCGGGTTCTTCCCCACTACCTACTTCGCCGGGGCCGGCGGAGGCTGATTGATAGTGGTGAAGTACTGGATGGCGGCGCCGATCGCCACCGGGGCGGTGACCAGGATCTGGCCCGCGATGGTGCCCAGGGCGCCGATCGCGATGATGCCGCCGAGGCAGCCGATGGCCGCCGCCGGGATGAACGCGCCGAACAGGCCGACGATCGCCGCCGAGGCGACGGTCGCGCCCGCGATGCCGCCGAGCACGCAGCCGACCGCGCCGCCGCCGATGCCGCCGACCAGGGTGCCGATGGTGGCGCCCATGGCGATGGTGCTGGTCATGCGGGACCAGGCGGCCTGCTCACGGTCGTACTCGTTCTTCCACGGCGCCTTGTCTTCGAACGGCAGGGCGACCGGCTTGTAGGCCGCGTTCGCCATGTCGAACTGCGGAGTGAGTGTCGCGGTGCGGCCGGCGATGTCGGCCACGATCGGGAACTCGAAGTCATCCACGCGGAACTTCAACGGCATGCCGGTGAGCACGGTGCCGTTGGCGGCCTTGACCTTGAAGACACCCTCTTCGACGACCATCGAACCGGCATCGGTGGTGACAATGGACTGGGTGTCGGTGGCGTAGGCGGTGAAGTCGACGGCGTCGTCGCTGTCGGGCTGCGCACCGGCGGAGCCGGAGGCAATCCCGACTGCGGCGACCAGCCCTGCGGCCACCGCAACGATTTTCCTCATCCTTTTTACTTTCCTCTCGGTTTTCTCAGGGGAAGCGGCCGCGCCGAGCGCGCCGCACGCCTGCCGCGATCGCGGCGGGCAGGTCAGAGGTCGAGGACGAGCGGGCCGGACCTGGCCCGGGAGACGCACAGCATCATCGTGTCGCCGCGCGCCCGCTCCTCGTCGGTGAGCAGTTCGTCCCGGTGCTCGATGTCGCCGGCCAGAACCGCGGTTTCGCAACTGCCGCAGGTGCCTTCGCGGCACGAGGTGACGATGCCGATTCCGGCGGACTCCAAGACGTCGGCGATGGACTGGTTCGGCCCGATCCGGAACGTCCTGCCGCTGGCCGCCAACCGCACCTCGAACGGCTCGTTCGGGGCGAACTGCACCTGCCGCGGCACGAAACGCTCGACGTGCACCGGCACTCCGCGTCGCGCGCCTTCGGCCTCCGCGGCGGCCAGCAGCGGTTCCGGTCCGCAGCAGTACACGGCGGCCTCGCCCAGGTCGGCGAAGATCTCCTCCAGCGGCAGCAGGCCGTGCTCGTCCTGGGGCAGCAGATTCGCCCGTGGGTAGCGCTCGGCGAGGGCGGCGGCGAACGCCATGTGCCCCCTGGTGCGGCCGCCGTAGTACAGCGACCAGCGCGCACCCGCGGCTTCCGCGGCGGCCACCATGGGCAGGATCGGCGTGATCCCGATTCCGCCGGCCAGAAAGACGTACCCGTCCCGGCCGACGAGTTCGAAGTTGTTGCGCGGCACGGACACTCGCAACACCGAGCCGGGTTGCGCGGCGCGATGCAGATAGGCCGAGCCACCGCGCCCGTCCGGTTCGTGCAGCACCGCTACCCGCCAGCGCGCCCGGTCGGCCGGGTCGCCGCACAGCGAGTACTGCCGCACGCCCGCCGCGCCGACCGCGACATCGATGTGGGCTCCCGGCGTCCACGACGGCAGTTCGCCACCGTCGACCGGGGCCAAGTCGAGCGAGAACACGCCCTCGGCCTCGTCGCGGCGGCGCCAGACTCGCACCGCTATGTCAGTCATATCCGTCCCCTAGCCCGGCAACGTCTCCGCGATCACCGTCGCCGAGACGAGCCGCCCCCGCAGCGAACGAATGGGCAGTCGATTCGCGCAATCGACGTTGACTATCGCCCCCTCCCCCGGTCGCGCGCCGCGCCGAGACTGACGCCATGACCACTGTGGCGCAATTGGTGGACAAGACCACCCAGTTCATTCGGGACCAGGTCGTTCCGGTGGAACGCGAGGTCGTCGTGGACGGGCGGGTGATGGACGACGCACTGCGGCTCGAGCTGCAGAAGAAGGCCAAGGAGGCCGGCGTCTTCGGCCCGCTGTCGGATCCGCGGTACGGCGGGCTCGGCCTGGACACCCGCGCCCAGGCGCAGGTGCTCGAAGCCGCGGGCGCCAGCCTGCTCGGCCCGATCGCACTCAACGCGTGGGCCCCCGACGACGGCAACATCCACCTGCTCGCGCACGTGGCGAACGAGGAGCAGAAGCAACGCTATCTCGCACCGCTGGCCGCGGGCGACGTCCGTTCCGCGATCGCTATGACCGAACCGGCCCCGGGCGCCGGATCCGACCCCGGCATGTTGCAGACCGTCGCCGAGGAGACCGAATCCGGCTGGGTCATCAACGGCGCCAAGCACTTCACCACGGGCGCGCAGGGCGCGGCGTTCACCATCTGCGTGGCGCGCACCGGTGACGGCCCGACGATGTTCCTCGTCGACCAGGACAACCCCGGGTTGCGGGTGGGCCGCCGTATGCCGACCCTCGACCACACCAGCGCGCCCGGCGGGCACTGCGAGGTGACCTTCGCCGACTGCGAGGTGCCCGATTCCGCCGTGCTGGGCCAAGTCGGCCAGGGTCTGGCGCTCGCGCAGGTCCGGCTCGCGCCCTCGCGGCTGGTGTTCTGCATGAACTGGCTCGGGCTCGCGGTGCGGGCGCACCAGCTGACCATCGAGCACATCGGGACGCGCACGTCCTTCGGCGTCCCGATCGCCGAGCACGGCATAGCCCAGGGGCTGATCGCCGACAACGAGATCGACATCGCCGCCGCGCGCGGCGTGATCCGCACCGCCGCCGAGACCATCGACGCCCAAGGGCCGACCTCCTCGCAGGCGCGGCACGAAGCGTCGATCGCCAAGACGTTCGTTTCCGAAGCGGTCTGGCGGGTCATCGACCGGGCGGTCCAGCTGCACGGCGGGCTCGGCGTCTGCGAGGACCACCTGGTCGCCCGATTCCTCGTGGAGGCCAGGGCCTTCCGGATCTACGAGGGACCGTCGGAGGTCCTGCGCTGGTCCATCGCCCGCCGCGCCCTGCGCACCAAACGCTGAAGGAGAGACCATGACCACGCGTGAGATCGCCGGCTTCGCGGCCGCCTATCCCGACCTCGAGTGCGCCGCCGTCGATTACGAATACCTGCGAGCGGTGTCCCAGGAGATGGTTCCGTTCGGCCGCCACGTCGGCACGCTGATCACCGAGATCGGGCCGGACCGCGCCGTCGTCGAAATCCCCGCAGTCGGCGCGGTGCGCAACCACATGGGCACCGTGCACGCGGGCGCGCTGTTCACCGCCGCCGACATCGGCGGAGCGGCCGCGTTCGTCGGCGCCGCGGCCACCCGCCTGCCTACCGTCGAGCGGCTGGTGCTGCGCGGCGGTAGCGCGTCCTACCGCAAACCCGCCGTCGGCCGTATCCGCGCCGTCGCGACCGTCGACCAGCGCGAGCTCGCCGACGTGCTCGCCGCGACGGCTTCGCAGCGCTTCGAACTGACCGGCAAGGCCACGCTGCTCGACGACGGCGACGTCGTCGTCGCCAAGTTCACCTTCGACTACGTCTGCGACGTCACCATCGCGGAGGGCGACCGATGACCACCGCGACACCGAAGAACCGTTCGGAGTTCACCACCCTGGAGTCGACCACGGTCGAGACCGCCGACGGTGTCACCTTCACCGTGCGCTTCCTGGCATCGAAGAAGCCGGGCGCGCCCGTCGTGCTGATCCTGCCCGCCATGGCCATGAAGGCGAAGAACTACCTGCCGCTCGCGAAAGAGCTGCACGCTCAGGGGCTTTCGGTCGCCACGACCGACCTGCGGGCGCATGGCGAAGCCAAGCCCGAGCTGGGCCTGCACCGCGACTTCGGTTACCGGGAGATGATCGAGACCGACCTGCCCGCGCTCGTCGCGGCGGTGCGGACGCGCTTCCCCGAGGCGCCGATCCATCTGTTCGGGCACAGCCTGGGCGGACAGCTCGCGCTGCTGTTCGCGGCGGCCGAACCCGACCGGATCGCGGGGGTCACCGTCATCGGCACCGGCACCGTCTTCTGGTGGGCCTTCGGCGTCCGCCGCTGGTGGGAGGCGCTGAGCCAGATCCAGTGGATCGGCCTGGTCTCCCGGTGGAAGGGGCACTGGCCCGGCGGCGTGCTCATCCCGGCCCCGATGCCGGGCGGCGTCATGCGCGACTGGTCGATGCATTCGCTGACCAGCTACTACCGCCCGAAGGGCAGCAAGCGCCGGTACAACTCCCTGCTGCGCGACCTGACCGCTCCGGTGCTGGTGATCTCACTGTCCGACGACGTGCTGGGCCCGAAGTCCAACGTCGACTTCCTGGTGTCCCGGATGCCGAAGGCCCGGGTGACGCACTGGCACGTCGACGAGAACTCGCCGGTGCAGCACCGCGACCACTTCCTCTGGGTGAAGGACTCGCCCGCGATCGCGGCCAGGGTGGCGACTTGGGTCGTCGCCGGCGAGCTGCCGGGCTGAGGGGCAGCGGTGGCACGACTGCGAATCGAAGCGGTGTCGAAGCGATTCGGCGCCGCCCACGCGGTGCACGAGGTCAGCCTCGACATCGCCGACGGCGAATTCATGGTGCTGCTCGGCCCGAGCGGCTGCGGCAAATCGACGCTCCTGCGGATGATCGCCGGACTGGAGGACCCGTCCGACGGCCGAATCCTGCTGGACGACAGAGACATCACCCACCACGCGCCCCAGCAGCGCGATCTGGCGATGGTGTTCCAGAGCTACGCGCTCTACCCGCACCTGACCGTCGCCAAGAACATCGGTTTCCCGCTGCGCGCCCGGCGCACGCCGCGGGCGAAGATCGCCGAGCGGGTGTCGGAGGTGGCCGCGGTACTCGGCCTGAGCGAGTTGCTGCGCCGCAGGCCGTCCGCGCTGTCGGGCGGACAGCGGCAGCGCGTCGCGCTGGCACGCGCCATGGTGCGCGATCCCGGCGCGTTCCTGATGGACGAGCCACTGTCCAACCTGGACGCGAAGCTGCGCAGCGCGACGCGCGCCGAGCTGATCGGACTACATCAGCGTCTCGGCGCGACATTCCTGTACGTGACCCACGACCAGGTCGAGGCCATGACCATGGCCGACCGGATCGCGCTGCTCAACGAGGGCCGGGTGGAGCAGGTCGGCACGCCGACCGAACTCTACGACCGTCCCCGTTCGACCTTCGTCGCCGGATTCCTGGGCGCACCGCCGATGAACCTGTTCCCGGCCGCCGTCACCGCGCGCGACGGTTCGCTGCGCGTAGTGGCCGACGGTATCGACACCGAATTGTCCGTCGCCGGTGCCGATTTCGGCGACGACCTGGAGGTGGTCGCCGGTATCCGCCCGGAACAGCTGCGCCTGGATCCGACCGGCGCCGACATCCGCGGCCGGGTGACGATGGTGGAGAACCTCGGCAGCGAGGAACTGATCCACTTCACCACCGGTGATCGCGTCCTGTGCGCCCGAGCGCCCCGGCCCGCGGGCGTCACGGTCGACGACAGCATCGCGCTGCGGGTCGACCCGGCGCACATCCACCTCTTCCATGCCACCTCCGGGCTGCGCCTGACCTGGCAGGAGACGCGGCGCGACGCCCGAATCGACAGCGCGGGCGAACCCGTCGCCGTCGCCTGAACCCGAACACCCCTACTCGATGAGGAGATACACCGTGAAACGCACCGCGCCCATTCTGGGCCTGGTGTTCGCAACCACCGTCGCGCTCAGCGCTTGCGGCGGCCTCGGGAGCACCACCACCGACTCGAACGCCACCGGCGCGCAGATCCCGGAGCTGAAGTCCGACCAGCAGGTGTCGCTCGTGTTCGAGTCCTACAACTACGGACTCGCCGGCGCCTGGACCGATACCTTCAACTCCTTGATCGCCGATTTCCGCACGAAGTTCCCGAACATCTCGGTGACCGCGCAGAAGCCGCAGGGCAACAGCCCGAACCCGGCCACCGACACCATCTCCAGCATCCAGAACCAGATGGTGGCGGGCAACCCGCCCGACGTCGCCCAGCTCGGCTTCAGCGACCTGGATTTCACCATCCACCAGCTCGGCGCCAAGCCGCTGGACACCCTGGTCGGCAAGCAGGACGTGCAGCGCAACTTCGACGGGGCGAAGCATCCCTTCGCGCCGAAGGCCCGCACGCTGGCCGATTGGGACGGCCACACCTACGGTGTGCCGTTCGTGTTCTCCACGCCGGTGCTGTATTACAACGCTTCGCTGTTCGCCGAAGCGGGCCTGGATCCGGCGAAGCCTCCGGCCACCTGGCAGCAGGTCGCGGAGGCCGCGACGGCGATCACCGGGAAGACCGGCAAGGGCGGGGTCTACATCGACTGCCTGACCAAGACCGCCAAGGACTGGTGCTTCCAGTCGATGGTGCGCTCCAACGGCGGCCGGGTGATCTCCGAGGACCGCACGAAGCTCACCTTCGCCGACGCTCCCGCGGTCGAGGTCGCGGCGATGAGCCAGCAGCTGGTCAACTCCGGCGGCATGCCCAAGCTCAACCAGAAACAGGGCTACGAGGCGTTCGCGCGCGGTGAGATCGGCATGATCCTGGAGACCAGCGCCATCCAGGGCACCTTCGTCACCGGCGCCAAGGACAAGTGGGATCTGCGCTCGGCGCCGATGCCGAGCTTCGCGGGCAAGCCGACCGTGCCGACCAATTCCGGCGCCTCGCTGCACATTCTGTCCAACGACCCGGCCAAGCAGCGCGCCGCCTGGGAGCTGATCAAGTTCCTCACCAGCGAATCCGCCTACAGCAAGATCTCGCAGGGCATCGGCTACCTGCCGCTGCGCACCGGCCTGATGGACGACCCGGCCGGATTGCAGGCCTGGTCGAAGCAGAACCCGCTGCTGGCGCCGAACGTCGCCCAGCTGGCGAACATGGAACCGTGGATCTCCATGCCGGGCAACAACTATCTGCAGATCCGCGACGGCATGATGGACGCGGTCGAGGCCGTCGTCTTCCAGGGCAAGGACCCGCAGTCCACCCTCACCGCCGCCCGCGACCAGGGCGCCGAACTCCTGCCGGCGTCATGAGCGAGGTGACGATCGTCCAGCTCACCGACACCCACATCCGGCCCACCGGGGAACGGGTGCACGGGATGGTGGACACCTACGCCAACCTCACCCACGTGCTGCAACAGCTGCGGGCCTCCCGGCAGCGCATCGACGCGCTGGTGCTCTCGGGCGATCTGACCGACACCGGGTCGCCCGAGGCCTACCGGCGGCTGCGCGGCGCGGTCGAGCCGGTAGCCGAAGAACTCGGCGCGACGACCGTGTACGTCATGGGCAACCACGACGAGCGCACCGCCTTCGCCACCGAACTGCTCGGAGCCGATCCCGCCGCAGTCGATCCCGACACCACGCACGACCAGGTGGTCGACGTGGCGGGTCTGCGGGTGATCGCGCTGGACAGCACGACGCCGCGCCGCCACGACGGCCGGCTCGAGGAGCAGCAACTGGACTGGCTCGCCGAGCAACTGCGCGAACCGGCGCCGCGCGGCACGCTGCTGGTGCTGCACCACCCGCCGATCCCCTCGCCGGTCGCGGCCACCGAGTACCTGCGACTGGAACGGCCCGAGCTGCTGGCCGAGGTGCTGGCGGACTCGGATGTGGGGCTGATCATCTGCGGGCACAACCACCTCACGGGCGCGGCGGCGCTGGCGGGTATCCCGGTCTGGATCGGGCCTGCGCTGGCCTACCGGATCGACACGATCGCGCCGTCCGGACGGCACCGGGGATTGATCGGATTCGGCTACAGCCGCATCGATCTGCTCGGCTCGACGCTGGTCGCCACGGCGATCGAGGCGACCCCCGCCGAGACCCTCTACGACCGGCCCGAGCAGGACGTGCTCGATCAGCTCGCCGCTCTGGCCGCGGAGGCCGGGTAACTCGATGTTCGTCGTCGAAACACCCCTCGCGACCACGGAGACGACCGAAACGGTCGCGCCGTCGCATCGCCCCGCCCGGTTCCGCCGGGCGGGGCGGTTCGCCGTGCCCTACCTGTATCTGGCGCCCGCGCTGGTGTTGCTCGTCGTGTGGATCTACCGGCCGCTGGTCCAAGCGATCGAGCTGTCCACGTATTCGTGGAACCTGCTGCCGACCTCGCCGATGAAACCGGTCGGCACCGGAAATTACGAACGGCTGCTGGATCTTCCGGCCTTCTGGGATTCGCTCGGCCGCACCGGCGTGCTGATCGCGGGCATGCTGCCGTTCACGGTCGTGCTCCCGCTGCTCATCGCGCTGGCCAGCCGACGGGTGCACGGCCGGGCGCGAACGGTGTACCACGCGTTCGTCTTCGTGCCGTTCCTGGTCGCGCCGGTCGCGGCGGCCGCGGTGTGGCGCTGGCTGCTGCATCCCGGCAGCGGCTTCGTCGACCAGGTCCTGCGCTCGGACCGCAACTGGGTCTACGACGTGGACACCGCGCACGGGGTGATCATCCTGATCACCGGCTGGCAGCTGCTCGGGTTCGCCGTGCTCGTGATCTGGGCGGGGCTGGCGGGCATCAGCGGTGACTACGACGAGGCCGCCCGGGTGGACGGCGCGAGCGCCCGGCAGATCCTCCGGTGGATCACCTTGCCCATGCTGTCTCCCACCCTGCTGTTCCTGGTGCTCACCACGGTTCTGCTCAGTCCGACCCTGACCTTCCCGCTCATCGACTCGATGACGCAGGGCGGCCCGTCGCAGGCGACCACCAACATCTACTACCTGCTGTGGGACTACGCCTTCCACAGCTTCGACGCCGGACTCAGCGCCGCCGCCGGTGTGCTGCTGTTCGCCGGGTTCGGAGTGATCGCAGGCATTCTGGTGTGGATCTCGGAAAAGGTTGCCTTCCATGATGATTGACCGATTGCGCGGCGCGGGCAGCCACCTGCTGCTGGCCGCGACCGCCCTGCTGTGCGCGTTCCCGATCTACTGGCTGTTCGCCACGTCGCTGCGGCGGCCCGAGGACGTCACCTCGCTGTCGCCGATCCCCTGGCCGATCTCGCTGGCCAACTACGGCGACGCGGCCGACAAAGTCGACGTGGCGGGCCTCATCGGCAACACCTTCTTCGTCGCGGCGCTCTCGGCGGCAGGCCAGCTACTGATCGCGCTGCTGGCCTCGTACGCCTTCGCGATGTACGTCTTCCCGTTCCAGAAACTGCTGTACCTGGCGTTCGTCGGCACGTGGCTGGTGCCGTTCCAAGTGACGATGCTGCCCAACTACGTCCTGCTGACCCGGCTCGGCCTGATCAATTCGCTCATCGGCGTGGTGCTTCCGACGCTGTGCTCGGCGCTGGCGGTCCTGCTGCTGCGCCAGCACATGGCGAGCTTCCCCAAAGAGCTCGTGGCGGCGGCGAAGATCGACGGCCGTTCCTCCTGGTCCATCCTCTGGACCGTGGTGGTACCGAATCTGCGGCCCGCCCTGGCGGCGCTGGGCATCCTGCTGTTCATCAACGCGTGGAACGAATACTTCTGGCCCGCGGTGGTACTGCGCCAGTCCAACAGTGTGCTCCAACTGGGTCTGCGCAGTTTCATGGGCACCGAGGGCGACCAGTGGGGGCCGATGATGGCGCTGGCCAGCCTCGCCTGCCTGCCGGTGCTGCTGATGTACCTGCTGCTGCAACGTCATATCGTCAACGCGTTCGTGCGGTCGGGGTTGAAGTAGGAGCATCGACTCGCGGGGCCCGCGGTCAGACGACCTCGAAAACCCGATAGGCGATGCCGCCCTCGACCGGATATCCCGAGCCCACGCACACGATGTCGTTGAGCCACAGGTAGTCCCGTGCACCGGTTTCGAACACCGGTGCCGTGCGGAAGTAGTAACGCCCCGGATCGACGAGGTGCCGCGTGGCCGGATCTCCGAGCCGATCCCGCACGTCCTCCGGCATGGTCCACCGCCCGCCGTAGGTCATCAGCACCAGCGCGCCGTCGTCGGTGCGCAAAGTGAGCCGCACATCGAGCGTCATGGTTGCGTCTTGCCGGAACAGCGCCCAGTCACCGCCGCCCGGCACCACCGCGCCGCGTAGCCGGGGCCCCTCGAACGACCCACCCGCCGCCCCGAACAGCACCCGCCCGTTCCCGATGTGCAACGGCGGCGCCAGATCCACCACGACGTCGAACAGCTGCCCGGTCTCGATCCCGGCGACATCCTTGACCCGTACGTCCATGATTCATCTCCTCGCGAACAGCTTCTGGCGGACCGCGTCGGTGGAGACGCCCGACTGGGCGCACAGCTCCGACAGGTCGAAATGGAAGTACTCCCCCGCGATCAGCCCGTCGGCGAACGCGAAGCGGAGGAAAACCGGCAACTCGGCGCGCCGACCGTTCGGCTCGACGCCGAACCGGTCACCGGTCATGGTCATCCGCGCCGTACCCCAGCAGACCAGCGTCTCGCCCGCCACCGCATGGCCGCTCAGCTCGACGTCATAGTCCGGAAACGACGCGAAGAAGGCCCGCAGCGCGAGCTCGTTCGCGTCCAGCCCGCGCGCCACCGACCCGAAAGCCGGCGCTTCCAAGACCATCGCGCCGTGCATGAGCCGCAACGCGGCCGGCACATCCTGCCTGCTCTTGACGACCGCGAGCTCTGTCGCCAGGTCCATCATCCAGCCACCGTCCATGCAGTAACTGTACGGTCGACCGTATTTATTGTCTACTACTGCCAAACCGTCGAGGGAGTGCAGCGTGGGTCATTCACCGCCGCGGTCGGGGAGTCGATGTCCTTGCACCGAGTTCTCCAACGGCCATCACCCCGCCTCCGATGGCGAAGATCGCGAATTCTGTCGCTGGTTCCGCGTTGTGCTGATAGAGCGCTGACATGAACAGCGCGAAGCCGATGGCCGCGATCGCCCCGCCGACCCACAGGCATACTTTGGCCCAGGCAGGAGCTCTCGAGAGGTCGTCCTGGTTGGCAACGTCGACGTTGGTCAAGATATTGTCGCGCCCGGCTACTTGGCCGTGGTTGTTCACCACGACCTGACCACCCTGTTCGGCCGCCGCCACGACATTCTGCCCGCCCAGCCGATCCAGCCGAGCGCGTATTTCGGACAGTTCCCGCGCGAATTGCTCATCGATCAGGGCTTCACGCTCGATTGCCTCGGCGACGCGGCGGCGCGCCTGAATGCTGTCCGGGTTTTGCGTAAGGACATCGACGGGCTGACGTCCGAGTCTGCGCGTCACCGCATCGGTGAGAGCACTGAACGCCTGGTCCAGTTGACCGTTCACCCACCGTCCGCTTGCTGCCCCTATCGCTGCGGCCAAATACGCGGCGATCGCCATCCCGTCGATCATGCTCGCCTCCTCCAGAGCCCACCGAGCACCACAATGGTCTCATCGAAGAAGCGGTCGTGTGCGTTTCTCGCGCAGCGAATTGCAGCGGGGTGCGCCGCCATCGGCCGCGGGCCGTCACCGCGTCCGATGGCGGCGGCTTTCATGAGGCGACGCGCGACACCGTGGTGAGGGTCCCGATGAGGGCGGTGTCGTGGTCCGCGGCGCGGAAGCGGGGGTGGTCGAGGATGTCGTGCAGGAATTCGGTGGTGGTGGCGATGCCTCTGCCACGGATCCTGGTCTCGGCCAGTGCCCTGCGCATGCGCGCGATGGCCGTGCGCCGGTCGGGCGCCCAGACGATGATCTTGGCGAGCAGCGAATCGTAGTGCGGCGGAATGGCGTAGCCGGGAGCGACGTGGGTGTCGATCCGGACGAACGGCCCACCCGGAAGCGTGCACTCGGTGAGTGTGCCGGGGGCCGGCGCGAATTCGCGTTGCGGGTCTTCGGCATTGATCCGGCATTCGATGGACACCCCGCGCGGGGTCGCGACGTCGGCGGGCAGCGCCAGCGGCAGGCCCGAAGCGATGCGCAATTGCTCGGCGACGAGATCGATGCCCGTGACCATCTCGGTGACCGGATGCTCGACCTGCAGGCGGCAGTTGACCTCCATGAAGTAGAACTGTCCCTGCTGGTCCAGGAGGAATTCGAAGGTACCGGCCCCGACGTAGCCGACGGCTTCGGCGCCACCCACGGCCGCCGCGCCGATCCGGGCGACGAGTTCCTCGGACAGTCCGGGGGCGGGCGACTCCTCGACGAGCTTCTGGTGCCGCCGCTGCAAAGAGCAGTCCCGGGCGCCGAGATGCCGCACCGTGCCGTGGCGATCGGCGAGGATCTGGACTTCGATGTGCCGCGCCGAGTCGAGGTAGCGCTCGACGTAGAGGCGTCCGTCACCGAACACCGCGGTGGCATTGGCGCGGGTCTCCTGCCAGGCCCCGGAGAAGTCGGCGGAGTCCCGCACCACCCGCATCCCGCGGCCGCCGCCGCCCGCCACCGCTTTGATGATCACCGGATAGCCGATGTCGTCGGCGAGGGCGTGCGCCTCGTCCACCGTGTCGAGCGGATCGCGGCTGCCCGGCAGCAGCGGCAGCCCCGCCGCGGCCATCAGCGACCGCGCCGTCGACTTGTCACCGAGATCGGCCATGATCGCCGCGGGCGTGCCGACGAATACGAAGCCCTCCGCCTCGCACACTTCGGCGAAATCGGGGTTCTCGGAGAGGAATCCGTATCCGGGGTGGATCGCGTCGGCCCCGGTGGCCCTGGCGGCCTCGATGACCGCCGGAATGTAGGAGTAGCTGCGCTTGGCGGGACCGGGACCGATGCGGAACGCCTGGTCGGCGAGCCGGACCGCGGCAGAATCGGCGTCGGCCGCGGAATACACCGCGACGGTGGCGATCCCGAGTTCGGCGCAGGTGCGGATGACCCGCACGGCGATCTCGCCGCGGTTGGCGACGAGCACCTTGCGGATCGGCCGCACGGTCATCGCACGACCTCGAGCACCAGCAGCGGTGCGCCGTGCTCGACCGCCTCCCCGTTCTCCACGAGGAATTCCGCCACCCGCCCCTCCCTGGTCGCGGTCACCGGGATCATCAGCTTCATCGCCTCGACGATGCCCACCTGCTGACCGGCCCGCACCGGGTCGCCCTCGGCGACGAACGGCGCGGCCCCCGGCTCCGGCGCGCGATAGAACACGCCGACGGTCTCGGCGGTGAGCGTGAAGGTGTCGGCGTCCGAACGACTTTCGGCGGATCCGGTGATCGGCGCCGCTGCCGCTGACGCGCCGTCGGCGGGCGCGACGGCGATGGGTTTGCTCGGCCCGGGGTGCCCGTCCCAGCTGATCCGCAGCACGAGCGGACCATTGGCGACGGTCACCGAGGTCGGCCCGGTCTCGGCCCGCACGGACAGCGCGTGGCGGGACAGCACGGCCAGCGCCTCGTCGGCGTCGACCGGATTCAGCGCCCGGCCGGCCGGCTCGGTGGTCACGGACTCGGTCATCACTTCTCCTGATCGTTCGTGGACAGTCCGAAGACACGGAAACGGTGGTGGCGGCGGTCGAGCAGCTCCGCGACCCGCAACCGCGCCAAGTCTGCGACCGCTTGACGCAGCGCCTGGCGCAGGGCGGCGGCGGCCGCGGCGGGATCTCGGTGCGCGCCGCCCTGCGGCTCGGTCAGCACGCCGTCGGCGACGCCGAGTTCGAGCAGGGAGGTCGAGTCCACCCGCAGCGCGGCGGCGGCGCGCGGTGCGGCGGCCGCGTCCTTCCACAGGATCGAGGCGCACCCTTCCGGGCTGATCACCGAGTAGACGGCGTTCTCGCAGACGAGCACGCGATCGGCCACGGCCAGCGCGAGCGCTCCCCCGCTACCGCCCTCGCCGGTGATCACGGTGACCACCGGAACGGGCAGCCCGGCAAGCAGTTTGAGCGATTCCGCGATGGCGACGGCCTGCCCCTGCTCCTCGGCGGTCACACCCGGGTAAGCACCCGCGGTGTCGACCAGGGTGATCACCGGAATGCCCAGCTTGGCGGCCAGGCGCAGCACGCGGGCCGACTTCCGGTAGCCGGCCGGGGTCGGCATACCGTAGTTGCGCTGCGCCAACTCGGTCGCCGTATGGCCCTTCTGCGTGCCGATCACGATGACCGGCGCGTCGTCGAGACGGGCCAGCGCGGTGATCATGGCGGGGCAGTCCGCCGACAACCGGTCGCCGTGCAACTCGACGAATTCGTCGAAGGACGCGGCCAGGTAGTCCAGTGTGGTCGGCCGGCCCAGTTCTCGCGCGGCCCGCACGCTCTGCCAGGCATCGCGCGGCGCGAGGCGGGCCGCGTCCACGCAGACCGGGTCCGGGTCGTCGGCGACCTCGATGCGGCGCGCGCTGTCGGCCGCCAGTGCCAGCAAGCGGGCCAACCGGTCCCGCAGGGCCGAACGGTGGCAGATCATGTCCACCACGCCGTGTTCGAGCAGGAATTCCGCGGTCTGGAATCCGGCGGGCAACGTCTCGCCGATGGTCTGCTGGATCACCCGTGGACCGGCGAATCCGAGACGCGCGCCGGGTTCGGCGATGATGATGTCGGTGGAGGTGGCGTAGGAGGCCGCGACGCCGCCGTAGGTGGGATCGGTGATCACCGAGATGGTCAGCACGCCCGCGTCGTCCAGGTCGCGCAGTGCCTGGCTGGTCTTGGCCATTTGCATCAGCGCGAGGATGCCTTCCTGCATGCGGGCGCCGCCGGAGGCGGTGACCAGCACGAGCGGCACGCGCGCCGCCAGCGCAGTCTCGGCAGCGACGGTGACCGCTTCGCCCACCGCGGCGCCGAGACTGCCGCCGAGGAACCGGAAGTCCATCACCGCCAGCACCACCGGCGCGCCGCCGATGGTGCCGCGCACGCACCGGATGGCGTCGGTCAGCCCGGTGCGGCGGCTCGCTTCGGCATGTCGCTCGGGATAGGGGCGGGAGTCGCTGAAGCCGAGCGGATCGGCGGCGGTGGCGGACGGCTCGAGGTACCGCGCCGAGCCCGGGTCCAGCAGCGCCTCGATGCGCTGGTCGGCGGTCAGCATGCCGTGCCCGTCGCAGTCCGGGCAGACCCGGCCGGACCGCTCGTAGCGTTTGGCGTAGAGCATGGCGGCGCAGGACGGGCACACCATCCAGGAGGTCCGGGTATCCGGACCGCTCTCCAGCGTGGTCATCGTTCCTCCCTCGGTCGGGGCACGAATCGGGCGCAGTCGGCGGGTAGCCGCACGCCCGCGGTACGCAACTGGGCGACCCGGGTCAGGTAGGCCGCGCCCAGCATCATCTGGTCGGCGATATCGGCGACGTGCCGGTTGCGCAGCGCGGCCAGGTAGCTTCCGGCCACCCAGTTGTTGAACCCGCCCATCGCGGGCCCGCACCAGATCTGGTAGTCGGCGACGCGGCCTGCCTCGCCGCGCATGCTCCACCCCGACGACAAGCCCAGGTACCACCGGAACACCAGGGCCATCTTGCGTTTCGGGTCGGCGTCGGCGCCGGCGAGCTGGGCCGGGTCACGCTCGGTGAAGTAGGTGACGCAGTCCTCCCACACGGCGTCCAGCGGCCGCTGGAACAGCGTGGCCTCCAGATCGCGACGCAGGTCGGCCGGGATCGCGTCGATGCCGTCGTAGGCGCGATAGGTGTCGTAGAGCCGCTGCGCGCGGGCGGCGAACATGGTGCCTCTGCGCAGCACCTGCACCTGGACGCCGAGCTCGAACATGTCCGAGGACGGCGCCATGGTGCAGTCGGCGAAAGCGGCTTGGGTGAGCAGCTGTTTGGTGGTGTCGCACTGGGCCGCTTCCCGGGTGGCCTGGTTCACCGACCCGGTCACCACGTAGGCGGCGCCCAGCGCGAAGGCCGCGGCCGCCGCGTCGGGGGTGCCGATGCCGCCCGCCGCGCCGACTCGGACCGCCGCCGCGGCGGGCACGGTGCGGGCCAGCCGGTCCCGGGCCGCGATCAGCTCGGGTAGCAGTACCAGCAACGGCCTGCGGTCGGTGTGACCGCCGGAGTCGGCTTCGGCCGTGATGTCGTCGGCCATCGGCACCTGTTCGGCGAGCCGGGCCTGCTCCGGCGTGAGGTCACCGGATTCGACCAGCATGCGCAGCAACCGGGTGGGCGCCGGGCGCAGGAACGGCTCGGCCACCTCGACCCGGGAGACCTTCGCGATCAGGCGGTTGCGCACCTCGACGCGTCCTTGCCGGTCGACGGCCAGCCCCGCCGCACGGTAGCGCACGACCTCGCCGGTGAGGTCCATGAACGCCGACGCTTCCACACAGCGCACCTGATGGCGCAGGCACGCGTCGACGATCGCGCGCTCCAGCGCGGGCTCGGAAGGGCTGTGGATCAGGTTGCACGCGAACGGCTTTCCGGGCAGCTCGCGGCTCAGCTCGGCCAGTGCCGCGTCCACCGCCGCGGGGGGCACGCCCGCCGCGCCGTAGGAGGCGAGATACCCCGCCCGGGCCATCGCCGAAACCAATGCGGGCGAGGCGATTCCGTTCGCCATGGCCCCCGCGGCGTACGCGGCGCGCACACCGTGGGCGGCGGCGAAGCGCCGATCACCCAGCTGCTCGGGCGGTAGCGGGGCCACCGCCGCGAGGACCTCGGCGTGTGCCGCGGTCCGCTCGTCGGTCGTCGCGCCCACCCGGCCCTCGTGGCGCACGATCCAGCAGGGGCGGGCCAGGTCGGACAAGACGGCGGTGATGTCGTCGGCGGTGTCCGCGAGGACACCGGCCGCGGATGTGGTCATCAGCGTTCCTCCCGCTCGGCGAGTTCGACCGCGAGGTCGGTCAGCTCGTAGATGCGCAGCCCCGGCTTCCACAGCGAGCCGTCGGCGACGACGGTGACGCCCCGTGGCCCGTGCTGGATCTCCTTGATGTGGGCTTCGAGTTCGACGGTGCCGTCGGTGGGCAGGAACTGCCCGCGGTAGCGCCAGCTGAACGGCCGCCCGGCGGGGATGCGGAAGACCGGATCACCGATCGTGTCGGCGAGGCCGGCGTCGAGCATCCACTCCTGGATCGCGTGGATCACCGATTCCACGCCGAGCGATCCCGGGATCACCGGGTCGAGGTGGAAGTGCCGGGCGAAGTACCAGTCCGACGGGTCGATCTCGCGCAGCGAGTGCAGATATCCCGCGTCGTACCGGCCGCCGCCGTCGACCACATCGACCCGATCGATCAGCGCCAAGGTGCGCCGGGCGCACAGCCTCGCTCGCGGGTCGGCCCGGCGGGCGGCGACGTCGATGGTGCGCACGTCCGCGCCGGGGTTCTCCGCGAGCCAGCTCGGTGCGGGGCGGCCCGCGTCGAGGCCGGTCTGGTTGGCGAGAGCCTCGTCGCTGAAGTATCCGAACATGGTCTCGCCCGCGTAGAACGGTTCGCCGTCCACGCTGAGGGTGTAGTCGAAGGTCTGCAGCGACGAGCCGGGCAGGACGGTGGTCGACAGCAGCCGGGAGGACTGGCGAATCGTCCTGTCTCGCAAGTCGATCTGCCGTAGCACGGTGGCGGTGCCGCCGAGGTTGCGCAGGCTCAGGGTGGTGCCGGGCTGGGTGAGCGTGGGGCCCGCGTAGTAACCCATCAGCAGTGCCGCCTGCAACGAGGTCTCCATGTAGACGAAGTGCGGCATGGAGTCGTTCGCGGTGTCGCCGTAGTACCAGGAGTCGGCCGGTGAGTCGTACTCGGTGGTGTAGGACGCGCCGTCCAGGTTTCCGCGGCGGCCGTCGAAGTCGAGCACCCGGTCGACCAGCAGCAGGCCGCCGGTCGGCAAGCGGGTCGCCCGCACGCCGGTGTACTGCGCGAATTCCGGTCCCATGGCGATGCCTTGGTCGCCGCGGGACAGATGCGTCATGTGGAACTCGTTGAGCAGCAAGCCTTCCGAGACCTGACCTGGGCCGACCCCGCTGCCCGGGCGTTCCACGACCGTGACCGTGACGTCGAGCGCGCCTTCCGCTCCGGCGATGGTCGCCGTACCGCAGATGTGCGGACGGGGCACCAGGTCGAGCGCGGTCACCGTCAGGGTGATCGTGCCGGACGCGACACCCGCGACCGTGCCCGCGCATTCCGCGACGAGGGAACTGCCCGACAGCGCCAGCGGCAGGCCGAGGTACAGCGCGAACACCTCCGCGGTCTGCGTCGCGGCCGCGCGTGGATCACCTTCGAACCGGGCCTCGACCCTGCCGTTGCCCGCGCCGCCGTACAACTCGATGGCGGTGACTTCGGTGAGCGCGAGTTCGGCCGTCCCGGCGAGCCGGGCCACCGCTTCGATGCCGGAGCGCCGGTGCGCCGCACCGAAGACGCCGCTCAGGTCGCCTTCGGTGAGGCGCAGCAGAGCCGCTCGATCCAGACGGGTGCGGCCGGTGCGGGCCAACGGCTTGAAGGCGGACTCCGCGGCGGTGAACCCGCCCCGAACGGAGGACACCGCGCGTGCCGTCCCGGGATCGACGCCTTCGTCAGCGTGACCACCGAAACCCGGACCGGACGCGGCCTGCGCCTCGCCCGGTCCCGCCGGGCGGCGCAGCGCCCGCTGCCACACCGCCCGCTGCATGGCCAGCTGCGCGTTCAACGCCGCCCGGTGCGCGGCGACGACACCGGAGCGGATTTCGGCGAGTGGACCGGCGGCGCGCGCCGCGGCACTGTCCGTGCGCTGCGCCGCCGACGCACCGGGTTGTGTCCCGGAGACGGCGAGACCATCCGCCGCACTGCTGTTCGGGGCATCGTCCGGGGACGGGGCGAGCGAACCCGCCCGCGGGCCCGCACTGCCGGGGTCCGGTCGGCGTGACGGCGATCCGTCGACGCTTCCCCGCAGGTCCGCCGCGAGCGCGGTCACCGGATCGAACGGAATGCCGTCGAATTCCAGGGTTGTCATGCCATCCACCGCCTCACCGAGGTCTGGAACTTCTCCGTCAGATCGGGTGTCGTCACCACCGTGACGTCCGAGAACTGTTGCAGCACCGTGCCGTCCGCCGTGGTGGCGGTGGCGTCGAGCCGGGCGTCGAGCCGACCGGCGCGCGGGTTGTCCACGGTGAGCAGGAACGGCTCGCCCGCGGGCAGCGGCCGGAAGTAGTCGATCCGCCCCACGCCGAGCGGCAGACAGGCACTGCCGAGCAGCCGGTGGCCCAGCACCGGCGGTCCCTGCAGGATCAGGTCGGCGAGGACCGGATCGTGCAGCCGCCCCGCGTAGGCGCCGCCCGCCACGGTGGCGGCGGGCAGTTCGCACTCGAAGACGATCGCGTCGTCGGAAACCGCACGCACCGAGCGCAATCCCTGCAACGCGGGCGCGTGGAACTGAACGGCGTCTCGGTAGATGGTCGCCGCGCCGGCCGGACCACCGGGCACCGGCTTGTGCGGGGGACGATCCGCCGCGTCGGCCAGCGCGAGGGCCGCCCGGAAGTGGACGGCGTGCTCGCCGCGCACGGTCGCGTGCACCGTGGACGCGTCTTCCCCCGGCACCAGCTCGAGTTCCACTTCATCGAGCGGACGGTCGAAGACGATCCCTTTGAGGACCTGGAAGTCCCGGACACCGACGACCGTGCGGCCCGGCAGGGCGCGTTCGGCGAAATCGACCATCGCGCCGAGACCGAAGGTGGCGGGCAGCACGATGTGCTCACCGATCCGGTGCGCCGCGATGATCGGATCCTCGCTGATCCCGGTGATCGTCCGCCGCGCCCGCACCGGGCCGGCGACGGCCGCCGTGTCCGACAGCGACTTCGCTGGTCCGACGAGCACGATCGTGTCCTCGGCGCGTGCCTCGGTGAACTGCTCGGTGAACGCCGCCGCGCCCATCCGCGGGTCGAGCAATTCGACTCCGCGCGTCCGGAAGTGCTCGCGCAAGGCGGGGGTCACCATGCCGCCGTCCCACGCACCCCAGTCGATCGCCGTGACGTGGCAGTTCGGCTGCTGGGTTCGCAGGCTCACCGCCAATCGTGCCAGCGCTTCGTTCGCGGCCGCGTAGTCGGCCTGGCCCGCGTTGCCGAACAGCCCGGCCACGGACGTGAACAGCACCAGATGCCGCAGTTCACCGAGCGCGCCGAGGACGGCGGCGAGCCCGGCGATCTTCGGATCGAGCACCCGGGCGACGGATTCGGCGGTCTTGTCGGTGATCACCGAGTCGGCCAGCACCCCTGCCCCGTGCACGACGCCGGTGATCGAGTCCCGCAAGGGCGCGAGTGCGGCGGCGACCGCCTGCTCATCCGTGGCATCGACGGCCAAGTACTCGGCGCGTGAGCCGAGGGCGGCCAGCGTCTCCCGGATCTCGCGGGTGGCGCGGACACCGGACACGGCACGCTCGATATCACGGGGCGTGGCGCCGGTACCGGCCAGCGCCCGTACCGCGGCGGACTTGAGTTCCGCGTCGGAAACCCCTGTCGCCCAGCCGGGTTCGACGCTCGGCTCGGAACGCCCGAGCAGCACGAAGCGCGCCTCGCTCCGCGCGGCCAGCGCCAGTACGCAGGTGGCCGTGACGCCGCGCGCGCCGCCGGTGACCAGCAGGACATCATCGGCGGTGAGCACCGTGGCATCCTGCTCGTCGGCCGGCCGGACCGGGGTGACCGTCCGTGCGGCCGCGTGCCCGCTCGGCACCGGGGTACGGCGTTCACCCGCCGCGTCGATACCGACCTCCAGGGTGTCGCGGGCGGAATCGGACAGCTCGGTCGTCACGAACTCGGCCAGCTGCCGTGGCGAGCAGGCCGGATCGATGTCCAGCGCCCGGCAGAACAGTCCGGGTTGTTCGGCCGCCAGGGTTTTCACCACACCGCCGATGCCGCCGAGCAGCGCGTGCTCCGGTTGCGCGGTGCCCAGGAAGCCCAGTGCGCCGTCGAGCCGCGTCACCGTCACGAAAGCCGCTCGCCCCGGCGCCCCGCGCAGTAGCGGCACAGCACGGCCCGCCGCGAGGATGCCGTCGGTCAGATAGCGCCGGGCCGACGCCCAGTCTGCCGAGCCGCCGAGCAGGACCACGCACACGTCGACGGGTTCGCCCGCGGTGTCGATACCGGCGACCGAATTCGTCTGGCGCACCGTCCATCCGAGTCCGGTCAGCGCGGCGGCGAGCGCCGTACGGTCGGAGTCGAGTTCACCGGTGGGGTCGAGGAGTACGGCCCGCGCTCCCTCGCGGTAGGGCGCTACCAACCGATCCAGCGGCGGCAGGGAGACGATTTCGACGGCGTGCCGCGACGTTCCCGCCGCGGCCTCAGCTTTTGGGTGGACATCACCACCCGCCGCTCCGGCGAGCTCCACCACGATCTGATCCAGCGTGCGAAGTGTCCCGAGTTGCTCCGGGCCGAGGCTCGGTAGGTTCGGAAAGCGTTCCTGTAGCGCGCCGATCACCTGCACCCGCTTGATCGAGTCCACCCCGAGATCGGCTTCCAGATCCATCGACGGATCCACCATCTCGACCGGATAACCCGTCTTCTCGGCAACCACCTCACGCAGCGCACGACGCAAAGCCTCACCTAAGACCTCGGCGTCGGCGCCGTTCGCCGACGGTCCGGCGGTATCCTGGGCGCTCGCGGTGCCGCCGAGCAGATCGACGATCTGATCCAGCGTCCGCACCGTGCCCAACTGCTCCGGACCCAAGCTCGGCAACTGCGGAAACCGTTCCTGTAGCGCGCCGATCACCTGCACCCGCTTGATCGAGTCCACCCCGAGATCGGCTTCCAGATCCATCGACGGATCCACCATCTCAACTGGATAACCCGTCTTCTCCGCAACCACCTCACGCAGCGCAAACCGCAACGCCTCACCCGAGACATCAGCGTCGGCCCCGGACGCGGTGGCCGGGTGAGTCGCACCGTTCGCGGACGGCTCGGGCGTGGTCCGCGGCCCCGCGCCGCCGAGCAGATCGACGATCTGATCCAGCGTCCGCACCGTGCCCAACTGCTCCGGGCCGAGGTTCGGCAACTGCGGGAAACGTTCCTGCACCGCGCCGATCACCTGCACCCGCTTGATCGAGTCCACCCCGAGATCGGCTTCCAGATCCATCGACGGATCCACCATCTCAACTGGATAACCCGTCTTCTCCGCGACCACCTCACGCAGCGCACTGCGCAGCGACTCGCCGGTCACCTGGCCGCCGACCGTCGCGGCTTCGGACGGTGCGTTGCCGTTGGGCGCCGGAGTCTCGGAAGGCGCGTGGCCGTTGGGCGCCGGAGCAATCGTTGCCGCAACGGGTTCCGGCGCGGGCGCGACCCGGTGGTCGTCCACGACCATGGCGGTGGCCAGCGGGCGGCGTACCGGCGCGGGCTCGATCGCCGCGCGCGGCTCGGGCGCCGGTCGCGTGACCTGGGTCGAGGGGCGAGCGACCGGAGCGAAGCCGCTTTCCAGCTCGACCAGTTGGGCGAGCACTTCGCTGGCTCGCGCATGGCTGTGGCTGATCGCGACGCCGTGTTCCTTGACCGCCTCGATGGCGCGCACCGTGGCGGCGTCGAGCCTGCCGTCGCCGAGCGCGCCGGCCAGGCCGCGGGCCATGTCCAACTGGCCGTCCAGGAACTGGCGATGGGTGTGCAGGTGCTGTACGAGCGCGCTCTCCAGCGCGTCCGAGCCGGCGTCGCCGGGCTGCGGTGTGGGATACACGGGTCTCTCCGTTGCTGCGGTGGAAGCGGTGGGCACGGCCCGCTGTTCGGCGGGCTGGTGATCGACCACGCTGTCGACCGGAGCGGGAGCGGCCGCCAGGACGCTGAGCCGGTATTCGTCGGCGAGCGCGGCGGCATACGCGGCGCGACGGGTCTCGGGCACGTACTCGGGCGCCGACATCGTCACCGTCATCGCGCGGCCGGAGACCGCGGCCTGCGGTGCGGGGGCGGCGTGACGGTTGATGCCGCGCAGGCCGAATCCGAGCACGGCCAAGCGCACCGCCGCGCGGGTCAGCGCGAGATCGCTGTTGCCGATCGGGCCGGAGTCGGTCGCGATGACGACGTCGTCGCCGAGGGTGCGCCGCACCAGCGAGGTCAGCACCTGCTTCGGCCCGAACTCCACGAATACGGTGCAGCCCGCGTCACGCATCGCGGTGAGCGCGGCCACGAATTCGACCGGCTTGCCGAGCTGTTCGGTCAGCAGTGCCCGGTTGGCCGCCACGTCCTCGCTGTAGCGGGCGCCGGGGGTATTGGCGAAGACCGGAGCGTCCGGTGCGCCGATGGGCACCTGGGCGACGGCGGTGCCGAACGCGGCCGCGGCGTGGGCGACGTAGGGCGTGTGGAACGCCCCGGACACCGGAAGCGCGCGCGTTGCCACGCCACGCTCGCCGCAGCGGGCGACGACGGCGGCGATCCCCTCGGCGCCACCGCCGACGACTATCTGGTCGGGTGCGTTGTGATTGCAGATCCAGACGTCCGCGACGCCGTCGAGCAGTTCCTCGGCGGTCTCCCGGGACGCGCCCAGCGCCACCATGGTGCCCGCCTCGACACCCGGTTCCGGTGTCATGGCCACACCGCGGGCGCGGGCCAGCGCGTAGAAGTCCGCGGTGGCCAGCGCGCCGGAGGCCCACAGCGCGGTCAGCTCTCCGAAGCTGTGCCCGAGGTACCCGTCGGCGTGCAAGCCGTAGTCCGACAGCGCGGTGAACTGTCCCGCCGACAGCGCGCCGATCGCGGGCTGGGCGAATTCGGTTCGGCGCAGGGTGGTCTCCTGCGCCGCCGCAACGTCGTCGTCGAACGCGGGTGGCGGGAAAACCACCGACGACAGACGCACCGGCGCACCGGCGAACGCCTCGTTGGCCGCGTCGAACGCCGCGCCGACGGCCGGGTTGTTCAGCGCCGCGTCCAGCCCCATGTCGACGTACTGGCTGCCCTGTCCGGCGAACAGCGCGCCCACCTTGCGATCCGGCAGGGCGGCGGCGCGGAAGTACACGCCCTCGGGGTGCTCCCAGGCCGTGGCGTCGGGGTTGCGGACCAGTTCGTCCACCGCGAGCGACCGCAGGTGTGCGGCGTTCTCCTCGTCTACCGAGACGAATCCGATGCGCGCGTGCGCCTCCGGGATGTCGCCCCCATCGCTCGCCGCGACGCTGCGCACCGCATCGATCAGCCCGGCCACGTCCGGCGCGTGCCAGAGATGCGCGCGGGCGGTGCGATGCAGCACCGGGTGCGCGGCGCGGTCGGCGTCCGCTTCCTCCAGCACGACGTGGAAGTTGGTGCCGCCGAAGCCGAATGCCGAGGCCGCCGCCCGGCGCACCGGCCGCTGCGGGTCGCGGATCCACGGACGCGTGCGGGTGTTCACGTAGTACGGCGCGTCGGCGGCGGCGATCTCGGCGTTGGGCGCCGAGACGTTGATGGTGCCCGGCAGCACCTTCTGGTGCAGCGCCAGCGCCAGTTTCATCACGCTCGCGGTGCCCGCGGCGCCCTTGGTGTGACCGATCTGGGACTTCACGCTGCCGAGCGCGGCGAACGCGGGCTCGGTCGTCGCGTCGGTAAGCAGCTCTTTCAGCGCGGTGAGCTCGGTCTTGTCGCCGACGGGCGTGCCGGTGGCGTGCGCTTCGATGAGCGCCACGTCGGCGGGTGAGATCTCGGCGTCGGCGTAGGCGCGGTCCAGCGCGACCCGCTGGCCGCCCGCGCGCGGGGCGTAGATGCTCTTGGCGCGGCCGTCGCTGGAGGAACCCAGGCCCCGGATGACGGCGTAGATCCGGTTTCCGTCGCGCCGTGCGTCTTCCAGCCTGCGCAGCGCGAGCATGGTGATGCCCTCACCGAGCAGCGTGCCGTTCGCGTCGGCGGAGAAGGGACTGATCTGCCCGCTGGCCGACAGCGCGCCGACCTTGCTGAAGCACATGTAGATGAAGATGGTGTTCTCGGTGTCCACACCACCGGTGATCATCATGTCCGCGCGGCCGTCCTGGAGTTCGGCGATGGCGGTGCGCAAGGCGGCCAGCGAGGCCGCGCAGGCCGCGTCGACCGTGCAGTTGATGCCGCCGAGGCCGAGCCGGTTGGCCACCCGGCCCGCGGTGATGTTGGCCAGCAGGCCCGGGAACGAATTCGCCTCCCACGGCGCGAATGCCGCGACGAACCGGTCGGCGATGGCATCGGCGTCGGCGTCGGACAGCCCGACCGAGCGCGCCGCCTCCTTCAGCACCGGCGTGGACAGCCGCGCGGCCAACGGGTGCATGAGCGGCACCGGGCCGGTGGTGCCGAGGACGACGCCGGTGCGGCCCGGGTCGTACCAGTCGGAGTCCACCGCGCCCGCGTCGCGCAGCAGGTCACGGGCGACGCCCAGACCGAGCGTCTGCATGGTGCTGGTCACTTCCAGCTGGTTGGGCGGCAGCCCGAATTCCAGTGGGTCGAACTCGACGTCGGGCAGGAACGCGCCCCGGCGCGAGTAGGTCTTGTCCGGCGCCGTCGGATCCGCGTCGAAGTAGTCGTCCAGGCTCCAGCGTGACTCGGGGACCTCGGTGGTGCAGTCCACGCCGTCGACGATGTTCTGCCAGTACTCTCGGTGGTTGTGGGCGTTGGGCAGCAGCCCGGACATCCCGACGATGGCGATCGGGTTGCGCGCCAGGCGTCTGTCGTCTGTCACGGATGTTCCTCTCGAACCGGGTGGATGATCAGGCGGCCACGGTGGTGGCGGTGCGCGACGCGACGAGTTCGGCCACGCCTGCGGCGAACAGGTGGTGGCCCAGCGAACTGGGGTGCAGACCGTCGGCGGTCCACATCTGCGGCCGTTCCCATTCGGGCTGGGCGGCGATGTCCAGCAGCAGCGTGCCGGTGTCGGCGACGACGTCGGCGAGCACCGCGTTGGCGAAGGCGAACCGCTCGCGCAGCAGCGCGCGGAACCCGTCCGGCACCGGCAGCCGGGCCGGGATATCGGGGTAGCTGGCGGTGAACACCGTCGCACCGCCCGCCCGCAGTGCGCCGAAGAGCTCGGCGAGGTTGCGGGCGAATCGTTCCTGGTCGTAATCGCTCACCAGGTCGTTGACTCCGACAACGACGCCGAACAATCCCGAGCGGCCCGAAAGGGCCACGCGCAGTTGCTTTTCCAGCACGATGCCGGTTGTGGCGCCGTGCTCGCCGAGATTGCGCACCGCCGCGGGTCGCAGGCCGAGCTGGCCGCCGAGCCGCGGCACCCAGCCGCGGTAGCCGCCGCCGGGCGCGGCGTCGCCGCGCCCCTCGACGAAGCTGTCGCCCAGCGCGGTGAGCACCGGCGCGTTCATGCGGTCACTCCGTCCTTGCTGACATGCCGGGCAGCCGTCGGGAAGTTCACCTTCTCGTACAGCGCGGCCAGCTCGTCCTCGCCGAAGTACTTGTCCGGCGAGTAGATTCCGGCGATCAGCCCGAAGAAGTGCTTGGTGTAGTCGGCGTCCAGCGAGGTCGCGCGGAACACCGAGTCGTAGTACGGGGTCAGCGACAGCTCCGAGATGCTCAGCGTCAGTTCGTAGGTGCTGGCGCTCTGCGCATCGCGCTCGCGCTGGTATTCGGCCAGCGCCTCGTCCATCGGGCGCGCGCCGGACAGGCCTTCGTCCACCAGGTCGGCCAGCAACTGCGCGTACTTGAACGCGTCGGTGATGCCCCAGCCGGTGAACGGGTCCTTGTGGTAACCGGCGTCGCCGACCAGCGCCCAGCCGAGACCGTAGGACTGACGGCGGTAGTTGTCCGGGTACAGCATCGGGCGGAACTGCTCCACCCGCTTGCCGGTGTCGCGCAGACGAGCGCCGATCTCCGGGTCGATCTGCTCGACGATCTCCTGCACACCGGCGTCCGGGTCGGCACGGAACTCGCGGAACCGGTCCCGCTTGCGCATCACCGCGACCAGAGCGAGATCGTCGTTGGTCGGCCAGGACGCGAACTGCTGCTCGCCGAAACCGGTGCGGTGCTGCATGCCCCAGTCGACGCCCTCGTAGTAGGAGTAGTAGATGAAGCACGCCGCGGGCGAGCCCTCGTACTCCTGCGCGCCGACCGCCTTGGCCACCGTCGAGTTCGAGCCGTCGGCACCGACCACCAGCTTGGCGCGGAACTCCTGCTCGGCCCCGTCGCCGATCGCGCCGCGGATGCCTGCCACGCGGTCGCCGTCGAAGACCAGCTCCGAGACGGTGAAACCCTGGATCACCTCGACGCCCGCGTTGCCCGCGGCCTCGACCAGGATCTTGTCCAGCACCGTGCGGCGCGGGCAGTAGACGGCGTCGATGCCGTCGGCGGACGGATCGGCCATCCCCTGGATGACGATGTCGGTGTAGGAGAAGTTCAGGTGCCGGATCGGCGGCACGCCGGAGGCGACGACCTGCTCCAGCAGCCCCCAGGACTTCAGGAAGCCGAGCCCGGCCTGGTGGATGTAGTGGGTCGACGGGGTGTCGCTCGGGAAGCTCGCCCGGTCCACGGCCAGCACCCGGTAACCCTTCCTGGCGAGCAGCATGGCCAGTGGGGAGCCCGCCACCCGGGTTCCGACAACGATGACGTCGTACATGTTCGCATCACTTTCCGGTAGTCGAATTCCGATTTCGAGTCTGTGGCCGCGACGGGTGATCGACCACCGCGGCGGGCCCTGATTCATCGGCCGATCGGCCGCGGCTATCGTGCGGGTCGGGGCGCCGAATACAGCAGTTCGATATCCGCCGCGTACGCGTCGGCGATCGCGGCGCGGCGCAGTTTTCGGGACGACGTCGACAATCCGTCTTCGACGGTGAAATCGCCGTCCACGATCCGGAATGCCCGAATTGATTCCGCGCGCGATACCAGAGAATTCGCGTCGTCGATCGCCGATTGGACGGTGGCGGTGAGATCGCCGTCCGGTTCGGCGGCGCGCCAGCGCTGCACCTGCGCCGGATCCAAGGTGACCAGGGCCGCGACGAAATCGCGGCCGTCGCCGAGCACCATGCAGTTGGACACCAAGGGATGCAGCCGGATCCGGTCCTCCAGCGGCGTGGGGGCGACGTTCTTGCCGCCCGAGGTCACCAGGATCTCCTTCTTGCGTCCGGTGATCCGCAGGAATCCGTCCTCGTCGAGTTCGCCCAGGTCACCGGTGTGCAGCCAGCCCTGCGCGTCCACCGGTGACTGGCTCGCCGCAGCGCCCCAGTAGCCCGGTGACACGTGCGGCCCGCCGACCAGCACCTCCCCGTCCTCCTCGGCGATGGCCACCGAGGTGCCCGGGATCGGCTTGCCGACCGTGCCGAGCCGGTTGGTCTCCGGGGCGCTCACCGTCACGGCGGTCGCGGCCTCGGTGAGGCCGTAACAGTTCAGCAGCAGCACACCGAAACCCGCGTAGAACCCGACCGTCGAGTCGTCCAGCGACGCGCCGCCGGAGATGACGTGGCGCAGCTCGCCGCCGAGCGCGGCCGCCACCGGGTGCGCCGACGGCTCCGGCGCCGCCTGCGCCCGCACGAGCTCGATACCGCGCCGCACCGCCTCGCGCTCCTCGGCGTCGGTGAGCAGGGTGCGGCAGTACTTGCGGATCTTCTCCAGGCCGTAGGGAATCATCGCGAGGAAGGTCGGCCGCACCGTCGGCAGCACCGGCACCAGGTCGGGAATGCCGGGCAGCAGGTGGGTGCGGCTGCCGCCGAACAGGCAGGCGAACAGGATGGTCTGGCCGAAGACGTGCGACAGCGGCAGCGCCAGCACGGTGGTGCCGTCGAACATGTCGCCGGTGCGGCGCACCGTGTTGGACGAGGACACGAACATGTTGCGATGGGTGATCAGGCAGCCTTTGGCCAGGCCCGTGGTGCCGCTGGTGTACACGATCATCGCCAGGTCGTCGGCCCGCACCTCGGCCATCCGCGCGGCCAGCCCCGGATCGATCGCACCGGTGGCCCAGTCCGCGATCTGCTCGAAGACCCAGACCTCGCTCGCGCCGGCCGCGCGCAACCGCTCGGCGTCCTCGGCGCTCTCGGCGGCGAAATACGCACTGCCGCTGTCGCTCAGGATGTGCTCGATCTGGCTGGGCGACGAAGTGGGGTAGACCGGCACCACCACCGCGCCGATGGCCAGCAGCGCGCAATCCAGCAGCACCCAGGACAGATTCGTGCGGCCCAGCACCGCCACCCGATCGCCGGCCGCGACGCCGCGTCCGGCCAGCGCCGAGGCCAGGGCGCGGGCCCTGCGGTCCACCTCGGCGCTGGTGAGCTGGGTTCCGTCGGCGTCGCACAGCGAAAGCCGATCCGGATGCTGCGCGGCCGCACCGGAAATCACCGAGTACAAACTCGCCGTATCCGGAAGATCGAAACCATTCTCACCCACCGACACTGCGATGACAGACACTGTGTTCACAATGTCGAATTCTGGTCGGCGTCACCGAATTACAGTGCCGTCGATATCGCGGTCCCTACCGCGCGAATGTCATCACCTATCGACGTGGTCAGGCCGACACTACGCGGGCAATATCGATTTGCGCAGGTTCCGGGTAATCGACGCAATCCAAGAAAAAGCCGACCGCCGGATTCGACTCGTCCGCACGCCACACCGCGTACAAATCGAGCGTCGGCACCGGATCGAACAGCTTGACCGCGACCGAAGCACTGCCCGGCCCACCCATGCCCATCGAGATCGCCCGCGGCAGCGAGGCGAATCCCACCAGCGGGCGCACCGAGACCATGTGCGCCGTCGCACCGGGGTCGTCGGCGGTCTGCGCCACCGCCAGAGAGATCCGGGAATCCGCGGCCGCGCGGAAGATCGAGTCGTACATGGCCGGACACTGCTCGCGGGCGAACAGCACGCAATCCTGTCCCTCCAGTTCGGCGAAGGGAACGCCGGGCCGATCGGCCCACCGATGCCTGCGCCCGACCACGGCGACCAGCGGCACCCGATGCAGCAGCCGCCGGTACCGGAAATCGGTCGTGCTCGGATGGCCGTACACGAGGGCGAGATCCAGTGACCCGTCGCTGAGCGCGGCCAGTTGCGGGCCGGTGCGCTTCTCCCACAGCGACACCACGATGTCGGGGTGCCGCTCGGTCATCCTGGTGAGCGCTTCCGGCAGCACATGTCTGCTGGCCGGCAGGTTGTAACCGATGTTGAGGGTGCCCGCCCGCCCTTCGGCGGTCGCCTTCGCGGCCTGGGCCGCGCGGTCCATCTGCGCCACGATGAGCCGGGCCTGACTCTCGAATTCCCGGCCCGCCGGGGTCAGCTTGACCTCGTGCGAGTTGCGTGCGACCAGTTGCACGCCGAGCGATTTCTCCAGCTTCTGCAGCTGGGCACTGAGACTGGGCTGCGTGAGATGCAAGCGCTGCGCTGCGCGGCCGAAATGCAGCTCTTCGGCAATCGTGATGAACGAAACCAGATGTCGGAACTCCATGCCGCCGGCTCCTTTTTCCGCGTACCGGAAACGGTAGCGCCACCAGGTAACCGACGATGAACCAGATCCGGACAAAGAGCACCGGGATCGTAGCGGATGGGTGAACTGAACCCGAAGGTAGAGCGCGGTGTGCTACCTGCGCCCGTGACCATCCAGGATCCCCGAAACCCGACCCGACGGCAACTCGAAGCGAGGCGCGATCCGGCGAACCCCCTGCTCGCCCGTCGGAAACCGGTACCCACACCGAAGCGACGCCACTGAGCCGCCGCGCCATCGGCTGTCTCGACGGCAGTGTTCTAGTTGTCCCGGTACCGTCACAAGTGGGTAAGCCAACGGCGGAGGAGCACGCCATGAACGACATTCCCCCGAACGAAGTCGGACGCAGACTGCGCGAGATCCGGGCGTGGCGCGGGCAAAGCCTCGAGGTTGTCGCGGGCCTGGCCGGGATCAGCTTCGGTTATCTCGGACGGCTCGAGCGCGGGGAGCAAGCCCTATCCAACAGGGCCACCCTCGAGGCGCTGGCCCGGGCGCTGCGGGTATCACCATCGGAGTTTTATCCGGCGCCCTGGCAGGCGGGTTCACCTGCCGACGGCAATGAAGCCGCCCATGCCGGAGTCGTGGCGATCGAACGCGCGCTCGATGTGTACGAGCTCGGAGAAGACCCAGGAGGCACGGTCCGTGACTGGCCCGCGATCACCGCAGACCTGAAGCGGCTGGCCGACTCCCAGCAACGCGCCGACTACGCCGAACAGGCGCGTGTGGTACCGGAGTTCCTGGCCGAGTTGCACGCGGTCCATGCCCGCTCACCCGAACATCGGCGCGACGCGCTGCTCGGCATGATCCAGTGCTACTCGGCGGCGATGTGGGTCACCAAGCGACTCGGCGGGCGGGGCCTGCCGCTGCTGGCAGCCAAAGCCGCGCAGGAGTGCGCCGCTCTACTGGAATCGCCCGCATGGGCGGGGTTCACCACCTGGCTCCGTGGTGATGCCACCGGCGGGCTGTCGCGTCCCGAGCAGTACCGGCGTGCGGTGCGCTGCATCGATGAACTGAACCCGCACCTCGACGACGGTGAGGTACTGCAAGCGTCCGGAATGCTGCACCTGTCGGCGGCGCTCGCGTCAGCAGTCCAAGGCGACCGATCCACCGCCGACACGCACTTGAACGAAGCCGCCGCACTGGCCGGGCGCATGGACACCGAGACCGGCGCGTTCGGCCGCATGTGGTTCGGCGCACCGAACGTAGGAATCTGGCGCGCATGCATCGGACTGGAGTTCGGAGACGGTGCGAAGGTGGCCGAGAGTGCGCGCGGAGTCGATGTTGCCACGATCCCCAGCAAAGCTCGGCAAGCGGAGTTCTACATGGAAGTCGGTCGCGCGTTGCTGACCGATCCCACCAGCCGCGACAAAGGCGTTCAGGTACTTCTGCGAGCCGAACAGCTTGCGCCGCAACGTGTCCACGCCGATGTACTCGCCCGCGAAGCGGTCGCCGACGTCCTCCGCTCGGCCCGTCGCGACGCCGGGGGACGCGACCTGCGCGGGCTGGCCTGGCGATTGGGAATCGCTCCCGATCTCGCACCCGAGAACTGATCGAATCTCCGACCCCGGGCCGGACGCCGAGAAAGCGTTGACCGCGGCAGCTGCCGGATGACGCGGAGATACAGGACGCGGCGCTAGCCGAAGTACTTGCGGAACCACGCCGTGAGTTCGGCTTCGCTCTTGGGTCCCGGATCCGGGTGATCGGCGCGCAGTGTGCAGAAATGCGCGGTGATCGCGAACTTGTTGTGCACCAGGAACAGGCAACTGGGCCCGAGCGCGGGATCGTCGGCCGGGTAGCAGAAGAAGCGGCCGAGAACGTTG
This sequence comes from Nocardia abscessus NBRC 100374, assembly GCF_000308455.1. Classification (GTDB taxonomy): domain Bacteria; phylum Actinomycetota; class Actinomycetes; order Mycobacteriales; family Mycobacteriaceae; genus Nocardia; species Nocardia abscessus. Next base: position 248,161 of record NZ_BAFP01000274.1, on the reverse strand, counting down.
CCGTCCTGTCGCCACACGTCGTCGCCCGGCTCGCCGCGACCGCACACATGGCCCGAGAACTGCCCGCGGTTCGCCTCGTACAGGTACGTCGCCGACTCCTGGTTCGGGAAACCGTAGAACTCCGCGGTCGGGAACCCGGCCTTCGTGCCACAGGTCAGCACCGCGTTCACCGAGCCGGGCGGCGGATCGGCGTGCCTGCAGTTGGCCGGGCCGAAATCACCGGTCAGATGGTTGAGCACCGCACGATCGGCTTCGGTGTAATAGTCCGGATCTCGGGCGGTATCGGGCGTGCGGAACGCGCCGCCGTTACGCGCGGCGACGTAGTCGCGGTATGCCTTCTCGGCCGGGTCCCAGATGTACACCGCGACCGCCATCGACTGCTCGTCCGTGACCAGCAGCCCCGGCCGTGGCATCGCGGGATCGTCCACCTTGCTCATGAAACAGGACTTGCGACCGACTTCCTCGCCGTCGCGCAGCATCGGTCCGTCCTGGCCGGGCGGGTCGCCGGAGCAATTGCGTCCTTGCAGGCCGCCCAGCAGCGTCGAGGTGTAGCCGCGCAGTTGGTCGACCGTGCGGAACCGCAGGAATCGTGCCGCGGGATTGCTCGCAGCCGGATTCGCGGTGCAGAACACGACGGCGACGGTAGGCGGGTTGGGGTTCTCGTGCACGCAGTTGGCCCGTTTGTAGCCCGACGAACCGACCAGCGACAGCAGATCGACGTCCGGGCCGTACGGGGCGCTCGCGTCGGGCACGGCGGCGCCCGTGGTGGGGCGGGTCAGCTCCCAGCCGAGGAAGCCGAGGACGGCGGCCAGCAGGATGACGCACAGCAGGGCGAGCAAGCGCAGCAGGCGTCGGCGGCGTGGTCGCGGCCCGTCGTGCTCGCGGCCCGGCTCCGGCGGACCCGTCGTCGCGCCCGGCCGGTTCCCTGGCGGACCCGCATCGGTCGGCGGACCGCCGTCCTCCGGCTTCGCGGGCTGCGCGGGCGAACGGCCGGTGGTCGCCTCTGTCATCGCCGCCTGCGCGGCCGCCCCGAGCTCACCTGCCGTGCCGTACCGCGCCTGCGGGTCTTTGGCCATGCCGCGCGCGACCACCGCGTCCAGCCGGGCGGGCAGTCCGGGCCGGGACGAATGCGGCCGCGGCGGCGGCTCGAACAGGTGCGCCGAGACGATCTGCGCCTCGGTGTCCTTAGGGTACGGTCGCGATCCGGTCAGGCACTCGTACAGCACGCAGGTCAGGGCGTAGATGTCGGCGGCGGGCGTGACCGCGCGGGAGTGGAACCGCTCCGGCGCCATGTAGTGGAACGAGCCGATCGCCGAGCCGGTGCTGGTGAGGCTCTCGGCGCTGGCCGACTGCGCGATTCCGAAGTCCACCAGGTAGGCGAAACCGTCCGGGGTGAGCAGGATGTTGTCCGGCTTGATGTCCCGGTGCACCAAGCCGTCGGCGTGCGCGGCGTCCAGCGCGGCGGCGACCTGCCGCACGATCGCGATCGCCCGTTCCGGCTCCAGCGCCGCCCGCTCGGTCAGCAGCGCGCGCAAGCTGTCGCCGCCGACCAGCCGCATATCGATGAAGAGCCTGCCGTCGATCTCGCCGTAGTCGTGGATCGGGATGATGTGCGGCTCCTGCAGCCGCGCCGCGACGTGCGACTCGCGCCGGAACCGTTCCCGGAACACCGGGTCGTCGTGCAGACGCTCGGGCAGCACCTTCAGCGCGATGGTGCGGTCCTTCACGGTGTCGTAGGCCTCGAACACTTCCCCCATGCCGCCACGACCGATCAGGCGATCCAGGCGATACGGCCCGAATCGCGACCCCACCTCGAGCGTATGACGTCGTGTGGTCATCTCGTCCTCCGTGACGGGGACCCGGAGGGTGTCCGGCGCGGACCGAGCCGAACGCCTTCCCGGGGCCGTGACCCGGGTTCCTGCGCTCAACTCTAGAGCGCGGCCGACCGCTTCGGCAGGCATATCGCGCAGCGGGCCGGTCGGCCGCCCATTCGCGGTCCACAGCACGTCGGCGCAGGTCCGCCGACGTGTGATCGGCCCGCCCGGCCAACTCCTCGACCGTCCAGGGATGCACCGGATCGTCGTGCATATAGCGCAACGTGACGGAGATGGACCGGTCTGCCTGCGCCGCCGCTCAGCCGGTCGGTCCGCAGTGGGCCTGCCCGTCGTACCAGGCGCGCGGGATGTACAGCAGCAGCGTGTTCAGCAGGCCGGTCACGACCACGTCGGTCCCGTGGCCCGGCCGCTCCAGCCAGGCGGGCACACCGCAAACTCGTCCTCGCCGAACTTCGCCGCCGCGGCGTGGATCCGGTGCGGGTCAGCCGGGACTTCGACCGGCTGCGGGCGGCCGCGGCCTAGACCGGCCTGCCGGATACAGCGGTCCGCGTGGCCGGGCTCGGCGACGCCGCGCTCGCGGAGGGGACGACCCGCACCCGTTGCGGCGGTCGCGGCTCGTCCGAGCCGCCGTCAACCCTGCGCCCCGGGCGGGCGCGGACGGCGGTGCAGGGCGAGCTGGATCTCCAGTAGCAGGCGATCGGCGGGGTCGTCGAGGTTCATGCCGAGAATGTCCTCGACCCGGCGAAGCCGGTAGCGCAGCGTGTTCGGATGCACGCACAGCGTCGCGGCGGCGTCGCGCACGTCGCCGTGCGCGCGCAGATAGGTCTCGACGCTCTCGCGCAGGCTCGCGGAATGCTTGCGGTCGTAGTCCAACAGCGCTTGCAGCCGGGGATCGCGCAATTCCGCCCGCGCCCCGACGAGATCGAGCACCTCACCGAGCAGCACCGCCGTCCGCGCCTCGGCGAGGGTGGTCACCCGGTTCCCGGTTGATGCCACGACGGCGCCGTTCAGCACCCGATCGACCTCGGCGCGTGCGGCGGCCACCCGGCCCAGATCCGGGACCGGGCAAGCGATCGCCGCCGACAACCACAGCGAGCGCTTCGTTTCGAACTGCTCGATCAGCTGCCTGGTCCAGGCCGTCACCGCATGCGCGGATCGATAGCCGGGCAGCAGCACGTAGACACGCTCACCGATCGTGGTGGTCACCGAGTCAGCGCGAAAAGAGCTGGCGTGCAGGCGGAGAACGTTGCCCAACGCGGCAGGTTCGGTGACCGACGACTGCTCGGCGGGCAGGAGAGCGAACCCGATCACGGCCGCCGGACCGGTCGGCGGCAGGTGCAGCGCGTCCGCCACCACCGCCGCGTCGACCGGCGCCCCACCGGCGCCGAACAGCCGCCGAATCCAGAGCGCCTCGGTGGTGGGCGCGTCCAGGCTCCGGGAGATCAGGCGAGCCGCGATGGCCGCCGCGCCGCGCAGGATCTCGGCCGCGTCCGGTTTGAACGGCCGATCTCCCTGCTGCAGCCAGATCGCACCGAGCACCGGTGGCACGTGGGCATCCCCGTCCGCGGGACGGCGGATGCCGATCACCAACCTGCGCTTGATGTTCAGCTCGTCGTGCGCGGGCACGTCGACGACCTCGTCGGTGTCGCGGAGCCGATCGAACACGCCCCATTGCCGCAACAGGGCCAGGTACTCCCGCGGTCCTTCCCGGCCGAGAATCGAGCGCACACGCAACTGGTCGGCGTTCTCGTCGGACGCCGAGTACGCGAGCACGTGCGACCGCGGATCCTCGATCGACACCATCCCGCCCGCGTGGTGCGCGATCATCTGCGCCAGCTCGAACAGGTCGATGTCCGCGGCGACCTGCTCACCATCCCCGGCCACGTTCCCGTCCTTCGGCCAACTCGACAACGCACTTGTCCCATCTTTGTCCGACTGGCTCATTCTCCGGGCAGTTTTCCGGTGTTGACTTCCCTCTACCGGAAAATCACCTAAATAGCAGGAGGTCTCATGGACGCCGTCGTGGCCCCACCCGCGCCGGTCAACGAACCGGTGGGCAGTTTCGCGCCGGGCACGGCGGAACGCGAACGCCTGCGGGTCAAACTGGCCGAACTCGCCGCGACGCCGACCGACATCGCGAACGTCATCGGCGGCGTGCACCGAGGCGGTCACGGCGAGCGCGTCAGGGTGGTGCAGCCGCACCGGCATGCCGCCGTCCTGGGTACGGTCGCAACGGCCGGACCGGGCGAGGTCCGCGACGCCATCGCGGCGGCGACCACCGCGGCGCCGGATTGGCGTGCGCTGTCCTTCGCCGAGCGCGCCGCGATCTTCCTGCGCGCCGCCGATCTGCTGGCCGGGCCGTGGCGCGAAACCATCGCCGCCGCAACGATGCTGGGCCAGTCCAAGACCGCGTACCAGGCCGAGATCGACACCCCGTGCGAGCTGGTCGACTTCTGGCGGTTCAACGTGCACTTCGCGCGCCGGGTCCTGGCCGAACAGCCGATGTCGGCGCCCGGGGTGTGGAATCAGATGGACTACCGCCCGCTCGAGGGCTTCGTCTACGCGATCACGCCGTTCAACTTCTCCGCCATCGCGGGCAATCTGCCCACCGCACCCGCGCTGATGGGCAACACCGTCGTGTGGAAGCCGGCCCTCACCCAGTCGGTGGCGGCCTACTGGACGATGCGGCTGCTGGAAGCCGCGGGGCTGCCGCCGGGCGTGATCAACATGGTGCACGGCGCCGGACCGGAAGTGTCGGAGGTGGCGCTGGCCGATCGCCGCCTCGCCGGCATCCACTTCACCGGGTCCACCGCCACCTTCCGGCACCTCTGGCGCACCGTCGCGGCGAACCTCGACCACTACGACACCTATCCGCGCCTGGTCGGCGAGACCGGCGGCAAGGACTTCGTCGTGGCACACAGCTCGGCCGATCCCGAGGTGCTGAGCACGGCACTGATCCGCGGCGCGTTCGACTACCAGGGCCAGAAGTGCTCGGCCGCCTCCCGCGCGTTCCTCCCGCGATCGCTGTGGGACCGGATGGGTCGCGAGTTCATCGACCGGGTGGCCGCACTCAGCTACGGTGACGTCACCGACTTCGGCCACTTCGGCGGAGCGCTCATCGACCGGCGCGCCTTCGGCAAGAACACCGACGCCCTCGCGCGCGCCAAGGCGACGCCCAGCCTGACCATCGCCACGGGCGGCCACGCCGACGACAGTGTCGGCTATTTCGTCGAGCCCACCGTCCTGCTCGGCGACGACCCCGCCGACGAGGCGTTCTGCACCGAGTACTTCGGGCCGATCCTGGCCGTGCACGTCTACGACGATTCGTCCGGCGGCTCGTTCGAGTCCACGCTCGACGTCATCGACCGCGGCTCGCCCTACGGCCTGACCGGCGCGGTCATCGCCGAGGACCGGGCGGCGATCGGCACCGCCGTCGAGCGGTTGCGCTTCGCGGCGGGCAACTTCTACGTCAACGACAAACCCACCGGCGCGGTCGTCGGACAGCAACCGTTCGGCGGGTCGCGTGCGTCGGGGACCAACGACAAGGCAGGCTCGGCACAGAACCTGCTGCGCTGGACCTCCGCTCGCACGATCAAGGAAACCTTCGTCCCCGCGACCGACCACCGCTACCCGCACCAGGAGTTGTGATGGCCTTCTCCGGACTGCTGCGGCCCGCCGTCCTGGCGGCGTCCCGTTCCCCGCGCCTGGAACGCGCGATCACCCGCATGCCGAGCACCAAGAAGCTGGTCGACCGTTTCGTCGCGGGTGAGACCGAGGACGACGCGGTCGCCGCGTCCTCGGCGCTGCTGGGCTCCGGCCGCTTCGTGAGCATCGACTACCTCGGCGAGGACACCACGACTCTCGACCGCGCCCGCGGAACCGTCGCGCACTACCTGCGGTTGCTGTCGGCGCTGGGTGAACTCCGGGCGGTCGACGAGACGCCGGTGCCTCGACTGGAGGTTTCGCTGAAACTGTCCGCGCTGGGCCAGTCGCTGCCGCAGAACGGGTACGCCATCGCCCGCGAGCACGCCTACGAGATCTGCACGGCGGCGAAGGCGGCAGGCGTTTGGGTGACCGTGGACGCCGAGAACCACACCACCACCGATGCGACGCTGGCCATCGTGCGCGAGCTGCGTCTGGATTTCCCGTGGCTGGGCACGGTCTTGCAGGCCTATCTCAAACGCACCGAGCAGGACTGCCGGATCTTCGCCGGGCCCGGCTCACGGATCCGGTTGTGCAAGGGCGCCTATCGCGAGCCCGCGTCGGTGGCCTATCAGAGCCGATCCGCGGTGGACGAGTCCTACCTGCGTTGCCTGCGGGTTCTGATGGAGGGCAAAGGCTACCCGATGATCGCCACACACGATCCGGCGCTGATCGAGGCGGCGTTGGGCTGCGTGCGCGAAAGCGGCAGGAAGGCGGGCGATTTCGAGTTCCAGATGCTGCACGGCATCCGCGACGCCGAACAGCGCCGCCTGGCCGGAGCGGGCCACGCGCTGCGCGTCTACCTACCCTACGGCGACCAGTGGTACGGCTACTTCATGCGCAGGCTGGCCGAGCGCCCCGCCAACATCGCGTTCTTCCTGCGCTCCTTCGGCCGCGACCGCTGAGAGTAAGAACGGGCGGCTTACGATACTCGACCACAGTCGCGAAAGCCGACCGTAGAATGCCTGTACGCGGTGGCTCGCCTACCGCGTTACCCAGCCGAACACCTGAACCTATTCACCCGCTACCGGCAGACTTTCGCCGCAGCTTACGGCGTCACGCGACCACACCGGCCCAACACCCGGTATCGAGCGAAGCGAGACCGAGCATGCGCCGTTCGCGCTGAAAAAATCAACACACCAAGGATCTTCATGTCCCTCGCGCAGTTACGCGGTCAGATGACGCGCCGGAAACCGCTCGGCGAAGTCGAGGAGGAGGCCGCCCCGGCCGACGAGCAGCTGTCGCGGTCGCTCGGCCTGTGGCAGCTCACCGCGATCGGCGTGGGCGGCATCATCGGCGCGGGCATCTTCACCTTGGCGGGCGCGGTCGCGCACTCCGTCACCGGGCCGTCGGTGTTGATCTCGTTCCTCATCGCGGGTGTCGCCAGTGGCGCCGCCGCGCTGTGTTATGCCGAGTTCGCCGGGATGATCCCCAAGGCCGGTTCCGCCTACACCTACGGGTATGTCTCACTCGGCGAGATCGCGGGCTGGTTCATCGGGTGGGATCTGCTGCTGGAGTACATCGCGGTCGCGGCGGTGGTCGCCATCGGCGTCTCCGGATACTTCAAATTCCTGCTGGAGCAGGTCGACGTCACGCTGCCGGACTGGATGATGGGCGCCTCGGGCACCGGCGAAGGCCACGTGATCGATGTCTTCGCCGTCCTGTTCTGCCTCGGCACGGCCTGGCTGCTGTCGCGCGGCATCCGCAGTGTCGGCCGGTTCGAGACCGTGGCCGTCGGCATCAAGGTCGCCTTGGTCGTGCTGATCGTGGTGCTCGGTGTGTTCCATATCGACAGCTCGAACTACACCCCGTATTTCCCGTTCGGCGCGGGGGCGGTGTGGACGGGCGCGGCCACGGTCTTCTTCGCCGTGTTCGGCTACGACGCGATGAGCACCGCCGCCGAGGAATCCACCGAGGGCAAGAAGCACCTGCCCAAGGCGATCATCTATTCGCTGGCCATCGCCATGGTGCTCTACGTGCTGGCCACCCTGGTGCTGACCGGCATGCAGAAATACACCGAGATCAGTCCGACCAGCGGGTTCTCCACCGCGTTCGAGTCGGTCGGGCAGCCGGGCGTGGCGAACATCATCGCGGTCGGCGCCATTGTCGGCATCGTCACCGTGGTGCTCACCTTCATGCTCGGCGTCACCCGGGTCTGGTTCGCGATGAGCCGCGACGGGCTGCTGCCGGAGTGGTTCGCCAAAACCCATCCGGTCCGCAAGGTGCCCACCCGGGTGACCTGGATCGTCGGTATCGGATCGGCGCTGATGGCCGGGTTGCTGGACATCACGGTGGTCGCCGAGCTGACCAATATCGGCATCCTGATGGCGTTCATCGTGGTGTCCGTCGCGGTGATCGTGCTGCGGCGCACCCGCCCCGACGAGCCGCGCGAGTTCCGGCTGCCGTTCATGCCGGTCGTGCCGCTGATCGGCATCGGGTTCTCGGTGTACCTGATCTGGTCGCTGCCGTGGGAGACCTGGGTGCGTTTCGCGATCTGGCTGGTCGTCGGCCTGATCGTCTACTTCGCGTACTCGCGCACCCACTCCAAGCTGGAGCGCACCGATGCCGCCACGATCGAGGGCCCGGCGACCGGGCGCGACCGATAACCGAACGGGCTCGCCGGACGGATTGATTGCGGAATCGTCGCTCGACTGCATACGGTCGGGGTGTCGGCATCGGCGGCCCGGAAGGAGCGGTAGCGGATGGATCTCCAAGAGGTCGTCTCGTCGGGCGTACTCGAGCAGCGCGAGCTCTTGGCGCAGGGCGCGCTCTCCGCGGAGCAACTCGTCGAAGCGACGCTCGACGGGATCGATGCCGCCGCGGATCTCGGCGCCTTCACGCGCGTCCTGCGCGAGGAGGCCAGGGCCGAAGCGGTCGAGCGGGACCGTGAGCGGGCGGCGGGCGGCGCGGTCGGCCCGTTGCACGGGGTGCCGATCGCGGTGAAGGACGAATTCGACGTCGCGGGCGTGGTGACCAGCTTCGGTACCCGGGCGAACGCGACGCCGGCCGTGGCGGATGCCGAGGCGGTGCGCAGGCTGCGCGCGGCCGGGGCGGTCATCGTCGGGAAGACCGCGATGCCGGAATTCGGGCAGTGGCCGTTCACCGAGTCCAGCACCTTCGGCGTGGCCCGCAATCCGTGGGACCCGAGCCGCTCCACCGGCGGATCGAGCGGCGGGTCCGCCGCCGCGGTGGCGGCCGGTCTGGTGCCCGCCGCGCTGGGCGGCGACGGCGGCGGATCGATCCGGATCCCGGCGGCGTGCTGCGGGTTGTTCGGGCTCAAACCGCAGCGTGGGCGCGTGCCGATCGCGCCGAACGAGCACCTGTGGTGGGCGCTGGGTGTCGCCGGACCGCTCACCCGCGGCGTGCTGGACTCCGCCGTCGTCTACGACGTCATCCGTGGCGCCACCCGCACCGACCGATTCCGTGCGCCGGACCCGGACCTCTCGTTCGAGGCGGCGGCGCGTGGACCGGCCCGGCCGTTGCGCATCGGCTACAGCACCAAATCCCCCATTCCACTGGTGAAACTCGATCCGCAGCACGTGCGCGCCGTCCGCGACACCGCGAGACTGCTCGCCGAGCTGGGCCACACGGTCGCGGAGATCGACCCCGACTACCCCGATTCGACCCATGCCTTCTTCCCGCAGTTCTTCGGCGGCGTGCGCGCCGAACTGGCCGAGGTGGACCATCCGGAGCTGCTCGAACGCCGCACCAGGCAGACGATCGCGCTCGGCGCCTGGGCGCGCGGGCCGGTCGTCGAGTGGGCGATCCGGCGGGGCGAGGCGGTACGGCGCAAGGCCGATCGGATCTTCACCGAGTGCGATCTGCTGCTGACGCCGACCATCGCGATCCGCCCGCCGCTGCTCGGTGTGCTCGACGGGGCGAACACAGCGCGCGCTCAGCTCGCCTCGGTTCCGATGGTCGCCTACACCGCGATCTGGAACGTCACCGGCCACCCCGCCGCGTCCGTGCCCGCCGGTGTCGGCGACGACGGGCTTCCCTTGTCGGTTCAGCTGGTCGCCCCCACCAACGGCGAGACGACGATCCTCCCGATCGCCGCGCAACTCGAGCAGGCGCGGCCACAGCCCCGTCCGGTGCTCCGCTCCGCCCGATAGCCGAGGAAGATCCGCTCGGACGGCCCCGCCACTCGGCACGGCCGCAGCGGCGTCGTGATTCGGCGCGAGGCGGTGAGCGCCGTTGGCTGCGGTCACCGTGGCGTAGGCATGGCGGTGATGCCGGAGGTCGGCAACGATCGTCCGCACCATCTTCGGCGTGCGTTCGGCAGATCCCGTTCGTCGACCACCTCGCAAACCCGCCGCGAACCGGTGGCTAAGATACAACTTGTGTCTAAGACGTATTCATCGGCTGAACAGGCTTATCGTGTCGTGAAGGAGCGCATCCTCGCCGGCGCGCTGGCCGGGGGCGAGCTGATCAGCGAGGGCGAGATCGCCGCCGAGCTGGGCACCTCCCGCACGCCGGTGCGCGAGGCCTTCCTGCGGCTGGAGACCGAGGGCTGGATGAAGCTGTACCCCAAGCGCGGCGCGCTGGTGGTACCGATCCCACCCGACGAAGCCGAGCACGTCGTGCATGCCAGGTACGTGGTGGAGACCGCGGCGGTTCGCGGCGCGACCGCGACCGACACCGGCATGCTGGTCGACGCGTTGCATTCCTCGATCCAGCGGCAGCGCGACCTGGCCGCCGCGGGCGACCTCGACGGATTCGCGCTCGCGGACACCGACTTCCACCGCACCTACGTCCTCGCCGCTGGCAATCCGCTGCTGTCGGGTTTCTACGACTGGCTGCGTGAACGCCAGCGCCGGATGAACAGCGTCGCCCTGCGCCGCGGCCCGGTCGACATGACCCGGATCATCGAGCAGCACGCACGGCTGGCCGAGCTGATCGCGGCGGCGGAGGTCGACGGGTTCGCCGACGCACTGGTCGAGCATCTGTCCGGCGTCCACCAGCTGGAACTACGGAGCCGGTGATGGCGACACTCACCGTCACCGCGCCCGGTGACCGGGTCGTCTCCAGTCCGTGGCGCGGGGTCGCCGCCGCGATGTTCACGATCGCCTGGGGCGGCAACGAGTTCACGCCGCTGCTGGTGATGTACAAGAGCGACGGACTGGCGGCCACGACCGTCGATCTGCTGCTGTTCTATTACGTGCTCGGCATCGTGCCCGCGTTGCTGATCGGCGGTCCGCTCTCGGATCGCCACGGCCGCCGCGCCCTGCTGCGGCCCGCACCGCTGATCGCCGCGGCCGGATCACTGCTGCTCGCGTTCGGGTCCGCGTCGGTACCGCTGATGTCGGCGGGACGGGTGCTGTGTGGCGTCGCGCTCGGGTTGGCGATGGCGGTCGGCGGCAGCTGGCTCAAAGAGCTGGCGCAGCCGCCCTACCGGCCGGAGCTCGCCGCGGGCACGGGTGCGCGTCGCTCCGCGATGAGCCTCACCGGTGGTTTCGCGGTCGGCGCAGGCTGCGCCGGGGTGCTCGCGCAATGGGCGCCGTGGCCGAATACCTTGGCGTACCTGATCAACGTAGCGCTGTGCCTGGTCGCCGCCGTGTGGGTCAGGCGGGCGCCGGAAACCGTCCCGCCCCGCCGCGATCCGCGGCGGCTCCATGCTGACCTGCGGATTCCCGCGACCGGTCACCGCCGGTTCCGCATGGTGGCGATCCCGGTCGCCGTGTGGCTGTTCACTTCCGCCGCGACGGCGTACGCGGTGCTGCCCGCGCTGATGGCACCGCAGGTCGGCGCGGCGCCGATCGCGTTCTCCGCCGTGGTGTGTGTCATCACGCTGGGCTGTGGCTTCGCGGTCCAGTCCGTCGCGCGCCGGATCGATCGGCCCGGCACCGCGCGGGCGGCCGTGGTGGCGCTGACCTCGGTCACACTCGGGATGATCCTCGCCGCGGCGGCTTCGGGCCTACTGACCCTGTGGGCGACGCTGGCCGCCGCCGCGGTGCTCGGCGCCGGTTACGGCATCGGCCTGGTGGCCGGGCTGCAAGAGATCGAGCGCATCGCCCGCCCCGACGATCTCGCCGGGCTGACCGCGGTGTTCTATTCGGCCAGCTATCTGGGTTTCGGCGTCCCGGCCCTGCTTTCGTTCCTGCACGAAGCCGTCGGCCTCGGCTATCCGGCGATGCTCGGCGCGGGCGCGCTGGCGGCGGCCGGATGTCTGACGCTGATGCTGCGCGACTACCGAGCCCGACCGTCACCCGAGGGCGGTCTCACCCCTTCGGCGTCAGCAGCACCAGCGGAATCTCGCGCGTGGTCTTCGTCTGATAGTCGGCATAGTTCTTCGCCGCGGAGGTGACGCGGGGCCACAGCGCGGCCCGTTCCTCGGCCGTGGCCACCCGAGCCGTCATGGGCACCTTCGGGCCGCTGCGCACCGACACGACGACGTCCGGGTTGTCGCGCAGGTTCAGGAACCATGCCGGGTGCACGGGGTCGCCGCCGCGCGAGGCGACGATGACGTAGGTGTCGCCGTCGACGACCGGAGCGGTGAGCATCACGGCGTGCGGCCTGCCGGATTTGCGGCCGATGGTCGTGAGCTCGAGCGACGGCATGCCCGCGAAGTCATTGCCCACCTTCCCGAGGCTGATCTTCAACAGGACACGATGCGCCGTATTCATGGCCTTCAGCGCGAAATTCGAGGGCATGCGATCCTCACGATCGGCTCGACAGGTGGACTGCCGCAGGGGGATGCGACGAATCGGACTGTACCCGAACCGGCGCGGACCGCTCAGCGCGCGGACCACCCCGACCAGCGCGCCACGTCGATGGCTATCACCGGGCCCGGCGGCGGCTGCTGCTCGTACTGGGGGTAGCACTCGGTCAATCGCCGGATCGCCGCTGCGGCCTCGTCGGGTTCCGCGATGCGGGCGTCCCCGTCGGCGCGGGCCCACCACAGCTGGGTCCAGTCGTCGCCGTAGCGGTCGACGAGCACGGCGACCGCGGGGTTCGCCGCGATGTTGTCCAGGCGGCGCAACGCCGTGGTGGTCTTCGGCTTCGCGTCCACGCTGGTGTAGATCACCTCGCCCGCCACGACGAACACGATGGGCACCAGATGCGGGCGCGACCGCGCCGAGACGGTCGCCAACCGCGCGACCGGGCTGGTCGCGAATCGTTTGCGCGCTTCCTCGGAACTCAGTCGCACATCCGCCTCCTCGACGCCGTTGTCCCCGTAATTCGGGGATCGAGTCTGTTCCGCCCCCTATGCAACCGGACATTTGCCGTGAAATCACGGTGATCGACTGCTCCCACGCTACGGTCGAGTGAATGTTTGACCCGTCAAGAAGCTATGTCCCCAGAAGGTGGAGGCGGTCGTGGACATCGATATCACTGCCCGGCTGAACCTAGCGTTCGAGATGTGGGAGCGCGCGCACGGGCGCCCGCTCGCCGACGATACGGTCGAGACGTGGGTAACCGCAGCCGGGTACGACCTGGAACCAGGTCACCTGGCGAAAGTCCGGCGCGGGCAGCTCACCGCACTGCCGGAGCAGGCACGCGCCGGGCTGGCCCATGTGTTCGGGCTCGACCCCAACTACTTCGTCTTCGATCCCGGCCCCGACCGGGCCGACGACGCCGAAGTGATCGCGCACCTGGACAATTCGGCCCTGCGCCGCCTCGGGCAAGCCGTGAACGGCGTGTCGCTGCGCACGCTGCTGTACCTGGAGTCCGTCGCCGAAGTACTCCGCGAGGCCGACGGCCTGCCTCCGTGCGAGCAAACCGCACAACTCTGATCGAACGACAGCGGCTCGGTTTCGGCCCCCGGCTCCGGTAGACCGGCGGGCCGGCCACACCGCCGATTCGCTCGACGCGGCTGCCCGGCGCGTCGATAATCTAGATTTCAAATATCCGTCCGCAATACCGCTGCCCGCACCAGCGCGAGCACGGATAGTGAATTCCAGGCAAACGATTTTTCGGCAATTTCCCACTGACCGCGCTGCGAAGCAGCGCTTTTCGGTCGTCGCCAGCGTAATCCGAGCATCGGCACGGTAGCGGGAATATCCGGTCGTGCCGCGCGCCCGCGAAATCCGCCCGGGTGGCGCGGCACCGCCCGTCCCGCTATGCTCTTGCCGCGAGATTCGAAAATGCTTGTCGGTCTGCGTATTTGGGGCGAAAGTGCACGCAGAAGGGGGTAAGGGGATGTCAATTCTCCGGCGGTGAGCGCGAGTGCGGAAGTACGAAATTTGTCAGAGTTGTTGCATCCGGCGGCGAGTGAACTCGGCGAAGGCGCTGTCCGGCGCTCGAAACCGCCGTACGCCACGTTGTCGGCCTGCGTTGTCGCGAGCGCGGCCATCGTGACCACGGCGGTGTACTACGCACCCGCCGAATTCCGAATTTCGCTCGCGGTGGGCGCCACCGCCGCGGCGATCGCCTTGTGCGCCGCGGTGACGACGGCGGTGTACTTCCGCCGGGAAGCCCGGCACGCCCGGCGGGACGCCGACCAGGCCCGGGACGACCGCGTGCATGCCATCGCCGGTGCGCACGCCGAGGTCACCGCCGCGACCGAGGCGGTCGCCGAACACACGGCGCGCTCGAAGAGCAGCGAGAGCCGCCGCGCCGCCGCCATGGCGGCCTTCGCGGGCGCCGCGGGGCGCATGCAGGCGATGACCACCAGCATGCTCGCGGAGCTGCGCGAGATGGAGCACCGGCACGGCGATCCCACCGTGCTCGCCGACCTGCTGCAACTGGATCACCACACCGCCCAGGCGGGGCGACTGGCCGACAGCATCGCCGTGCTCAGCGGCGCGCGATCCGGCCGCAGGTGGGCCAAACCGATTGCGATGGAATCGATTCTGCGCGGCGCGATGGGTCGCGTGGCCGGCTACCAGCGGGTGCGGTTGCGCGCGATCGCCGATATCGCGGTCTCCGGGCATGCCGCCGAAGGCGTCATGCACGCGCTGGCGGAACTGCTCGACAACGCCTGCAACTTCTCCCCGCCCACCACCGAGGTGCACGTCTACGCCGCCGAGGTCCCGGCCGGGGTCATCATCACCATCGAGGACAGCGGACTGGTCATGAGCGCCTTCGCGCTGCGCCGCGCCGAGGCGGCGGTGTCGGCCACCGGACCGGACGCACGCGGTTCCGGACTCGACCTCTCGTCACTGACGGGGACCCGGCTCGGCCTCGCCGTGGTGGGCAATCTCGCGCGCAAGCACGGCCTCACCGTCTCCTACCGTCCTTCCGCCATCGGCGGCACCGCCGTGGTCGTGGTGATCCCGCGGGATCTCACCACTCGTGTGGAGCGGCCGCAGTCGTCCACCACCACCGGCATGCTGCCCGTCACGCGGGAGCGCGCGGACGCCACCGCACCGCCGGAACGGGCGCCCGCCGAACCGGAGCCGGTGGGCTCCGGCACGGCACAACCGTCCGCTGCCGGTCCGGCGCTGCCCAAGCGACGCCGAGGCAGCACGCTGGCCGCCGTCCATCCCGAAGGGCTCGCCGCACCGGAACCGGCCACGCCGACGCCACCCGCGGCGCGGCCGGACTCGCTCGGCGCGTTCCAGCGCGCGGTGGCCGGGCGCGCGACCGACAGTGCCGTCACCCCTTCCCCCGCCCCTTCCGTCTCCGTGGAGAACGAACGATGACAACCTCCGAGACCGCCCAGCTGAGCTGGCTATTGGATCAGCTGCTCACCCGCACACCGCGCACCAGGCACGCGCTGCTGCTGTCCAGCGACGGGTTGAAGATCTGCCACACGCCCGAACTCACCGTGGACGGAGCCGACCAGCTCGCGGCCATCGCCGCGGGCATCCAGAGCCTCTCGCACGGGGCATCGGTCGAATTCGGCGACGGCCGGGCGGGGGTGCGCCAGTCGATGACCGAGTTCTACGGCGGCATCCTGTTCATCGTCGAAGCCGGGCTGGGCGCGCATATCGCGGTCGTCGCCACCGAGGACGCGGACGCCGGGCTGGTCGGTCACAACATGCGGGAGCTGGTGGAACAGCTCGGCGAGCACCTGGCGGCCGCGCCGCGCTTCCCGGGAGCGAGCGTGTCGTGACCAGGCCAGGCCGCGACGACGACCCCGATCGGCTCTACACGCTGACCGGGGGACGGAGCAAGCCGGACTCCGACACCTTCGATCTGGTCACCCTGGTGGTCAGCGAGTGCGCGCCCACACCGGGCATGCAGTCCGAGCACGTGGCGATCCTCGACCTGTGCCGCGCCCCGACCGCCGTCGTCGAAATCGCCGCCGAACTGCGCATTCCGGTCGGCATCGCGACCATCCTGCTGTCGGACCTGCTGCACGCGGGCAAGATCACCGTCCGTCCGCCGCGCAGCGGTCTTCCCGGCGCGCCCTGGCATTGCCTGCCCGACACCACCACGCTCGAGAAGGTGCTCGTTGGACTTCGCAAACTCTGATCCGCGCCCCGCCCGCGCGGACGCACCCCTGCACCGTGCGACCAGGCGGGGACTGAAGATCGTCATCGTCGGGGGTTTCGGCGTCGGCAAGACGACGATGGTCCGCGCCGTCAGCGAGATCCGCCCGCTGGACACCGAGGCGATCATGACCGACGAGGGGCTGGACATCGACGACCCCAGCGGCGCGCCGGGCAAATCGACGACGACCGTCGCCTTCGACTTCGGGCGGATCACCATCGACGACGAGCACGTGCTGTATCTGTTCGGCGCCCCGGGACAGGAGCGGTTCCGGTTCCTCTGGGATCGGCTGTTCACCGGCGCGCTCGGCGCCATCGTGCTGGTCGACCCGCACCGCATAGCCGATTCCTGGTACGCCATCGACCGGCTGGAACACCAGAAGACGCCGTTCATCGTCGCCTGCAACGATTTCGGCGCGGGTCACCGGCCCGGCGAGGTTCGCGACGCGCTCGACCTGGATCCGCACGTGCCGGTGATCGATTGCGACGCCCGCTCCCGCGAGTCCGGCGCGGGCGTGCTGATCACCCTCGTCGAGCACCTCTACTCCATCGCCACGCCCCCTGCGGCCCGGCGTCCCCTGCTCCCGACTCCGGAGGCCGCGTCATGACCGTGCCCGCGCCGAGTTCCACCGACAGCTGCCCCGTCCACGCCGCTCCGGTCGCGTTGAGCGGTCCGCGTTTCCACACCGACCCGCATCAGCTCTATCACGAGATGCGCCGCGAGCACGGTCCGGTCGTCGGCGTCGAGTTGCCCGGCGGCGTCCCCGCGTGGCTGGTCATCGGTTATCGCGAATTGCACCAGGTGACCAGCGATCCCGAGTTGTTCCCCCGCGACGTCGCCCGGTGGAACCAGTGGCCGAACATCCCCGCGGACTGGCCGCTGCTGCCGATGGTCGGGCAGCCGATGCCGTCGATCTACTTCACCGCGGGCGCGGAGCACCGCAGGCACGTGGCGATGGTGGAGCCCGCGCTGGAAATGGTCGACACTTTCGAATTGCGGCGCACCTGCGAGGACTTGGCCGACCGCTTGATCGACGCGTTCTGTGGACGGGGCGAAGCGGAGTTGGTCGCCGACTACGCCGAGCCGCTGCCGGTGCTGGCCCTGGCGCGGATCCTGGGTTTCCCCGACGAGGACGGGCCCCAGGTGGCGTGGACGATGAAGACGCTCGCCGACGGCGGGTCCGACGCCCAGGCCGCCCATCAGCAGTTCGCCGAGCACATGCAGCATCTGCTCGCGACCAAGAAGGCCGGGCGGGGCGCCGACCTCGTGTCCTGGATGCTGGCGCGACCCGGTGCGTTCACCGACCAGGAATACGTCCTGGACCTGATGGCGATCACCGCCGCGGGGTACCTGCCCACGGCCGACTGGATCGGGAACTCGGTGCGGCTGATGCTCACCGACGACCGGTTCGCCGCCGCGCTCGGCAGCGGGCGCCACAGCGTGGGCCAGGCGATGAACGAAGTGCTGTGGGAGGACACGCCCACCCAGATCCTCGCCGGGCGCTGGGCGGCCCGCGACACACGGCTGGGCGACAAGGTCATCCGCGCCGGGGACATGCTGCTGCTGGGCCTGGCCGCGGCCAATGCCGATCCCCATGTGCGCCAGCATGTCTCCGACGGCGCCGAACCGGCGCACACCGGCAACAGCGCACACTTCGCCTTCAGCTACGGCGAATACCGCTGCCCGTTTCCCGCACAGGAGATCGCCGAGGTCATCGCGCGCACCGGCATCGAGGTGCTGCTCGACCGGCTGCCCGACCTCGACCTGGCGGTGCCCGCCCGGAACCTGGTCCGGCGACCGTCGGCCTTCCTGCGCGGCATGACATCCCTGCCTGTCCGCTTCACACCCGTTCGCGCCGTCGGAGGTAACCCGTGAGCACTGAATGCCCACACGCAGCGACCCTTGTCATCGACCCGATGGTCGGCGACCTGGGCACGGAGACCAGCCGGTTGCGCGCCGCCGGTCCGCTCACCCGGATCGAGTTGCTCGGTGTGCCCGCCTGGACGGTCACCCAGCACGCTCTGGCCAGGCAGTTGCTCGTCGACACCAGGCTGGTCAAGGACATCGGCGCCTGGTCGCTGTGGCAGTCCGGCGCGGTGACCAGGCAGTGGCCGCTGATCGGCATGATCGACGCCGGCCGTTCCATGTTCACCGTCGACGGCGCCGAGCACCGCAAGCTGCGGATCAAGACCACCCAGGCGTTGACCAAGCGCAGGCTGGACGCGCTGCGGCCGGCGATCGAGCGGATGACCGCCGAACTGCTGGACGATCTCGCCGAGGCCGGACGCGACGGCGCGGCGGTGGACCTCAAGACGGTGTTCGCCTATCCGCTGCCGATGCGGGTGATCAGTGAGCTGATGGGCGTGGACCGGGCCGACCATCCGATGCTGCTCTGCTGGTACAAGGCGTTCTTCTCGCTGCTGACGCCGCAGGACGAGCGGCTACGGGTGATCGACGAATTTGACGCCTACTTCACCGACTTGGTGCGCAAGAAGACCGCCGACCCGACCGACGATCTGACCAGCGCCTTCATCGTCGGCGACGACATCGAGCCGCTCACCGAGGAAGAGGTGGTGGGCAACCTGAAGGCGCTGGTGGCCGCCGGACACGAAACGACGATCGGTCTTATCCTCAACGCCGTACGCGCACTGCTCGGGCGTCCGGACCAGTTGAGCGCCATCCGCACCGGCGAACTCACTTGGGAAGCCGCGGTGGAGGAAACCCTGCGCTGGGACAGCCCGGTCACCCATCTGCTGATGCGGTTCGCCACCGAGGACATCGCCGTCGGCGACACGGTCATCGCGCAGGGCGAGGGAGTGGTGATGTCCTACCGTGCGATCGGGCGGGATTTCGCCGTGCACGGCCCGGACGCCGACGATTTCGACGTTGCCCGCCCGACGGCCAACCGGCACTTGGCGTTCGGTTATGGCCCGCATATCTGCCCTGGTGCGGCACTCGCCCGCCTGGAAGCGGGAATCGCGCTGCCCGCCCTGTTCGATCGCTTCCCCGGCCTGCGCTTCGCCGTGCCGGTCGAGGAGATCCGCAACCTGCCCGTGCTCACCCAGAACGACCTCGAAGCGTTCCCGGTGCATCTCGGGAACTGACCCGAAACGACATAGCCGGCCTGCTGCCAGTTGCTGCGCACAGCGAGCTGCTGAGGCGACTGGCGGTGAACTCGTCGAACTGTTGCTGCCACCGGTCACCGACTACGCTGTCGAGCTCGGCCGGCGGCCTGACCAGCAGCATCATCGATCACGAAGTCCGGCCGGAGTACTAGGGTCTGTGTCGAAGTGAGTTGGGGGTGGCACCGCTGTGCGGTGCCACCCCCAACCGTTTGGTGAAAGCTGTTGTCTGCGTCGGTGGATGGGTGAGGTCTCAGGTAGGTGGTTTAACGACCAAGAAAAACCGGAGATCTACCGGAGACTTCCCAATGGAGTTGTCAAGCTAG
The DNA here is from genome assembly GCF_000308455.1 of Nocardia abscessus NBRC 100374. Classification (GTDB taxonomy): domain Bacteria; phylum Actinomycetota; class Actinomycetes; order Mycobacteriales; family Mycobacteriaceae; genus Nocardia; species Nocardia abscessus. The sequence continues at coordinate 228,799 of NZ_BAFP01000274.1, read as the reverse complement.
GGCAGGCTGCTGCTGTGCCGGGTGGGCCGGTTGGTAGGGCCGGTTGTCGCGGATGAGCGCCGTTGAGGGCCGCGGCTTCCCTCGCCAAATCGGCGATCATGGTGGCGGTGAGAGCCTCGCGGGGCAGGCTGATGTGCTGTGGGTGGGCAGTAGCCGCAGCTGCGGCGGCGATCTTGTCGGCGTTGCGGATTTTCCTTGCGCGCAACCAGTATTGGAGTCGGGTGGCGCCGCTAGAATCGGACTTCCGACCTTCGGTGACTGTGCTTCGGGAGTGGGAATGGACGTCGAACCGCTGTCCGGGCATCGCCTGTTCCGCACCAATGACGCGGAGGAGGCGCGGGTGCGGATGGGCCGAATTCTGCGGGATCATCGGCTCGATCCGGGGCCCGGCACCATGGACGCGCGGTGCGATTTCATCGGCTTCGGGGACATCGGCCTGGCCTATCTCGGGTACGGGGTCCAGGTTCGGATCAGATCCGAGCCGACAGAGAGCTTTTGTATCGTCCAGATCCCACTGGCCGGCCGGGTCCGAGTTCGCACAGGTGCTATGGATATTGCCTCCGACACCACTGTCGCGTCGGTCCCCGATCCGGATGCGCCGCTGGATATGAACGCGCACGACCGCAGCCGGCATCTGCTCGTCCGGATCGACCGGGACGCGCTCGATACGCACCTGCGGCGGGTACTCGGCCGGTCGCCGGATCGCCCGCTGCGGATGTCGCCGACGATGCAGTTGCGCTCACCCGCTGTCCGGTCCTGGCTCGAAACGCTGCGCATGCTGCACCTGGACGCCGCAGGTCCGGGCCTGCTCCGCGACTCGCGGTTGCGGCCGCAGTTCGAACAGTTGATCATGTCGCAACTCCTGCTGGCCCAACCGAACAGCTGCTCGGAGCTGCTGTTCGGCGGTAGCGTCGCGAACTCAACTCCGCGGCCCATCCGCCGAGCCGAACAATTGATCGCCGACCAGGCGCGGGATATGCCTTCCGTCGCCGATATTGCCGCGGCAGTGGGGATTTCGGTGCGAAGCCTGCAAGAAGGGTTCCGGCGGTATCTGGACACCACCCCGACCGAGCGGTTACGCGAAGCCCGGCTCGTCGGGGTGCACGCCGAACTCGCCGCAGCGGACCCCACCACGACCACGATCGCGGCAATCGCCGCCGACTGGGGTTTCTGGCACCTCGGGCGGTTCTCGGCCCTGTATCGCAAGCGCTGGGGTGTGAGCCCGTCCACGACCCTGCGCAGCTGAGACGGATCCGCTCGCGTCCAGCGGACATAACTCGCGCGGCGAGGATAGTCACGGCGTACCCGAGCCGCTGATCATGAGGAGGCCGGACTGCGAGGCAGGCTCTGGAGTTTGCCGGTTCAGCCCGGGACGACCGGCTCCGAAGGGACACTCATGTTTTCACGCTCACTGCCTCGCCGTTCCGCGATCGCGGCGACAGCCGCGCTCGCGGCCGTCGCGTGCGGCACGGTCATCTCAGCTGCTCCGGCCTCGGCGGCTTATGACTGCCCGGGAGGAACATTCTGCGGCTTCGACCACCGCGATGGCACCGGCATGTTCGTCCAGATCGACGCGAACTGTCTGCTCCACGACATCGGCAACGGCGGTGTCGGCGATCGTTTGACCTCATATTGGAACCGCACCGGAAAGACCGTCGGGGTCTACAACTGGAACGGTCAGCAGTGGCAACTGCTCGCCTCCGTTCCCGACAACGGCCGGGGCAATATGCCGGCCGGTGGCGACAACCAGGCCGACGCATTGAAGGTCTGCGACTAGGAATGCTCGCCGACGAGCAACATCGAAGTGGCGTGCCCGGATATGTGTCACAGCACGAGATCCCCTGCGCCACCGGAATAATGGGGAGATCTCCATGTTTTCTCGCACCGCACACGCCCTTCGACTGGGCGCTCTCACCATCGGTATCACCGCCGCCATCAAACGTATCCTGCCCGCTTGGCTTTTCGTGCTCGGCGCGACTGCCGCTCTCACCATCGCCGGTACCGTGCCCGCATCAGCTGTGCCACCCAGCTCGGTGGATCTGCAGACCGATTGGGGTGTGCATCAGCGCCTGTCCGGTACGGACGATAACCCGATCGGATTCAAAGTCAAGGTCACCTGGCGTGAGACCAACGCGGCAAACACGATCATGTCGTTCAACGGAGTCGCCAACACCCTTACCTTCTCCGGTGAGGTCGTGGACGGCCGGATCCAGGGACGATTGATCAGATTCACCATCCGCTGGTCCGATGGGAAAACCGGTGTCTACCAAGGAACCTGGTTCGACGATGGCTACCTGCGCGGTAACGCCCAAGAGATCGGCACGGGCCGGACCGCCGAGTGGTGGAGCCAGTACAACAACTGGAGACTGACCCCAGCCGCCTAGGTGGCGCACATGGATTGCATGACGCCCTTCACGATCGGCGTGCCGTAGGTCGTCGGCGCGAAGGCGAGAGTTTGGGCGAGGGACAGCGGGGTGGTGACCGGCGATGCCACGCCGGTCCAGCCGAGCGCGGTGTTGCCGACGCTGAGCAGCAGGCTGGTGATGTCGAGGGCGAGGGTGGCCAGGTCGAAGGCGTGTTCGACGCGGACGTCGGCGAGGGCGACGGTGTCGAGCGCGGTGCCTTCGTAGAGGTCGAACCCGAAATTGGTGAGGAAGGTCAGCACGCCGTGATCGATGGCGTCGACCAGCGGGCCGAGTTCTTCGGTGCGCCGCATGAGGGCGATCTTGGCGACGCGGTTGTCGCGCAGGAACGTCTGCACGGCTTCGGCGGTGCTGTCGACCGCGATGTGGTCGAGCGGCTGCGTTTCCAGGTAGGAACGGGTGCGCTCGACCAGCGTGGACATGGTCAGTTCGGCGACCGGCGTGCAGCCGCCGTCGGCGCGCATGAGCGTGTTGGCGAGGTCGATGATCGGCGCGGGCAGCGCCACCCGCTCGGTGACCGGCTCCTCCAGCGTCAGCCGCGGATACCGGTTCGGTGCGGCGCAGGTGGCGGCGATGTGGTCCTGGACCTCGCGCGCCAACGTCTTGACCCCGTTGAACGCCGCGCCCACCAACGGTTTGAGCACGATCCCGACCGTGGGCACCAGGCTCGCGGCCAACTGCGCGGGAATCTTCACGATCCGGGTCGCGAGAATGAAGGTTTCGATCGCGTCGTTGACGGTGAGCTGGGACACCGACACGGTCTGGTCGATCCGCCCGGTGCGGACGGCGTCGAGGCTGTTGACGAGGTAGGTGACGATCGGATCGTCCAGGAATTCTGTTCGCGGATTGACCGTCTCGGGATGCACCGGCAGCCCGTCTCGGTGCACGCGGACGGCGGCCAGTGTGTTCCGGAATTCGGCGACCCGCTGGTCGAAGACCGTGATCTGGTCGGCCGGCATGGCGGTGCGCAGGGCGGTGGCCGCGGCCCCGACGATGTCGTCGAAGGTGGGCGCGCCGACACCGCACGGCGCGTCCGTCACCGGCGTGGCGGCGAGTGAGTCGGTCTCGGCCCGCGCGTCGGCGGGGACGGCGGTGGTGAGAACGGTGGTCAGGGCGAGCGCACCGATCAGTGGCGCGAGGAGTCGCGGCATCCGCATGGCGAGCTACTCCGTCGGTCGGTCGGCCGTTGGTGCGGCGACGAACCAACGCGAAACATTGAACTGGACAAACGTTCAGTTCGGTGTCTTCATGGAACCGGTCGTGGTTTTCGGTCGGTGATCGATTCGACATACGGCACGCGAACACCCGATGACTTCACCGCGCCCGGCGCTCAGTTGGTTCCATGCCGACAGCCCCGATCGAACTGACCACCGCCTCTTGACATAAACGGGAGCCATGACCGGACGTTCCGCGCGGACGGCAACGGCCCGAGATAGCCTCGGGCCGTTGCTCTTCGGACTGTCGTGTCTGGCCGCCGGCGGGGGTGCCGACAGCCTTCGAATACGCCGCTACTTGACCGCGTTGGCCAACTGATCGGCATATGGCGCAGTGAGTTTTCCGACGATGGGAAGCTCTGCGCGGACACCGCCGGTGTTGTTCGCCTGGACCATGGCCATGATCCAGACGACGACTGCGAAGACCGCGACTGCGAGTCCGGCGAGGCTGAAGATGATCCCCAGGACTCCGAGGAGCGAGCCGACGATGCTCAGAACAATATTGACCACCGAGACCGCCCCGAAGAAGACGATCGATTGCGAGGCATGGAATTTCACATCGGGATCGTTCTTTCCCACGAATAGGAAGATGATTCCGGTGAGCCACCCCAGTGCGTACGACAGGATCGCGCTGGTCTTTTTGTCCAAGCCGGCGGACTGCGGTTGGTTCGTAGGAGGTTGTGAAGATGTCATGCGATAAGTAGACGCCGCGCACGCCACCTACCGATCCCAGGTTTCAGCACGAACCCACAGGTCGCCGGCCAGCCGGCGACCGGAATCCTCACTGAAGGTCGCCTGCCCGCGCCAGCCAGTTCGATCAGCGCGCTATGCGGCAGAAGCGGATGTTCGTGCTGATCGCTGGCGGATCCGTGCGAAGGTGCCACGTTCTCGACTACTCAGTCGAGACAGAACTCGTTGCCCTCGATGTCCTGCATCACCAGGCACGACTCGTTGACTCCATCGGCGCGCAGCAGTCGCACGCGTACCGCGCCGAGCGCGACCAGTCGTGCGCATTCGGACTCGAGTGCAGCCACGCGCTCGTCACCCACGAGCCCGGTGCCGACCCGCACGTCGAGATGCAGCCGATTCTTCACGACCTTCCCCTCGGGCACACGCTGGAAGTACAGGCGCGGGCCCGCACCTGAGGGATCAATACATGCTGAGCCCCGGTGCTCGTACCCCAATACCTCAGACCAGAAACGAGCGACGCGCTCAGGTTCCGCGCAGTCGAAGGTGACTTGGATCTGTCTAACCGACGCCATCGGTCCACCATAGAGGCGGAGTCTTCCGTCGTCTCCACTTCGAATCGTCACGCTCACTATGCGACACACTGACCGGGCCCGTCGTGATCACCCTGGCGCGACCGTCCAGCGGGGGCTAGGAGAACGAAACCAACACCCTTGCGAGACAGCCCGGATGGGTTGTCCAGCAGGGCAGCGCCTCAACTCAGCGGGGCCATCCACGGGACCGCGTTGTGAGCAAAGCTCTGCTTGACCGGCACCAGGTCGGCATGATCATCCAAGGCCGTGATCGTGACCCCCACCAAGCCGGCTTCATCTCCCTTGGACGCGACCGAGGAACCGCACTTCGGACAGAACCCGCGGCGGATCTGCGGGAAGGTCTCGAACCAGGTCGGTTCCCCACCCGGACCGGTCCACGCGAATCCTTCCTCCGGGAAAGACACCCACGACATCACAGGGGCACCTGAAAGCCTCTGGCAGTGCTCGCACGAGCACAGATGAGGGAAGTCCGGGTCGCCGGTCGCGGAGAACCGGATATTGCCGCAGAGACAGCCGCCGTTCACATCGCTCCTTTGCTGGACACCATGTCGTTTCATCCAATGGCGCGCGTTGTTGATCGCCACGAGTCGGGCGGCACACGCCCACTGATCCAGCCACACCGTCGATCGGCTCGAGGTTAGTTCAGAGAAGCATGTGTGCGATGCCCATTCTGCGGCTGGACCCGATGCAGGTGCCACGTCCGGAAGACCGGGGCAACCTCAAACCGGCCACACTGTGAGCCGATCGAGCGGGGACGGCTATTGTTCGCGAGCTACTCCGCGCGAGCGGTCCTGTCCATGCCCGGTGCCGCCTCGCACAACACCCGGGACATGACCAGGCGGCTGCCGGACTGCCGCTTGCGGGTGCTGCGCCTGCCCCAACCACAACAGTCTTTCCACCTCCGACAGACGCCCCTTTTCGTCCAACTCCCTGAACGCCGCGTTCCGCGCCTTGTTCAGGTCCTGCAAGGCAGCCTCACGCTCCTTCTCCGCTGCCGCGCGGGCCTCGGCTGCTGCACGCTCCACGCCGGCAGCGTCGGCCGCCTCTCGGGCCGCTTGTTCCCCAGCATCGGCGGCCTCCCGCTGCGAGTACTGGTCGGGCACCGGGAATTCCCGCGCCACCCGTTCGGCGGCCTCCCGTTCCACCCGTGCCCGCTCGTTCTCCGGCGTTCGGTGTGCTTGCCTGGCACGCTCGGCTTCCTCTCTGGCCTGCCGGTCGCGTTCGACCTGCCGCGGAGCCTCCGCCCGACCACACGCAGCGGCTTCGCGGAACTGCTGCATCTTCCGGAACTTCTCGGCTCGCTCACGCGCCTTCGCCAGCTCTGCGATTTTCTCCTGCCGCTTCGCCTTCTCCTGCTGCCGCTGCTGCCGCGCCTTCTCGCCGACACCGGGCAATTCGAGCTGCTGAACCAGCTCCAGGCTCTTACCCAAGTCGATGGCCTGCACAGCCAATTCTTGCGATACCTCAATGTGCTGGAATCGGCCCTTGAAATCCCGCTCCATCTGCTGAAGCAAAGCACGGATTTCCTGCGGGATATGCTTTCCCTGGACCGTTACCCAAGCGCCGGAATTATATCTTCCCGTCTCGAGTAGATGCCGGTCTATGGCGATTTGCTTGCGCGTCTCTTGCGTGTCATCGACACGACCGGACTTATATTCGGTGAAAGCACGTTCTCCACGCTCGGTATACACGCGCGCCTGGTCGATACGGCGGTTCCCTTCCGTGGTGTATTCTCTGCGCTCGCGAACCCACCCGTTTTCGCGGGTCTCGCCGCGCATCTGCGCCATACCCCGATGAAACCGCTCCCCCTTCTGGGGATTGTCCCGGCCACGCTGTCTGCTCTGCGCCTCTTGTCGGCGGAATCTCTCGCGGTTTTCCTCCCGGCGTCTAGCATCGTCGTCGGACATAGGTCGGCCACCCCCGTGGAGCAGAAGTCAGGTGAGAGATGTTGTGGTATACGCCATCACCGGCGAGAGTGGGTTTTCCAGTCGTCCCAGTCCAGGCCCATGCTGTGAGCTTCCATCGTTACGTCCGAGCAACCTTCCTCGATCGCCCACTGCACGAGATAGAGCGCACCGAAAACGCTATCGGTGTAGCCGAAACGCAGACTCGGGCCGATCACCTCGTATATCGGAGCGCTGGTGCCAGGAGCATCGAACCATTCCGCACCCGCCTGCCGGACGAAATACTCACCAAGGAAACGAGCGTACTGATCGACGGTATCGGCATTCTCGGGCGACAGTGTAGTTAGTGCGTCGAGAAAAACGGCGTCGGCCGCTTCTTCGATATGGGACAGAAATGGACGCTCCCACCATGGGCACGGTGACAATTCCGGGTGCACATCCGGAAGCGTGTCCGTAAGGAATTTCTGTATCTGCGATTCCATACGCTCCGGCGCAATCCACGCGGCCCATTCCTGCCGCTGCCGCACCAGCTTTTCGTCTACCTCGATTTCCACACCGAGGTCCATAATCATCTGCTCGTCATTCTCCACATTCACTCCCTCTCGTTGTGGTCCGAACAGGTCAGTCTCGCGCCCGCACGGACACCGGGCAAGCGGCGGGTGGAGGTGGGTGTCACATCATCGCTCTACATACAGCCGTTCCTCGGGCAACCTCGGTAGGCAGTCGGGTGCGTCACCAGCGACGGATACGCCGTCTGTGCGGTGCCGTACCCCTTCGTCCTGGACGAAGATCAAAGCGGCAGTGAAGCATGCCGCGTAGTGCAAGTGGTAGCCGCGCAGCCGCACGATCAGGTGCACATCCGGTTCGTTCGGTAGCGGGGATGTCATCACATACCCCGCTTTCTGGCGGGAGTGCGCATAGGCGGACCTTCCGTACAAGGGCGTCGCATCAGAGCGAAGACTGTTGTCGCTCAGTAGATTCGAGTCGGTTCGGGGAAGAATGGCGGCGGGTTCGGTTGGGCACATCGATGTGGAGTCCCGCCCGCGCATCCTTCCCCCTTTTGGGTGCCCCGGCACGGGCGTGCTGCCCCTGCGGTGCAAAGGGCAGACCAGGGGACACGCGGGTGTGCCGGGGCGGTCTGGGTGGGTCAAGTGCGGTTGATGTGCTGGCCGATGATCGCGGGGATCAACAGGTCCAGAAAGGTCAGGTCCTCGGCGGCGGGAATGTTCTCGATGATCGGATCGAGTACCGGGGCGGCATACAGCCGTCCGGTGTGCGGACCGGCAGCAGTGCGGGCACTGCTGATCAGCTCCAAGACCACCATCGCCATCACACGCACGCGGGTGGTGTCGGTCATCCCGTCCCGCACGGCGTCCGTGGTGGCGGCAACGAGGGTGCCGATAACGTCGGTGAGGACGTCGAGTTCGGCGTCGGCGCGCTCGGCGTCGCGGTCCCCGATCATCGACCGGCCTGCGGCGGCTGCGTTGGTGACGGCGCGGACTGGGCGGCGAGGTCCGGGTATCGGGCGGCGAATACGACGCGGATACCGATCCACGGGCATTTCTGGCCTCCGAGTGCAATGTCCAACGGGGAATCGTGGTCGGCCATACGGCCGTGGACGACCTTCACCATCTGCCCGAAACAGTTCATCGACGGGCACCTCACCGACAACACCTCACCGGTCTCATGGTGGAAGGTGAACAGGCCGCATTGTTCGACGGTGATCCACGGCCCACACGCCGGGCCGCACCCGTGCGGCACTGCGGCCGTGCTGCTGTGGTCAGGCATACGCCATCCCCCGCCGTCGCTGCCGCACATGCTGGGCGGCGCATCCCCGGATCGCTTCGACCACCACCCGCCCCGATGGCCGGTAGGAATCGCGGGGCGGGTGCACCCAGGCCCGGAACAAGCCGGGGCGCTGCCCGGGACCAGGCAGCGCGATCTCTCCGGCACGCAGGATCGACACACCCAAACGCGACATCTCCGCGAACAACCGAATGTCCTCCGGCAAGTCCGGGCCGGTGAGGAACGTCCAGCGCTGCGAACGCGGGTGCGTCAGTACCGGCCCGACCTGCTGGCCATGCTGGCGCATCCACGTTTTGACCTCCGAGCCGATGAACGCGGGCATCATCACCCCGCACACCCGGCCCACGCGGAGCGTGATGCGGCCCAGATGCGGCGGGCGAACTTCGGCGGGCAGGTCACACACCCGCCGGTAGAAGTGACACACCGACAACGGTGTGTGCCCAGGCTGTTTCGATGAATTCACGAACGACTCCCCTGCTCGATGCGTTGGTGTGCGCCCGACGCCGAGGCCGAACCGCCGGCTGCCCGTCATCGGACGACCAGCAGGGCCGGGATGAGAACCCGGTGCACCCGGCGTCGGGGCTGAATCGAGGGTGGCGGAGATTGTCGGCCGGAACTCGCACAAAATCGGCACACTGCCGAGTTTGGTTGACGTGGGGGTTCTCCGCATTGGACGCTGGGCATATGACCGGCGAGTCGAGAACAGCCATCGGTGTGCGGATTGCCGAGGTACGCAAGACGCATGGCGTCACTCAAGTGTCGCTGGCACGGCGGGCGCGTGTGTCGTCATCGTTACTGCAAAAGGTGGAGCGTGGTACCCGGCCAGCTAGCCCGTCGCTGATCGCCGCGGTTGCGGCGGCGTTGGGTGTCAGTGTGATCGACCTGACGGAGCAGCCGTACTGGTCGCGTAATGCTGCACCGGACTCAGAGCAGTCGGGTGTTCCCGGGCTTCGGCAGGCGTTAGTAGAAGGTGACGATCCGGACATCGATACCGCTGTTCGGGGGCTGGTCGAGCTTCGAGCGGCGGTCGCTGAGATCAAGGAGTTCGACCGCCGAACAAAGCATGCGGAAGCAGTGCGGGCCTTGCCCGACGTGTTACGCCACCTGCATCGGGCCAGTCATGATGTAGCCGCGTCGGATCGCCCTGAAGTGTTCGAATTGCTCTCTGCTGCCTACTCTTACGCTGTAGTGGCCCTGTACCGGCTTGGGCATCTCGATTTAGCGCACCTGGCGGATGAGCGGGCGAGGCGGGCGGCATCGCTGGGCGGAGATCCGCTGCGCGCGGCCGTAAGTGAGTGGAACCATGCTCTGATCCTTCTCTTCGATGGGTCGTACAACGCAGGATTGCGGAGCATCGACCGGGCGGCGGCGCTCGTCGACCTGGCGCCGACGGACTCGAGTTCATCAGCGGTCCGCGGCGCTCTGCACCTACGGGCTTCGGTGTTGGCGGCGCGAAGTGGCGACGGCGAACTTGCCGACGAGCACTTGCGCGCGGCTGGTGATCTGGCGATGCCGTCACATGAGGCAGCGAACCCTTACGGGACGAAGTTCGGTGCCGCGAACGTCGATATTCATCGTGTAGCGGTGCCGGTCGAACTGTGTGACGGCACCACGGCTGTGTCGAGAGCCGACGGCATTCACCTCCCGGCTGGCACGGCACCGAGCCGCAGCGGCCACTACTGGATCGATCTATCGCGGGCGTGGTTGCTGCATGGCGATCGGCGGCGTGCGCTGGAGTCGTTGAATCAGGCACGACGAATCGCACCCCAGTTGACCCGATACCACCCGCAAGTTCACGAGACGGTTCACGCATTGGCAGCGCGTGACTCGCGCACCACTAGTAGCTTGGCGAACTTCGCCGCCTGGTGCGGGGTAAGGGGCTGAGCTGATGGAAAACACGAACGAACACCAGAGCCCGGTACTGTACGCACTCGTAACGGGTTCACCCGCTGCACGGGATGTCGGCAAACTGGTGGAGTTGGCCCAACGTGACGGCTGGGATGTCTGCGTCATCGCCTCCCCAGAAGGTCGGCGATTCATCGACGCTGCCGCGTTGGCTGCACTGACTGGTCACCCAGTTCGCAGCGAGTACAAAGACCCTGACGCGCCGGACGTGCTGCCGCCTCCAGACGCGATGATCGTGGCTCCGATCACCTGTAACTCGCTAGCCAAATGGGCGGCCGGGATCTCGGACACTCTGCCGCTGGGTCTGCTGGTCGAAGGTGTCGGCAAGCAGCTGCCCATCGTCGCAATGCCCTTCTCGAACTGGGCACAGATCAGGTTTCCTGCCGTACAGGAAGCAATGGCCGAGCTCGAACGATGGGGTGTCACGGTTCTGGTCGGCGACAAGGTATACCGCCAGCATGATCCTGGGACGGGAGAACGGTACATAGACCAGTTCCCTTGGGCGCTCGCATGGAAGACCCTTGTAGACAGGTGGTCGCGGACGCCCTGACCGGTCCACCGGCGAACTGACCAGACGACCCGGAGTACCGGTTGTTACCGTGGCCTATGGCCAGCGAATCCTCGGCGGCGCTGCACCGGCGTGACCAGCTCCGCGACTTCCTCCGCACCCGTAGGGCCCGGCTCACGCCGGAGGACATCGGCCTCGCGGCGGTGGGGCGGCGGCGGACGCCCGGCCTGCGGCGGGAGGAGGTCGCGATGCTCGCCGGGGCTAGCATGTGATTAGTAGCCCCTTACCCGTTGGGGAGTGAACGTCATGGCAAAACCGCAGGTCACAGCCGGTAATGATCTGGTGTTGGATATCTATGCGCGGGTGTCGCGGGTGGGTGATGAGCGACAGCGGTCCACCGGCGGGCAGGTAGATGACTGCACGGTGCGGGTGCAGGATCTGGGTGCGACCGTGGGGCAGGTGCATGTCGATGATGGGCGTTCAGCGTGGAATCCGAGTGTGCGGCGGCCGAAGTGGGATGCGTTGATGGCGCGCCTCGAGTCCGGGGAGACCGGTGGGGTAGTGGTGTTCGACATGGCCCGGTTCTCCCGTCGCCCTATCGAGGGTGAACGGTTGATCCTGGCCGCTGAGCGGGGCTTGGTCGTGCTCGACAGTGAGGGCGAATACGACCTGGAAACAGCTAACGGCCGCAAAGCATTTCGTGACCAGCTCAACGCGGCGGCCTATGAATCGGATCGCCTGTCGTCGCGAGTGAAGCGCGGCAAACGGGTGAAAGTGGCACGCGGGGAGTCGAATCATTCACACCGCCCCTACGGGTACGAACGCGACGGGATCACCGTTCGCGAGTCCGAGGCAGCGATCGTGCGGGAGATGGTCGCCCGGGTGCTTGACAAACACGCAGACATCCAAGCGAAAGCGCAAGCAGCGGACCAGGACACCGCGACAGCGGTAAAAGAGGACGCGATCGGCTATAAGACGATCGCGGCGGATTTGAATCGGCGCGGGATCACCACCCGCACCGGGCGCGCGTGGAGCGGGGAAAAGGTCAAGCGGGTGGTGTTCAACCCGCGTTATGCCGGGTTCGTGACCCACCACGGCGAGATCGTCACGACGATGACGGATGCGAATCCGTTGATCACACCGCAGCAGTGGGAGCGGCTGTGCGCGCTGCGTGACACCACCCCGGTAGGTCGGCCCGCGACGGCGGACTACGTGTGTTCGGGGCTGGTGCACTGCGGATTGTGTGGGAAGGGTTTGACTGGCCGTCCCCAGTACGGGCGCAACTACCCTGATGGGGAGGTGCGCCGCCGGTACATATGCCAGAAACGTCAGACCGGGGGCGGCTGCAACCGTGTCTCGGTCGATGCACGGACCCTGGACCAGGAAGTGGGCGCGCTGGTGGTGGCGATCCTGTCCGATCCCCGTCATGCCGATGCATTGATCGCCGCCGCTGACGATCTGGCCAAACGCCGCCGCCCGATCGCGGATGCGCTGGCCGAGGCGCGTGAGACCGCGACGGTGATGTCGGCCCGGTTGGGCAAGGGCGAGATCAGCCTCGACCGCTACGACACGGTGATGGCCGGGGTCGATGCCCGCATCGCCAAGCTCACCGCCGAACTCGACGCCCTCGGTGCCGAGGACGACATCGAGGACTCCCCGGCGGTGCGGGCGGAGTCCGCGCAGGCGTGGTCGCAGCAGTGGGCGGATGCGGGCACCGCCGACAAACGCGCCATGATCAAACGCGCGCTGCACGGCAGCCGCCTCGTGGTCGATCCGGCCACCATCGCGGGACCGACGTTTGACCGGACCCGAATCCGGCTGGTGGACAAGAACACAACCGCACCCCGAGCTCAGGACGGCCCCGGTGCCCGCGACAGGGATGACGCGGGCACCGGGGCCGGGGACGGTGCTGCTGTGGCCTGACGGGGCCTGTCAGGCGGCGTTCGGGTACTGGTGCGGGTCTCCACCGTTGTTGGTGGCGGCCCGTTTCCGTGCCCGGACGCGGTCCAGGACGGCGGCGATCGCGTCGAGCTGGGCACGATCGAGGGGCTCCCGGTCAGCGACCACGTGCCGCCAGTGGTCGATCCGTTCGGGGTCCAGCGCCACCACCACCGGCCGGTCCGGGTCGGGCGGTGCGGAGTCGGGTTCAGCGGGTTGTCCGGTCATGGCGGGTTACTCCCTCACGGTCGGCAGACGACGGGGTGTACTCACCTACTTCCGCCGAAAACGCGACTTCGGGACACGCACCCGGTATGCATTTCGTCACAGTCGGTTTCATCGCCGCTGCGAGAGCGTCTCTACCGCACCGGATGTCGGCACCTGGCGGGCGAGCGCGGCGGTCTGCCGAGAACGGCCGTGCGGGCAAGCGCATATCCGAGCAGACCCAGCGTCGTGGGGAGAGCACACACCCGCACATAGTCACCAGCAGAAGCAGGGCACCAGAAGCCGCTACAGAATCAACCAGAACTACGAGGCCGATCGCAGATACGTGACCGCGCACGGATGTCTATACGTTTGATGTATAGACAATCCACGTTGATATCCGCGCGGATATCCCGCCGGTGAGCAGCGGATACGCGGAGCCCGGGTAGGTCGTTCTAATCACCTCATCGAAAGATGCAGGAAAACCCACTATGGGACGTGCCACGGAAAATTCTCATCGACCCACTCACCCACCACCCCCCACCGGCACAGGGCTGCTCGCCCTGCCGCCGCGCCGGACAGCTTCGCGGACGCGGCCCGTACCCTCGCATCGGCCGGGAGGAACAGAAGCGCCCGAGCCCGTTCGCACACCGAACAACACCAGACACCCGGGATTGGGGACGGCGAGTATTGGACGGGCGGCGAGGACAGCCGAACTCCCGCACGCGGTTAGCAGTCAACACGCAGCGCGACGCACGGATGTCTATTCATAATAATTGAATAGACAATCCTGGATAACACCCGCGCGCGGATGTACCCCGCCACCTGCGGATACACGGGGGCGGGTGGGGTCATTTGATCGCCCCCCGCATTTCCCCCCGCATTTCCCCACGCATAACCCCACGTATTGACCACGACCGGAAACCAACACCCCACCCTCGCAGCAACAAGACCGCTAACACAGTTGCGCTGGTCTAAAGTCTGCCCGGAATGTACTGGCTCCACGACGATTGCCGGTTGCCTGCACGGAGGTCATCGAGTCGTTGCCGCAACCGGTGGGCGTGCTCCACCGAAGTTGTCGCTCGTCGGAGTGGGCCAGTTACCTGAACAAGGTCACGCATGTCCAGCAGCACCTGGTACCCAGACCACTGCGACAAGTCGTAGCCGTACTCCTCGATGAAGTTCCGAACCCACGTCTCGTCACGTCCGTACCGCACCGCGGCATGCCATGTCGGAATCAAGTCCACTTCTCGTGGGCCGATGCTGACCCAGTCCCAATCTCCGAGGATCGGCCGAGGTGGATTGATTCTGTTGTCCCACAGAAGATTTCCCGCCCAGGCGTCGCCATGGATCAGTCCGACGCCTAATGGCCAATCTAGTTCGGTCAGTTGCGCGCGAACCTGGTCAATTCGACTCAGTAACCACGCACGCTCGTCCTCGCTGATGACGCTCACCGTGCTGTCCACGAGAAGCGCTCCGTGCAACGATTCCAACGGCGTCCAATGTTGAAGTTCGATTGTCGGCGTGGGCAAGTCATGCAGCGATCGGAGAAGACGGCCAAGCTCCCTCGAGGTCAGCTCCGGGGTATCGGCCACTTGTCGGTAGTACTGCCAGAATCCAACCGTGTACCCGTTGACTCGCACCGGTTCGACGCCGGAGAGCGGAGCCGTCGCGCCGAATTGGTGCTGCGCGGTCAACCATTCGGCTACTGCGTAGATCCGTCTCGGCCTGTCGAAGTCCGCCTCGTTGGCGCCGACCCGTGCAACAACTCCGTGACGTGGCAGGACATAGACAGCGTTGCTCGAATGGTGGATCAACTCCGCCCCGGCGGGATCGAGCCCGCAGACTTGGCACGCGGCGGATAGCGCCGCGTACTCCTCCAACGACATGCCAGCCCTACCCGACTAGTGCGACTGTGGATCGAAACTCGTCTTCGACCTGCTGAACGATAGCCAGATCAGCGTACGGTGCCAGACGACGACGGACAATGTTGATCAACTCGATACCGCGAGCGCTGGTCAGGCCGCGAGCAACGCGCATTGTGTCGAGGAGCACCCGGCACGCTTGCTCGACCTCCACACTTTGGCCTGTTGCGGCCTCGTCGGAATCGGGTACGTACGACGCCGCCAGCGTCGCCGCTGCCAACACTTGCCGACGCTCCATCCCCGCAGAATCCGCCAGAACCACAGGTGCGCGTCGCTGTACATCCACAGCACGTCGCCCATCGTGCGCCACATACATGAACTCGGCCGACAACTGCCGATCAGTGAAGAACCGAATCCAATCCGGCTCGTCATCCGGACGTGCACGGTTCAACCGCCGCTCTGCCTCCAGCATCGCTTGTGCGCCAGCGGTCATATCGCCATTCAACGCATGCGCACGCGCTAACACTGCATTGCACCGCGCGGTACTGCTCGGTGAACCCGATTGCTCTGCCGCGCGTACAGCCGCCGCGCCGAACCACAGCGCCTCCTTCTTACGGCTAAGGTAGTGCGCCTGCATCGACATGTCCGTGAGGATATGCGCCCCCAGCGCGGCATTGCCGCCTGCCTTCGCAAGCCGCAGAGCCTGTCGAAAGTACTTCTGTCCCAACCCCTGTCGAGCTGAATCGAAACACATAAAGCCGCTCAGGTCGCACAGCCGCGCCGCGACTGCATACAGCTCGGACGCGATACGACTGTCGTAAGAGCCACGCAGCGCCGGTCCGACTACGTCATCGAGAAACCGCGCAAGAGTCGCGCGTGCGTAGCCCCCGCCGAGGTGGTGGTCCGCATTGGAGAACACGTCGCACATCGACCACATGACCTCGATATCGGCGTTGCCAACACGCCGATGGCTTTCGCCTGTGGCAAAGACCGGAACAGTCTCGTCCAACCATTCGCGCACAGGATCGAACACGTCACAGCCGACCCATGGCGCGTTAGGCTCGTCCGCTACCAACGAAATAGTCGAATCGCATTGTGGCGCTTGCGCATTCATGTCGGCCCACATGCGTTCGAGGACACCGCCGGTCTCCAGCGCTTCGTCCATCCGCTGTGCGAAATCTCGTGTTGGACGCCGTTGAGCCTTCTCTATCTTGCAGATCAGCGAACCACTGTCGTGACTGACAGCGCCGAGCCGGTTCAGCGACATCTTCCGTAACAGTCGCCAGTGCCGCAGTTCCGCGCCGAAGAACTGTTGCGCCGACTCCATAGCGGCCAGCTCGCGCGGTTGTTGGGCCATCGCTTCATCCTCTTTGACCTGGTCGTTTGAGACCGGCTTCGGTGCAGCCTCGGATGCGGACAGATTTTCTGTCCGCATCAAACATATACCGACCTCCGTGCGGCTGGTCACAGACTGAACCTGCGTCCGATGCGGGGCCGATGCCGACTCTTACCTACAACATTTCGCAGCACTGAGGGGGCACGATGTCGAACCCAGATCTACCGGACCGGACACCGTTCGTTGGTCCGCCTATCCCATGGCCGGTTGACCGCCGTGCCGATGTGATCGAGCGCTGCAGGAACGCCCTACACGAGTGGACACCCACCGAGCCAACCTCCACGCAGCAACGCGACTCAAGGGATTGAACTCAATGGAGCACATACCGTTCGGGGACACCCCGTTGTCCCGCTGCCACTTCTACCGGCGGGTGTGCGATCTGCCCGCGAACATCGACCCACCTCAACTCGGCCGAATCGTAATGAAGGTCGAACATGTCGGGGCGTTGACTATGCCCGCACACCTTGGCCAATCCGTGAAAGTCCGTATGCAGCAACAGGATTCGAACCTCGGCCCGGTGGTATCTCATCCACGCCAGAACAGGTGGACATTCTTGATACGGCCGGACATCCCCGATGACGTCCGACTGTTCGCCGAGATGTATCGCCTCGACGTCTCGGTAGTGCGAACCGGTGGCACCGTCGCTTTGCCGTCGCCAGCCGACAAAGGCACGCAGTTCCGGCGCTGGATCGAACCGCCCCGCTGCACATTCCGGCCATCCGGACTTGCGGTGGTCGACGCGATACGCGCTTGCTCAGGTCGGTACCGGCCCGTGCGGAGGCGGACGGCCCATGAGTGAGCGTAGGTGCGCGCCGCCGATGCAGGAGCGGCCATGAACACAAATACTCTCGCTCCCAGAGCAATTGGTGTTCTATCGCTTGAAGTCAGTGGCCCGCACCTGTTGCGGGACGAACGAGTGATCGCCGAGTTGGCGCAGCGACGCGGCTACACCCTTACGGGACTGGTCACCATCGGTGACGACACGTTCATGCCGACAGTCCTCATTGTCGGGACGGCACGCGGCAAGGGAGCGACCGCGGTCATCGCGCCGAGCATGGCCCACTTCAACAGCCGCGTCCGGGCCATCGCTGTGGCGTGCGACCTGATCACACCAACCAAGTTCGTGGCCTGCACCAGCACCGACCGATTACGGGAGACGTCATGAGTGAACAGGCTTCCCCGCTACCAGAGGATCCAGACGTTCATCTGAGCGTGTACCTGCATGGTGCACGGTTCGACTTCGCCGCATGCCTCACCGCCGCGCTCCTGTTCATTCAGGACTTCCGCGCTCACCACTACCCAGATGCGGTGCAGGTCATCCCTGGTGACACCGCTGAACTAACTAGGTTGCCCAATGAACGCCTCTACCTCGAGCCGTAGCCGCCCTCACCTCGACCGACCACACTTCCAGACCAAAGGCCAGCGGTGCGCAATGATCGGTACATCGAATTCCTTTGCCTATCAACAGAAATCCGAGGCAACCTACCTCGACGTGGCCGCCAACGACCACGGTCAGGAGAAGGGGCTACTCGTTCAACGTGCCCTTGCTCGGGTTGCCGATGCCGACCCGCACGTCATCGAGATCGGCCCCGGTGGCGGCGCGGCCGTCACGTTCCTGGCATCCCAACTGGAGGCCGAGCCCCGCGATGTTCGTCTCACCCTCATCGAGGCACCTGGCATAACGTCGCACACTCTCACCCAGGCCATTGACCGTTTCAATACTGTCGGTACGTGCGCACTGGTACGCGGGTGGGCGCAAGACATCGCGACGTTGGTCTATGAGCCCGTCGATGTCATCAGCGCGTCAGCGCTGCTGCACGAGATCTACTCGTACGGCGGTGCCTACAGCGGCCTGCACACGATGATCCGGACCTTCCCGAGTGTGCTGAAACCCTATGGGTTCTTCGTCTACCGCGACGTGTACGCCGTCGACGCGCCATCGCTGCACGAGCCCGCAGTCCAGTCCTACAGTGCCCCATCATGGTTGCAGTTTCTGCGCCTGTTCCTGCCGCACTACCTCCACCACGGCACCCACCCCTACCACCATCACGACGACGAGGTCATCGTCCGCCAGAACTCGCGCATCGTCGCCGCCTCGGAACTCGACCCCCGCGTCTGCGC
This sequence comes from Nocardia abscessus NBRC 100374, assembly GCF_000308455.1. Classification (GTDB taxonomy): domain Bacteria; phylum Actinomycetota; class Actinomycetes; order Mycobacteriales; family Mycobacteriaceae; genus Nocardia; species Nocardia abscessus. The sequence continues at coordinate 210,235 of NZ_BAFP01000274.1, read as the reverse complement.
CGTCATCCACGGCCCGATCGGGCTGTTCCGTGAAGCGCAACGCCACTACATCACCCTGCGCGACCACGTATGGCGTTCGGGAATCCTGGGGTTCACGCCCATACTCGACGGCCAACTCTCGGGGGACTGGATAGACTTCCGCACCGGCCACAAGCGCGTGCACTTCGCATTCACCGACAGCGCGTGGATGTCGACCAACGACCGCGCCAACATCCAGGCGGTCAGCGAATCCTACGGTGACCATCACGTGATCGACGGTGACATCTTCGACGCCGTCACCGATGTCGCGCTGAACCTGTTCCTCGCAGCCGTCGAACGCGGCAACAACGACTGCGGACAGATCTGGAGTAGCTGGCTCGAGCGCGAAGGCCGCGAAACTTACGCCTACCTCACCGCCGACGAGCTACTGACGGCATTCGCCGTCCACTCCGCCGAGACCGACACGGGCATGCCGTCCGTTCTCATGCCGGTACAACCCACCGATGTCTTCGTCCGAGAACGGCATTACTACAACCGGTTCCTCGGCAAGAACCTCGCCAACCCACTCAGCGACGCCAAACAGATGGTGTTGTTCCAAAACATCCCCGTCACCGACTCCGAGGCCCTACAGCAGGCACTCGGAACGATCCGCCAACATTGCTCCAAACCCAGCCTTGCCCGCGTTCACACCGCCATCCACACGAGAGGATGATTCAACCCATGCACTTGATCGAGGTCGAGCGTAAACGCGAACTCCCCGACCCCAGTTCCCTCCGTCAGCGGCTCACCGAACTCGGATACCGCGAGGCCGGACACCTCACTGAGGTCGACACCTACTACAGCCGCCCCGATGTCGACTACATGAAAACTGTTGAGTGCCTCCGCATTCGGCAGCGAGATGGGTTCGCCGAAATCACTTACAAGCCACCGTCGAATGCCAGCACCCACAGCGACGCCGACGTGATCGCCAAACGCGAAACCAACGTGGCTCTCAGTAGTCCCGACCAAGCCGCAGCGGCCAACCAACTGCTCGCCGCAATCGGCATGGTCGAACTCGTTCGCGTTGAGAAGGCTCGCACCATCTACGAGCATCCCGAACACGACGACGTCATCGTCGCTATCGACGCCGTCACCCATGCCGGAACCTTCGTCGAAACCGAGGTCACCGCCGCAGACACCTACGCTGCAACCATCCATCTCGAAGAGGTCGAAAACGAGCTCGGCATAGCCGATTACCCGGTTGTCGGCCTGCCCTACCGCGATCTCGTCATGTCCGCAGCCCACTAGGGTCAACGGCCGTGGGGATGGGTCGCACCCTGAAATAGCCACTCCAGGGTCCGTCCCGTTTGGAACCGGACCCGGATCCTCGGGAAGCCAACGCAGTGGAAACAGCCCAATCGGGTTGTTTCCACTGGGCCATGTAGTATGCACTAATAACGCGTCAGCCGGGGTGGGCGTGTCCTGGTACACGTGGCTGGAGCAGGGACGCGACATCACTGTGTCGGCGGAGGTGCTCGACGCGATCTGCGCCGCACTGCGCCTGTCCGGTCCGGAGCGGACACATCTGTACCTGCTCGCCGGTCTCAACCCGCCGCCGCCGGGCTCGACGCGCGACGCCGAGGTCACCCCGCAGCTGCGCCGGCTGCTCGACGCGTGGGGGTCGCGGCCCGCGGTGCTGCGCGACCGCTCCTGGAATCTGCTCGCGGTCAACGACACCGCGCGAACCGTCTTCGGTTTCACCGATGCCGACCACAACTGCCTGGTCTCGTTCTTCACCAACGCCAGGTACCGCGGCATGCACGTGGAGTGGAGCGCGATCGCGCCCGCGGTCGTAGCCGCTTTCCGCGCGGATGCGGCGCATCACCCCGGTGACCCCGAGTTCGGCCGGGTAATCGGCGAACTCACCGCCGCGAGCGGTGAATTCGCCGAGCTGTGGGCCCGCCACGACGTGGACGCCCCGAGCCAAGCCGTGAAGGCGGTACGCCACCCCGAAGCAGGCGACCTGCTGTTCGACACGACCACCCTCGCGGTGGCCGACCACCCGGATTGGTTCCTGGTGCTCTACAACCCGCAACCCGGCACCGAGACCGCGCAGCGGGTCGACAGGTTGATGCGGATCAGGCTCGCCGCCCCGGCCTGACCGTAGCCTGGTGGTGCCACACCTAGGTCAACTGGACACTGTTACGCGGACCGGGCCTTCGGCACGCTGATCCTCATGACGCACAGCAACTCCCGATTCGACGGTCAGGTCGCGCTCATCACCGGCGGCTCGAGCGGCATGGGACTGGCCACCGCACGACGGCTGCTCACCGAGGGCGCGCGCGTGGTCATCACCGGCCGGGACAAGACTCGGCTGGACGCCGCGGTCGAAGAATTGAACGGTGACGACCGCGTGGTCGCGATACAAGGCGACGCGGGGCGCGTCGCCGATCTCGACGCGCTGGCCGCCGCCATCCGCGACCGGCACGGACGCCTGGACGTCGTGTTCGCCAACGCCGGGGTGGCGTCCTTCCGGCCGCACGCCGAGATCACCGAGGACGAGTTCGACCGCGTCGTGGACGCCAACTTCAAAGGTGTGTTCTTCACCATCCAGAAGGCGCTGCCGCTGCTGTCGGAGCACGCGTCGATCGTCATCAACGCGTCGTGGACGCTGCATCGCGGTCTGCCCGGAGCCTCCTTGTACGCGGCCACCAAAGCGGCCGTGCACAACCTTGCCCGTACACTCGCGGCGGAGCTGGGGCTCAAGGGGATTCGGGTCAACTCCGTGAGTCCGGGATACATCGAGACCCCGATGTTCCACGACAACGTCAGCCCCGATGCGCACGCCGCGGTGCTCGCCGAAGTGGCCAGCCGCCGGTTGGGCACCGCCGACGATGTGGCCGACGCCGTGGCTTTCCTCGCGTCCGCCGAGGCGTCCTACGTCAACGGGCAGGACCTGATCATCGATGGCGGACTCGTCGGGGCCATATCCCGCGAGCTGATCTGACCGGCTCGAGCTCGGCCGATCCCGGCGAAATCCGGTTGACGTCCCGTTCGGGCCGCTCAGTACAGTGGCCCGGTGATTCGCACCGCCGCGCTGGCCCATGTCCGGGATCGTCGCCTGTTGCAGGCGCGCTCGGCCGGCAAGGACGTCTTCTACATGGCCGGCGGCAAGATCGACCCCGGTGAGACGCCCGAGGCGGCGCTGCACCGTGAGGTGCGCGAGGAACTCGGTGTCGGCGTCGTCTCTTTCGACGAGCTCGGCGTGTTCCACGCCGAGGCGTACGGGCACTCCCCCGGCACCCGGCTGCACATGACCTGCTTCACCGCGGAACTCGACGGCGATCCGCGACCCACCAGCGAGATCGCCGAACTCCGCTACTTCACCGTGAGCGAGTACGCCGCCATGGACCACGTGGCACCCGGCTCGATGCTGGTCTTCCGCAAGCTCCACGAACTCGGCTTGGTCGACTGGTAGTCCGCCCCCTGTCACGCCCGTCGCGCACGCGCCGAAAATCGGTGGTGGCGCGGCAGCGTGCGGCGATACGGTGACGCGACCTCGGAGGCCGATGGTCCACCGAACTCGAGAGGAGTGGTTTATGTCCCGGCGAGCGCCGAGCGCGCCGCACCGTGTGGATTCGAACGACCCGTTCGGTCACGACTGACCAAGCCGGAACGCCGTCGGCACCGTCGAGGCGCGCTCGGTCTTCTCCTGCTGCATCAATCACCGCTCAGTGAGGAGTACCCGGGTGTCGAGCAACACCTCTTCGTCTCATCGCGGTCCCAGCCCGTCGCTGCGGACCGACACTTTCACCTGCGTTCGCTGTGGGCTCGTCGTATCGACGCTCGCGCCCGACAGCAGCAGGCGCAACCACTGCCCGAGCTGCCTGAATTCGCGGCACACCCGCGACCAGGTCGGTGGCGGCCCGTCCGACTGCGGGGCGCGCATGGCTCCGCTCTCGATCGCCGTGTCGCGCGGCGGCGAGTGGGCTGTGGTGCACCGATGCACCGGCTGTCACGAACTGGCGCTGCACCCGGTGTCCGGCGACGACAACCAGCTGATCTTGATGCGCATCGCCGTTCGGCCGCTGGCCGAGCCACCGTTCCCACTCGAAATATTCGCGGATCTGTGAGGCGCGCGTCATGCCACGAAGGAAATTCGAGCGGCGCCGCCCGCAACGTCCCAAAGAGGTACTGCACGGGGTCGGTGGCGAATCCGGCGATATTTTCCGCTGCGTCGGCTGTAGAAGGGAGATCCCGGTGCGTGCGCCCGGGACCGCGCATCGCAATCACTGTCCGCACTGTCTGGCCAGTAGGCATGTCGATCAGCGAGTGCCGGGTGACCGCGCCGCCGCATGTCGCGGGCGGATGGCAGCGGTGAGCATGTCCTCGCGCGCAGACGGGGAATGGCTGCTGGTGCACCAGTGCGTGGCCTGTGGCCGCGTCCGGGCGAATCGCATCGCGGGCGACGACGACGCGGTGGCGCTGATCCGCATCGCGTTGCGCCCGCTGTCCGATCCACGGCTGGGCAGGCGGGTGCTGCTGTCGCTGTGACCGGCACCCTCGGGCCGAGTCCTGCTCGGCCCGAGGGTACGGGCTCAGACCGCCGTGAACCGGGTTGGCAGCGCTTCCAACCCGCGGATCACGACATTCGGCTTGTACGGCGGGGTGTCCGACAGCAATTCGATGTCGCGGACCTTCCGCAGCAGCACCTCGAGCAGCACTTCCATCTCCAGCAGCGCCAGCGGCGCACCGAGGCAGTAGTGGATGCCGAGGCTGAAGCCGAGGTGCTTCTTGGCGGGATTCATCGGATCGGCGTACCGGGCGACGTCGATGCGATCGGGATCGGTGTAGGCCGCGTCGTCGCGGTTGGCCGAGTTGATCAGCACCACCACGCCCTCGCCCGGCTCGAAGTCGTGACCGGCCAGCGTGATCGGGCGGGTCGCGGCGCGCGTGGTGATCTGCACCGACGGCTCCAGGCGCAAGAGTTCATCGGGTGCCGAGGTCACCAGTTCCGGGCGTTTGCGCAAGGTGTCGATCGCTTCGGGGTTGCGCATCAACTGCAGCATGCCGGTGCCGATCAGGTTGGCCGTCGTCTCGTGCCCGGCCACGAACGTGGTGATGCAGGTGGCCAGCAACTCCTGCTCGGTGAGCACGTCTCCCCGGTCCTCGACCTGGGACAGCGCACTGAGCAGGTCGTCCTTCGGGTCGCGGCGGCGCTCGTTCAGCAATTGGCGGAAGTAGCCCATGAATCCGCGCGAGGCCGCGCTGCGGGCCTTCAGCGACTCCTCGGGCAGCGTGTAGTCGTGGTCGAAGCCGCGCGCCAGATCCTGGGACCACCGGTGCACCTGGTCGTAGGCGTCCGGCGGCACGCCGATCAGCTCGCACGCGATGATCAGCGGCAGCGGGTAGGCGATCATCTCGACGAGGTCGAATTCGCCTGCCTCCAAGGCTTTGTCGACCAGTTGCTCGGTGAGCTGAAGAATCCGCGGACGGAGCCTGGTCACCATGCGCGGGGTGAAGCCCTTGGTCACCAGGTTGCGCAGGCGGGTGTGATCCGGCGGCTCCATCCACAGGAACGAGGTGGGCAGTTCTTCGGGCGCGTCCTCCGGCGACACCGTGGGATGCATCATCGCCGCCTCCTCCGCGTGGCTCCACGCGGTGGTCGACAGGACGGCGGCGCAGTCGTCGTAGCGGGTGAGCACATAGTGGCCCAGCGGGGTCTGGTGCAGTCTGCCCGCCTCGCGCAACACCCGGGCCGGGGTGTAGGGATCGGGCCTGCCTTCGGGTCCGAAGAGTTGGATCAGGGCGGTTTGGATGGCGGAATCCTGTTCCGCGACAGCCGTACCCGCGGTTGACGAGTCCATGTCGAGTGGTCCCTCCTCTACGGAGCACCTGGTGGATGCTGCCGGTCGTGCGACAAAGGTCAGTGATCGGAATGGATGCGATGGCTCGGGTCCGGCGGCGACGACGAACCCGCCCGAACGGCTCCGGGACTGCTGAAGTTCATTCCCGGCGCGCCAGTTCGCGGGCGCCTGGGCAGCAGAACTCTTCTCGCCATCGACGGGTGCAGTAGGGCCGTCGGCGGTTCGACCAGGTTCGCCACCCGCAAGAAAGTCCGCGACACCTGCGGGTCGACGTGCGCGGCGCGATGAACGCGGGCGACGTAGGCGTTGGTGAGGCGCGTGCGCACCGTGCGCGGCCCGGCCACACCCGGATGCGCGAGATCCGCTCCGGCAGACAGCTGCCAGGCGACGTCGAGCGCCTTGTCCGCCGCCGCGTAGAACCGCGCGGGTAGATCGGGCGTCGGTCCGCCCGCGCGCAGACAGGCGCGCAGCGCGACGGCCTGCTGCGCCGCGACCGCCATACCTTGGGCGTAGAGCGGATTGAAGCTGCACAGCGCGTCACCGAGCAGCAGGAAGCCCCGCGGCACCGCCGCACGATGCCGGTAGCGCCTGCGCACCGGAGCGCGGAAGCGGTGCGGTACCGCGTCGCCGAGCGGTTCGGATCGCGCGATCAGTTCGAAGATGTCGGGCGCGGCCAAGGAGGCGGCGAAGCGGGTGAAGCCGTCCGGGTCGGTGGGTGGATGGTCGCCGAGGATTCCGGCCAGGGTGACGTGCCAGCGGTCGCCTTCCACCCGGACCGCTCCGCCGCCGCGGCCGTTGGCACCGGTCGAGATGATCACCGACGAGTGCCCGTCGAGCTGGCCTTCGATCCGCCGGTAGAACCGCGAGGCGTAGCCGAGGTCCACCTCCAGCCGCTGCTCGTCCGGTGACTCGGCGCCGAGCGCGGTGAGCCACACCGCCGCCCGGGAGCCGCGGCCGGTGGCATCGATCACAAGTTCGGTGGCATGCGTCTCGACGCCGGAATCACCGGACACGGAGACCGCGCGCACGCCATGCGCGTCACCGACCAGTCCGCGCGCGGTTCCCGCCACGAGCCGCACCGGGGGTAACGCCGAAGTGCGTTCGCGCAGCAGTGCTTCCAGCAGCGGGCGAGTGGCGATCAGGGATGTGAGCCCGGTGGACGCCGGCGCGGCTCGCAGTCCGCCCACATACCATCGGGTTCCGACCAGGGCTTCGGCCCGGGTCGCGCCGCGGGCGGTCATCTGGTCGGTGAATCCGGGGAACAGTTCCTCGATGACGGTGCGGCCACGGTCCAGCAGCCCGTGCAGGTGCCGTGCCTGCGGCACGCCTTTGCGCATACCCTCGGCGTCGAAGCCGTCCCGCTCGAAGACCGTGACCCGGTCGAAGTGGTCGGCGAGCACCCGGGCCGCCAGCAGCCCGGCGACGCCCGCGCCGAGCACGACCGCGTGCCGTGTCGCGTTCACATCGTCACCGGCAGCGACACGATGCCGCGGTGGATCAGACTCGGCCGGTAGTCGATCGCGTCGGTCGCCGGTGCGAGCTTCGGAGCGCGAGCCAGCAGCGCGCCGATCGCGGCCTCGGCCTCGATCCGCGCCAACGGCGCACCCACGCAGTAGTGGATGCCGAGGCTGAAGCCGAGATGCTTGCGCGCCGGGCGATTTCCGGCGTAGCGGGTGATATCGAAGCTGTCCGCGTCCGGATACACCCGGTCGTCCCGGCTGGCCGAGGCCGTGAGCACCACGACCCCGTCGCCGCGCCGGAACTGATGCTCGCCGACCGTGGTGTCGGCCAGTGCGACGCGAATGGTGAACTGGGTGGGGGCGTCGTAGCGGAGCATTTCATCGAGCGCGGGCGCGATCAGCTCGGGGTTGTCTCGCAGCAGGGCGAGTTGGCCGGGGTTGCGCAGCAGCGCGAGCATGCCGTTGCCGATCAGGTTGATCGAGGTTTCCATGCCCGCGACCAGGGTGAGCAGGGCCATGCCGATCACTTCCGGTTCGGTCAGCTGATCGCTGTCCGCGGCGGCCGCGACCAGCGCGCTGAGCAGGTCCGGCGTCGGGTTGCGCTTCTTCTGCTGGACCAGCCGGGCGAAGTACCCCATGCACTCCATGGCCGCCGCGGTGCGGGCGGTGACATCCTCCGGGCCGAGCAGCGAGTCGGGGTCGCTGCCGCGCGCGATGGCCAGCTGCCATTCCCGGAACTTCGCGCCGTCGGCCGGGTCGGCGCCGAGCAGCCGGACCGGAACCATCGCCACCGCCAGCGGCACCGCCAAACCGTCGAGCACGTCGAGTTCGCCACGCACGAGGGCCGCGTCCACGATCTCCCGCACCACCTGCCCGGCGACCGGCGCCATGTCGGCCATCAACCGCGGGGTGAACGCCTTCGCGACCAGCTTGCGGTAGCGACCGTGCTCGGGCGGATCCATCCGGACGAACGAACCGGGTATCGCGGCAGTGGTGTCGCGGAACGGGCTGATGCCCGCCGCGTAGCCGTGCCCCCAGTCGGCGCCGGTCAGAATCGCGGCGCACTCCTCGTAGCGGGTGATCAAAGTGACCGGCACGTCGCCGAATGCGTACGGGAACAGCGCCGCCGCGTCTCGCACTCGCCGGTAGGCCGGATACGGGTCGGCGCGTGCGCTCGGGTCGAAAGCATCGAAGGTGACATCGGGGGGCGTAACGGTGTTCATCGGGCCTCCATCCGGACACGCAGTTGCGACATGCCGCGCACGACCACGTTCGGCCGGTACGGCGGTTCCTCGAGCAGGGACAGCGACGCGACCCGATCGGCGATCGCCCGCAGCACCGCGCGCATCTCCAGCCGGGCCAGCGGCGCGCCGAGGCAATAGTGCAGACCGAGCCCGAAGGACAAGTGCCGCTCGGCTTTTCGCCCCCGCGCATACCTCGCGATGTCGAACTCGTCGGCCCGGGGGAAGGCCGCCGGATCACGGTTGGCCGACGCGAGCAGCACGATCACCGCCTCACCCGGCGCGAACGTCTTTCCGGAGACGGTGATCTCCTCGTGCGCGGTGCGCGTGGTCAGATGCACCGGGGCGTCGTAGCGCAGCACCTCGTCCACCGCGGGTTCGGACAGCTCGGGAAAGCTGCGCAGCCGCTCGAACTGCTCCGGGTGACGGATGAGTGCGAGCACACCGTTGCCGATCAGGTTGACCGTGGTCTCGTGCCCGGCAACGACGAGGATCAGCAGGGTGCCGAGCAGTTCGGTGCGCGTGAGCCGGGCGCCCGCGTCGTCGGCCTGCACCAGTGCGGTGATCAGATCGGCGCGCGGGGTGCGGCGCCGCTGTTCGACCAGGTCGCCGAAGAATTCGAGGAAGGCGTGCACCGCGTGGGTGCGCGCGTCGAGTTCCTGCTTCGACAGCAGCACGTCGGGATCGAGGCCGCGCGCAATGCTCGTGGAGATCTCCCGGACGTGCTCGTGCGCCTCGGCAGGCACGCCCAGCAGCTCACACACCATGGTCAGCGGCAGCGGATACGCCAACGCCTCCAGCACGTCCACGTCGCGATCGGCGAGCATCTTCGCCATCAGGTCGTCGACCAATCGCTCGGCGCGCTCCCGCATGCCGCTGACGGTGCGCGCGGTGAACGCCTTGCTCACCAGCCCGCGCAGGCGGGTGTGCTCCGGCGGCTCCATCCAGAGGAACGATCCGGGCAGTTCGACCTCGCTGTCGCCGTGCAGTAGATCCGGTTCCTCCGCATGACTCCAGCGCGGGTCCTGCATGATCGCTTGCGCCTCGTGGTGGCGGGTCACCAGGTGGGTGTCGTGCGGGCCGGGCACGAACGGGCCCGCCGCCCGCAGCACGCCGTAACTGCCGTAGGGGTTGTGCCGCATATGCGCGGCGACGCTCTCGACGACCGCCCGCTGGACCGGGGTCGATTCCTCGACCGCGGAATGGTCGGAACTCACCGGCGACTCCTGAATAGAAATGGACGCGGCGCGGAAAAGGACATATCATCCGCCGGATCGCTGCGGACAATTCCGGGACGCGAAAGAAATTTCTCGTCCATCGTGGTGCTCGCCACCGGCCCGGCGCGGCGGCGATTACCCGTTCCTATCGCCCCATAGCCGAAATACTTTATCGGGCAAAGTGATCGGCTGATCGCCCCTGTTTATCGCCGTCGTCAATTCACAACGAGTTCAATGCACCGTCATAATTCGCTGTTGTCGTGGCAGGTATGAATTCCGCGGAATCGGCCGTAACCCTGCACGGCCGCCTCGCCGAGATCGCCGCCGCCCATCCCGCGGTGGCCGCCACGTTCTGGTCGGTGTCGGAAACCGTCGACTACGCCGAACTGCACCGGCTGTCCCTGGTGGCGGCGACGGCGCTGGTCCGGCACGGTGTGCGGCGCGGCGAACCGGTAGGCATCCTCAGCCCGAACGCCCCCGAGTTCCTCACCTGCCTGTTCGGCGTGACCGCGGCGGGCGGCGCCGCCACTCCCCTTCCGCTGCCCGCCGGCGCGCGGGCCGCGAGCGGCTACCCGCAGAAGCTGGCGGCCGTCATCGCGGCGGCGGGCATGCGCACCGTTCTGGTGTCGCATCGCTTCGCCGACCTCGCCGCGCTGCTGAGCGACGCGTTGGACGTCGAACTGATCGACAGCGCAACGCTTTTCGAGTCGGACCCGCCTGCGGCCGAAGCACTTCCCGCACTCGGGCCCGAGGACCTCGCCGTCATCCAGTTCACTTCGGGCAGCACCGCGACCCCCAAGGGCGTTCGCCTGACCCACCACAACGTGCTCAGCGGCCTGGCAGCGATTCGCGCCGGCATCGAGTTGAGCCTGGACGACCAGGGCGGCTTCTGGCTTCCGCTGTTCCACGACATGGGCCTGTTCGGCACGCTCTCGGCCGTTCTGCGCGGCATTCCCGCACACGTGTGGTCCCCCATCGCGTTCGTCAAGGACCCGGCGCGCTGGCTCGGCGAATTCGCCGCCAGCGGCGCCACCATCACCGCGATGCCCGATTTCGGCTACGAGTCGCTGCTGGCCGCCGTGCCCGCCGACCGGGTGCGCGACTACGACCTGAGCCGCTGGCGGATCGCGTTCAACGGGTCGGAGCCGATCTCCCGGGACGTCGTCGTCGCCTTCTGCGAGCGTTTCGCGCCCGCGGGATTCCGTCCGGCCACCATGTTCGGCGTCTACGGCATGGCCGAAGCCACCCTGGCGGTCACCTTCCCCCCGCTCGGCCGGGAACCCGTCTTCGAGTGGGTCGATCGGGCGAAGCTGTCGGATGACGCGGTCGCACAGAGTGTTTCACCGGATGCGCCGGGCGCTCGGCCGGTCGCCGGAGTCGGAGCGCCGGTACAGCGGCTGCGATTGCGCGTCGTCGCCACCGACGGGGATCGTGCGCTGCCCGACGGGGAAGTCGGCGAGATCCTCATCCGGGGCGACGCGGTCACCGACGGATACCTCACCGCCGACCCGTCGCGAGTGGCCGGGCTGTTCGCCGACGGCTGGCTGCGCACCGGCGACCTCGGATACCTGCGCGACGGCGAGCTTTTCGTCACCGGCCGGTGCAAGGACATGATCACCGTGCGCGGCGTGAACTACTACGCCCAGGACGTCGAGGCGGCCGTGCGCGGCCTCGACGGTGTGTACAAGGGCCGGTGCACGGCGGCGATCGACCCCGACGCGGACGTGATCGCGCTGATCGCCGAATCCGAGCGCACCGGAGCAGCCGCCGACGCGCTGACCGAGGCGATTCGCGCCCGGATCTCCGCCGAACTCGGCCTGGCCGCGGTGCGGGTCCACTTGGTCGCGCCGCGCAGCATTCCCCGAACCAGCAGCGGCAAGCTCCAGCGGCGCGCCGCCCGCGATCTCATCACGCACCGCCGGTAATCCCGACCGAACTGGAGTCCTTCGTGCACAGCTATGACGTCTTCCGCCACTACGAGCGCCTGCATTGGAAGCTGGCCGACCTCGATCTCGACGCCGTCGACAAGTCTCTGGTCCGTCCCGAGTACATCACCCTCGCCAAGAGCGCGACGATGGGCGAATCCAACGTCATCGCCGCGGTGCACGGGTTCATGAACGAGTTCGTCGACGACTACGACTTCTCCACGTTCGCGGTGGTGTGGGGCTACCAGGAAGTGCAGCACCACTACGCGTTCCGGTCCTGGTTGGGCGCGCTCGGCGAGAAGGTGGACGACAAGGCCGTCGACTCGATGCGCGAGCCGTACGCGCCGGGCACCACCCCCTCGGCGACCCTGGCCACGAACATCATCTCCGAGCTCACCGTCAACCACATCTATCGTGCGGTGGCGAACTGGGTCGAGGAGCCCGTGCTGAAGGGGTTGCTGCTCAACGCCGGTCGTGACGAAGCGGGCCACGCGCGCGAGTTCATCCACTACGCCACCGAGCGTTTGCGGCGGCGTCCCGAGGAGCTGCCCTCGGTGCTGGAGACCCTCTACGTGTACAGCTCCGAGGCCAAGATCAAGCACCCGGTCAGCACGTTCAAGGCCGGGATCAGCGAGCTCGGCGACCACGAGACCATCGACACCGGGTTCGAGCTGTTCCTCGAGCAGGTCGCCGCGGAGGGTGAGCTGGACGTCCTGCACGACAAGGTCCGTCGCACCTTCGGCAACATGACCGGACTGGATCTGTCCAGCAACGCCAAGGTTCGCCGGGCCCTGGCCGACGCGATCGCCTGACGCCATGGACCACGACAGCGCCTTCGGCCCGGACACCGTGCACGGCGGGGTGGACACCGTCCGGGTGCCCTGGTCGGTGATCCCGGACTACCGCTGCTTCGGCTGCTCGCCGCACAACACGACCGGTCTGCGCCTGCGTTTCACCCCGCATCCGGACGGGCTGCAAGCCCGGTTCCGGCTCGGGCGCGAGTTCGAGTCCTACCCCGGCGTCGTGCACGGCGGATTGATCGGGGTGATCTGCGACGAGGTGATGGGCAACCTCATCGTCCTGGCTCGCCACCACCCGGCGTTCACCGTCACGCAACGCACCCGTTTCCTCACACCACTGCTCGTGGGTCGCGAATACCACTGTGTCGCGACACTGTCCGGCGCCGAGGACGACCGCCCGATCCAGGCGTCCGCGGAGATCCGGGACGCCGACGGCCTGGTGTGCGCCAGCTCCACCGCGGCCTACCAGCCGTTCGCGCTCGACGACGTGCGCCATCAGCTCACCCTCGGCGACGACGAGGTCGCCGCGCTCTCCCACGCCCTGTCCACCGGAACCGCCCTCGCACCGAACGGAGTCCACCCATGACCACCACCCACACCGCCGACGACATCCTGCGCACGGTCACCGGGATCGCCACTGCCGAGACCGGCATCCCGGAGTCGGAACTGCGTCCCGACCTGGACCTGCGCGGCATGGCGGGCGTCGACTCGGTGCGCGTGCTGCGCATGGTCGCCAAGATCGAACGCGCCTACGACATCGAACTCGAGGACCAGGACGTGTTCGGCCTGTCCTCGTTGAACGACGTCGTCACGGTGGTCGGCAAGGCGCTGCGCGAGGCGGCGGCGTGACCGTCACCGATCAGCCGGTCACCGCCGACACCAACCAGCACTACGACCTCGACCCGGACGTCTTCGGCCAGTTCCTCGACCCGCTGCGCAAGTACAGCTCGGCGCTCTACGAGTCCGAGTCCGACACGCTCGAGCAGGCGCAGCGGCGCAAGCTGCGATTCGTGGCCGACCGGCTCGGGGTGACCGGCGGCGAACGCCTGCTGGACGTCGGTTGCGGATGGGGCTCGCTGATCCTGTTCATGGCCGCGGAATTCGGCTGCGAGACAACGGGTGTCAGCCCGGCGCCACGCCAGCACGAGTACATCGCCGAGCAGGCGCGCGCCCGTGGCCTCGCGGATCGGGTGCACACCAGGGTCGGCCACTTCGAGCGGCTGGAACTGCCGCCGCGCGGATTCGACGCGGTGACGCTGCTCGGCTCGATCGTGCACATGCCCGACCTCGGCGCGATCTTCCGCCGGGCCCGCGCGGTGCTGCGTCGCGGCGGCACGCTGTATGTGTCGGAGAGCTGTTTCCGCAACGCGGCAGCACGCACGGCGTTCGACGCCAAGGACGGCACCGAGTTCGTGCGCGAGGACATTTTCGGCTGGGGCGATCTGCGTCCGCTCTCGGACCTGGTGACCGCCGCCGAGGACGCGGGATTCTCCATCATCGCGGTGGACGACCTCACCGAGCACTATCGCCGCACCATCGACGATTGGATCACAGGAGTCGATGCCGCCGCCGAACGCATCGACGCACACGGGCCGGGCTTGGCCGCGAAGCTGCGGCACTACCTGGAGATCGCGAACGCCGGATGGGGTTACACCACCAAGCATTACGCGCTGACCTGCCGGAACGCCCGCTGAACGGGAGGAGCGAAAGATGAACATCGAATCGGCGCTGATTCCCGTGGACGAAGTCGCCGCGGCTGTGGACGGGTTCCTCGCGGCGTCGCCCGCCACGCGGGCCTGGGATGTGGAGACCGCGTTCGACTGGTCCCGCGCCGACGCGGGCCGGCTCACCGAGGGCCAGCGGTCGGCGGTCCAGTTCGTCACCCTCATCGAGGACCACCTGCCCGGCTACTTCGACGTCTACCACCGGTACTTCCCGGTGGACGACACCGTGGACCGGGAGGCGTTCATCCACAACCGCGAGCTCTACCACTTCACCGTCCGCTGGGCATTGGAGGAGGACACGCACGCACGCGCGCTGACCCGCTACCAGGAAGCGTCCGGCATCGCCGAACGCGGTGCGCTGCGCACGGAACTGGCGATCGAGGGGCAGAAACCGTTCGACCTGCCATATCGGCATCCGGTGCAGTTCTTCGCCTACGCGCTGGTGCAGGAGAAGGCGACGCAGATGTACTACCAGCACCTGCGCGAGGTGGTGAACGACCCGGTGCTCGCGGCGGTACTGGCGCGGCTGTCGCGCGACGAGGCGCGGCATTTCAGTTTCATGGCCGACGTGGTCGGCCGCTACCTACGCGTCCATGGCGACGCCACCGTGGAGCCGATCCGCGAGGTGATCGCCACCTTCCGCATGCCACTGGCCGATACCATGCGCGGCTACTGGCGATGGGCGCTGAAGATCGCCGACGTGGCCGCCTACGACCACACCGAGGCCTACGAGCACCTGGTGAAGGTGATCGATCGCGCGGTGGACGCCCGCAGCGATCGCCTCGACGAACTGGTGCGCTTCGTCGACGAGTGCCGATCGCTGGCGTGAACTCGTAAAGCCGAAGGGCCCTGTCTCCGAACGGCTTCGGAGACAGGGCCCTTCTCGGCGTTCAGTTCTCCGGCTGCAACACCAGGATCGTGGTCGAACCGTGCGCGATCAGCTTGCCGCTTGCGTCGGTGATCCGGCCCTCCGCCGTAGCCGTGCGCCGTCCGACGTGCACCGCGTTGGCCTCGCAGGTCAGCCGCGAGCCGTCCAGCGTCACCGGCCGGATGAAGTTCACCTTCAGCTCGAGCGTCGTATAGGCCACGCCGTCGCCGAGTTTCGTGAAGACCGCGCTGCCCATCGCCGTGTCCATCAAGGTGGCCAGCACCCCGCCGTGCACGGTGAACATGGCGTTGATGGTGGCCGGGTTCGGGTCGAGGTAGTACCGGGTGTAGCCGTCGCCCGCCGTCTCCAGTCGAATGCCCAGAGACGCGCCGACACCGAGATTCTCGCGAAGCCCCCGCTCGAAAACCGTGGTCAGTTCGGTGACACGGGACGCCACGGTCCCGTTGGCGTGAGTGTCGATGCTGGTCATGGCTTTTCCTCCCTGGCGAACGTTGCCCCGCTATTCGATCAGCACCCGATGAACTCCAGCCGACACCACCCGATTGCATACCGGGTTTCGATCGGCCGATAGGACGTGCGACCCGGGCGGTTCCACCGATCCATTGACACAGTGAAATACTGTCTATATCTTTAACTCATCATGCCAGAGTGCGGCGACCACCGACTCGGGCACCGTGGCAACCCGCCGGTGCCGCTGGAGGCGCCCCATCCCACGGCAGGTCGGATTCCGCCATCCTCACCGGTACGCGATTCACCGGAGCGAGCGCGGTACGTTTCGGCACCACGACGACGCCCTCTTCACCGTCGCGTCCGACACGCTGCTCCGGGCCACAGCGCCCGCCGGTGCGGCGTCGTCAGCATCACGGTCACAACCCGGAGCGGCACCAGCAATGGCGCCTTCTACACCCCACACCCACCTCGGCGGATAGGTCACCTCACCGTCACGCGGCGATTTATCAGTCGTCGGTCCGGCCCGGTCCGGCCGACGTCGGCGAAGCGCTCGCCGACGCCGGTACGGAGGCACCGCGGATCAGGGAGCGATCGTGGCCGAGTCCTGGGCACGATTACTCGCGAGCTGGGCTGCGCGCGGTGTCCGAATCGCGACGGGCATGCTCCGCCACCCAGACGCCGACGCCGATCGCACCGGCTACCGGCCACGACACCACCCCGGTGACCGCGGCCGCCCCGAGCCCGCCGAAGTAGAGCAACGACTCCCGATCCGGCACCCGATTGCGCACCGCCGCGGTCGCCGACGCCACACCGCCGGCCACTGTGCGCGGCCCGGGCGGAAGCGGGACGCGCGCCATCCGTACCCCGACCGTTGGAACCGGGACGGACAATCCGGCGCGCTTGGTGGTCGGGGGCGGCGATGCGGTTTCGGTGTCCGGCCCCGAACGTGCCGTCTCAGGTGACCCGGAGCCGGTTTCGCGGACCTTATGGGCTGCTCTCTTGGACATGACCGCTCCTTCCTTCGTCCTGAACCTCATCGCTGTGTATGTGATCCAGCCAAGCCGGGCTCGCGCCGCGTGGCAACCCCTTCGGGGTCCGGATGCTCGCGACGGCAGCGAGTGTGGACCGCCATACGGACGGTGTCGTCGACCGTTCGCATGGCTATGAACACGCCGCGGATCGGATCCACGCCCTCAACGCGGCTGATCTTTCGAGTCGAAGCGTCGGCACGTCAATGGCTACAAAGTTGCTGCACTCCACGATACCGCGAACGGAGGCGTCGGGATTCGCAGTTCTCCCGCCTGTAAATGGGCTATTTGGCGCATTCCGGTCTAACCACTAGATGTCGCTGGTAATTTGCTGGCGGTACAGATGGATTCAGTCCACTACTCGACGAATGCGGCGAACTACCCCTGGAGGTCAAGGTCGTGACTCGTCCGTTTCTTCGTATCCTCGCCAGAAAACGCAGCGGTTCGGCCCGCGCCCTCGGTGCGATCGGCGGTATGGCATTCACGCTGCTGCTGGCGACGACGGCAACCGCGGAGCCGATATATCCGCTGCCCGATCCAGACCCGTTCTACGCGGCCCCAGCCAATGTGGCGGCGCACCGACCAGGTGACGTGCTCGAGGTGCGGCCTTTGCCGCCGCTGGCCTCCTTCCCCGGCGCCGCCGTCAGGCTGGTCGAGTTCCGGTCCACCAATTCGCGGGGCGCGCCGATCGCGGCGACCACCACGATCGTCACCCCCGCCTTCCATCGCCCCGACATGCCGCTGCTGTCGTATCAGCACTTCATCAATTCGCTCGGCACCGGCTGTGCGGTATCGCACCTGCTCTACGCGAACGATTTCAATCTGTCGATGGCGACGCCGATGTTGAACGTGCTGCTGCAACAGGGCTGGAGTCTGGCGCTGCCGGACCATCTCGGTCCGCACTTCGCACTCGGCGCCGGGCGTTTGGGCGGCCAGATCACGCTGGACGGCATCCGTGCGGCGAGACAACTGCCCGAACTCGCCGTTGAACACAGCCCGGTTGCCTTGGCGGGCTACTCCGGCGGCGGTCTCGCCACGGCCTGGGCGGCCGCGCTGCAGCCGTCCTACGCTCCGGACCTGCGCCTGGCGGGCGCGGCCATCGGCGGCGCCCCGATGAACCTGAAGGCGATGGCGGAGGGGCTGGGACTCAACCCGCACCCGGCCTTCGGCTTGGCCATGGCGGCGGCGATCGGTCTCGAGCGGGAGTACCCGGACCGCGTGCCGATCAGCACGAATCTCAACGCTCGCGGCCGCGCGCTGCGTGATGCCATGGCCAACAGCTGCACCAACGACATCCTCGCCATCGGCGCGGGCGGCAGCGCGCGCGATTTCGTCGACAGCCCCTCTGTCTTCGACAACACACCCGACGCTTGGTCGGTGGTGGAGGAGAACAGCGTGGAGCTCTACGGCGGCGCTCCGCAAACCCCGATATTCGAATGGCATTCGCCGAGCGACCCATTGATTCCGATCAGGGCCATCGACAACACCGCCGGCCGCTGGTGCGCGACCGGGGTGCCGGTGCAGGTGGTGCACGTGCCCGCCTTCGACCATCTGTCCGCGGCGGCCATGGGCGCCCCCGCGGTGGCGACGTGGCTCGAAGGCCGAGTTCGCGGAGAGCCCGCGCCTTCCAACTGCTGACGAATCCAGCCCTTCGGTGCCTGTCGGTCGCACGACCGCGACAGACGTTCTCCCTCCGGGCCGGATGACATCAGGCGGCCGGCACGAAGCCGGATTGCGTGGAGCTATGCGGGGTAAGCCGCGATTAGAAGCAGCTGGCGCACGTGCTCGGACAGGACTGAGCCCGACGCGCCGTCCAGGACCGGAACCGAGAGGAATGACGATGACCAAGCAGCAGGAAACGGGCACCATTACCGGCACGAAGGACAAGGACTACAACCTGATCTGGTTCGTCGAGGCGTCCCTGGAGAACGCGTTGCGCCTGGATACGTTCATTCAGGATGCGGAACGGGCTGACGACAGCGAGCTGGTGGAGTTCTTCCGCAAGGCGCAAGCCGACAGCCGGAAAGGTGGCCGGCTCGGAAAAGAGCTTCTGGCCAAGCGTCTCGCGAAATCCGACATCTGACGTTTCAGACGATCGGCGGGGAGGGCGCAGCCTGTGGGGCCGCCCTCCCCGCATCCTGGATGCTGGCTACATCTGACGAATCTCGCCGCCGAGCCGAGGAGCAGACATGCGTGTGGTTGTGGTCGGTGCCACCGGAAACGTGGGAACGAGCGTGCTGGAGGCGCTGTCGGCCGAAGCAGGGATCACCTCGATCGTCGGCATCGCGCGGCGCGTGCCGGGCAAGCTCCGGGACGGCGTCGAATGGGTGCGCGCGGATGTGCGAACCGACGATCTGGAATCCCATTTCCATGGAGCCGACGTCGTCGTGCATTTGGCATGGTTGTTCCAGCCCACCCATCAGCCCTTGGTCACTTGGCGCGCGAATGTCGGCGGCACCGAACGCGTTTTGCGCGCCGTGGCCGCGGCACAGGTTCCCGCTTTGATCTACGCCTCGTCGGTCGGCGCCTACTCCCCGTGCCAGGACGACGAGCCGGTGCCGGAGAGCTGGCCGACCGATGGATGGCCTCCTGCCGCGTATATGCGCGAAAAGTCTTATGTCGAACGACTTCTGGATCGTTTCGAGGCCGAGGAACCGGACCGGCGGGTGGTTCGCATGCGACCGGCGTTCATCTTCCGGCGGGAGACCGCCAGCCAGCAGCGGCGTCTGTTCGCCGGACCCCTGCTACCGAATCGCCTGATCCGGCCCGGACTTCCGCCGATCCTGCCGATTCCGCGCGGCCTGCGATTCCAGGCGGTCCACAGTGCCGACATCGGCCGCGCCTACACCTTGGCCATCACGACCGACGCGCGCGGACCGTTCAATCTCGCCGCGGAACCGGTGATCGACCACGCCCGGTTGGCCGAGGTGTTCCAGGCTCGGGTGGTGTCCGTGCCGCCCGCGGTCGTCCGCGCCGCGCTCGCCATGGGATGGCACGCACGGACCTTGCCCGCCGCGCCGGACCTGTTCGACGGGGTGATGCATCTGCCGATCCTGGACACCGGGCGCGCGCGAGCCGAACTGGGTTGGACGCCACGGTTCACGGCGGTCGAGGCCCTCCAGCACTTGCTCTCCGGTTTACGTGCGGGGGCGGGCGAGGACACCCCGCCGCTGGCTCGCGACGCGGGCGGACCCTGGCGATGGCGCGAGTTCGCCTCCGGCGTGGGCGGCCGTGAGCTAGGAGTCGGCTAGTTCTTCGGCCGAATCGTGGCCTGCGGCGGCGGCGCGGCGTAGGAAATCCGCGATGAGTTCGAGTTCGGCGTTGCTGTAGCCGTCGCACAGATGGTCCATGCGTCCGTTCATTCCGGCGAACAAACCGTACAGCTCCTGGTTGCGCTCACGCAGCGCGACGATGGCGACCGCGCGCCGGTCGCCTGCGGCCGGATCACGCTCGCGGGCGACCCAGCCGCCGCGCTCCAACCGGTCCAGAATGCCGGTCAGCGTGGCCGGATGCAGAGCGGCGCGGCGGGCCAGCGCGCTCGGTGTCAGCGGGCCGTACCGATTGATCAGGTCCAGGCAGGTCCAGTCGGCGTCCTTGAGTTCCACCTTGCTGCCGAAGCGGCGGTTCAGCACGGCGAGTTGACCGTTCAGCTCCCGCAGCGCCTCCTTGACGGCGTTGGACAGCCGACGATGCTGCCGTTCGGCCGCTTTGCCGGTCGCTGCGCTCACGCTGCCACCCTCCTGCCTTTCGTATGGATTCCATATCTTACGTGTCAGGTTGTCGCGGTCGGTCGACCCCGACCGGGACGATCGCAGGCGAAAGTGTTACGGACCTCATATCAAATGAACTCCGAACTATGTAATATGAGTTTCGTAATATCTGCCTCTATGGACGCCACGTCCGGCGCCCGTATCGAACCCGAAGGAATCTCATGCGTCTCGTCGTCTTCGGAGCCAACGGCCCCACCGGTCGCCTGCTCAGCTCTCAGGCCCTGACCGCAGGCCACGACGTGGTCGCCGTCACCCGCAGGCCGTCGCAGTTCCCCCTCGAGCACGAGCGGTTGACCACGCTCGAGGGTGACGTCTTCTCCCTCCCGTCGGTCGAGGCGGCGGTCAACGGTGGCGACGCGGTGTTGTCCACCTTGGGTGTCCCCTTCAGCAAACAGCCGATCACGACGTACTCGGCCGGCGCGGCGAATATGGTTGCCGCGATGCGCAAGCACGGCATTCGCCGTCTCGCGGTCGTCTCATCGAGTGCCGTGGCGCCCCAGCCGTACGCGGACGCGGGCTTCCTGTTCAATCGGGTCCTACAGCCGTACATAACCCGCGTCATGGGCAGGACGTTGTACGACGACATGCGCGCGATGGAGTCCCTGCTCACCGCGACCGAACTCGACTGGACGATAGTGCGCCCCAGCGGCCTCTACACCTCCCCCACCGTCACCGACTACACCGTGGCCGAAGGCCATGCCGAAGGCCGGTTCACCTCCCGCGCGGACCTGGCCGCCTGCCTGCTGCGACTCGCCGAAGGTGACGGGCACATCCGCCGGACGGTCAGTGTGACAACGACTTCGAACAACCCCGGCCTGCTCCAACTGATCCGTACCGAGGCATTCGGCAAGCGTTGAGCACGGCGGCCACGCCGGGTCACAGTCGCGTAGCGCCGCCCCCCCTTCCAGCCCATCCGCTCGCTGCGGACAACGAGCGGCATCATTCGTCCACGAGCGGATGGGCATGGCAGGGCTACTTCGCCGGGTAGGGCGCGTTGATCGTGGTGAAGTACTGGATCGCGGCGCCGACCGCCACCGGGGCGGTGACCAGGATCTGGCCGGCCACGGTGCCGAGAGCGCCGACCGCGGCGACGCCGACCAGACAGCCGACGGCCGCGGCCGGGATGAACGGACCGAACAGGCCCGCGATGGTCCCCGCGGCGATGGTCGCGCCCGCGACGCCGCCGAGCACGCAGCCGACCGCCGCGCCACCGAGCCCGCCGACCAGGGTGCCGATGGTGGCGCCCATGCTGATGGTGCTGGTCATGCGGGACCAAGCGGCTTGTTCACGGTCGTACTCGGTCTTCCACGGCGCCTTGTCCTCGAACGGCAGGGCGACCGGCTTGTAGACCGCGCGGTCCATCGACAGATCCGGCGTCAGCGTCGCCGTGCGCCCGGAGATCTCGGCAATGATCGGGAACTCGAACTCGTCGACGGTGAACGTCAGCGGTGTCCCGGCTACGGTGACGCCGTCTCGGGACCGGACCTTCAGCGTCCGGTCCTCGACCACCAGTGCACCGGAGTCGATCTCGATGATCGAGGACGTGTCGGTGGCGTGCGCGGTGAACGAGATGGGCTGGTCGTTGCCCAGGTCGGCGTACGCCGTGCCCGCGACGGCGGTCAGGGCGGCCAGTGCCAGGGCGGGCACGGCAAAAATCCTCGTCAGCATGGTGATTTCCTCATCACGATCTCGGTCGCGCCGAGTGCGCGACCGAGATCATTATTGATAATGATTATCGTTATCGACAACTTCCGATGAAATCCTTTGCGGCACAGGATGGCTACCGATTCCGGTCGATGAACCGCTCGCCGAGCAAACGATAATGGTTATCATTACGTGCCGCTCGAAGCTTGGAGGGTATGTGGGACATCTACTGACGGCACAGAGCTCGGTCGGCTCGATGAGCACCCTGCTCTCCGCCGGGATCCGTGACGGGGCCATGACCCCACGCCCCACCGGTACGGGTAGCGCCGCCATCGCGTTCGCGGTGGCCGACAGCGCGGGTGTGCCGACCGCGATCTCCGGTGCCGAGCACTGGGCCGACGACCCGCACGTCGTCGAGCACACCCTCGCCGAGCCGGGCACGCGGGTACGGGCCGCGACCGACAACCGGCCCCGACTCGGGGTGCGGCGCGTGCGAGCGGCCGCATGACCGGGCTCGGGGTGTTCGGCACGTTCCCGCTCTCGGTGCGCCTGCTGCTGGTGAACCAGCTCGTCGGCAACATCGGGTTCTTCATGCTGGTGCCGTTCCTGGCCGAGTATCTGCGCACCGATCTGGCGCTGTCGGCGGCGGTGGTCGGTGTGGTGCTCGGCGTGCGCAATCTCAGTCAGCAAGGCCTGTTCCTGGTCGGCGGATCGGCCGCCGATCGCCTCGGCGCGCGCGGCGTGATCATCGTCGGCGCGAGCATCCGTGCGGCGGGATTCGCCTTGTTCGCCGTCGGCGGCTCGCTGCCGGTGGTCCTGCTCGCGTCGGTGCTCACCGGCTTCGCGGGCGCGCTGTTCAACCCGGCGGTGCGCGCCTACATCGCCCGCGACAGCGGCGAACGGGCGGCCGAAGCGTTCGCCCTGTTCAACGTCTTCGGCAATACCGGCTCGGCGGTGGGACCGGTAATCGGAACCCTGTTGGCCGGCCTCGGATTCCGGTTGACGGCGGTTGCCGCGGCCTGCGTCTTCGCCGGATTGACCGTCGCCCAGCTGATCCTGCTGCCCGCTCGACCTGCGCCGCCCCGGGACACCGCGCTGCGCGCGGATTTCGCGCGGGTGTTCGCCGATCGCCGGTTCTGGGCTTTCGCGCTGGCGCTCATGGGCATGTTCGCGCTGCAGAGCCAGATCTATTTCCTGTTCACGCTGCAGGTGCAGGAGCTCGCCGGGCCGGCCGCAGGCCCGGCGGCGGTGGCGGCGCTGTTCGTCGTCGAGACGATAGCGGTGGTGGCGCTGCAAGTTCCGATCACCAGGATGCTCGCCCGGCGCACCGACCGAGGTTCAGCGATGGCGCTGGGCATGGCCGTGCTGGGCGCGGCGTTCCTCCTCCCGCCTGCCGCGGGACTCGTCCTGTCGCCGCACGGCGATGGTCCGGTCGCGGTCGCGGTGGCGCCGGTCGTGGCCGCCGCGGTGGTACTCGCGCTCGGCGTGATGGCCGTGCAGCCTTTCGTCAACGAGGCGATCCCGCGTTTCAGCGGACCCGACCTGACCGGAACCTACTTCGGCGCCTTCTATCTGGCCTCCGGCGTGTTCACCGTGGCGTCCACCAGCCTCGTCGGCACGGCCGTCGACCACGCGGGCGGACAGCTGACCTGGCCGCCCGCCCTGCTGTGCACGGGCATCGGTTTTCTCTCCGCCCTCGCCGTACTGCTGCTGCGCGGGCGCGGCTGCCTCCCCGAGGCCATCACAGCGCATCCCCGACCGATCACCGCGACGTCCGGTCGCACGGCGAAAGGCGAATCCGCCCGATGACTGTTCACGATCAGGCTGACTGGGCCGCGCCGCCACGATTCGCCGCGGAGGTGGCGAACCGATGATCACCGTGGACGACGTGGCCTTCTCCTACGGCGGCCGGATCGTGCTCGACGGTGTGGGCCTGGTCGCCGAGCCCGGCGCCACCGTCGGCCTCATCGGCCCCAACGGCTCGGGCAAATCCACACTGCTGCGTTTGCTCTACCGCGCGTTGCGGCCGCGATCGGGGAGGGTGGTCATCGACGGCACGCCGGTCGAGGCCCTGCGCGGCCGGGCGCTGGCAGCGCGACTGGCCGTCGTCGCCCAGGAGTCGCCCGCCGAGACACCGATCACCGTCGCCGAGACGGTGCTGCTCGGCCGCGCCCCCTGGGCCGGTGCGCTGCACGGATATTCGCGCGCCGACCGCATCGCCGCCGCGGCCGCGCTCGATCGCGTCGGCGCCCGTCATCTGGCCGATCGCCCCTACACCGCCCTCTCCGGCGGAGAGCGTCAACGAGTGCTCATCGCGCGGGCGCTGGCACAGCAGGCCGACCACCTGCTGCTCGACGAACCGACGAATCATCTCGACATCGGCTATCAGCACGAATTACTCGGTCTGATCCGGGATCTCACGACGACCACCACCCTGGTCGTCTTGCACGATCTGAACCTGGCCGCCCGCTACTGCGACCGCCTGGTGCTGCTGCACCGAGGCCGGGTCGCCGCCGCGGGCCCGGTCGAGGAAGTGCTGACTCCCGGCATCCTCGAACCCGTCTACAAGGTCGCGGTCCACATGTCGGCCGCGTTCGGCGCGACCCAACTGCTGTTCGGTCCCCGCCGCACGGTCTCCCCGGCCGAGGCGCTCGACTCCGGAAAGGCGGCCGCCCGATGACCGCGACCCTGCCCGGCACCGAAGACGCCGACGATCTCGACCACGCCCGGCACCGCGCGACCACCGCGCTGTGGCTCGGCGGGCTCGGCGCCGCACTGATCGTGCTGCTGGTCGTCGCCACCGGACTGGGCCCGGTCTGGGTGCCGCCCGGCACCGTCGCGCGCATCGTCGGCCACCATGTCTTCGGGGTGCCCGCCGTGGCGGACTGGGCACCGGCCCACGACTCCATCGTCTGGCTGGTACGAGTGCCACGCGTCCTGCTCGGCGCCATGGTCGGCGCCGCACTGGCCGTCACGGGCGCGGTACTACAGACCTTGGTCCGCAACGTGCTCGCCGACCCGCACATCCTCGGTGTCACCTCCGGCGCCTCGACCGGCGCGGCGGTGTCGCTGCTGTTCGGTGTCACGGCGGGCACCGCGGCCGCGCTGGCCGCCAGTGCGTTCGCCGGTGCGCTGGCCGCGACGGTGCTGCTGTTCGCCATCGCCAGGATCAACGGGCAGATGACGTCGCTGCGGCTGCTGCTGGGCGGGGTCACCATCGGTTACCTGTTCTCCGCGGCCACCAGCTTCCTGATCTTCGCCTCCGACAACCAGGAAGGCGCCCGGACGGTGCTGTTCTGGCTGCTGGGCTCGCTCAGCTCGGCGGGCTGGTCGTCGGTGGGCACCACGGCGCTGGTCACCGCGGCCGCGACCGGTGCGCTGCTGCTGCTGGCACCGCGCTTGGACGTGCTCGCCGCGGGTGACGACACCGCCCGCGCCCTGGGCATGTCCCCGGTCCGGCTCCGGATGCTGGTGCTCGGCGTGGTCGCGCTCGCCATCGGCGCGGTCGTCGCGGTGTCGGGTGCGATCGGCTTCGTCGGCCTGATCGTGCCGCACGTCGCCCGCCTGTGCGGCGGCGGGACGCACCGCAGGCTGATCCCGCTGTCCGCGGTGCTGGGCGCGCTGTTCCTCGTCGTCGCCGACGTCGTGGCCCGCGTCGTCTTCGCGCCTCGCGAACTACCGCTGGGGATCGTCACCGCCGTCGTCGGCGCGCCGCTGCTGCTGGTACTGATCCGCCGTTTCCGGCAGTCACCCACCTGAGAGCCACTCATCCGGAGAGGAATACCGATCACCGTGTCCATTCGTCCGCCCCGAGCCACCCGGCTCGCGCCGTTACCTGTCGCGCTGCTCGCCGCGGCGCTGCTCACCGGCTGCGGCAGCCCCGCTCCCACCACCGTCGAAGCGTCGGAGGGATTTCCGCTGACGATCTCCAGCTGCGGCCGCGACGTCACCTTCACCGCCGCGCCCCGGCGCGTCGTCACCGTCGGCTCCGTCGCTGCTCCGCTCATCGCGGCCGCGGGCGCGGCCGACCGCATCGTCACCCGCACCTTCGAAACCGCGCCGTTCCCCGGTGCGTACGCCGGGGCGCTGCAGAACATCGAAATCATCGCTCCCACCGGCGAACTCGCGCGGGAGGAGATCATCAATCGCACGCCCGACCTGGTCGTCAGTTTCGAGGGCGCCGCGGTCACGCCCGATGATCTGGCGCGGGTGAACATTCCGCTGCTGGTGAGCCGGGGCTACTGCCGCGATGCCGCGGGAAGCTACGACGACATCTTCGCCGACATCGAACTGTACGGCCGGTTGTTCGGCACGTCCGCGGCGGCGAACGCCGAGGTCAGCGCGTTGCGACAGCGGGTAGCGGCGGTGGCGGGCCGCCACGGCGCCGACCGGGCGGCCCGAGCTGCCGGGGCGCTGATCATCTCGCGTGACGGCGCGAAGCTCAGTGCCTACGGCAGCGCGAGCACGGTGGCGACGCAGATGCGCATCCTCGGGCTGGACAACGTGTTCGGAGACGTCGCGAAGCGGAATTTCGAGGTCAACACCGAGACCCTGATCCAACGCGATCCCGAGGTGATCATCCTGCTCACCCAGGGCTCCCAGACCCCGGAATCCGCGCGCGAGGCACTGCGTGCGCGCCCCGAACTGGCCGGGCTGCGGGCGATCCGGGAAAACCGCGTCCTCGCCGTCCCGTTCGGCTATACCGGTCCGGGGCCGGTCGCCGTCGAGGGGCTGGAAGTGCTGGACCGCGAGCTCGGAGCGCAGCGGTGAGCGCGCCCGCGGCCACCGGCTACCGGCTCCGCGTGGCCGGACCGGAGGATCTCCCCGGCGCCCGCAGCGTCATGCTGGACACCTTCTACGAGGTGTTCGGCATCGGGTATCTGCCCGAGCACCACCACGACGTCATCGACCCGGAGACGGTGTACCTGCGCAACCCGCTCAACCGCCTCTGGGTGGCCGAGCACGAGGGCCGCATCGTCGCCACCACGGCGATTCGCGCTCGCGGCCCTCGCCATCCACCGCACCCCGAGTGGCTGGTCGAACAGTTCCCCGACCAGGGCACCGCACAGTTGTTCCGGGTCTACGTCCGCCCGGAACACCACCGGCGCGGCCTTGCCACACGGCTGGTCCGGGCAGCAGTCGACTACGTATCCGCGACACCGGAATTCGAACGGCTGTACTTGCACACCGACGCCAGGACACCGGGTGCGCTGGACTTCTGGCTCACCTTCGGCGAGATCGTCCACGACGCGCGCCTACCCGGTCCCGGGTTCCAGACCGTGCACCTGGAAATCCCTTTGACCCGCCCGTAGCTCTCCTGGCCACCGAACACCGAAGCGGCAGAGGACAATCGGTGTCGCGGGCCACGTGGCCTGCGACACCGATCCCGCTCCCGCGCGAGGCACTCGAAGCGAGCGGGCGTTCGCTCGACGCGTGAGCCGCTATCCGCGTACCCCCGCCAGCACTTCCTCGACGCGGGCGCGCAACGACCGCCCCGCCGCGTGCAAGGGTTCGGTCGAGCGGAGCGTGCGGCTGAGGACGAAAGCGCCCTCGAGCGCGGTGAGCACGGCGAGGATGAACTCGCGGGCCTCCGGGGCGGGCAGGCCGCGGCGGACGAAGTAGCCGGTGCCCTCGTCGATCCAGGCGGCCATGACCTCGGCGGCGACTTCGCGCAGCGCGGGTTCGCTGTCGGCGACCTCGCCCGCGACCGTGCCGACCGGGCACATGTTGATCCAGCCGGTCTGCTCGATCTGCTCGGCGGCCGCCGCGAACGCGGCGGGGACCGCCTCGCGCAGATCGTCGTGCGGATCGAGCAGCAGCGGCAGCAACTGGATGTACGCGGCACCTGATGTGCGCAGCGCCGCGGCGGCGATCTGCGGTTTGCCTTCGGGAAAGTGGTGGTAGAGCGAGCCCATCGGAGCGCGGGCGGCGACGGTGATCTGCTTGACGCTGGTTCCCGCGTAGCCCTGCGTGCGCATCAGCTCGGCCGTCGCGGTGACGAGGCGTTCCCGGGTACTGGTTGACATTCTCTCGGTCACCGTTCCAGACTAGAGCAAACACTCTAGAGCGATCGCTCGGATGGAGGCGGACATGCCTGTTGTCGAATTACCCGCGGGCCGGATGCACTATGTCGAACGGGGCGAGGGGCCACCGGTCGTCCTGCTGCACGGCCTGCTGATGAACCACACGCTGTGGGACGAGGTGCTCGACGCACTTCCCGCGGGCTTCCGGTACGTGCTGCCGGACCTGCCGCTCGGTGCTCATCCCCTGCCGCTGCGTCCCGGCGTCGACCTGAGCCTGCGCGGCCTGAATCAGTTGGTCGCCGATTTCCTCGCCGCGCTGGAGCTGCGCGACGTGACGCTCGTGCACAGCGATTGGGGCGGCGCGCTGTTCCTCACCGCCTACGGGCTCGACCAACGCGTCGGCAGGTTGATCGTGCTGCCGTGCGAGGCATTCGACAACTTCCCGCCCGGTCTGCCGGGCAAGATGGCCACCGTCGCCACCTACCTCCCCGGCGGGATCTCGCTGGCGCTGCGGCAGTTACGCGTTCGGTGGCTGCGCCGCTCGCCGCTGCTGTTCGGCTGGATGGCGCGGCGCCCGCTGTCCGACGCGCTGGTGCGCGGCTGGACCGAGCCGGGGCTGCGGAATGCCCGAATCCGGCGGGACCTGCTCGCCTACACCAAGTCGGGCTTCCGCAAGACGGAACTGATCGCGAACACCGAAGCGCTGCGCGACTTCCAGGGTGAGGCGCTGATCCTGTGGTCGTCGGCGGGCAAGGTGATGCCCCGCGAGCACGGGCGCAGGCTCACCGCACTCATCCCGAAGGCGAGGCTGGTCGAAATCGATGACGCGTACGTCCTTTCCATGCTCGACCAGCCCGCCGCGGTCGCCGAGGCGATGTCGGCGTTCCTCGTCGGGCAGCACGCCTCGCCGGAGCCGCCCACCCGCTGATCGCGTGGTACTCACGCCTCGACGGGCACCAGCGCCGGTGGCGGTATGACGATCTTCGGGGCCTCCGACGGTTCGTCGGTCGTGCGCCGCCGTGTCCGGTGGTATGTCCATTGCAACAGGCCGAGCCCGATGAGTCCGGCCGCGGTGGTCGCGATCCCGATTCCGCTGCCGGGTGGACGCCAGTCCACGACCAACTCGGCGCCGTCGGTGCCCGCCGGTACGTCCACGGTGAGGAAGACGCCACCGATCGTGCCTGTCGCCAACTCGCGCCCGTTCAGCGTCACCCGATGCCCCGGCCAGGCGAGCCGGGCGAACACTATGCGCCCACCACTCGCCGAGCTGACCACGGCCCGGGTCGTGATGTCGTCGAGGGAACTCTCCGACTCGGCGGTCACTCCCGCGGTGTGGGCGATCGCCCCGTCGCGGGCGGACGCGAGCCCGTCGGCGCGTTCCAGCACCCAGATGTGATGCTCGTGTCCCGGATAGTCGGCCCACCGCCAGCCCGGGGGCGCTGGGCGGTCGCGGGCGTCCGGGTACTGCGTGCGGTGCAGGACCACCCGATCGACCTTCATCAGGTCGACGATCCGCGCCCCGGTGACGGGTTCGGTCGCGAAGGCACGGCGGAACGCGTCGGGGCAGGTGCTGCCGTCCCACGCCATGCACAGCATGCCTGCGAAGGCGGCGTGCCCGATCGGCGTATAGGCGTTGACGTAGTCGAGTCCGAGCGCCTTCGCGTAGTTGCCGATGGCCAGCGAGCCGTACGCGCCGGCCAGGTTGCGGTCCTCGGGGCGCACGGCGGCGCGGTCGGCCAATTGCAGAGTGAGGCCGTCGAAATCGGGGAAGGCCGCGCGCATCGCCGAGCGCCGCTCCGGGAAGTCGTAGGACATCGGCGTCATCGGCGCACCGGCCACCTGCGCATAGGCGATGGGGAACATGGCGAGCACGGCCAGTGCGCACGCGGCGGCGGCGCCCCGGTGGCGGGCCAGCCATACGGCGGCGGCGCCGAGCGCGCCCACCGCCAGCGCCCCCGCCACGTGCCGCAATACCAGTTCGGGAGCGGCCGAGACCGACCGCACGAACAACAGCCCGATCAGCACGGCGGCGGCCGTGGCACGGCGGCGCGAGGCGGCGAACGTGCCGTAGCGGCTCAGCGCGACACAGACCAGCACGAGCAGCACGATGGCGAGCATCGGCAGCACCCGGGCAGGCCAGCGCAGCGGACCGATGGCCCCGGGCCCGGCCGTCCACATCAGCACCGCCACCGCGAAGAAAATCGGGCCGCTGAAATCCCGTACGGCGGTGCGCGCGGCACGCCAGTCGACGAACGCGAGCGCCGGGATGAGGAACCAGGCGATGTAGACCATCGGCAACGGCTGGACGTGACCCCACCAGGCGGTGAACGCGGGGGTCGTGCTCGGCAGGCTCGCGTTCAGCGACTCCGACCACGGCACCGTCAGGAACGGGTCGTTGTGGATCTGTACGCTGCCGCGCCAGGTCACTTGCGAGGACAGGATGCCGGACAGGTTCGCGATCGCCGCGGTGAGCGCCGCGCACCCTGCCGCGAGGCACAGCCGCACCGCGGGCGCCCACCGGCGCTGATGCACGACCTCGCCTGCCGCGACCGCCACGATGATCAGCGCCGATTCCACCGCGGGGAAGGCGTATTGGACCGTGAGCGTCAGGTAGAGGAAGACGAAGACCGGCAGCGGTCCGCTCCGGCCGCGGGTGTACTGCACCGCCGACGCCCAGGCGTGCACCATCCAGGCGGTCGCCACGTGCGGCGTGAACCAGCTGGCCTGGTCGAAGAACAGGAACCAGCCGCTGAGCGGGAACGCGATACCCGCGACGGCGGCCCATCGTGGACGGGCGCCGTAGGCGAGGCAGATGCGGAACACGCCGAGCGCGGCGATGATCGAGAAGACGAGCTTCACCGCCGTCGCGTAGGCGGCGAGATCGTCCATCGACGGCGCGAGGAGATAGACGAGCAGCTGCGGCGGATTGAACAGCGCCGCCTCTTCCAGCGTGTAGTTGCCCGCCATCCACTCGTGCGGGACCAGCGCGGGAAAGCGGCCCGCACGCAACAACTCTCCGAGCATCACCCACATCGGGGCGTATTGCGCCTCGGTGTCGTCGGTGTAGTAGTGCCTGGCGTCGGCCAGCAGCACCGACACATATCCGGCGATGACTCCGACGACGGTCGCCGCGCCCCAGACGTAACGCTCTTTTCTCGGTCCGGATGCCGCGGCAGTACTCACAAGGCGCGCAGTTTAGCCGCGCCGGGTGAACACGCGACGACCGGTTCGCGCCTTATGTCCCAATACTCGATGTCGGGCGCTCCATCGAATCTCCGCGATTCACGCTTCGTCCGGCACACCGAGGACTCCCCGGCCGATCACGCCGGCGATCACCTCCGTCGAATACGCCATGAGTTGACCGGCTTGGGCATCGCGCAGGTGGCGTTGGATCGGCGATCGCTTGAGATACCCCGAAGCGCCGCCGATCCGGACGCCCAGCTGCGCCACCTCGACCGCGACCTTGTTCGCTAGATACTTGGCCCGGGAGAGGTTGTCGAAGAACAGCGGGATCCCGTTGTCGGCCTGCCACAGCGCTTGCTCGTAGAGCGTGTGTGCCGCCGCGAGCCGGATCTGGGCGTCCGCGACCTCGTATTGCACCCACTGCTGGTGCGCCAAGGGCTTGCCCAGGATCTCCCTGGCCCGTGCGTGCTCGACCAGCGCCTCCAGTGCCGCATCGGCGATTCCCAGCGAGATCGCGGGCAGACCGGCCGGGATCACCGCGAAATCCCCCGGGCGCGGAGCGCGACCGCGGTACTCGGCACGCAGAACGGTGTCGTCGAACG
Source organism: Nocardia abscessus NBRC 100374 (assembly GCF_000308455.1). Taxonomy (GTDB): domain Bacteria; phylum Actinomycetota; class Actinomycetes; order Mycobacteriales; family Mycobacteriaceae; genus Nocardia; species Nocardia abscessus. The sequence continues at coordinate 178,454 of NZ_BAFP01000274.1, read as the reverse complement.
CCAGCAACTGACTACGCGTCGCGCGCAGGCCGAGGGTGTCCCAGATCGGGATGATCGACACCGTATCGTCGGGGACCACGCCGAAGAACGCGGGCTCCCCGTCCACGAGCGCGTTGACCAGCAGATAGTCGGCGATCTCACTGCCGGACACGAACCGCTTCGCCCCGCTGAGCGACCACCCACCCTCGATCGGCACGGCGATCTGCTGCGGCTGGAGAAAGCGGTTTCCGCTGGCCGGTTCCGACAGCGCGTTCGCGAAATGCCTGCCGGCGCGGAACTCCTCGGCGAAGAACGATCCCGATGTGTCGGTGGTCAATTCCGCGAGGGCGACACCAGCCCCCGCGTGCATCGTCCAGATCGTCGCGGTGGACGGATCGGCTTTCGCGAGGATGCGGACCAGGCGCCCGAGCCCTTGGTAGCTCAGACCGGTGCCACCGGCCGGCTCCGGCAGGACCGCCCGGTTCACCCCCGCGCCGTGCAACGCGTCCAGATGCTCCACGGCGAGTTCGGCGCGCTCGTCGTAATCGGCCGCCACGGCGGCGAACCCGGCCGCCAGGTCGGCCACCCGGTCGAGCAGTTCCCGCTCGCTGTCGCGGACCGGAAGAAAGAAATGCGCGTTCGTCACGAAATGCTTTCTGGTCGGAGCGAATCGGCGGACGAGACCGCCGCATGGATTCGTTCCGAGAGTACGCAGTGCCAGCGGCGGCTTGCCTTGACATCGACGAGAAGGTTTAGCGTTGCGGTGACGAAGACGAGGGAGGACGGATGCGCATCGGCGAACTGGCGCAACGGGCGGGCACCAGCACGCGCGCCCTGCGGTATTACGAGGAGCACGGCCTGGTCCGGCCGCACCGCGCCGCCAACGGGTACCGCTCCTATGACGACGCGGAAGTGCTGATCGTGGCGAATATCCGCGAACTGCTCGGCGCGGGCTTCGACCTCGACGAGATCCGCCCGTTCGTCGCCTGCCTGCGGGCGGGTAACGGCTCCGGCGACGTCTGCCCGGACTCGGTCTCCACGTTGCGGCGCAAGCTGGCCGAGGTCGATTCGTACCTGGAACGGCTGGAGCACGTCCGGCGTCACCTGAACGACCGGCTCGCGGCGGCCTGCGAGTTCGACCGAATCGAGGAGCAGCGGTGAAATTCGCGGTCAGCTACAGCACACCCTTCTTCGGCGTCGACCCGGATCGGCTGATCGGCTACGCCCAGCACGCCGAGCGCTGCGGATTCGAGGGGATCTACCTGCCCGAGCACATCGCGTTGTACCCGGGCGCCACGGTCGGGCCGATGGAGATCACACCGTCGGTCCCGTTCGCCGACCCGCTCGACGCGTTGAGCTTCGTGGCCGCCGCGACGGACCGGATCCTGCTCGGCACCGCCGTGCTGCTGCTGCCCTATCACCATCCGGTGGTGCTGGCCAAACGCCTCGCGACGATCGATGTGCTGTCCAAAGGACGGATGCGCCTGCTCACGGTCGGGTTGGGCAGCCTGCCCGGTGAGGCGCAAGCCGTCGGCGTCGATTTCGCCGGCCGCGGCCGCCGCGCCGACGAGGCCATCGACGTGCTGCGACTGCTGTGGTCCGGCGACGCCGACGGAGTGAGCTTCGACGGGGAGTTCTTCCGATTCGAGAACCTGTGCAGTTTTCCGAAACCGTTCGGGGGCGAGCCGTTGCCGATCCATGTCGGCGGATCGAGCCGTGCCGCGGCGCGGCGCGCCGGGTCCCGCGGCGACGGCTACTTCCCGGGCGGGATGCTCGGGCCGGCCGAACGCGCCACCCAACTGGAGATCGCCCACGCCGCGGCCGGAGCAGCGGGTAGGACCACCGAGGCGTTCGACTACACGCGTTGGGGCTCGATCGACATGCCGGTCGATCGGGTCGAGGGACTGGCCGAAGAGGGTGTCACGCGTGTCGTGGTGAGCGCGAGCACCGGCGACCTCGAGCGCGCCCGCGACGAGCTGTCCGCCTTCGCCGATCGATTCGATCTTGCGAACGCACGAAAGTAGCGTTCGCGCAGGCATCCATGGCGGGAACCTCCTCAGACGGCGTGGCCCGCAACCAGATCCGCCACCGAGTGATAGTGCAGTGTCTGCGCGGGATGCCGCACCACGGCGGCGTCCTCGGGTTCCAGCAGCAATCCGACGTGATCGCCGAAGTCGTAACGCTCGCGGATCCGGGCGCTGAACCAGCTGGGCACCGTGCTCAGCACCGGAATGCCACCGGGGCCGGGATGCCAGTCGCAGTGCACGAATTTGTCGATATCGTCGCCGGTCTCACCACCGAAAAGCCGGGCCAGCGAGAGCTGTTCGCTGCTGAGCACATGCACCGCGAGCCGGTCGGCGCGCTGCGCGACCCGGTAGGTGTGGTTCTTCTTGGACAAGCCGATCAGGAACCGGCGCGGCTCGATGCTGACCTGCGTCGCGAAGCCGACCAGACAGCCCGCGCGCCTGCCCTCCGCCTGCACGGTGACCAGCAGGACGGGATAGTCCGCCGCCGCGACCACCGCGTCGAACACTGCGGTCCGGTCTTCGGTAGCCATCGGTCCTCCCAGCGTGATGCGACGTCTTTCCCGGATGCCCGCGCGATCATCACGCAAACATGCCGGACGAGCAGCGCTCACCCGATAACCGCGGCGGCAGGTCGTCTGAGACGCCGACGCCGGCAGGGGTGGGGCGCCCGTGCGACGGCCGTGTAGATCAGCTCATTCCGATCCACATCCCGTGGATGATAGTCCACCACAACGGCTTCCGCGCCGACACTGAAAATGCATAGTGGCGGTCGCCACATTGCGAGCGGACCTACGCGCGCCCCCGGCCGCACCGGGGGCGCGGATCCGCCGCTAGTCCGCCGGTTCCAGGTACACGGGAAGCCTGGCGTGCCCGTTGGAGATGAAGCTGGACACCGTGCCGAGTTCGGCGGGTCCGGCCGCCAGGCGCATGTTCGGGAAGCGCCGGAAGAGGGCGGGCAGGGCGATTTCGGCTTCCATCCGGGCCAGCGGCGCACCCAGGCAGTGATGCGCCCCGTAGCCGAAGGCCAGGTGCTCCTTGGTAGCTCGCCGCACGTCGAACTCCTCGGCGGTGGCGCCGTGCAGGTTCGGGTCCCGGTTGGCCGCGGCGTAGGACGCGAGAATCGGCTCGCCCTTGGCGATGCGCAGGCCGTCGATCTCGATGTCGTCGGCGGCGAAGCGCAGCGGCAGGTGCGCCACCGGCGCCTCGTAGCGCAACGCCTCCTCGATCAGATCGGTCCAGGTCGCGCGTCCCTCGGTCACCTCGGCGCGCTGCTGCTGGTGGGTCAGCAGCGCGAACACGGCCTGGTCCAACAGATTCACCGTGGTCTCGTGCCCGGCGCTGATCACGAGCAGCAGCGTATCGATCAGCTCCTGCTCGGTCAGCTGCGAGCCGTCCTCCTCGTCGCGGTGCGAGATGAGCAGGCTGGTCATGTCGTCGGCGGGGTTCTCGCGCCGATGGGCGACGAGCTCACCGAGGATCCGGTACATCTCCAGGTAATTCGCCTGCGACTCCTCCGGTCCGAGCGAAGTATCGAAGATGCCGTCGACGCACTTGCGCAGGCCGGCGTTCAGGGATTCCGGAACGCCCATCAGCACACTGATGACCTGGATCGGCAGCGGATAGGCGAACCCTTCCCTGAGGTCGACCGCTTCGCCCTGCGGTGTCGCCGCGAGCTCGGTCAGCAGATTCGCGGTGATCTGCTCGATCATCGGCCGCATCGCCTGGGTGCGGCGGTGCGTGAACGCGGGCGCGACCAGTTTGCGCAATCTGCGATGGTCCGTGCCGTACGCGGTGAACATGTTGTTCACGGCGACCCACAGGAACAACGGCCAGTCCTGGGGTATCTCGCCGTTGATGAACGCGGGCCAGTGCTGCTTGGCATCCTTCGACACCCGGGGATCCGCCAGCAACCGCTTGAGCACGCCGGCGTCGGTGACCGACCACGCCTGCACGCCGCCGGGCAGTTCGACTCGGGCCATCGGCCCGCGCGCACGGATTCGAGCGGACTCACCGTGGATGTCGGCGCCCGTCGGGTCGAGGACTAGGGGCTGTGTGTCCATCGGGACTCCTTAGAAGACGGTCAGCGGAGGGGATTTCGGAAAGATGACCGGCAGCGACACCAGAGCGCGGTGGAACGGGCCGGGCCGCCAGTTCAATTGGCCGGGCTCCACGGCCAAGCGCAACTCTGGCAACGCGTCGAGGATCTGATCGATGGCGTCCTGGACCACCAGGTACGCGGCCGATCGGGCGGGACAGGCGTGCGGGCCCACGCTCCAAGCCAGATGGGCGCGGCTATCGGTGCGTTGACCGACCCCGATCGCCGGATCGTTGTTGCAGCCGGCCATGCTGATCACGACCGGCTGATGCGCGGGCAGCCAGACGTCGTCGATGAGGATCGGCTGCCTCGGATAGCTGATGCAGTAGTTCGCCATCGGCGGGTCGTTGAACAACACTTCGTCGAGGGCGTCGCGGGTCGAAAGGCTCCCACCGAGGAAGTCTCCCGCGAAGCGTTCGTCGGTGAGCATCAGCAGCAGCGTGTTGACGATCAGGTTCTGCATCGGTTCGATTCCGGCGCCGTAGAGCGTCACCAGCTGATGGATCATCTCGACGTCGTCCAGGCCCGCGGTGTGCTGCAACAGCCTCGAGGTGATGTCGTCGCCGGGCTCTTTGCGCTTCATCTGCACCAGTTCGAACAGCGCGTCGGTGAGCATCGCGTTGCCCTTGTCCGCGTTGACGCCCTCGAAGATGGCGGCCATGCCGGTCGCGACCTGCTGCCCGATGTCCGGCGGGCAGCCGATCATGGCGTTGAGCACCGCGAAGCTGACCGGGAATGCGTACTGACTGATCAGATCCGCCGCTCCGTCCTGGCAGAAGGCGTTGATCAGCGGAATCGCGATCTGCTCGATGGTTCCGTGCAGCGCGTGCAGATCGACCCCGGCGATGCTGGCGACGTTCGCCTGCCGGTAGCGCAGATGCGCCAGGCCCGAGCTGCGCAGCGCGTTCGGACGCCACTCCAGCATCGGCAGCACCGGGCACTCGCCGGGGATGTCCTTCTGCCAGGTGCGCGGATCGGCCGGAAAGTGATCCGGATCGTTCAGGATGCGCAGCGCGGTGTGGTAGCCGATCACCAAGGTGGCCGGCACGTTCGGCGACAGCTCGACCGGAACGAGCGGACCGTACTTGCGGCGCATTTCACGGTAGGCCTGGTGCGGATCCTCCGCGTATTCCTGCGAATACAACGGGTAGCGCGGACCACCGGTGTCGATCGGCGACCCGTGCGGCACGGGGCACCCGCTCACGGAGGTGGACGGTGGGAAGTGTGGCGTGGTCAAAGACGAAACTCCAGAAGAACGAACTTTCGACGAACGCGATCGCACGGCGCGTGCCGCGACGGCGCAGGTCGACGTGATGCGTGGGAATCGGTGACAGGCCGGCGCACACCCTCATCAGCTGTGTGCACGACGACCTCTGAGCGGCAACCTCCTTCTGGAACGGAATACGACAAGCTTCAGCTCGCCGGACGGGCTAGGACGCCGGGCTCTGCTCCGGCTGGTCGGAGAAGACGAGCATCGGCGGCGATTCCGGGAAGACGACCGGCAGGGCGGCCAGCGAGCGATGGAACGGACCCGGCCGCCAGGTCAGCTGCTCGGCGGGGACGGCCAGCCGCATCTCGGGCAACGCGTCGAGCAGCTGATCAATGGCATCCTGGGCGATCAGATAGGCCACCGACCGGGCCGGACAGGTGTGCGGCCCGACACTCCACGCGAGATGAGCCCGGTTGTCGGTGTATTGCCCCGTGTTGATCGCCGGGTCGTTGTTGCATCCGGCCATGCTGATGACCACCGGCTGGTGCGCGGGTAGCCAGACGCCGTCGATCAGGATCGGCTGGCGCGGGAACGTGACGCAGTAATTCGACAGCGGCGGATCGGTGAACAACACCTCGTCCAGCGCGTCCCGTGTCGAGAGGCTGCCGCCGAGAATGCCGCCCGCGAACCGCTGGTCGGTGAGCATCAGCCGCAGCGTGTTGATGATCAGGTTCTGCTGCGGTTCGATGCCCGCGCCGTACAGCATCAGCACCTGCTGCACCATCTCCGCGTCATCGAAATCGACGGGGTGGCGCAAGATGCGGGTGACGATGTCGTCGCCGGGCTGCGACCGCTTGAGCGCTACCAGGTCCGCCATCGCGTCGTTGAACATCGCGTTGCCCTGCTCGGCCTCCACGCCTTCGAACATCGCCGCGAGTCCCATCGCCGCCCGCTGCCCGATGTCCGACGGGCACCCGAGCATGGCATTGATCACCGCGAACGACAGCGGGAACGCGTATTGCGCGATCAGGTCGGCCGAGCCATCCCCGCAGAAGCTGTTGATCAGCGGAACGGCGATCCGCTCCACTGTGGTGCGCAGTGCGAACTGGTCGATCTCCTCGATGCCCGCGACCGTGGCCTGCCGGTATCTGGCATGCTCCAGGCCGGAATTGCGGATCGCGGCGGGACGCCACTCGAGCAGGGGCAGCACCGGGCAGTCACTGGGCACGGTCCGCTGCCACGTCCGCGAATCGGCCGGGAAGTGGTCGGGATCGTTCAGGATGCGCAGCGCGGTGTGATATCCGATCACGAGCGTCGCGGGCACGCCGGGGGACAGTTCCACCGGAACGAGCGAACCGTACCGTCTGCGCATTTCCCGATAGGCACTGTGCGGGTCCGCCGCGAAATCCTCCGAGTACAGCGCGACCCGTGGGCCGTCCGCGCCGACCGGTGAACCGTGCCGGACCGGGCAGCCGCTGGAGGTGGACGCGGACGAGGACTGTGGGTGGGTCAAAACGTGACTCCAAAGTCGGAACGTTCGACGAGCAGGGTGGGCACATACGACACCCGTGCCCCGGTGCTCGGGATACGAATTGCCGTGTGGGCGTGGCGATTTCGACTTTACGCCGAATTCCGCCGGGGCAGAGCATATCTCGTGCGCCAGATCGACGCGATCGGGACGGGTCCGCGTACACCCCCATGCGGCGAAACACCTCTGCCCGCGTATCCGCAACGGATACGCGGGCGGCCGGGTCCGGATACGGGACTGCCGAGCCCCGATGCCGGGCAGGTGTGATCGAGATGTCCTACTCCGCCGCCTCCAGTAGGACCGGCAGCTCGGAGTGGCCGTTGGAGATGAAGCTGAGCACCGTGCCCAGCTCGGACGGGTCGACCGCGAGGCGCATATCGGGGAAGCGACGGAAGATGGCCGGAAGGGCGATCTCGGCTTCCATCCGGGCCAGCGGCGCGCCCAGGCAGTGATGCGCCCCGTACCCGAAAGCCAGGTGGTCCTTGACCGACCGGCGCACGTCGAACTCGTCCGCGGTCACACCGTGCACCTTCGGATCGCGGTTGGCGGCCACATAGGAGGCCAGGATCGCCTCGCCTTTGGGGATGCGGACGCCGGCGATGTCGATGTCCTCGACCGCGTAGCGCAGCGGCAGGTGCGCGACCGGCGCCTCGAAGCGCAGCGACTCCTCCACCACGTCCGACCAGGCGAGCCGGCCCTCCACCACGTCGGCACGCTGGTCCGCGCGGGTGAGCAACGCGAAGATGGCCTGATCGAGCAGGTTCACCGTCGTCTCGTGCCCGGCGTTGATGACCAGCATCAGGGTGTCGACGAGTTCCTTCTCGGTCAGCTGCGAGCCGTCCTCCTCGTCCCGGCTGGCGATCAGCACGCTCGTGATGTCGTCGCCGGGGGTCTCCCGCCGGTACGCCACGAGTTCGCTGATGAGCCGGTACATCTCGAGATAGTTGGCCTGGGCCTCCTCCGGCCCGAACGAGGTGTCGAAAAAGCCGTCGACACATTTCCGCACACCGGGGCCCAAGTCCTCGGGCACACCCATCAGCTCGGTGATGACCTGGATCGGCACCGGATAGGCGTAACCCTCGCGCAGATCGACGGCCGTACCGCGCGGGGTCGCCGCGAGCTGGTCGAGCAGGCCGGCGGTGATCGCTTCGATGCGCGGTCGAAGCGCCACGGTGCGGCGATGCGTGAACGCGGGCGCGACCAGCTTGCGCAGCCGCCGATGTTCGGAACCGTAGGCGGTGAACATATTGTCGACCGCCACCCAGGGGTGCAGCGGCCACTCCTGGGTGATCTCGCCGTTCATGAACGCCGCCCAGTGCTGCCGGGGATCCTTCGACACGCGCGGATCGGCCAACAGGCTCTTGAGCACGACGGCATCGGTGATCGACCACGCGGGCACCCCGCCGGGCAGCTCCACCAGGGCCACCGGCCCACGCTCGCGCAGCCGCGCGGCCTCGCCTTGGATATCGGAACCGGTCAGATCCAAGACTATCGGCTCTTGCGACATCGGACGCTTCTCCTTACACCACGTTCAACGGAGGGGACTTGGGGAAGACGACCGGCAAGGCCGCCAACGCCCGGTGGAATGGGCCGGGCCGCCAGACCACTTCATCCACCGGCACGGCCAATTGCATCTCGGGGAGAGCGTCGAGCAGCTGATCGATGGCTTCTTGAACGACCACGGACGCCACGGATTTCGCCGGGCAGGCGTGCGGTCCGACGGCCCACGCCAGATGCGAGCGGTTACCTGCGCGGTCACCGCCGCGGATCGCCGGGTCGTTGTTGCAGGCAGCGAGGCTGACCAGCACCGGCTGGTGCGCGGGCAACCAGGTGTTGTCGATCAGGATGGGCTGGCGCGGGTAGGTGATGCAGAAGTTCGCCATCGGCGGGTCGTTGAACAACACCTCGTCCAGCGCGTCGCGCGTCGACAGGCTGCCGCCGAGGACCTCACCGCCGAAACGGTCGTCGGTGAGCATCAGCAGCAGCGTGTTGGTGATCAGGTTCTGCTGCGGCTCGATTCCCGCGCCGTAGAGGCTGATCAGGTTCGAGAGCATCTCCTCGTCGTTCAGGTTGGCCGAGTGATGGGCCAACCGGGACGTGACGTCTTCGCCCGGCTCCGAGCGACGCTGCTGGATCAGCTCCATCAGGGCCGCGGAGAGCATCTCCATGCCCCTGGCCGCCTCGACGGTGTCGAAGAGCATGGCCATGCCGGTCGCGACCCGCTGCCCCAGTTCGGTGGAACAGCCGACGATCCGGTTGAGCACCTCGAAGACGAGCGGGAACGCGTACTGCGTCACCAGATCGGCGGAGCCTTCCGCGCAGAAGGAGTTGATCAGCGGAATGGCGATGCGCTCGACCATCGAGTGCACCTCGTGCAGGTCGATGGCATCGATGCTGGCGGTATAGGCGCCCCGGTAACGGGCATGCGCGGCGCCGCTGTTGCGCAGCGCGTTCGGGTACCACTCCATCATCGGGCGGATGGGCGAGTCCTCGGGAATGTTCTTCTGCCAGGTGCGGGGATCGGCCGGAAAGTGCTCCGGATCGTTGAGGATCCGCACGGCCTCCTGGTAACCGATCACCAGCGTGGCGGGAACTCCGGGCGACAGTTCGATCGGGACCAGTGAACCGTGGCGCCTGCGCATGTCCCGATAGGTCCCGTGCGGGTCGGCCGCGAATTCCTCCGCGTACAGCGGAATCCTCGGACCGTCGGTATCGATCGGCGATCCGTGTGCGACCGGGCAGGCGCCGCTGGATAGGTTCGTGGGGTAGGTCGAGAACTGTGGCGTGGTCAAATGCGAGACTCCAAACGGTGGAACAAGAATTCGACTAGCGTGATCAGCGAACGCAGGCAGGTGCCCCGGTCGCGCGCGTCCAGCAACGTCAACGGTGTGCCGGGTTCCAGATCGAGGGCATCGCGCACCTCTTCGAGCGGGTAGGGCCGCGCGCCTTCGAACTGGTTGACCGCCACCGAATACGGGACGCCGCGTTCCTCGAGCACCGACAGGACCTCGTCGGACTTCTCGATGCGGCGGGTGTCGACCAGCACGAGCGCGCCGAGCGCACCCCGGGCCAACTCCTCCCACAAGGGGACGAAACGCTGTTGGCCCGGCGTGCCGAACAGGTAGAGCGCCAATTTGGGACTGAGCGTGATGCGGCCGAAGTCCATCGCGACCGTGGTGTGCGACTTGCCCGGCAGCCCGGCCATGTCGTCGACGCCGACGCTGGCTTCGGTGATGGTCTCCTCGGTGCGCAGCGGCTTGATCTCCGAGACACTGCTCACGAAAGTGGTCTTGCCGACACCGAAGTTGCCGGCCACCAGCAGTTTCACCGAGCGGGTCACGGTCTCCGGCACGTAGTCGACAGCGCGATCAGACGGCGAGAGCACGGAGCCCATTGAGTACCTCCTCCAGCAGAGCGATCTCCGGCAGGGACTCGGCCGGGGTGGGGGTGACCAGGTGCCCACCGTCCATGAGATCGGACGCGACGATCTTCACGACGGACGGCGGCAGATCGAGGTACGCCGCGATCTCCGCGATCGACAGCGCACCTCGGCGGCTGCACAGGGCCATGACCCGGCGCGCGTCGGGCGACGCGCCGGGAAGTGGATCTTTGGCGGTCAGGACCAAAGTGACCAGGTCCAGCTCGCGAGTGGGACGCGTACGCCCTCCGGTGCGCACATAAGCCCGGACCAGGTCCGGGTCGCGCCGCGGTTTGCTCATGACGGGACCTCGCCCCAGCTCGGCCCCGTAATGCCCAGCGGCGCAGTACCTTTGACTCGCTCGCCGCGCTCGATCATGGCATTTCGCTGCCGTCTACGCGCCTGCGCGGCTGGCTGCCCAGCTCGCGTCCGACCCGGCCGGCCAGCTCGTTCATCCGGTGCGCGACCAAGCCCACATCGATCTCGTTGGTGGTCGCGACGCCGAGTAACGCGCCCTCCCCCGCCGCGGTGATGAGGATCATTCCCTGGTCGTACTCGGTGATGTTCTGCCGCACTCCGTTGGCGGAGTCGCCACAGAATTCGCCGAGCGCCTTGCCGAGCGAGCGCAGGCCGGAGGCCGCGGCGGCGAAGCGTTCCGCTTCGTCGCGGGCGATCCCCGTGGAGTGCGCGATCCGCAGGCCGTCGTCGGACAGCAACACCGCGAACCGCACACCCGTGATGCTGAGATCTTCGAGTAGCCAGCCCAGTTTGTTGCTGCTGTCGGTCACGGGTGTGGCCATCAGGATGTCATCCCTTCCGTGTCATCAGATGCGGCGGCGCGGCCGCTCTTGGAGCCGGTATGCCAAGCTGCGGCGATCTCGGGGCGAGCGAGGCCCGGTTCGGTGCGCGGCCCGACCGGCGCGAGCGCGACCGTTCGGCGTCGCCGCTTGGGTAACCCGCCGCTGGTGATCTCGCTCAGCGTCAGCGGCTGCTCGTCCTCGCCGGGCTGCTCGCTCGGCGCGTCCTGCGCGGGAACCGTGACCGGCTCCGGTTTTGCCTCGGTCACGGGCGCGACCTCCTGGACGTTCTGCGGGGTGACCAGCAGCGACTCCGGGATGTAGACCATCGCGCGCATGCCGCCGTAGACGTTCGGGCCGTCGATGTAGACGGTGAAGCCGTAGCGTCGGGCCAGCGCGGCGATACCCGGGAAGCCGACCTTGGGCGACGGGCCGAGCTGGTGGATGTCGACGGGCCGCTCGTGCGCGAGCACCTGGCGGGCCTCCTCCATCTGCTCGGCGTTCATCCGCACGCCCGCGTCATCGATGATGACGGTGACGCCGTGATGGCCCTCCTGGAAGTTGACATCCACATAGGAGGTCGGCGGGGAGTACCGCAACGCGTTGTCCAGCAGGGTCGCCAGCGTGTGCACGAGCGGTTCCACCGCGCGGCTGATCACGACGCGGTCGAGCTGGTTGGGCCGCACCCGCAGGTATTCGCGGACACGGCCGATGGCGCCGCCGACCACGTCGGTCAGCGTCTGCGCGGGCCAGCGGCGGCCGGGCAGACCACCGCAGACGATCACGTAGGACTGCGCCTGACGGATCATCTGCTGCACGGTGTGGTCGATGCGGGTGAGGGTTTCGTACACCTGGTCGTCGCGATGCTCGCGCAGCGCGGAGCTCACCACCTGGCTCACGTCCGCGCCGAGACTGACCACGGAGGTGCCGAACGAGCGGACCGCGGCGCTGGTCGCCTGGCGCGAGGCGGAGGACACCTCGTTGCGCGCGGCCTCCTCGGCGGCCTTGATCGCCTGCTGCGCTTCGTTGTTGGTCAGGTCCCTGGTCTCCGAGCGGATCAGGCTCAGATCGTCGGCGTATCGCTCGGAGATCCAGCGCAGGATCTGCGCGAGCCGTGAATTCTCCATGCCCGCCTGGACTTCGACCGGGGGCACCTGCGACTCGAACCGGCGGATCGACTCGGCCACCGCGGGTAACGTGGTGGCGGCGAACCGCTCGAGCGTGTCCTCTGTCGCGCGCTGTTCCCTGGTCACAGCCTCGAGCTTGGCCCGCTGAGCCCTGGCATACTGTACTGCGTACAACGCCCCCGCTACGGCGATCACCAAAGCGGCGGCGAGGATCCATGAAAGCACCACGGCGATATCTTGATTCATCAGTTCTTTCGTCGTTGACTGGTCTCGAGGAGTCGGCCCACTGCCATCCTGCTTCGCTCGCCTTCCCTCGCCTGCCGACCATGAACGGACCGGTCGGTGGGGTCCGCGTCGGAGTACCGGAACCCGCGTCGACGTCGGCACTCACCGAGAGTGCCTATCGCACAGTGCCCGCAGGACAGGCGATTACACGTCAATCGCCGACCGCTCGGATCGTGTCCGAACGGTAACCAGAACCCGACCATTCGCACATTAGCAGCATTCCAACGAAGTCTCTGCCGATCCCACCGACACTTTCGTTTTCCCGGAGCTGGGACGATAGGTGCCGGAGATCGCGACATAGCTGCGCAATGATATTGGGTTTCCCCGCAATCCGCCGGGGCCCGGCTGCCCTCACCACCGGGCGGACCGTCGGTACCGGATACCATGCGCCCATGGCAAAGCTGAAGGTCTCGGTCGATGTCCCGATTTCGCCCGAGGAGGCCTGGGCGCACACCTCCAACCTGGCCGAACTCGACAAATGGCTGACCATGCACGAGGCATGGCGCGGTGCGGTGCCCGCCGAACTGACCGTCGGCACTCAGCTGGTCGGCATCGCCTCGGTGAAGGGCCTGCGCAACCGGGTCACCTGGACGGTGCGGGCCGCCGAACCGCCGCGCTGCCTGCGACTGACCGGCGCGGGCAAGGGTGGCACCAAACTGGGCTTGCAGCTGCTCGTCGCCCCGAAGGGCTCGGGTTCGGAAGTCACCGTCGACATCGAACTCGGCGGCGCGCCTTTGTTCGGCCCGATCGGCTCCGGGGTAGCCCGTGCGGTCAAAGGGGATATCGAACGCTCCCTCGACCGCTTCGTCGCTCTGTACGGCTGATTTCGGCGCTCACCCGCCGAGGGCGTCGAAGATCTCTTCGGCCCGGTCGCGGGTGCGATACATGTTCCACGCGGCCTCGGCCAGGTCGTCCGGATCGAGCGTGTGGCCTTCCGCGCTGCCGAAGCGCGCCGGGTCGGCGGTGACCATGGCGTGGATGTCGCCGCGTTCCACGAGGCCGCCGATGGTCAGGGTGCCCGCGTAGAGGTTGCGCTCGCCCAGCGCCGCGTTGAGCGTGAGCGCGTAATTGCGCAGCGCGGCAGCCGCGAGGGCGAGGTGGCCGAGCATGGGCATCGGCCGGACGCTGGACAGGCCACCCGCGAAAAGCAATGCGCCGTCCCCGCGATCGAGCATGCCCGGTAGCACCTCACCGACCACGTCGACCGCGGGCCACACCCACTCGAACGCGGATTGCGCCGTGGCGGAATCGATGTCGGTGATCGGCACCGGCTGCTGTGTCGGACCCGGCCCGTAGTAGACCATTCCGATCGGCCCCGCCCTGCGGATGTCGCCGAGTACCGCGCCGAGCCGCGACCGATCGGTCACATCGGCGACGTGGGCGGTGGCGTCGATGCCGCGCGCCGTCAGGTCCGCCAGGTACGTGGGGTGCCGCGCGTCGCTGCGCGAGATCAGCGCGACGCGGAACCCTTCCCGCCCGAATCGCCGGGCCATCGACATTCCGAGACCGGGGCCGACGCCGACGATCAGGGCCGTTCCACGGTGTGACATGGATTCTCCTTAATTTGAGGCCCCCCTCGATTTCTCACCGTAGCACGAATTCGAGGCGCCCCTCAGGTTTTGTAGAATGCCCGGGTGACCAAACCCCTGCGCCGGGACGCCGCCCGTAACCGGGAGAAGTTGTTGCGGTCGGCGGCCGAAGTGTTCACCGAGCAGGGCCTCGAGGGTTCTCTGGAGGAGATCGCGCGCCGCGCGGGCGTCAGCATCGGGACGCTGTACAACCATTTCCCGACCCGCGACATGCTCATCGACGCCCTCCTGCCGCCGCGGCTGGCGGCGGTGGACGAGATCGCCGCCCGCGCGGCGGCCGAGCCGGATGCCTGGGCGGCTTTCACCGGATTCGTCGAAGACCTGCTCGGCAGGCTCACCGCCGATCGCGGGCTGCTCGAAGCGTTCACCGGAGACCATCCGGCGGCGGCGCAGCTGGCGCAGGCCTGCCATCGCGGCATGTCGCAGCTGTCCGCGGTGCTCGCGCGCGTCCGGGAAGCCGGCGCGCTGCGCGCCGACGCGACCGACGAAGACGTCGTCAACTTGGTGTGGGCGCTGTCGCTGCTCGGGGAGACCACCGGCTCGCCGTCGTGGCGCCGTGGTCTGGAAATCGTGTTCGACGGCCTTCGAAACCGGAGATGAACAGCCACCACTGGCCGCATCCCCGGGCGGCATGAGATTCCCGGCGGATCAGGGCGATCCGAAGACGACCGACCCGCCTGTCGGCACAGTCCCGAGATCACCTGCCGGACAGGTGATCTCGGGACACGCGGCTACGCGTGCACCACGGTCGCCGCGTCGACCGCTTCCGGGTTCTTCGGCTTGGTGCGCGGGAGGAAGAACGCCGGGACCAAGGTCAGCACGATCAGTACCAGCGCCACCACATAGGTCTGACTGAACGCGTCCGCGGCCTGCTGCAGACCGGTTTCGACGGCCCCCGGCGGAAGCTGGCTCGCGATGGCGGGATCGAAGTTCGCCGCGATCGCTGGACGGGCCAGCGGCTCGTTGTTCAGCAGGTTGGTCAGCACCACCGACATCGTCGCCGTGCCGATCGAGCCCGCGGTCTGGTTGACGATGTTCATCAGCGTCGACCCGCGAGCCACCTGCTGGTGGGTCAGGGTCTGGATCGCGGCGGTCATGATCGGCATCATCGTGCAGCCCATGCCGAGGCCCATCACCACCAGGGCGCCGATCATCGGGAGGTACGAGCCGTCCGCGTCGAGCTGGACGAAATAGGCCGTCCCGATCGAGATCAGCGCGATACCGATGAGCACGATCTTGCCCGGGCCGATCTTGTCCACGAAACGACCCGCGATCGGCATGCTCAGCATCGCGCCGATGCCCTGCGGCGCGATCAGCAGACCGGCTGCCAGCGCCGACTCACCCCGCACCTGTTGCAGATAGGTCGGCAGCAGCAGACCCGCTCCGAAGAACGCGATAGCGAACAGCACCATCGTGAGCACCGCGAAGGTGAGCGCGCGGTTGCGGAACAGGTGCAGGTCGATCAGCGGGTGCTCGGTGCGCAGCGCGTGGAACACGAACGCCACCATCAGCAGTGCGCCGACGGCCGCCGGGATCAGCACCTTCGCCGCGAGCACCGTCTCCTCCTCCGGAATGGAGGAGACGCCGAACAGGAACAGCGCCAGGCCGGGCGAGGCCAGCAGCATGCCGATGAAGTCGAACGACTCCGACGGCTCCGGCTTGTCGCCGGGCAGCACGATGACCGCGAGCGCCAGGGCGATCACGCCGATCGGCAGATTGATCAGGAAGATCCAGTGCCAGCTGAAGTTCTCGATCAGCCAGCCGCCCAGGATCGGGCCGCCGATCGGACCGAGCAGCATCGGCACGCCGAGCACCGCCATCACCCGGCCCACCCGCTGCGGACCGGCGGCGTGGGTCATGATCGTCATGCCCAGCGGCATCAGCATGCCGCCGCCGAGGCCCTGGATCACGCGGAACGCGATCAGCGACTCGATGTTCCACGCCGTGCTGCACAGCAGCGAGCCGAGGACGAAGAAGGTGAGGGCCATGATGTACAGCCGCTTGGTGCCGAAGCGGTCGGCCGCCCACCCGGTCAGCGGGATCACGGTGGCCAGCGCGAGGGTGTAGCCGGTCATCGTCCACGCCGCGATGGCGTAGCTGGTGTCGAATTCGCGCTGGAAGGTCGGGATCGCGACGCTGACGACGGTGATGTCGAGAATCGACATGATCGCGCCGAGCACGACCACGCCCGCGACCTTGAAGACGGCCGCGTCCAGTTTGTCGGCCGTCGGGTCGGGCCCAGCCGCCTGGGTATCCGGAGGTTGTGTCACCGCTTAAGGGTGGCACCTTCGTGGCCGTTGCACCAGTGATCGGCGATTCCTGGTGCCGGGAATTCCGCGAGCACGGCCAGCGCGGCCAGGGTCGCGGCCTCACTCGCAGGTAACAGCGGCAACCGCACCGCGGCACTCGGTATGCGGCCCTGCGCGGCGAGCACCGCTTTGATCACCGTGGGATTGGGTTCGGCGAACAGTGCCCCCGACAGCGCCGCGAGCCGGTGACCGAGTGACCGCGCCGCGCCGACCGGACCGTCGCGCCACGCGGTGACCAGCGCGGCGAACGACGAGGTGTGCACGGCGGCCGAGGCCGCGATCGCACCGGACGCGCCGAGGGCCAGCAGCGGCGCGGCGAACCGGTCGTCACCGGCCAGCACGGCGAAATCGGCGGGCCGCGCGCCCATCAGGGCGATGGTGGCGTCGTCGACGGCGCCGGCCGCGTGCTTCAGACCGATGACGTTGGGCAGGTCGGCGAGCGCGAGCAGGGTGTCGAGGCCCAGGGAAAGTCCTGTGCGATAAGGGATGTGGTACACGATCAGCGGCACCGGGGCGGCTGCGGCGAGTTCGCGGAAATGCGCGAGCACACCCGCCTCGGAGGGGCGCGTGTAGTACGGGACCACGGTGAGCGCCGCGGTGCTGTGCGGGTCGAGATCGGCGAGGGCCGCCGCGGAAGCCGCCGTGTCGTTCGACCCCACGCCCACGATCAAGGGTGCGTCGCGTTCCCGGCAGACGCCCGCGCAGACGGCTACCACCTGGGCCCGCTCCGCATCCGTCAGCGTCGCGGGTTCCCCGGTGGTGCCCAATGCGACGATGCCGGTCGCGCCGTCATCGAGCACTTCGTGGGCGAGCCGCTCCAGCGCGTCGGCGGCGATCGTGCCGTCGGCCGTGAACGGTGTGATCAGGGGAACGAAGAGACCTGCGAGCGTCATGACGACCAGCCTGACCGCTCGCAATCATCAGATCCAGTTCACATTTCTGTCGGAGACCATAAGGTGAACTTATGCTCGACGTCCGCAAACTGCGGCTGCTGCGGGAACTGTCGTATCGGGAAACCATCGCGGCCGTCGCGGAGGCCCTCGCGTACACGCCCTCGGCGGTGTCGCAGCAACTCGCTGCCCTGGAGCGGGAGGCGGGTGTGCCGCTGCTGACCCGCACCGGCCGCCGGGTGTCCCTCACCCCCGCCGCGCTGGCACTGGTCCAGCACACCGAGCGCATACTCGCGGTGCTCGAGCAGGCCACCGCCGAGCTGGCCACCACCCGCGCCGAATTGACCGGAACGCTGCGCATCGGAGCTTTCCCGACCGCGGTGCGAACCATCCTCTCCCCCGCGCTGGTCGCGCTGAGCAGCGCGCATCCCCGGCTGGAACTGCGCGTGACCGAACTCGATCCCGCGCTGGCGCCCGACGCGCTGCGCGCCGAGGTGCTCGATGTCGCGCTGATCCAGGAGTACGACTACGTGCCGGTCCCCGTAGATCCCGCGCTGCACAGCGAGCCGCTGTTCGAGGAGATCGTCTATCTCGCCGCGCGCGCCGCCGAGCCGCTCGCGGCACACCGCGAAAGCCGTTGGATCGCAAGCACTCCCGGCACGCTGTGCCACACGATGACGGTGCGCGCCTGCGAGGCGGCCGGATTCACGCCCAGGATCCGCCACCACGCCGACGACTTCGGCACGGTCCTCGCGCTCGTCGCCGCGGATCAGGGCGTCGCCTTGGTTCCCGAATTCGGCACGCGGGAATGCCCTGCCGGCGTCACGCTCGCCCCTCTGCCGATGCGTCGGCGGACTCACCTCGCCTATCGGCGCGGCACCGGAGACCATCCCGTGGTGCGCGCCGCTCGATCCGCCCTGCGTGAATCGGCGGAGCGGGCACCAGGCGGCTGAATCCTCAGCGCAGCCGGTATCTGCTGGTGGGCACCACGTCCAGATCCCGGTCGCCACCGAAGGTGGCGACGCTGGTCATCAGCCGGCCGACGCGGCGCGCCAGTTCCGCGCCGTCGCCACCGCTGCCGTAGAAGGCGTGCGGGTCGGTGAGCGCCTCGATCGGGAACAGCTCCTCGACGATGCCCGCGATGTCCGGCGCACCGGCCGTGGCGGGCCCGGTCACCAGATTCTGCACATAGCCGAACGTCGCCTGGGTCTCGATGGCGATCGCGGTGTGGTGGGTGCGCCAGCGGTCCAGCCACTCGGCGTGGGACAGATCGTCCGGCTTACGCAGGAAAGCGATGTTCGACAGGCCCGGCGCGCGCTCGAGCGCGGCGGTGACCGGCGGCGGAATCGGAGTCGCCTCCTCGACGTGCCAGCCGGCCACCCGCTCGGCCACGCCGCTCAACGCTCGCTCGGCCGCGTCCGGCCGCGGCGTCCCGTCCCACCAGATGCTGACGACGGCCCGCACCGGCTCGGCGAACGTCGTGATGCGCAACATCGCCGTCTCCACCGCCGCGTCCGAGATGTTCGCCTGCACCGCGGCGGCCCCTGGCAGTCGCTGCGCGAGATCCGCCGTGAGCAGGTCACGCACGCCCCACAGCGCATAGATCGTCTTCATCGACAGGCCACTTTCTAGAACACGTTTCACTCCCGGTCCGAGCCTAGCCCACCGGCGCGGTTGGCCGCGGCGGCCCGGGGTATCCGACCGTCAGTCTTTCGAAGGGGTGATCCGTGCGGACCATATCGACCGACATCCCGGCCAGGCTGGACCGGCTGCCCTGGTCGCGATGGCACTGGATGATCGTGATCGGACTCGGATCCGTCTGGATCCTCGACGGACTGGAAGTCACCGTCGTCGGCAGCGTGGCCGCCCGGCTGTCGGAACCGGGCAGCGGCCTGAGCATCACGGCGGCACAGGTTTCCGGCGTCGCCGCGGCCATGTACGTCGCGGGCGCCGGTGCCGGTGCGCTCTTCTTCGGTTGGCTGACCGACAGATTCGGCCGCAAGAAACTCTTCTTGATCACCCTCGCCGTGTACCTCTTCGCGACCGCGATGACCGCGCTGTCGTTCTCCATGTGGTGGTTCGTCTTCTTCCGGTTCCTCACCGGGTTCGGCATCGGGGGCGAGTACGCGGCGATCAATTCCGCCATCGACGAGCTGATTCCGAAGCAGTACCGCGGCCGCATCGACATCGTCATCAACGGCACCTACTGGCTCGGCGCCGTCGGCGGTGCGCTGCTGTCCATCGTCGCGCTCAACACCGATCTGTTCGCGCCGAACGTGGGCTGGCGCTTGACCTTCGCGCTCGGCGCCGTGTTCGGCCTGGTCATCCTGCTGGTGCGCAAGAACGTCCCGGAGAGTCCGCGCTGGCAGTTCATCCATGGTCACGAGGACGACGCGGAGCGCACCGTCACCGCGATCGAAGCGAGCGTCCGGGCCGAGAAGGGCACCTCGCTCGCGGACGTCTCCGATCAGCGGATCCAGATCCGGCAGCGCCGGACCATCTCCTTCCGCGAGATCGCGGCGGTGATGGTGCGGCGCTATCCACGCCGCGGCGTGCTCGGGTTGTCACTGTTCATCGGACAGGCATTCCTCTACAACGCCATCACGTTCAACTACGCGCTCATCCTGTCCAAATCCTTCGGCATCGCCGACGACCGGGTCGGCTATTACTTCGCGGTCCTCTGTTTCGGCAACTTCCTCGGTCCGCTCCTGCTCGGCAAGCTGTTCGACACGATCGGGCGCAAGCCGATGATCGCGGGCAGCTACCTGGGTTCGGCCGTGCTGTTGCTGGGCACCGCATGGCTTTTCGCGGGCGGCCACCTGACCGCGACGACCCTCACCGCCTGCTGGACCGCCGTGCTGTTCGTCGCGTCGTGCGGCGCCAGCGCGGCCTACTTGACCGTCAGCGAGATCTTTCCGATGGAGACCCGCGCCATGGCCATCGCCTTCTTCTACGCGATCGGGACCGTCGCGGGCGGCGTCGCGGGACCACTGGTGTTCGCCGAGCTGTCCTCCGAGGGCGATCCCGGGAAGACCGCCCTGGCGTTCACCATCGGCGCGCTCGCCATGTTCGCGGCCGGGCTGGTGGAACTGGCCTACGGCGTGCGGGCCGAAGGACGATCGCTGGAGGAGCTGGCCGAGCCGCTCAGCGCGACGCATGCGGCCGGTCCCGTCGATGCCGGTCAGCGGCCCAGCGGGTAGGGACGGCACTGCGCCGTGTCGGCGGCGGTAGCTCGGCCGCAGCCGTAGACCATCACAGGTTCGGCGTTGGTCGAGGGATCCCAGATCTGCTCCACACTGAGCATGCCCACCCATTTGTCGTGCGCCACCCGGCCCGCGTGGGCGCCCTGACTGACCGAGAAGTCCAGCACGCCACTGCTGGACTCGATCACCGGATGCCGGGGCAGGTCACGCAGTGCCGCCCACACCGCGGCGGCGCTGATCGGGATCGGTTCGGTCCAGACGCCGGAGACGGCCGGGGCCAGCGCCTGCACGGCGCGCACGAACAATCCGACCGCGTCGTAGGTCAACGCGACCCGCTCCCCCAGCGGATGCAACTGGACCCGCTCACCCATCGGTTTGTCCGCTTCGGCGCAGGCATTCCAGCTCGGGATATCCGGATCGACGGTGGTGGCGAGATGGTAGAACTCGACCCGGCTGCGGAATCCCTGCCCTTTGTTGCGGCAGGTCACCAGGCTCGCCTTGGCCACGTAGACCAGCGGACGCGCGCTGTTGGCCGCCCGGCGCCGGTCCACGCTGGCCATGAACCGGTTGACCGAATCGTCCGCGATCAACATCACCCGCTGGTCGCCGCACGCTTTGTTGAGGCTCTGCAGGAAGTCGGGGAACTCCGAGTCCCGGCCGGCGAAGAACAGCACCTCGTCGCAGGCGTCGGTGCCGCCCTGCCCGGTGAAGGCCTCGCGCAGGTCCCAGGAGCCCTCCCAGATCTCCCGCCCGTCGCCGGCGAGGACGTGCAGGTCCGCGGCCATGTTCTTGGTGTAGAGGTCGGTCGGGTCGGGCCGGTGGTAGATCCGTACGCCGCGCCCGGCCATTCCGGGGAGGGAGTTCAGGTACTGCTTGATCATGTCGGCGATCGCGTAGTTCGGCGGGGCGATCTGGAAGTACAGCGGGGAGGACCGCACCATCTCGTCGGCCGACAGGCTGGGCGCCACCATCGGTATGCCGAGCCCGGTCAACGCGTTGATCATGCTCAGCGTCGCGGTCCGGCTCTGATCGAGTCCGATCGCCCCGACGATGCTCGGATCGGCGCGGATGAGCGGCGTCAACAGTTCGATGACCTCCGGACCCTGCAGGTTGGCCGGACCGGTGTTGGCGAGCAGCAGCCGGATCAGCGGGACCGTGTCGGGGGTGACGGCGTCGGACAACGCGACCGATTCGAGCGCGTTGTACTGCGCCAGCGCCAAACCCTCGATGTCCTCGCTCTGCGCGGGGTAATCACCCGGAACGCCGGTGAGCTGGCCGAAATAGACCAGCGTGAACAGCGGCCGCGCCGGTTGCTCGCGGGCCAGCTGTTCGGCCAGCAGATTCTGCTTGTACACCCGACGCTGCACCTCCACCAGGCGGCGACTGCCCGGCTCGTCGCTCGCGAAGAGGAAGCCGTTGCCACCGGTAGCGGGATCGTCCGGATCATAGGCACTGAAACCGACGCAGTTTCCGTCCGGACCGGGGACAACCCGCACCCACTGGACACCCGCTCCGGTGGCGCATGGGGGGTCACCCGCACCCCGCGGTCGCCATACCACGAACCCGGTTGCGGTCACCGCCAACGCGATCACCAGAAGCACCGCACCTGCCGACACCGCCCGCCGGGCCCACCACGGCGGCGCGGGTACCGGAATCACACGGAACGGGTCCGGCTCGTCGTCGTGCGGACCGGTCGCGGGTATCGAGAACCACAGCTGCCAGGCTCGGGGCCGTTGGCGCTGCCGCCCGACGGGCAACTCGTCCTTCCAGACCTCGTACAGCCTCCGCACCCGGTACACCGGCCGCGCGGTGACGTCGGCCGGCGGCGTGTGGGTGCCGGTCACCAGCAGCAGCGGATCGTCCTTGCCGGTCTCGTTGCGGACGTCGTTGACCAGATCCAGCAGCCGGGGACCGGCGTCACCGGCGAGCGCGCGCAGGATCACGACCGGATAGGTGGTGCGCCGTGCCGCGCTGATGCGCCACCACCGGCGCCGGTAGGCCACCCGCAGATCTTCCAGGAAGGCGTGCACCAGAAGCTTGGCCAGATGCTCGGCGTGCTCGTGGCGGCGGGCGCCCTCGGTGAGACGGTGTGCGAATCCGACGAACTGGCTGGACTGTTCCGGCGCCAGATACTGCTGGCGCATGAACCACCGGAACTCCCGGCCCACGCCCGGAATCCGGCCACCGGTGCGCGCCCGGAACACCGCCGGGGGCAGCACGATACGCAACAGGCCCAACAGTATTCGCTGGATGGGGCCCACTGTGGCCTGGGCTTCGCCGAGCAACTCCTCGCCCCATCGGCCGAAGTCCTTGCGCAACAGCGACGCCAGTTCGTCGAGCTCGTTGTCCGAGCTGAGCTTGCGCGCCATCAACCATTCCGCCAACCGGTAGCGCCGGAAAGGCAAGGGGCGCAGGCGCCCGAAGCGGTCGGCGGCCAATCCTTTGCACAGGTTGTAGAGCAGTTGGCGCAATGCGGTCAGGCCCGGCGTGTTGTCCTCGACCAGAGAGCTGTCCTCGGGCAAGGGGTCGAGAGCGTCCACGTCCACGGACACGTGCACCGCGCCGCGGAGCGCCGCGCCGAACATGTCCAAGCAGACTTCGACATTGGTCGGGTCACCGCACAGACCCACCATCGGGAGCATCCGCTCCCCTCGCCGCGGCCGCGGTACCAGCCAGCGCAGCAGATCTTCGAGCACATCGACTCCCCGAAAGGAGACAGCTCTGGTGCCGGACATGACGCCCCCGTGTCCTCCGCCGAATATGACCACCCATTGAAGCAGACTCCGAACTCGCGGGCACCACGGCTGACGGGCGGGTGCCGATTACCGGTTCCGGCGCGGACAAGCGGGCACACCGTACGATCCGACACGCCGGAGAAGCCCCGAAATTCGCGGGGCGGCACGACAGTTCGGTCGCGTCGCATTTCGACGCGGAACGCGGATCGAACGCCGGTTTCCGAACGGCGGATTCACGCGCGGCATCGAAACACAGATGCCCGCGGAGGAAATTTCGACGAGGCGCCAGGGAACAGCAGGGGCGCGAATTACGCGCGGCGAAACGAAGCCGAACGTCGATCATCCGCCGACGTTCGGCGCCCACCTTCCGCACGTCGTAGTGGTCGGGGGAACCGCGGGGGGCCGGTCAGTTGTGGCGCGGATTCGCGGTCGGTGTGGGCTGCCGGGTGATCCGGCGGTGGGCCATGACTTCGGCCCACCAGCCACTCAGCGGGCTGGGGTCGGGCCAGATGATCCGATCTCGTTCTTCGTCGTCCACGACGGGCGCTTCGGGCTTCTCGCTCACGATGACATTCCTCTGCGCTGGTGCACGTAGGTCGTGCACATGCTTGCGGAGAGCCCTCGTGTTCGAGCGGCGCCGGTAGTTCACGACAGAGCGCTTCGAATCGGCTGAACATCGAGCAGCGCGGGTTCCTCGCCCCTTTTATCGGCCGACCGCGCTGTCGGTCCGATACATCCAACGTTTACCACAGCTCACGTGTAACAAACCGCTCTTTTCGGTTCACGATCTGATCACCAAGCGGTCGCTTGGTCAGAATTGCGGCCGCTGAGCTGTGGAAATAGCGGCTCCCCCGACTTTATTGCATGAAACCGAAAAAGGACGACTTCGGCCCCCGGCGGCTCGCAGCGGCGGTGTCGGTTCCGCCGAAGCACCGGCATCGGCCGTCCCACCGCCGAAGTGACCGCAATCGGCATTCCCCGGAAGCGGTCGCCACCCGGTGCGGCCCGATCCGATCGGTAGCCCACCGATGACCGCACGAAAACCTCTCGCGCACAATCGGTACGGCGTTGCGGTTGCGGGCCGGGACACACAGCGCGAAGATCGGCGGCGGCTCGATTCGCCGGTTGTGCGCGGGCTGATTCGGCGCGAGACACCCGGGTACCCGCTCACCATGGTTCGCCGAACCGAAGCTGTCGGCACACGCGAGGAAGTCACCCGGGCGTCGAGGCCCACCGCCGGGTCGTCGCCCGATGTTCGCCGAGGCCCGTCGGCGCGGGCGGCCACGGCCGGGGAAACCAGGTGATACCGATGGCCGACCTCCAGCGGATCATTCGAAAGCACGGCCCCTTCGCATCGGTCTGTTTCGACAGTTCGCACGACACCGAAGACGCGGCAGGCCGATCCGAGCTGCGTTGGCGCTCGATCGACGCCGAACTGGACCGCAGCGGGGCCAGACCACGTATCCGGCGGCTGCTGGCCCAGGCGATCGAACTGCACCCACCGCCGCGCGGGCGGTGCGGCAGGATGCTCATCGCCGACGAGACCGAGGTGCTCGCCGACGAACGCCTGCCGAGACCGCCGGACATCGAAACCGTCCGGGTCTCCCCGCTGCCGTATCTGCTGCCGCTGATCGAGCTGCAAGGCGAGCAGATACCGCACGTCATCGCGCTCGTGGACCGCGTGGGCTCGGAACTGTACTCGCTCGACAAACGCAACGAGGACGAGGAATTCCTCCGGACCGCTGGCCCTCCGATGCCCGATATCCAGCGCGACGACTGGTCTCATCGCACGATCCGGCAGCGGACCGTGGACAGCACGCGACGGAACATCCGGGAATTCGCGCAGGAACTCGACCGGCTCGCCGACACCGTGCACGCGCAAGTCGTCGTGCTCGCCGGAGAAGCCCGGGCTCGATCGGAACTGCGTGCGGAGTTCGACGCGAAGGGCCGGGATGTCGTCGAGGCCGAATCCGGCACACTGACGCCGGGTTCGGATCCGAAGGCGCTCGACGCGGAGGTGCGCGAGATCCTGCACCGCGTGGTGGGGCAGCGACGGCGACGGGTGCTCGATCGCTTCGCCGCCGAGATCGAGCGTCCGGACGGGCCTGCGGTGGCCGGGCTGGCCGCGACCACGACGGCATTGCGCGCCGCCACCGTGGAGCGGCTACTGCTCGACCGCGCCGTACTGGGCGACCGCTTGATCCTGGCCGGGACCGCTCCGAGCCCACTGCTCGGGCCTGCTGCCGGCGGCACGACCGGTGAGATGCGCCGCGCCGACGAAGCGCTGCCGGTGGCCGCCTTGGCGATCGGGGCCCAGGTCACCCTGGTCGACGCGGTCGCAGCCCTGCGTGACGGTGTCGGCGCTCTGCTGCGGCGCCGCTAGGCCGAACCCGAGCCGCGGCAGCGACCCTCACGACGCGGGACGCGCTCGTGCAGCGTCAGCAGCATGTGGTCGAAAGCGGTCTGCACCGCAGGCGGAGCCGGGGGCAAGCGGTCGATTTCGGCGATGAGCTGCGCGGCCAGGTCGCGCAGTTTGACGTTGGTCTCCTGCGACCGCCACTGCAGGACGTGGAATGCCTGGTCGGCGTTGATCCGGTAGATCCGCATCAGCACGCCTTTGGCCTGCTCGATCACCGCGCGCGCCTCGAAGAGTTTGGGCAGCGTGCCGTCGAGCAGGTCCCGGCGTTCCTCGGCGATGGTGGCCGTCAGGTCGATGTAGTAGCCCGCGGTGCCGACGACGGTGCCGCTCTTGTCGATCATCGTGTCGCCCAGCACGATGACGTGGTGCGCGCCCCCCGCCGTGTCGATGATGCGGTGACGGCTGCAGAACGGTTCGGCGTTGCGGACCGACTTCTCGATCGCCTCGGCGACATGCTCCCGGTCCTCGGGGTGTTTGTGCGCGAGCAGCAATTCCGTCGTAGGCGTCACCGTGTCGGGCGCGTAGCCGTGCATCGCGGCGACCTCGTCCGACCACTCCCACCGCCGATCGGTGAACCAGAAACGGAAGCTTCCCGTGGTCTGCGGCGTCCCGGCGCCCACCACCCGGGCTACCGCCCCCTCGGCCGTATCCACGATTCGGTCGCCCGATTCGTCCATCGCGTCAGTATGCTCCTACCTGCGGTTTTTCACCGCGGAACCAGCGGATCGAAGCAACTCCCGGACCGCTGTCCCCACCGGCGACCACACCATCTCCCTACCGCCGCAGCGAGTTCCCGAACCGCCCGAGCACGCTCGACGTCAGCGGAAAGCCCTCATGAACCACGCCCGTGACGACAGCGATTCTCACCACGCCGGCTGAAGGTCCTCGGCGTCGATCTCGCTGACGGCCACCGCGGCGCGGGCCGCCGCCCCTTGGGTATGCCACCAGCGCCACCGATCCGGATCCAGCTCACCCGCCCGCGCGAGCAGCCCGGGCCAGTCGTCGAGGTCCGGCCAGCGGTCCAGAGTGAGCGCCATGCCCGCGGCGGCCAGTGCGCGCCCGGTCGCCCGCTGCTCGCCGAACGGGCGGGCCGCCGGGATCAGGACGGCCGGTTTGCCCGCGGCGGCGATGTCGGCGACCGCGCCCTGGCCGGCGTGCGAGACGATCACGTCGGCTTCGCACAACTGCGGCCACGGGTCGTCCACCCAGTCACCCGAACCGAGACTGCGCCAGCGGTATCGGCTGTGGCGCGCAGCGCAGGCACGGACCATCGCCGCGGTGGACGGCACGCCGCCCGTTCCCCCGAGCACCAGGACCACCGGGCGCTGATCCGCTCGGTCGGTCGGGACGGGCGCGCGCCCGGCGAAGCGGGTGATGCCGCCGACATAGTGCGTCTTGTCCGCGTACGGGTGCAGCCACCACGGGTCGTACAGTCCCCGTGGCCACGCGGCGATCAACCGATCGGCGACCCGGTGGACCATTCGGTGCGCCGGATCCGCCCGGGTACCGGGCAGCACCATCGCGACGACGGGCACGCCGTGCAGCCGGGCCAGCAGCGCGATCTCCGCCGACCCGTCGACCACCATGGCGTCCGGACGCGCGCGGGCGATCCAGGCGGCGACCGCAGCCATCCGCTCGGCGAGGCCGCGATCGTGGCGCGGCGCCCAGTGCAACGTCCCGCCCGCGGTGGGATCCTCGACGATCGGCGCTCGATCGTCGGCGGGCAAGCTCACCGTGTCGTCGAAACCCCCGTGGTCGGCCAACGACAACGACGACAGTGCGACGACGGGTCGAGCGATGTGCGCGCGAACGCATTGCGCTCGGAGCAGATGCCCACAGCCGTGGTGGTGGATGTAGTAGCCGATCATGCGGCCCCCTGATGAGCTACGAGCGAGTTACACGGCTCGCCGTGGTCCGGCTCGCGAGTGGTGCACCGGTCCCGGTATCCCGCCGCGACAGCGCTCAGTCCGCCGAGTTCGCGAGCGACCTTTCGGATACCGATAGGTCTGATAACCATGGCATCGGGCCTTTCAGGACTGAGGGGGCGACGTGGCGGTGCTACCCGCATCGCCAGCTGGCAAACATTCAGCAATCTCACGAAGCGGCCCGGCGCGAAGCGGTCAACTGACCAGTTGAGGCGCCCGCTATGGCCCGCAGACTTGCCTGGGACCCGCCTTCATCCTGGGCCCGCACCAGCCACCCATCCGGCCGCAACCAGACGTGGGGCGCGCGAGGACGGATAGGCTGACGATGTGCCGGGGCAGGTGGAGTCTGCCCCGGCACACCCGCACCGGCGTTATTCAGCGTGCGCCAAGGCCACTCGCTGCTTCTCGTTGTCGATATCGAGGATGCGCACCGTCAGCGTGGCGCCGATCCGCGGCTCGGTGGACCACTCGGTCTTGTGCAGCAATCCGTGCACGCCGGGAGCGACCTCCAGGAACGCGCCGAACGGCACGATCTCTACGACGGTCGCCTCGAGCACTCCGCCCTGAGCGTGTGCGGAGACGAAGTCCGGCCATCCGCTCGTCTGTGGCGTTTCCGCATGGGACATGTAATCACCTCCTTCCGATGTCCCTGTAGTACTCGGGATTTCGTGAAGAAGGCGGGCGGGCCCCTGGCCCGCCGGATGATCACCGCGCGGCCGGGTAACCGTTCTGTGTACGGCGCGTCGCCGACCCGGCAGTCATGCCGACGACCTTAGCCCAGCGCATCGAGCACAGCAATACCCGCTCCGCGCCGAACGCCGAAAAGAACCGCAGTGAAACGCTTTTCATGCCGGGCACCTATTCGCCGAAGCGCAGCGTCACCTCGGCCGAAACAGGAGTCGCGCGACATGCCAGCACCTGACCTCGGGCGATCTCCTGCTCGGTGAGGGCCGAGAGCGGGTCGGGGTCCATGGTGACCAGCCCGGATTCGACTGTCGCCAGGCAGGTTCCACACGAGCCGCCGAGACAGGAGTAGGGCAGGTCCGCCCGATGACGTAGCGCCGCCTCCAGGATGGCCGGGCCCCGCGCCATTTCGAACAGCAGGTCTTCGCCGTGCCCGGTGAGGGTCACACGGCTGGTCGGAGCGTTGGCCACCGGCGCGGACAGCACGGGAGCATCCGTCTCGAACAGCTCGAGCATGATCCGGGACTTCTCCACGCCACGCCGCCCCAGAGCCGAGACCACCGCTGCGACCAGCTCTTTCTGACCGCACAGGAACCATTGGTCGGCGTCCTGCTCGGCGATCTCGGCCGCCGCCACGCGTCCGTGGCGGTAGGCCACGCCCGCGCCGTCCCGGGGCATCGCCGGCGGTCGCTGCCGGGACAGGTGGTGGATGACGCGCAGCCTGCCCGCGAAACGGTCCGCGAGCGCTGCGAGTTGATCGGCCAGCATGACGTGTTCGCTGTCCCGGCTGCCGTAATGCAGGGTGAACGTGCTGTCCGGCTCGGTTTCGAGAGTGGTGGCGATGATCGATGCGATCGGCGTGATGCCGCTGCCCGCCGCCACCGCGGCGTAGGTGCGCGCACGTTCGGGATCCAGCTCCGGCGTGAACCTGCCCGCGGGCTCGGACACATGCAAGGCCGTCCCGACGGTCAGACGGTCGAGGGCGTAGCCGGAGAACGCTCCGCCCGACCGTCGCTTGACCCCGATCCGCACCCTGCCGGAACCCGCGGCGTCACACAGCGAATAGCTACGCCGGATCTGCTGTCCCGCATGTGTCCCCCGCACGACGAGATGCTGGCCTGCCGCGAAGGCATACCGACCGGCGAGCTGCGCGGGAACGTCGAATTCGACCAGGACGCTGTCGGCGCCGGCGGGGACGATCGATCGCACCGCCAGCCGGTGGAAACCCCGCGCGGGTCCCTGGGGAATCGGGTCGAACTCCTCCGTGCCGACCGACTCGGCCGCCAACTGTCCGAGCTCACGCAGTTTTTCCACCCCGGCCGCCGCCGAACCCCTTGCCGCGCGGACCACGAGGGCTGGATTCAGCACGGCCCCCGGACTGTCCAGGAGCCCGGCGATGCGTGCGATCTGCCGCGCCACCACCGCATCCTGTGCACCGACGGCCATGGCCAGCCTCGCCAGCACACCGAGCGCCCGCATCCGGACCCGCCCTCCGGCATCCACGTGGGGCATGGCCGAGTCGAACAGTTTCGTGATCATCCACGCGTCGTCGATCGCGCGGGCGGCGGCGCGGAAGAAGCGAGGGGCCAGATCGTCGTCCCCCTGCGCGAGCACGCGGCGCAACGCCACGGCCTGCAGCGCGGAGACGGTCATGCCCTGGCCGAATGCCGGGCTGAAACTGCAGACCGCGTCACCGAGGACCAGCAACCCCAGCGGAAACCGGGACAGCCGCTCGTAGCGTCGGCGCTGGTTGGCCGGATACCGGTAGGTGCTGATCCCGGTGAGCGGTTCGGCGTCGAGCAGCGCCTCGCGCACGTCCGGCGGCGCCACCGAAGCGGCGAACCGCCAGAAGCCCTCGGAATCGGTCGGCGGGTGGTCTTTTCCGTAGCCGATCAAGGTGAGGATGTGCGTTCCGCCCTCCACCGCGAACAGCGCCAGACCTCGCGCGGGATTCTGATTCGCGATCACGATCTCCCTGTCGCCGCTCAGAGCGCCCACCGGAAGCCGCACATAACGGCTCGCGTACATCATGTCGATCCGCACCCCCTCCTCGGCCGGGCGTTCGTAGCCCAGAGCGGCGAGCCAGTCGCCAACCGGACCGTGCCGCCCCAGGCAGCTCACCACCAGATCGGCGCGGACCTCGCGCGCCACCGTGGCGTCCTCCGGCATGATCCGCACCCCGGTGACCCGCGTTCGGTCCGCGTCGACGAGCAGTCCCACGGCGGCACGGCGGTCGGCCAGTTCGACGTTCGGCAGCGTGCGGACCCGGTTGCGCACGCGCCATTCCAGGAACGGGCGACTGGCCTGCAGAAGCGAGTAGCCACCGTCGGATCGCCGGAGCGTGTGCCCGGCGACGGTCATCCGCATCTGCGTCAACGACCGGCACTCCATGGCGCCGTCGGCCAGCAACTCGTCCGTGATGCCGGGGAACAGCTCCTCCATGACTTGCTTGCCACGCGCGAGCAGTGCGTGCACGTGCCTGCCCTGCGGCACCCCGCGCCGGTCACCCGGCGTGGACAGATCGTCTCGCTCGATTACGGTGACCTGCTCGAAGCTGTCGCTGAGGATCCGCGCCGCGAGGAGTCCTCCCATGCTCGCGCCCAGCACCACCGCGTGCCCGCGGCGGGTGATCGCTCGCTCGGTAATCGTCATCGCTGCCCTCCGGCGTCGTCGTCCACGGACTCCGCAGTCCCGGTCGGACATGCTCGGCCGAGTCGCGACGAGAACTGAGATATTTGGCTACGTTAGTCTCAGCTATCGAACATCCGCAACGACGGATGCCGCCCAGGGAGGTAGAAATGGCCATGACTTCCTCCACCCGGTCGTCGGAAACGCTGCTCGACGCGGCGGTCGCACTGATCGCAGCGAGCGGACTCGACAACCTGACGCTGAGCGCGGTGGCCGAGCGCGCGGGCGTCTCGCGCGCCACCGCCTACCGCGAGTTCGGCGACAAGGACGGCCTGATCTCCGCCGTGGGCCGCAGCGAGATCGGGCGAATGGCAGCAGCCGCCTACCAGGAGATAGACGTCTTCGCACCCGCCGCGGAGATGGCCCGCGCCTGCACCCTCTTCGCACTGCGTTACCTGCGAAAACACGCTGCATTCAGCTACATTCGCCGCCATGAGCCTGCCCGGCTCCTCGACGTCGCCATCACCCACGGCGACTCGGAACTCAACCTGGTCGAGACCGTCGCGGCCATCGCGGCGCCCGTGATCGCGGCTCGCGACGACTCGACACTCAGGTTGTCGCCGGCCCAGGCGGCCGAAGTCGTCGTTCGCACCGTGCTCTCGCATGCGCTCATCGAGCGCAGCGAGCTCACCGACGAGCAGATAGCCGACACAGTAGCGCGGGCGATCACCCGGTAGCGCGACGGCCGCCGCCTGCACGCAGCCAGAGACTGAGACGAACTGAGCAGACAGTTCCACTTTCTCCAGGCCTCGTCCGCCCGCTCGACAACGATCCTCCGCGGCGCCGGTTCATCGCGGGTTCAACGCGCGAGTTCGGACCAGAACGCACAGTCGTGCCGGGTGGCGAAGTCGTCGGTCATGTAGCTTCCGGTCGCCCGCATGACCAGCGCGGGCCCGTCGGAGCTGTGCCCGGTCGGCTCCGGCCAGGCCCACCATTCGGGGGAACCCGGAGCGTTCGGGTCACCGGTATGGGCGAAGGTGGTCCACCATCGTTGCATTTGCGCGGCGAAAGCGGCGGACGCACCGGTCCAGGGAATCGGCACGCCCATGAATCTGGTGAACAGATACAACAGCTCGGCGGAGTGAAAGGCGCCGGGCAGAACAGGATTGGCGTCACCGAGTGGCGCCTGATCGAATTCGTACTGCCACAGCGGATGCCCGGCATCGCGCGCCGTTCGGCTGGTGGCCAGCGTGGGACAGGCGAGCCCACTGTCGGTGATCACCGCGATCTGGGCAGCCGCCGGGGAGGGGTATCGGTCGAGCGGATATCGGGCCAGGACTCGATCGGCGTGGACGCCGAAAGATTGGCGCACGTAACGTTCGTAGCTTTCCGCGTCCGGGACGTGGCCGAGGGCATAGTCGGTTTCGGCGACCATCAGCGCACCTTCCCCGCTGGTGGTCCCGACGATGATCGGCGTCTTCCGTGCGTCCCCCACCAGGCCCTCGTCCAGTGTCCGCGTGATGACGACGCCGTCGATGCTGGGCGTCCAGATCGGAGTTCGCCCGTCGGATTGGACGCTCGACGCGTCCAGGAGCGTCGCTACGGGCAGTGCGCGCAGGCAGGCCAGCCGGGTCGCGGCATCGCCGCATCCGACGCTGTCGGCGTAGCGCTGCGAGCGCGCGAAAGCGGCGTCACGATCGCCGGGGGCCAGGGGCGCTTGTGCGCAGGGACCGCTCTGGATGATCGCCTTGGCGAACAGAGCGTCGGAGCCGGGTGCGGCGAAGTGTGTGCAGACACTCACGCCGCCGGCCGACTCGCCGAAGATCGTGACATTGCCCGGATCGCCACCGAAGGCGTGCGCGTTGTCGCGCACCCACCGCAGCGCGGCTTGCTGGTCCTGGATGCCGACCGTTCCGGTGGCGCCGCCGGATTCGGCCGACAGTTCCGGGAGCGACATGAAGCCGAACGGTCCGAGGCGGTAGTTGGGGATGGCCACGACGACGTCGCCGTCGGCGGCCATCCGGGTGGGCCCGTCGTATTCGGTGTTGGAGCCGCTGAGATACCCGCCGCCGTGGAAGAACACCATGACGGGCAGCGGGCGGTCGCGGGCACGGTCCGGCGCGTACACGTCGATGGTCAGGCAATCCTCGCTGGTGGGTCCGAGCGGCGGTAGGCCGGGCAGATATCCGTTCTGCGGACACTGCGGTCCGTGGTCGCGCGCAGGGCGCACGCCGGGCCACGGCGGTACGGGGCGCGGCGGCGCGAACCGCGCTTCGCCCCCGGTGGGTGCGGCGAACGGGATGCCGAAGTATTCGACGACTCCGTCGGCGGCGCGGCCGGAGATCTCGCCGCCGGTCACGAACACCGCAGGCGGCGCCGCCCCGACCACGGGCGCCGGAGTACCCGCGAACCACAAACCGGTGGCGACCGTCAGAGCGGTCGCGGTTCGCACGAGCGAGCGAATCATGGCTGTCCACTACCTCCGATGCGGTCGCTACGGTCGACGGCGCGAAGGCTTACGGCCTCGTCCGCCGCGGTAGCCGACAGCGATCGGCACGGGCGTGGGCCACTATCGAGTAAGAGGCCGAAAGTCGCACATGAAACGAGCCCGATCACCGCTCGAACCCTCACCCGGCGAATCACCCGCGGCCTGTACGAAAGATCCGGTCGAACACGCTCCTACGCAGGGCTCCGACCCACCGACGGCCTGCCGCAACCCGCCCTCATCGGCGACCGGCCCAGCGGCACCGCGAGCGGCCCGAACTGGAGCAATGGCGTCCGGACCGATGCTACAGCGATCCCGGCACCTCCCGGCCCAAGGCGCTCGGCACACCGCCTCCGCCCGCGCACACCAGTAACCCGGGGGCGGGCCGACGGGAGCTACGCCGGAGCCGGTCGTACCACGCCGTCGACGGGCCGCACCGGCTGCGCACTCACATCGAACGCGCGGGCGGCCGCTGCCGACCGGCCGCGGCTCAGCTGTCCGCGAGTTGTGCGAGTTCCTCGGCGAGGATCTTCACGGTGTCGCGGATCTGATCTTCGGTGTGGCAGGCGGTGACGAAGAAACGCAGGCGCGCAAGGTCTTCCGGCACTGCGGGATACAGGATCGGGTTGACGTTGATGCCGCGGCGCAGCAGCGCGTTCGACAGCTTCAACGTCTTCAGCGAGTCGCCCACGATGCACGGGATGATCGGCGTGTCGTGGCTGTCGCCGGTGTCGATGCCCGCGTCCCTGGCCAACTGCAGGAACAGCCGGGAGTTGTGGCGAAGGCGTTCCAGCGGGTCACCGTCGGCCCGCAACTGCCGGATCGCCGCGGCCGAGGCGGCCGCGTTCATCGGCGTCATGCCGACGCTGTAGACGAATCCGGGAGTCGTGTATTTCAGGAATCGGATCAGCTCCGCGCTGCCCGCGACATAGCCACCGCAACCGGCGAGCGCCTTCGAGGTCGTGCCCGACCACAACTCGACGTCGCCGCGATCGACGTCGAAGTATTCGCCGATGCCACCGCCGCCCGCGCCGAGCACGCCGACGCTGTGCGCCTCATCGATCATCAACAGCGCCTTGTGCTTCTTCTTCACCGCGATGATGGCGGGCAGATCGGGGATGTCGCCGTCCTGGCTGTAGACACCTTCGATCAGGATCAGCACGCGCCGGTACTGATGGCGGATCTCGGTGAGCAGTTCGTCGAGGGCGGCGTGGTCGTTGTGCGGGAACGGACGGCGGGTCGCGCCGGACAGTTTGCAGCCCTGCATGATGCTGTCGTGCGCGAGGCTGTCGTGGATCACGAGATCCTCCGGCCCGACCAGGTGCCCGATGATGGTGACGTTCGTGGAGTGGCCGCCGACCAGTGCGATGGCGTCCTCGGTGCGGAGCAGGGCCGCGAGTTCGGCCTCGAGTTCGCGATGCACCGGCTTCTCGCCGGAGAGGATCCGGCTGGCCGAGCACGAGCTGCCGTAGCGCGCCACCGCGTCCTGCACGGCGGCGATGACGGCCGGGTGACCGGACAGCCCCAGGTAGTTGTAGCTGGAGAAGTTGACCACGGAGGCGCCGTCGATGACCGAGGTGTCCTGCGTGATGCCGTCGTTGACCAAGAAGTAGGGATTGGACAACCCGAGCGTCTCGACGCCGGAGAGCCGATCGCCGATCGCCTTCACCTCCGCGAAATCGGAGATGCGGTACTCCGGCTCGACGACCACCTGGCGGGGTTCGCAGGACTCGATCACCGGGTGGCGGTCGGCCGCGTCGGGGACTTGCCCACCCAGTTGGGTCGTGACGTACGCAATCACGCCGCCGAGCGTCGTCGTGGGCGTGAACCGGGCCGGGTCGACGGTCAGTCCGGG
Source organism: Nocardia abscessus NBRC 100374 (assembly GCF_000308455.1). Lineage (GTDB taxonomy): Bacteria > Actinomycetota > Actinomycetes > Mycobacteriales > Mycobacteriaceae > Nocardia > Nocardia abscessus. Next base: position 143,266 of record NZ_BAFP01000274.1, on the reverse strand, counting down.
CAGCTTGCGAATGAGCGCGGCGATCAGATCGGTCAGCATGAGCGAATCGAAACCCAGGTCGTCGCCCAAGGTTTGGGCATCGCGCAACCGATCGACCGGGAATCCGCTCACCCTTGCGAATTCCGCCCGAACCACACCGGCCACCACCGACGGGGCCATCGGCTCGTGCGCAACGGCCGACTGCCCCGCCACACGCCGCGCAGCGAGATCCTGCGCTACCACCGGCACGGCGCCCGCGGGCTGCGGTGCGGCGGACGAGGCGCCGACGAGACCGGCCAGCACGGCGTTCTGCTCGCGGAAAAGGGCGATCACGTGGTCCATGGAGGTTTCCTCGGTTGGTACGGAAGGTGTTCGGGCCGTGCACGGTTCGACCCAGAACCGGTGCTCGGTGGAGAACTCGTACCCGGGCAGCCTGCGGCGCACACGCTGGGCCGGTTCGTAGAGCCGGTCCCAGTCGGGGTCGAGCCCGTCGCGGTACAGCGCGGCGACGGTGCCGGCGAGTTCGCCGCCCGTCGCGCCGGGCCCCGGGCTGGGTGCCAGGCAACGCGCGGCCATATCCGGGCGGGCCCGGCCGACGAGCGCGGTCAGCACACGGCGCGGCCCGATCTCGACGACGTGGCTGGGCTCGGTGCCGAGGGCGATCCGGATGGCGTCGCCGAAGCGCACGGTGGCGCGGACATGTTCGGTCCAGTACTCCGCGTCCATCGCCTCGTTTTCGTCGAGCAGCCGCCCGTGCACGGTCGAGTAGAGCGGAACAGCCGGCGCCCGGTAGGTGCATTCGCGGGCAACGGCCCGGAACTGTTCGAGCACGGGCTCCATCAGTGGGCTGTGGAACGCGTGCGAAACGTTCAGCGCCTTGGCTCGTATTCCGCGCTCCGCGAGCGCGTCCCGGATCCAGCCGATCGCCGGCGCCGCGCCGGACAGCACGACCTCGCTCGGGCCGTTGACGGCGGCGAGCGCGACCTCCGGCCGGTCGGCGAGCAGCCCGGCGACGTCGGCCGGGTCCGCCCGCACGGCGAGCATCGCTCCGCCGTCGGGCAGCTGCTGCATCAGCCGTCCGCGTGCGACGACGAGCCGGCACGCGTCGTCCAGATCGAACACCCCCGCCACCGCCGCGGCCGCGAGTTCGCCGATGCTGTGCCCGATCAACCAGGTAGGGCGGACGCCCGCGTCGGCGAGCGATTTGGCCAGCGCGTACTCCATCGCGAAGATCGATGGCTGCGCGAGTTCGGTGCGGTCGATCGCGGTGTGCTCGTCGAGCATCAGCGCGCGCACCGAGCGACCGAGATGGGAGGTTATGGCCTGGTCGACCACAGTCAGCGCATCGCGGAACAACGGACTGCTCGCGTCCAGCGCGCGCGCCATTCCCGCGAATTGCGAGCCCTGTCCGGTGAACATCCAGCCGACGCTGATCGGTGCGGCGACACCGGTTTCCGCGCCGTCGCGCAGCTGCGCGATCGCCGCGTCACGATCGGCCGCGACGACGGCGAGCCGGGCGCGACCGGACGACTTGACCCGGTTGCTCGTCCAGCACAGTTGCGCGAATCGATTCTGCGGGGTCGCAGCGAGGGCATCGGCAAGGCGATGTGCGTTGCGCCGCAACCCCTCCGCGTCGTTCGCCGACAGCGTGAGCACGCCGCCGCCGGATGCCGCGGACGTCTCGGCGACGGGAGCGCTGCCCAGCACGACGTGGGCGTTGGTGCCGCCGATGCCGAAGCTGCTGACTGCCCCGTAGCCGGGGCCGTCCAGCGGCATCGGTTCGGTGAGCAGGCGCAAACCCTGCTGGGACATCCGCAGCCGCGGGTTCTCCTGCTCGGCGAACCTCGACGGAGGGACGACACCGTGCCGCAAGCTCAGGGCCACCTTCATCAGGCCCGCCACTCCCGCGGCGCCCTCGGTGTGACCGAGGTTGCCCTTGATCGACCCGATCGCGCAGGGCCTCCGCCGGTCGCGCGCGTGCAGCTGTCCCAGCGCGTTGACCTCGATCATGTCGCCGAGCACGGTCCCGGTGCCGTGGGCCTCGAGAAAGTCCACTTCCGCCGGCCGTACCCCGGCGCGCTCGCACGCCTCGCCGATCACCTGCTGCTGCGCCCACCGGTTCGGCGCCGTGATGCCGTTGCTGCGCCCATCCGAATTGACCGCGCTGCCCTTGATCACCGCGTAGATCGGCAGACCCGCCGCCTGCGCGTCGGCGAGGCGCCGTAGTACGAGCACCGCGACGCCCTCGCCGCGCACTATCCCGTCGGCGTTGCCGCTGAACGGCTTGCACCGGGCATCCGGCGCGGAGAGACCGGCCTGGGTGTAGAAGACGCCGACCGCGGGCGTGAGCACGAGGTTGACACCACCGGCGATCGCCTGATCGCATTCCCCGGAAGCCAGTGCGCCGCAAGCAAGATGGATCGCGACCAGCGAGGACGAGCAGGCCGTGTCGACCGCGACACTCGGTCCTTTCAGGTCGAACTGGTAGGACAGCCGGTTGGCGGTCATGAAGTATCCGTTGCCGGAGCCGTGCTGCGGGGTGATCGCGGCATAGTCGCTCATCTGCAAGTTGGCCCATTCGTTGGCCATCACGCCGACGTAGACCCCGGTACGCGACCCGGCTTCGGCACGCGGGTCCAGCGTCGCGTCTTCGAAGGCCCGCCAGGTGGTTTGCAGCAGCAACCGCTGTTGCGGATCCATCGTTTCGGCTTCACTCGGGGCGATGCCGAAGAAGTCGGCGTCGAACGCGTCCGCGTCGTCGAGGAAGCCTCCGCTGTGGGTGTTGATCGTGCCGGGCGCACCGGCCGGGTCGTGGAAGTCGGCGGCGTTCCAGCGGCTCGCCGGAACTTCGGAGATCACGTCTCGTCCATCGATCAGCAGCCGCCACAGCGCGGCCGGATCGGGTGCTTGCGGGAATCGGCAGTCGAGGCCGACGATGGCGATATCGGTCATGCGGCGAGGGTGAATTCGGCGGCGAGGTACGCGGCGATGTCGGCGATGGTGGGGTAGTCGAAGACCAGCACCGGGTCGACCTCGAGCGACCAGCGGTCCTCGATCTCGCCGCACAGGTTCACCGCGGAGACGGAGTCCAAGCCCAGCTCGGCGAGCGGGACGACCGGATCCACGTGGTGGGGTGCGCGTTCGGTGTAGTCTGCCACGCGCTCGATGAGCCAATCCTGGATCGTGCTCGGGCGAATGGCGGTGGTGCTGAACATGTTTCGGCTCCTCGGCTGGGGGTGGATCGGTCAGGCGGTCAGGGTCCGGCTCAGCACCGGTTCGAGATCCTCGTGCAGGACACCCGCGACGCGATCCTGGATGAACGCCTGCCGCATCGAGCTGCGCTGGACCTTGCCGCTGGTGGTGCGGTGTACCGATCGGGGCGCGACGAGAACGACATTCGGCGCGGGCACATCGAACCGGCGGGCGATCGCGATCTTGATCGCCGAGGTCAGTTCGGCGAATGTCGTGTCGCCTAGCCGCGCCGTCTTGACACCCTGCAGCACGACAAGCCGTTCGCGGCCGCCCGCGTCGACGGATACGGCGACGCCGGCGCTGTCGGCGAACGCCGGATGCAGTTCGCGGACCAGCTCCTCGATGTCCTGGGGGTAGACGTTGCGGCCGTTGATGATCAACAGATCCTTGTGGCGGCCCGCGATGAACAGCTCGTTCTCATGCAGCAGCCCGAGATCACCGGTGCGCAGAAAAGGCCCCTCGGTACCGAGGTGGGCGTCGAAGGTTTCGCGGGTCTCGTCAGCGCGGTTCCAATAGCCCGCGGCGACGCTCTCGCCGCGGATCCAGATCTCGCCGACAGTGTTCTCCGGCAGCTGTCGGCGCCGATGCGGGTCGACGATGCGGATGTCGAGGCCACGGGCCGCGGGCCCGCAGCCGACGAGCCGCGTATCGCGTCCGACGTCCAGGTAGACGGGCGCCGAAGGTACCGTTCGCGCGCTGGCGAGCAACGTCACCTCGGCGAGGCCGTAGGCCGGCCGAAACGTCGTCGGCCGCCAGCCGGCGGACGCGAACCGTTCGATCACCGCTGCCATGGTTGGCTCGCGGACCGGTTCTGCGCCGCTGATAGCGATCTCGAGGCTGCTGAGATCGAGAGCGGCCAGCTGCTCGTCGGTCACCCGGCGAGCGATCAGGTCGTAGGCGAAATTCGGTGCCGCGGTGTAGGTCGCGCGGTACTTGTCGATGGCTTGCAGCCAGCGCACCGGACGCTTGAGGAACGTCGTCGGCGCCATGAACACCAAGTTGGCACCGGCGTACACCGATCCGAGCAGCAAACCGATCAGGCCCATGTCGTGGAAGTGCGGGAGCCAACTGACACCGGTCCCAGCGGCGTTCAATCCGCCCGCGGTGATGGCGGCCTCGTTGTGCACGAGATTGCCGTGCGTCACGACCACACCCTTCGGAGTGCCGGTCGACCCTGACGTGTACTGCAGGAACGCGATCGTCGCCGCGTCGATGTCGGGCATCCGCCACGCGTCGGGATCCCCGAGCGGCTCGTCGGTCGCGATCACGGCCGCGGACGTGGCTGCTTGGACGAGCGGCTGAAAGTGCGCGGTCGTGAGCACCAATCGGGCGCCGCAATCCGCGATCACACCCGCTACTCGTCGGGCACTGCCTGCGTCGTGCGGCACGGGCGCGGGGACGGCCACGACTCCTGCGTACAGACAGCCGAGAAACGCCCGCAAGAACGCCATACCGTCGAGATAGAGAAGCACGACCGGCTCCGCCGACTCCGGACGGCCCGCGAGCCAGGCGGCGAACGCTCTGGCGTCACGGTCGAGCTCACGGTAGGTGAGGATCTCTTCACCGAGCTCGCGGCCGGTCTCACGAAGGTAGGTGTACGACCTGGTATTCCCATATTCGGCAACTTGCTGCCTCATGTGGTGAACGAAAGTCGGCTGCATCTCGTGGTTCCTTCGCGGCAATCGGGATTGGTGTCAGCTATTACTGTCCGCCGTTCACAACCGCATAACCAGGGGCCTCAGGGAGCATCCAGCAAACCCAGGGGTGGGCACCGGCCCACCCTGGGGTGGGTGGGCGCCCGCCTTTGCGCAGTTCGATAGCCGCAAATCTGTTGCGCCCTCCACACACCTCCGCCCATCGACCAGGGGACAGACGTCAGACCTACTAGTTGCTTAGCACAAGCAATTACTTTATAGTTGCATAGCGCAAGCAACTTATTTCGTCTGGAGCGGACATGGCAGTCTCACCCGATACGGCTCAGAGCCTGATCAAAGAGCTCTATCTGATGGGCCGGGCGATCCGCACCGTGCTCGCACACCCCGAGGAAGGGCAATTGCTTCCGGGTGGCATCGGGGTGCTGGGCACGCTCGAGTCCAAGGGCTCGTGCAGGCAAGTGGACCTGGCCGTGGACCTGTGCATCAGCCCGAGCGCCCTCAGCAGGCACGTCACCGAACTCGTCGCCGCGGGCTACATCAGCAGGCACGCCGATCCCACCGACGGCCGGGCCACCCTCATCCGGGTGACCGACGAAGGCCGCGATCTGCTGCACCGCGTGCGGGGGTCGCGGGCGCGGGGGTTGCAGAACGTCCTAGCGGACTGGAGCGAAGACGACGCCGAGCAGGCCTGCGTCGCCGTGCAAAAGCTTCGCGACGCACTGACCACGCACGCGCAGAGCATCGCGGTCGGCGCGCACCAGCCGGTTTCGAAAGAGAGTCAGGAAGTAGATGTCTAGTTCAGTGGAGTCGGTGACGCGACGCGACCCGTACGCGATGACCCACCGCGAAGTCCTGGAAGCGATGACGGGGCTGCTCGCGGCGTTGTTCACGGCGCTGCTGAGCACCACGATCGTCGCCACCGCGCTGCCTACCATCATCGGCGACCTCCAGGGCTCGCAGACCGCCTATACCTGGGTCATCACCTCGGCGCTGCTGGCCAACGCGGCGTCCACGCCGATCTGGGGCAAATTCGCCGACCTGTTCAACAAGAAGGCGCTGGTCCAGTCGGCCATCGTCATCTTCGTGGCCGGTTCGATCATCGCCGGATTCGCCCACAACGTCCCGCTGCTGCTGGTCGCGCGCGTCGTCCAGGGCATCGGCATGGGCGGGTTGACCGCGCTCGTCGTGGCGATCATCGGCTCCATCGTCGCCCCGCGTGAACGAGGGCGCTACTCCGGCTACATGGGCGCCGTGATGGCGGTCTCGATGTCCGGCGGACCGATCCTCGGCGGTGTCATCGTCGACAGCCCGCTGGGCTGGCGCTGGTGCTTCTTCGTGTGCGTGCCGCTGGCCGTGATCGCGTCGGCGCTGGTGCAGCGGACGCTGCGGCTTCCCACCGATCGCAAGGACGGGGTGTCGATCGACTGGCTCGGTGCGGCACTGCTCACCAGCGGTGTGTCGGTGCTGCTCATCTGGGTGTCGTTCGCCGGAAAAGCCGGCTACTACCACTGGATCTCGCCCGAATCGGCGATCTATGTCGGTTCCGGCGTACTGCTGCTGATCGCGACGGTGTGGGTCGAGTCCCGCGCCGAGTCGCCGATCATCCCGCTGCCGATCGTCACCGAACGCACTACGGGCCTGGCGATCATCGCCTCCATCGCGGTCGGTATCGGCATGTTCGGCGCGACCACTTTCCTGGGCCAGTACTTCCAGACCGCGCGCGGCTACTCCCCGACCGCGGCCGGCGTGCTGACCATCCCACTCGTGGCAGGCATGCTGATCGCCTCGGTCGGCTCCGGCCAGCTGATCACCCGGCGCGGCAAGTGGAAGGGTTTCGTGGTCACCGGAGCCGCGCTGCTGGTGGCCGGATTCGGGCTGCTCTCGACGATCGACCACGCGACGAGCCTGTGGCTGGTCGGCGCGTACATCACCGTCGTCGGGCTCGGCGTCGGAATGATGATGCAGAACCTCGTTCTGGCCGTGCAGAACACGGTGAGCGTGCACAACATCGGCGCCGCGTCGAGCAGTGTCGCCTTCTTCCGCACCTTCGGCGGCGCCATCGGAGTCTCGGTGCTGGGGTCGGTCTTGGCCGGCCGGGTCAGCGAGTTGTCCGCGAAGGGGTTCTCCGAACTCGGCATCCGGACCGAGTCCTCCGGCGGCAGCAATCTGGACCTGGACGCTCTGCCCGCGCCGATCGCGACCATCGTGCGCGCCTCCTACGGTGACGCGACCGGGCGGATCTTCTTGATCGCGGCGGCCGCGACGGTTGTCGCACTCGTCGCGGCGGCGCTGGTGCCGAACCGGCCGCTGCGCCGCACGATCGACCTCGATCCGGCCGTCGATCCTGTGCGGCAGAACGCGCACACCGTCAAGGAACCGGCTCTGCTCGACTGAGCTACCGTTCCACGCGCAGAGCCCCGACGCTGTCGGGGCTCTGCGGCGCCCGTCGTCGGCACGACGGCGAAATCAGTACGGCGGGCGCTCGGCGGTGCGCAGATCAACGGTCGTCGCCGAGGTCAGGGCGACGGCCAGGCAGCGCAACTCGCCGGGAATCAACACCGATCGGATCGCACCCTGGAAACACTCCAGCACCGCGCCGTCGGACCACCGCACGTCGTAGCGGTACCAGCACCGGCCTCCGCCCCCGGCGCGCTGGATGTCGCGTTCGACCCGGACGGCCAGTTCGGTGAGCGCGGCCCGGACCTGACTCGGCGCGCCGGTGCTGGCGATCTTCCACCACGGCCGATTGAAGTAACCTGGCTCGGAGATCTCGACCAGGTAGAGCAACGGCATCCCCACGACGTCGGAGGCGGTCATACCGCTCAGACTGCCCCAAAACGGACTGGACGGATGGTTGAAACGCCGGGTGTCATCAAGGCGATACCGACTTCCCGGCGCTGACCGAGTCACGATCCGAGGCAGTCCAGAAGCCGGCTCGGACCGACCACCTCCGCCCCGAGCGCCGCCACGCGGTCACGGAGCCCCCGGTCCGCCGTCACCACCGTGATCGAGCGGCGGCCGTCCTGCGCGCGAGCCGCGGCCACCACATCGACGATCGCGTCATCGCCCGAACCGTCCGCCAACACCACGATCACGCCGCCGGGTTCCGGATCCGCCGCGTCGACCGCGGCCTTCGCCGCTCCCTCCAGCACCACGACCACCTCGGCGGGCTCGGCCAGCTGGTCCCGCAGCCGCGGCATCCGCGCGAGCAGGCGCCGGGCAGCGCCGGAGCGATCACGCCACCACCCGTCGGGCCGCGAACCGACGACATTCGCGGCGTCCACCACGATCAGCGCGACGCCGTCCGCTGCCACTGTCTCACTCTCCTCCCACGGTGAGCACCGCACCGGTAGCGGCGTCGGCCGCCGGGGGCCGAGCCGCCCGCACCGCGGCGAGCGCGTTCAGCCTGCCGTACCCGTACTTGTCGCTGCGCCCGTCCGCGCCATAGCCGCCGCCCTGCGGGTCGATCTTGTCGCAGGCGCCCTTCAGCAGGTCCTTCACCGCGTTCCAGGCCAGATCCGGATTGACCGACAGCATCAGCGCCACCACCCCGGCGGCGCCAGGGCACGCGCTGGAGGTGCCGCCGAAGTCGTTGGTGTAGTCGCCCGCCGCGTCCCCGGATGCCGTCTTACCGGGGTTGTAGCCGTCCTTTCCGTGCCGGTCCACGGTCCAGACCCCGGGTGTCAGGGCATCAGGGTGGTCGAAGGGGCGGTGCCCGAAATCGCTGCTGGGGAACGCGCACCACACCGCCTTGCCGAAATCGCTGTAGACACTGCGTGTGCCGGTGTCGTTACAGGCCGCGACCGCGATCACCTTCCCGAAACTCGCGTAGCCGTCGTTGTCGACGGATTCGTTGCCGTTGCCCGCCGCGAACAGCACCACGCAGCCCTTGCCGTCGCGTCCGGCGGTGACGGCGTGCTCGATCGCCAACCGGGTGCTCGCCGGCAGCGCCGCCACCCGGTCGTGCACCGGATCGTTCGGCTGGAACCACTTGCCGTCGGCCGGCCCCCAGCTGCACGAGATCACGTCGGCGCCGTGATCGGCGGCCCACGCGAAAGCGTCCGCCTCGGCCTGCGAGCCGAGCCCGGAGGCGAGCCGGATCGGCATCAGCGCGGCCTCCGGCGCCACCCCGGATGCTCCGGCCGTGCCGTTGGCGCAGGCCACGCCCGCGCACGCGGTGCCGTGGTTGTCACCGTTGTCGGGGCCGGTGCCGAAGGTGTCCTTGGGCCGCGGATCGCTGGTCTTCGCTGTGACATCCCGTGGCGCGACGATCTTCGCGGCGCCGGCGAACTCGGGGTGGTCGATGTCGACGCCGTCATCGATGACGGCGATCGTCACCCCGGCGCCGCGGGTGACCGCGTGCGCGGCTTCCACTCCCGCATGCGCGTCGATCGTGACACCACCGATGGTGGTCTTCTTCAGATGCCACTGCTGAGGGAAGATCGCCTTCCTGGCCCGGCGCCGGATCAGTTCCGGATGGCAGTACTCGACGTCATCGCGGCTCAGCAGGGAATTGGCGATGTCGAAGACCTCCTGGCCGGTGCCCTCGGGAGCCGCTGTGAAGTAGGCGTTGGTCGCATACGAAACCGACTGCTTCACAGTCAGGTTCGCCGCGTCCAGGACGGCGCGGCAATGCTGGTCGTCGACGCGGTCGACGAACTTCACGAAGATGTTCTCCGTGTAGAGCACCGGTTCCCCGGTGCCCGGGTCCACCAGGACATGTCCGGCGAACCGCACTTCCGGCGCGGCATCGAGCACCGGCTTGCGTTCCTCCACCGACCTCGAGCCCGCGGGCAGCCGATAGACCTCGACCCCGGCCTCGGGGTATGCCTGCACCAGTGTCGCGTCCTCGAGTTCACCACTCAGCGGTGTGCGCACCGATCCCGACTGGCGCCGGATCCCGCGACCACTGTGCGTGCGCACCACGATCAGATCGGGACTCTGCTCGAGCTCGAAGCCGGGATCATCCTTCGTACCGAAATTCGCGGTGGGCATAGTGATCTCCTTCGTCGTGGGGACCCGAGCACCAACTATGACCCGCACTCCGGCCAACACGAAATCCCGAGTAGCGCGGGTGCTCGCGCCCAGCGCCGCGCACCCGCTCGGGTCGTCCTGCCTACCGCACACCGGCGGCGAAGAGGCTCGGTTCGAGTGGGCCCACGAGTAACCGGCCGACCGGGGATTCTCGCCGCGAATCCGGAGTCTGGATCCACGGCGAGTCCCGGCCGCCGGCTGCGAACGACCGGCGCGCGGACGGGCCGAGCGAACGGTCAGCGGAAGGCCCGCCGGTACGCCTGAGGCGTCACTCCCACGGTTTTGCGAAAGACCTTCCGGAACGCGGCCACCGAAGCGAACCCCGTTCGATCGGTGATGCACTCCATCGTGAGGATGGTCGTCTCGAGCAGCTCCTGCGCCTTGCGCACCCGGGCGGTCTGAAGCCACTCGTTCGGCGTCATCCGGACCTGCTCTTGAAAACGCCGGATCAGCGTGCGCTTGCTGACTCCGGCCCGCTCCGCGAGATCCAGCACAGTGATCTTCTCACCGAGCATCGTGTCCGCCCACTCCAATGTGGGATTGATGGACTTGCTGTCCGCCTCCGAGCGCGGGCGTTCCGCGATGAACTGTGCCTGCCCCCCGTCGCGGGTCAGCGGCATCACCGAGAGCCGGGCGGTAGCCGCCGCCACCGCGGTCCCGTAATCCCGCCGAACCATGTGGAGGCACAGATCCAGCCCAGCCGCGGCACCGGCCGAAGTCAGGATGCACCCGCTGTCCACATACAGCACCGTGGGATCCACTCGCACCCGGGGATAGCTCCGCGACAACTCGGCGGCGGCCATCCAATGTGTCGTCGCTCGTCTCCCGTCGAGCAGTCCGACCGAGGCGAGAGTGAACGCGCCCAGGCAAATCGATGCCACCCTCGCCCCACGCTCGTGGGCGCGAACCAACGCCCTTCGCAAGCGATCCGACGGCCGGGACCGGTAACTCATCGATCCCGGCACGATGATCGTTCCGGCCTCCTCCTCGAGATAATCGAGGTCGCGCAGACACGAGATCCCGAAGAACTTCGACGGAACGTCGGAGCGCACGCCGCAAACCTCCACCTCGTACGCCGGAGTGCCGTCCTCCTGCACGGCCCGGCCGAAGATCTCGATGGGAACCGAGAGGTCGAACGGAATCACGTCGTCGACCGCCAGTACAGCCAATGACCTCATGTCGCCGACCTAGTCGACCTGCTGATCCGCTTCCGGCCCGACGACCACCAACCCGGCGCGAATCAAGCGCTTCAAGGCCCGTCCCTGCAACACCGACAGCTGTGGCGCCAGCTCCGACCAGCGCGCGGCACCGCGGTTCAGCGTTTCCCACAGTTCTTCGCCCCCGTCCCGCTCCAGGCACCGCACCTCGATGCCCGGGTCGGCCGCGGAGTAGATCCGGTGGCAGGGCACCGGATCGGCGAGCGGCGACGGCGCGGCGTAACTGTTGGCGATGGGATCTCGCCAGTACATGGCCAGCCCTTCGCGTGCTGCCTGCGGAATCTCGAACGGCGGCGACATGCCTTTGAAGCCCGGGATGTCCGCTGCCAGACCCGCGCGAATCCGTGCGTCAGGAGACAGCGCCACCATGTCGCCCGGTCCCAAGTCCACCGCGTCGGCCGCGGTGAAGGCTCGGAGGTAGGGCCCTTCGGTGGCGAGGTCACGCGGATCGCGAGTCCCCTTCGTCATGATGTTCAGCAGGTCGGGCACCAGCGCGGTGTTCAACAGCGCCTGGAACGTCCCCTCGGTGGCGTTGTCGACCCCGACTCGCCGGCCCTGGGCGCTCCAGTACGGGCTCTCGGGATGCGAACGCGAGATCTCGTGGTACCACTGGTCGATACTGAGGGCCCACGTCTCCGCCATGCCGCGCCACTCGACGTCGTAATCACGCCAGAGGTCCTCCTTGGACTGCTCGTCCAGCTCCTGGTCGAAGGTCTTCCGAAGGACCAGCGCGGCCGCCCAGGCTTGCGTGACGGCGAACGACATCCCCGAGGAGAACAGCGGATCCACGAAGTAGGACGCGTCCCCGACCGCCATCCAGCGATCCGAGTACGAACCGAAACACTCGCTGACGCGGGAGTAGTTGGTGGCCGTCAGCATCTCGGCACGAACCGGCTCGGCATCCGCGACCAGATCCCGCAGCACCGGAATCGATTTGATCGTCTTCAGGAAGATGTCCGGATCACGCAGATCCACCCGGGCGATCGACTCCGGGTTGGTCACGATGCCGATCGACCACACGTTCTCCCGGACGCCGTCGACCAGGCGAGGCGTCGGGATGTACCACACCCAGCCGTGTTCGAAGGCCACCGCGTAGATCGGCGACAGGTCGTCGGCGCGAAAGACGTTCCAGTCACCGTCCGCCCGCTGCGCTGGCACGCAGTTGCGGTAGTGCGACCAGACGGCCACATTGCGGTAGTCCGACAGCCATTGCTTGTCCCGCTGTGAACCACGGGCCGCGACCTGATTCGCCCGGCCGGACGCGTCGACGAAATAGCCTGCCCTGATCTCGGTTCCGTCTTCCAGCACGATCGTGGCGTCCGATTCGCCGGGAAGGAACCGTACGATCCGAACACCTTGGAAGACGTGTGCGCCAGAGGCTTCGGCGTGGTCCAGCAATACGGTGTCGAATTCGGCGCGATTCACGTGCACCGACCAGCGGTACACGCCGTCGATCAGGTAGTCCGAGTGCTCGAAGAAGCCCACGAACGGCCGATCCGTGTCCCACTGATAGATTCCGCCGAACTTCTGGATCCAGCACTCGCTCGCGAGCACCTTTTCCAGAGCGCCACTGGCTTGCAGAACCGGCACCAATGGGTGCGCTCCGGATTCGCCGATGTGTTCGCGCGGGAACACCTCGCGGTCGAAGACCGCCACCCGCAGATCGGTCTCGCGGCAGAGTATGGCGGCGAGGGTGGACCCTGCGGGACCACCGCCCATGATCACGACGTCGTACTCGCTCGCTGGTCGTGAGTTCGATGTAGCCATTGATAGTCCTCTCTAATGGCCGATAGCTCAGATGATCTGGATGCGCTGCAGATGCCGGGATACCGACCCGGTGAACGCATTTCTGCCGTGCAGCAGCGCGTGGTTCTCGGCCACGACGATGTCGCCGGTCTGCCATTCGTGGGCGTAGCAGTAGCGCGCGTCGTGCAGCCGCTCACGCAAGTCCTCCATGACGCGCACGCCGTCCTCGGCCGAAATGCCGTCGACGGTCAAGAACAGCGGATTGGCGTATCGCGCGGGGTCCAACGGCTCGGCGTATCTGATCGTCGTCTCGCCGGTGGCCGGATGGGTACCGAGCAACGGCCATTCGGCGAGGCCGCCATAATGCGCGAGCTTGTCCGTCCGGTACGTGATGGTGGCGCGGGCCCACAGCTCTTTCAGGTCTTCGGGCGCTTCCCGATAGACCTGGACGCTGTCACAGAACACGGTCTCGCCACCGGCGCCCTCCCCTTGCACACATTGGAAGAGGAAGAATCGCGGCACCTGCTCGGCGAACGCGCCGTCCCAGTGGAATGGGACATCGCCTCGGTCGAACAAGTAGTTCTCGGGCGTGTCCCGCACCACCAGATCGAGAATCGAGCCGAAGTTCCACTGCAGGATCTCTCCCGCGGCGCGACAGTAGTTCTCCAGTTCCGCCTTGCCGAGCAGGCCGAATTCGCGGAGTACGACCACTTTCGCGCCGAGCGCGAGTGCGAGCAGTTCTTCGATCGGCACGTCCGCGAGCGTCTGTCCCTGCGCCGGGGACGTCACCTGGCGGCCGAACGGGCGCAGCCGCTCTCCCTCCAGCAGTGCTTCGTTCAAACTTCTGGTCATGAGCTTCCTTACGCTCGCTGTGATTCGGTCTCCGGCGCCGCACCGAGGACGAAATGACTGGGACGGCTGTTGCGCCAGACCAGGCGAGCACCCAGTTCCTCGGCCTGCATCCGCTTGACCAGCGTGTAGTTCGTTCCGTCGTCGAGCACCACGCCGTGCCACGGGGTCAGCCAGCTGTCCTGCGTGCGCAGGAGGTGAAATCCGATCTTCTCGGAGTGATTCGCCTGCGGATGGATCGACAGCCGCACCGCTTCGGGGAAGGTCTCCCCCATCAGCCGGCTCCACGCCTGACTGCGCTGTACCACTTCGTACGCCGTCTCCTTCGACCGGTTCCGCCGCTGCGTGGCGGACAGCTCGGGCATCAGCACCGCGTTGTCCTCGACCATGAAGCGATGGATTCCGTTGAACATCCGCCGGGCGGCGGGCTCGGTCCGGACCGCCTCGCGCAGCACGTCGATCCCGTCGGAGAATTCCTTCAGCAGGCGCTGCCTGCGTTCGTCCCAACCCATTTCCGGCATGGCGTCACGCAATCCGTAGAGGCCGATGGAACCGCCTCCGGTCGAGCGGATCACGCGACGGAGCTCGTCGCCGTAGTGGTCGACGTGTATGTCCGGAATTCCCAGCGTGTCACTGAACACATGGCCGTCGGAACAGATGGTCACGATGGCGCCCGGCCGGTACACGGCCGAGATCTGGTCGCAGAAACCTTGCAGGGACTCGATTGCCAGGACCTCCGCCATGTCGGGCAGATGGCCCAGCGTCTTGCGGCGGTTCCGCGACTTCGCCGGAAAGGCGGGGATGATGAAGTGGACCGGCAATCCGAGCTGGATGTAGCGGATCACCTTGGTCAGGTGCGGTGCGAAGCACTCCGCACAGGGGGCGAGGTCGCACACCGCCCCCGGCTCGGCACTTCGCCTGCGCGCGAAGACCATACCGAGTATTCGGGTGGCGACCGACCCGACGTCATGGTCGGGTCCGGCGTGGGCGTCTCGGCGCCCGAGTTCGCTGACGCGCTCGGACCCATTGTCGACAGTCGTACTCATTACTACCTTCCTGACACCCGACAAAACGAGCGCACACAAGCGGACCGCACGGCGAAATTCCGCTATGAACGCGGATCGAGCCGTCGGTGAGCTGCTGCGATCAGAAACGTCAGAGTAAGAACGAAAGTAGGAACCGGATTCCAGCGGAAACCCAGGATCGGCGAGCCCCGATGCTCAGAGCCAAATCCGAGTCACGCAGTTCATTGATCGAACACCCCCCACGTCTATAACCGGTTCCGTGGTTAGAACTCTTCCAGGATACCGCCGCCGAGACAGGGAGGCAACCAAATAGACTCACGACCGAAACACGAAATAGATTCGGAGGCCCATGGCAACGCCACGAGCCTCCGAACAAGTATCGAGTTGTTGTCGAGCGTCGCCCGGACCGGCTAATTCACCACCTGTTCCACGACAACCGGTCGTCGTTTCGGCCGAGCGAAACGGCGCATCGCGGGAGATTCCACGAAGGTGAACAACAACCATGCGGCGAAGATATTGAGACAGAACAGGAGCACGATCAGCAGCACCGCGACCGGCGCGCTGAACGTGGCGGCCCCCATCGCGCGACGGACGTAGAACACCGTCACGCCTTGACAGATGTAGAAGGCGAACGAGATCTCGCCTAGCCAGACGGCGAGCCGGCTGGACAGGAACCTGGAGCTCCCGTCCAGGTCGGACTTCGCCGCCGAGCCGATCAGCAACGCGAGCGGAACGGCCGTCGCCAGCACGAAGCCGATGTAGAACGGCGTGTACATGGCCACCAGATATCCCACGCCGACCCCGCCCACCGCTGCCCAGAGGGGGATCCGTATCCATCGCCCTTCCATCACGATGCGCGCCACGAACACGCCGAGAAAGAATTCGAACAGACGCGACGGCGGGAATAGATATCCGAACCACAATTGCAGCACGGGTATGGGCGTGAGTTCCGATTTCTCGGAGCTCGGCACGACGAATACCGTCAGCAGGACGATCAGGCACATGCCGGCCACCATGGCCGCGGCGCCGTACCACAGATATTTCACGTCGATGCGCAGCACCGCCGGTATCAGGAAGGGGAACAGAACATAGAACAGGAGCTCACAGGACAATGTCCACGACGGCGTATTGACCCCCGCGTTGATATAGTTCTGCGGGAACCAGGCATGGATCAAGAAGATATTGGGCAGCCATGCCTTCCACGACGTGATCGCCGCTGCGAAGAGCACCATCGACGCTACCCATAGCGTCAGGTGGTTGGGGAATATCTTGACCATACGTCGCCGGATGAACTGCAGTTTGCTCGATCCCGGCTTCCACGACCAGGTCAGCACGAAGCCGCTCAAGATGAAGAAGAACGACACCCCAAGGAACCCGGCTTTCCCGACCACCACCGCCGCGTTGTACGCGATATCCGGATCGGAGAACAGGTTGACCGGCTTGTAGGGCGGTATCGGTGAGTTCGGCAGCATCACATGGAAGATGAATACCGAGAACGCCGCGAAGAACCGCAGTCCGGTCAAGGACGGCAGCCGTTTGCGATTGTCGACTTCCATCACCGATCAGCCCAACCCTACGATGAACGGGAACTCCGGTCTGCCGCCGAGCACGAAGGCGCCGGTCGACTGGATCACCTGGTCGTGCGCGATGATGTGCCGGACCATCGTGTTCGTATCGCGCAGCCAGATATCGAGCGGATTCGGCCGGTAGATCGACTCGGTGCCCACCAGCTCGCACAGGCGAGAGAGGATTCGTTGCGCGGCGCGGAAGGCATTGGTCCTGGCCAGCGCGGTCGCGATCCGCAGATCCGTGGGCAGGTCCACGAAACGGTTGCCGTCCAACGCGTTCCACAGCTCCGCGATGGTGTTGACGACAGCGCCGCGCGCGACGATGTACTCCATCTCGCACTCACCGAGCAGATATTGGGCGCGGTAGTTGTCCGCCCACTTCTGCCCCGTCGCGGCCACTACTTTTCCGTCCGCGACATCGCGCACGTAGTCCAACGCCGCACGGGCCGTCCCCAGCGGCACTCCCGGCATGATCCGGGCCAGTGCCTCCGGCTCGGCCAGTTTCCCGCTGCAGCTCTTCGGTTCCCCGAACGCGAAGGAATGGCGCTCGGGGACGAACAGGTCCTCGACGGCGTAGTCATTGCTTCCGCTGCCGCGCAGGCCCGTGGTGTCCCAGGTGTCGAACACCGCGACCTGATCGCGGCGCATGTAGAACAGCCGAACGACCGGCTTACCGTCCGGGGTCTGCTCCACCTTGCCCTCCGATGTCACGAACGCGCCACCGATGACCAGGTCCGCGTGCGTGATCGCGCTTCCGAACTTCCATCGTCCCGTCAGCCG
This sequence comes from Nocardia abscessus NBRC 100374, assembly GCF_000308455.1. GTDB lineage: Bacteria > Actinomycetota > Actinomycetes > Mycobacteriales > Mycobacteriaceae > Nocardia > Nocardia abscessus. Next base: position 126,161 of record NZ_BAFP01000274.1, on the reverse strand, counting down.
GTAACCATCGATGACCCGCTCGGCGCGGGCGGCCGGGAAGATCAGTCCCGCGGTGATCAGGTCCTGCGTCGGCATCAGCTCCGCGATGGCCTGTTCGTCGAGATAGCCGGCATAGATGCCGGTGGCGGCGCCGATCATGGCACACCAGCCGGTCGCGGTGTCGCCGTAGGACAGCGCCTCGACGATTTCCAGTTGCTCGAGCGAGGTCAAGCCGGGGCCGCCGATCTCAGCGCTGAAACACATACGGTAGACACCGATTTCGCGAAGCCGCTCGACGATGTCCACCGGGAGCCGGCGCTCGGCATCGATCTCACTGCGACGCGCGGCCAAATCGGGGGCCAGCGACCGGACCGCCGTCAGCAAGGAGGTCGCCGAAATTGTTGCTGCAGTCATTTTCCCAATTCCTAAGCCAGAGAAGTTGCGTGCGATTCCGGGCGCTCTCGCATGAGCAGCTCGATCGCCGATGTGGTCTGCTCGGGTCCGAGAGCCGAGTAACCGCCGTCCACCGTCCACTCGGCGCCGGTCACGAAGCTCGCCTTGGACGAGGTGAGAAAGGCGACCACCTCGCCGATCTCGCGGGCGTCGGCCGCCCTGCCCAGCATGTGGAACCGCGAGGCCACCGCATCGGTGCGGGCCCGGTCTCCTTCGGTGACCTCGTCCATCACGCGGGACCAGGTCCAGCCCGGCGAGACACTGTTCACCCGGATCCCGTCGCCGGCGTACTCCAGCGCGAGACTGCGGGTCAGCTGCAGCATCCCCGCCTTGCTGACCGGGTATCGAATCCGCCCCGCCTGAGCGATGCGTCCGCTGGGAGACGCGAAATTGACGATGGAACCCGCCGTGTCCCGTAGCTGGCTGCGCGCCTGCTCGCACAACATCGCCGCGCCGACCACATTGGTGTTCAGCACGTCGAGCCACTGTGCCCGCGCATCCCCGCCGGGCCCGTCGTCGCCGTAGACGCAGGCGATGTTGACCAGAACATCGATTCGTCCGTACCGCTCGACCGCGGCGGCGACGAACGACCTGATCGACGCGTCGCTGCGCACATCGAGGGGCACGAAGACGGCTCGGTCGCCGATCGCGGCGGCCGCCCCCTTCCCCCCGTCCGTATCTATGTCACCCAGTACGACATTCGCGGAATATTCAGCGAAGACACCAGCGACTTCAGCTCCGATGATGGTTGCCGCACCGGTTACGAGTACCGTCTTACCTTCGAACAACGTCGACTCCCCTCGGCTGAGCCCTCCGACCGGCACAAGCCATAGAACGAAGTATTCACAACCAAAAGAGCGACCAGCCAGTCCGATTCGCGACAGAGATGCACCTCTTTGCGCCAGCCCGCACCCCTGGCACGACGGACGTGGCCTGGATCACTCTGCGCTCTCGTCCACCGGGCCGGTGCGCTATCGTCTCGGTGCAGGCAGTCCAAGTTTCGGGGGGTTCCGCACCGCGGTCGATTCGCTACGGAGATACCCCGTGCGAGCATCGAATCCGATCCCGCGATTCGTCGAGGTCGAACGGAGTCGAGGCGATGCCGAGCCATCAAATGATCTTTCTGTTGCTGGACCTCGTCTTGATCGTGGGCGCGGCACGTCTGCTGGGCTGGCTGGCCGAGCGGCTCGGCCAGCCCGCCGTGATCGGCGAGATCGTGGCGGGCATACTCGCGGGTCCGACGATTCTCGGAGCGCAGTTGTCCGAGGCGGTCTTCCCGCTCGACATCCGGTCGTACCTCACGGCATTCGCGAATGTCGGGGTGATGATCTTCATGTTCTCGGCGGGCCTCGAGATGGATCTGCGGTCGATCGCCGGACGCAAGCGGTCGGTCACGGCGATCGCGCTGTCGGCCTACATCGCGCCCTTCGCGCTCGGTTCCGTCGTCGCGCTCTGGGCGCTGGCCCGGCACGACGGTGACAACCGGCTGACCTTCGCGCTCTTCATCGGTTGCGCGCTGGCCGTCACCGCGTTCCCGGTGCTGGCCCGGATCCTGCACGACCGCAAGCTGCTCGGCACTCCGCTCGGCCAATCGGCCATGACCTGCGCCGCGGTGGACGACGTCCTGGCCTGGTGCGGACTGGCGGTGGTCATCGCCATCGCCCGGCCTGGCACGGATCACCACTGGCGGTTGCTGTTGTTCGTTCCGCTGGTCCTGGTGTTGTGGTGGGCGGTGCGTCCAGCCCTCGACCATCTCTCCCGCACCGGGTCGGAGAGGAATTCGGGCAACATGGTCTTCCTCGGCGTCGCCGGCGCTCTGCTGCTGGGCGCCACCACCGAATGGCTGGGACTTCACCTGATCTTCGGCGCGTTCCTGTTCGGTGTCGTCTTCCCCCGGCGGCTGCGCACGGCGGTCGACAGCGGCGCCCAGCTCCTGAGCAGCATCTTCCTGCCCGCGTTCTTCGTGGTGGCCGGCCTCCAGGTCGACCTCGGCGCCCTCGATCGCGCCGCGATCGGCGAATTCGCCGCGATCATGTTCGCCGCGATCGCCGGAAAGCTCGGCGGCACCTACCTGGCGGCCCGCCTCGCCCGGACCGATCGGACCGAGTCCGCGGCCCTCGCGGCGCTGATGAACACCCGAGGGCTGACCGAACTGGTGATCCTGAACATCGGGCTCACGATCGGCGTCATCGAACAGCGGCTGTACTCGCTGCTCGTCATGATGGCGTTGGTCACCACCGCGATGACGGCACCGTTGCTGAAACTCTGTGGCGCCACCCCCGCGGCGCACCGCGGCGACCCGCCACCGGGGAAAGAAGAAGGGCGGCGCACCGATTCCGCCGTCCAGACCGAGGTCGCCGCGTCATGAGACAGCATGCGGAGACCACGGGCTCCGCCCGCGCCGGCGCGTCGCCGGTAGCGCGTCGGGTCGATCGAGCCGGTGTCCCAGCGGCTTTCGTCGACGTCGATGAAACCTTGGTCCGTTGCGTGAGCTTCCTGTCCTTGTTCCTGTTCGACGCGCGACGACGTGGCTACGGCCCCGAAGCCGACACCGTGGTCGAAGAGTTCCGCGCACTTCGTGGGGCGGGGATGAGCCGCAGCGAATCCCATCGGTGGTTCTATCGACGATGGGCCGGCCGCGACGTCGCCGACGTGCGCCGCATCGGACACGACTGGTTCACCTCGTGCGCCGCGGATCCGGCTTTCTTCAACACCGCCGTGCGACGGCGGCTCGACGAACTGTCCCGGGCCGGGACCCACATCGTGCTGGTCTCCGGCTCGTTCACCCCGGCGCTGCGGCCGATCGCCGACGCCGTAGGTGCCACCTCGGTGCTGTGCACGACGATGGAGACGGCGGCCGGAAAATACACCGGGAAAGTCCTCGCGACGATGGTCGGGGCCGACAAGTCCGCGGCCTTGCTGCGGTATGCCGAGCGGAACGCCATCGATCTGTCCACCTGTACGGCGTTCGGCGATCACCATTCCGACATCGCGATGTTCGACCTGGTCGGCCATCCGGTCGTCGTCGGCGACGCCGATCCGCGACTGCGCGACTATCCCGCGCAACGACTCCCCGGCTGAGTCTCGCGCTGGTCAGTTCCCGACCGCGAACAGGCGCCGGTACTGACCGGGGCTGACACCCAGATGACGCTTGAATACCGCGCGGGTGTTGGCCGGGTTCCCGAGACCGACGCGGTAGCCGATCTGATCGATCGACAGTTCGGTCGTCTCGAGCAGTTCGCGCGCCTGATTCAGGCGCGCACTGGTGATCCACACGTGCGTGGAGGTTCCGGTCTCCTCCCGGAACCGCCGGACGAAGCTACGCCGCGAGAGATTCGACCGCCTGGCGAGGTCTTCGAGCGAATGCCGGTGATCGAGGTTCGCGAGGATCCACGCACGTGTCTCGGCGAGCACGCCGGAGGAGGTCTGCGTCGGGAACTGCCGGGTGTACTGGGCCTGGCCGCCCTCGCGAACCGGCGGCGCCACCAGGTCGCGGGCGCGTTCGTTCGCGGCCGCCGCGCCGATGTCCTTGCGCACCACGTGCAGGCAGAGATCGATGCCGCTGGTGACCCCCGCGGAGGTCAGCACGTCTCCGTCGTCCACGAACAGGCGGTCCGGGTGGACCTCGATGTCCGGGTACTGGCTCTGCAGTAACGGGGCGGCCCGCCAGTGCGTTGTCGCGGGCCGGTTGGCCAGCAGTCCCGCGGCGGCGAGAGCGAAAGCACCGGTACAGATCGACAGCATGCGCGCGCCCCGGCCATGAGCGTCGCGAAGCGCTCGGACAACCAGATCCGGCGGCGGTGTTTCGTAGGACGCGTAACCGGGCACCACCACCGTGTGTGCGTGCCGCAAAGCCTCCATCCCCGCCACAGCCACACAGGACAGCCCCGGGACCGACGTCGGTACCTCGGGGGATACCGCGCACACCTCGAGCCGATAGTGCGGATCGGAGCCGAACACATCGATCGGAATCGCCACGTCCAGAACGACTACTTCATCGGGAATGACGACGGCGACCCGGCGCGCTCCCCCATCCGGTTGCATGGCCCGATCGTAGCGGTGAAAGGCACTCGGGCTACTACCCCGGCCTTCCAACGCGCACATAGCCTCGCTTGAGCATCCGAGCCGACAAGCCGAAAGAAGGGGTTTGATGTCCGATTTGACGGACTTCTCCACCAGCAACGGAGGGTTCCGGAGCGTGGTCGTGACGGCGGTCGAAATGTCGACGGCGGTAGGCGCCGACACCGAGGCGACCTGGAAACGACTGCTCGCGGGGGAAACCGGAATCGGCAAGGTGCAAGACCCGGACTTCGAGCGCTTCCAGGTTCCCGTCGACATCGGCGGCCAGTTCGAACTGGATCCGACCGATGAACTCAGCCGCGTCCAGAAGCGCCGCATGTCCTATGTCCAGCAGGTCGCCTATGTCATGGGTAACCGGATCTGGGACACCTTGGGACGGCCGGAAGTGGATCTCGATCGTCTCGGCGTCTGCATCGGCACCGGCCTCGGTGGGGCCGACACGATCATCGAGTCCAACGACCTGATGCAGAACGCGGGCTACCGCAAGGTGTCGCCCTTCGCGGTACCGATGGCCATGCCGAACGGCGCTGCCGCGGTGGTCGGACTGGAACTCGGCGCGCGAGCCAGCGTGATCACGCCCGTCTCCGCCTGTGCGTCGGGATGCGAGGCGCTGGTGCACGCGTGGCGTTCGATCATCCTGGGGGAAGCCGACATCATCGTCGCGGGAGGCGTGGAGGGCCGCATCAATCCGCTCGCGGTGGCCGGATTCTCGATGATGCGCGCGTTGAGCACGCGAATCGATGAACCCGAACGCGCGTCACGTCCGTTCGACCGGGACCGCGACGGATTCGTCTTCGGCGAAGCCGCCGCGCTGTTCGTGCTGGAGTCGGAAGACCACGCACGGGCACGGGGTGCCAAGCCCCTGGCTCGCTTGATGGGCGCGGGCCTCACGGCCGACGGCTACCATATGGTGCTCCCGCATCCGGAGGGCGAGGGAAACATTCGAGCGATGCGCCGGGCGATCGAAACGGCCGGGGTGAGCCCCACCGAGATCGACCACGTCAATGCCCACGCGACGGCCACCCCGTTCGGCGATCTCGCGGAAGCCAAGGGGATCCGGGCGGCGGTGGGCGACCACGCGTCGGTCTACGCGCCGAAATCCGCGTTGGGGCACTCGGTCGGCGCGGTCGGCGCGGTGGAAGCCGCCCTGACTGTGCTCAGCGTCCGCGACGGTGTGGTGCCGCCGACGCTGAACCTCGACAACCAGGACCCGGAGATCGATCTCGACATCGTTCACGGCAGCGCTCGAACCCAGAACATCAACTTCGCGCTGAACAACTCCTACGGTTTCGGTGGCCACAACGCGGCCGTCGTGTTCGGCCGCTGCTGAAAAAGAGAATCGCGGGCCACGCCTCGACGGGTCACGCCTGCCGGGCTTGTCGGCCGGAATCCTCGTCGCCGGTCCGTCCGGACGCGGCGCTGCGGCGCGCCCGTTTCCCACGGGCGATTTCCGTCGCGAGAGCGTCGAGCGGTTGCGCGAACTGGTGTAGCGGGTCGGCCAATCCGGTGAGCCAGGCGCGGGCGGCGTCGACGCCCTCGGGGTCCAGGGCGTACAGCCGTCGAGTGCCCTCGGCGCGGACGCTTACCAGCCCGGCGTCGCGGAGCACCTTGAGGTGCTGGGAGACGCCGGGCTGGGAGATCGGTGCGCGCTGTTGCACGGCGGCGACCACCGCACCCGCGGGCTGCTCGTCGGCCGCCACCAATTCGAGGATGAATCGGCGAACCGGGTCGCCGAGTGCCTCGAAGATCTTCGCCGGGGACCGATCCATCAGCCCTCGGAGCCGTCCTCGGGAACGGTCGTGTAGAAATCGACGGTCCGCAGCGCCGCCGCGTTCGCCTCCGCCGGGTCGTCACCGTCGTCGACGGCGGCATCCGCCCAACCGAGCGCCGCCTTGCGTACGAACGCCACTCCCTCGGGCGTGACCGGAAAGGCCAGTGCCTCCGCCGAGTCCACCGGAGCTCCGCTGGACAGGTGCAGCCCGAGACCCATCAGGGCGAGATCCCAGCCGACGCCCACAGCGCCCGGCCCGTACTGCGACCAGAACTCGGGATCGACCGGAGCCTCGTGCAGCAACTCCAACTCGGTGCCGTCTCCGGCGGGCGTGAGACGAACCGTCAGCCAGGAGATCTGCGGGCCCATCTCCCAGGTCACGGCGAAGCGCTCCGGCGCATCACACTGTTCCACGACACCGTTGGCGTTGCCCTCGGTCTGATAGCGCCCGCCGACCCGCAGATCACCGCTGATGGGCAGGAACCAGCGCGGGATCCGCTCGATATCGGTGAGCGCGTTCCAGAGATCCGCCTGATCGGTCGGGTAGCTGCGCCGGGCGACAGCGATCCTGGTCGGGGTGCCGTCCCGGGAACCGGTGCGGACCTCGCGGGTCACGAGCCCGGCGATGGCGGTGGGATCGGTGAGCAGCGGCATGACATCCTCCTGTAATAAGTTTTGACTTATATTAGACCAGACGCGGCGACCGCGACACCACCGGAGCTTTTCGGCCCCGTCGGGCATGCGGCCGGGACGCTTTCCGGCCGAGCGGATCAGCCGTTCCTGGTCAATCCCGCGATCGCGCGCAGCGCCGAGATCATGCCCGTCACCGGGATGCCGGGATCGATCGACCGGAACAGGCCCAGCCCGACGCCGAGCGCCAGTACGGCGACCGCGGCTTCGGCCCGCGGCTTCTGGGTTTCGGTGTCCTCGGCCGTCTCCAGGGCGGCGCCGACCATGCCGACGATGTCGCCGAGCCGGGTCGCGAGTTCGGCACGGAGGTGGTCGTCGCGCCGCGCATGGACGCTGAACTCCAGTTCCAACTGGGTCCAATCGGGATCGCCGACAACCCGTTCGGCCCATTCCGTCATCCGCTTCAGACGGTCGGTGGCCGTAGGGGCGGCGATGATTTCGGCGACCTCCGCCGCTCGCTCACGGTGAATTTCGTCGAGCACCGCCAGGCACAGGTCGTCCTTGGTGCGGAAGTTCGAATACACCGCCCCTTTGGTGAAACCGGCGGCCTTTGCGACCTTGTCCAGAGTCGTCGCCTGATAGCCGTCCTCCAGAAAAAGCCGTTTGGCGGTCGCCGTCAACACGGTGCGCGTCCGCGCCTGGCTCTGCGCTCGAGTCGGCCGTGAATGCCCTGCTCCCCGAAGCCGCCGACACTCATCGCTATTCCCAGACAATCCATACCCCTTACAGATACTCTCAGTATCCGATTCTAGATGCCATGGGTATCCCAATCGCAGGAAGGATCGCATCGTGAGGAGTCGAATACTCAGATTGGCCACAGCTCTGACGGGAACCCTCATCGTGGCCGGGGGCGCGGCGGTCGCGGCACCCAACGGGTGGGCCGAGCCGGTCGCGGAGGCGGTGGCGGGCGACGAGTTCTACATCCCGCCGGCGGAGCCCGGGGGCGCGCCGGGATCCATCATCCGCGCCGAACCGTCGCGACTGGCGATATCGGTCCCCGGAGTGGCTGGATCCATCCCGGCGACGTCGACGCGCCTCATGTACGTCAGCAGCGATACCCACAGCGCCAGGACAACGGTGGTGGGTACGTATCTGGAGCCGGCAGCGCCGTGGAACGGCCCCGGTGAGCGCCCGCTGATCGCGTACGCGGTCGGCACGAAGGGGCAAGGCGACCAATGCGCGCCTTCGAAACTGCTCGCGCAATTCGTCCAATACCAGCCTCCGTTCGACGTGATCGTCGAATACGACGTACTGGCGCTGTATACGCTGCTGGCGCGCGGCATGGCGGTGATGGTGACCGATTACCACGGCCTGGGCACGCCTGCGGTCCACGACTACCTCAACCGGAAATCTCAGGCCTACGCGCTACTCGACTCCGCGCGTGCGGCGCTGCAATTGCCGGGCACCAGCCTCAACCCCGGCTCACCGGTGATTCTGTACGGGTACTCCCAGGGCGGCATGGCCTCCGCGGGCGCAGCCGAATTGCAACCGGGTTACGCCCCTGAATTGAACGTGCGTGGCGCCTACATCGGCGGGCCGGTGGTGGACGACCAGTACTTCATCGGGTTCAACGATGGCCGAGCCCCCCTCGGACCGGCTTTCGCCTGGATCCTCAACGGCATCGCCGCCAACTATCCCGAAACCCGTCCGGTGCTCGAGGCCGAACTCAACGACACCGGCAAGGCGATCCTGCGCGAGTCCCTGGAGAAGTGCGCCGTACCGCTCGGACTGGCGCAGCAGTTCCCGAACACGTCGCAGTGGACCACCAGCGGGCAACCACTCACCGCGGTGATCGATCAGTCCCCCGTGCTGAAGTCGGCGTTCACCGAGCAACGAGTCGGCACGCTCAACCCGGCGGTGCCCGTCCTCATCTCCTCGAGCCCGAGCGACGAGGGCGCCCCGTACGTGCCCGTCCGCGAGATGGCCGCCGGATGGTGCGGCGCGGGCGTGCCGGTGCAGCTGAACGCGAACGTCGAGCTGCCCAGCGTCATCACCGGATTGCGAGCCACCCACGTGCTGGCGTTCTTCCCCTCGCTGGTCTCGTCGCAGCAGTGGATAACCGAGCGGCTCGCGAACCAGCCCGCACCGACCAACTGCGGGGCACTGCCCTGATTTGCGAAATCACGACCGAGTCGGATACCGTCGGTATCTCGATCGGAGACTCGGCGCAGCGCCTCGCGCTGGAGCGCGACATCGTCGCGTAGTGCCGCGATCTCCATGCACGGTGGTCGGCCGCGGTTCGGTCTTACGACCGAACCGCGGCCGACCTGCCTGCCCGGGTCGTCACAGATCCCTGGCGTGGCAGGCGGGCTACGCCCGAGGACCAGCCTGATGCCCGGCTCCGGAATCGGCGGGTCTGATTCGCAGGAAATTTGCTGTTGCAGTCTTCAGCCGTTCGTCAGCTAGGTCGAATTCGGTACAGAAAGGTTCGAATGTCGGAGTTGGCTCACCCCTGCCCGCCAGAGCCGCTCAGGTGCGCACACCGGTGAAACTCGGAGATCCGGCGCGGATCGCTCCGTGCCCGAGGCGACAACGCCGACTGCCCGAAGGCCGCGGGTCGATTCCGTACCGTTCGAATGCGCACTCCGCGTGTGCAGTTGGCGCCGACATGGCCGCGAAGATAGCGGTTGCCGAATCCGATCACCGGGCTTCGAGCTGGTGGAGCGTCGCGTGCGATAACCCTTGCGGCGATTCCCCAGCCGACCGAGGGCCACTGCGCGAGCACGGGGCGGACAGTGGCCGCTCAGTCGGTGGTTTCCACGGATTTCCGACAACCAGCGAACTTCCAGCTATCCTTGATTGGCGAGCTAGGTGTCTGCGTTATCCGCAGTCAGAACTGTCGGTTGAGTGTTCTCCTGATGGATCGGCGAGATGACTATGACGATCTTCGAGCACACGAGAGCCCGCGATCCCAAGCGCTACCTGTGGGTACTGGGCTTGATCGCCCCGGGTTGCGCATTGCTGCCTTCCCAGCTGGTGGTGTACACCGGGCTGGAAGTGTTCTGGTGGATCGGTCCGATCATCGTGCTGGTGGTGATCCCCCTGCTGGACTGGGCCATCGGCGACGACGGAAGCAACCCTCGCGACGAAGACTACGAGGCGCTGTCCAACGACCGCTATTACCGCTGGTGCACCTACCTTTTCCTGCCGCTTCAATTCATCGGCCTGCTCATCGCGGGCTACCTGTGGGCCAGCCACGAGTTGAGCCTGGCCGACAAACTCGGCTTGGCCGTCACCCTCGGCTTCGTCTCCGGTATCGGCATCAACGCCGCGCACGAACTCGGGCATCGCGCCGAACGCCTCGAACGCTGGCTGGCCAAGATCGCGCTCGCCCAGTCCGGGTACGGGCACTTCTTCGTCGAGCACAATCGTGGCCACCACGTTCGCGTCGCCACGCCCGAGGACCCGGCCAGCGCACGCTTCGGCGAATCGCTGTGGCAATTCCTCCCGCGCACCATGATGGGCGGATTCCGCTCTGCCCTCGCGCTGGAACGCCAGCGCCTCGCCCGCAACGGCAAACGCTGGCTCAGCCCGGCGAACCATCTTCTGCAAGCCTGGGCGATGAGCGCGGCATTGTTCACCGCCTTGATCGCGGCCTTCGGCCCCGTCGTCATTCCCTACCTGGCCCTCCAAGCGCTCATCGGCGCCGGCCTGCTGGAGACGGTCAACTACGTCGAGCACTACGGACTGCTGCGCGCCCGCCGCCCCGACGGCCGCTACGCCCGCTGCTCGCCGCGCGACAGCTGGAACAGCGACCGCCTGGTCACCAACATCTTCCTGTTCCACCTCCAGCGCCACAGCGACCATCACGCCAACCCCGGCCGCCGCTACCAGACCCTCCGCAGCTCCGCTCGGGCTCCCCAGCTTCCCGCGGGCTACGCCACGATGGTTGTGCTGGCCGCGATTCCACCGCTGTGGCGCGCGGTCATGGACCACCGGGTCCTCGCCCACTACAACGGCGACACCACCCTCATCAACACCATGCCCCGCAAACGCCGGCTCGTCGTTCCGATCCGGCAACAGCGAGACGACGAGCAGCCGATCCCGTCCGCGGGTGCCGACGAGGAGCACTTCTCGACCGGCGCGGATCGGTAACTGCCGATCGCCGGGTGGACCGGCAGCGCCCGCCACGGTGGAACTGACGCTTTGATCAGTTATGATTCCCGCACTGATGGCGAAGGCGGGGTAGGTCGATGACTGCGGAACCGGTGGTGCGTACTCGGACTGATCGACGCCGGGAGCGCACCCGCAACGCGCTGGTGGCGGCCGCGCGGAAGTTTCTGGCCGAAGGCCGGTCGGCGGTGAGCATTCAGGAGATCACCGATGCCGCCGACGTCGGTTTCGGCTCGTTCTACAACCACTTCCAGAGCAAAGAGCAGTTGTTCGACGAGGCGGTGCGCTCGGCGCTGGAGATCTACGCCCAGATGCGCGACGAGATCGTGCGGCTCTACGACGACCCGGCCGAGGTGTTCGCGGTCAGTTTCCGCATGACCGGGCGGTTGCAGCGGCAGATCCCGGAAATGGTGCGGGTCGTCCTGAATTCGGGAATGCCGGTGCTCTCGCGGGACGACGGCTTGGCTCCGCGGGCACGCCGCGACATCCTCGCCGCGCAGGAGGCGGGCCGGTTCGAGGAGATGGACGTGGAGATGGCGATGATGGCCGCAGGCGGCGCGCTGCTGGGGTTGTTGCAGATGCTCGACACCCGCCCCGATGCCGACGCCGGGGCGCTGTCGGACGAGATGACCTTTCACGTGCTGCGAATGTTCGGCATGCCGAAGCGGGCGGCCCGGAAACTGGTGGCCGGGCAGCTTCCGCCACAGCCGCAGTTGTGAACGTGGCGGTCGCGGACGCCCGTTCGGCGGCCGCGATCACCGACCGGCGCGGTGGGGACGCCGATGACCAGGCGAAACGGTGTCGTCCCCGAGTTCAACGGGTCTGCTCGTACCGCGACGTTCCTTCACCACCGGTGACGAGCTGACCGACCGGCAGTGTCCCGGGGATGTACGGAAACGCCCAACTGCCGCACGAGTTCGGCGATCAACGGCGCGCCTCGCCCGGCCGCGGCGGTGCCGAAGACGAATCGGTCGGGGCGCAGCACGACGACGCCGCCGGTGCGCAGTCCGGCCTTGCCGAACCACCGGGTCAGCGTGCCGGTGTGGTCTTCGACGTCGATGACGTCGTCGCGTCCCTCGCCCGGCTTGCCCTGTGGGCGTCCGCCCAGCGGGTACACGGTGACGAAAGCGGCGTCGAGATTCCGCAGGATCGCCAGTTCTCCGGCTCCGAAGGCCCGGCGGGGATCGACGCCGTAGCCCAAAATCGCGAAGCCGATACCCAGCGCCTCGTCCAAGCGCCGATGACGTCCGTCGTAGTCGCGCACATCCGGCTGCGGGGCCAGGGTTCCCTCGATGCCGCGCAGCCCGCGGCGGGGCAGGCCGAGGTATGCGCCGCGACGGAAACGCGGCCGTGGCTTCATCTTCGCGCCACGGATCCAGCCGCCGAGCCCTGGCACGCGCAGCGCGGTGGTGAGCCCGATGTCCCGGGCCGCCGCGAACACCTTGTTGTCTATCGAGACGAGCTTCTTGTTCAGCACCGACAGATCGATCATCGCCTTGGCGTGCGGCCTCCGCTCGGACTCGTAACTGTCCAGAATCTCCAGCGCCGCACCGTGTTCGATGATCGCGGTCAGCTTCCAGGACAGGTTGTCCGCGTCGCGCACCCCGGAGTTCATGCCTTGACCGATGAACTGTGGCGTCATGTGCGCGGCATCGCCCGCGATGAGGATCCGGCCGTCCCGCCAGCGGTCGGCGACGACGGCGTTGAAGGTGTAGACGAGCTTGCGCAGCACCTGCACCTCGTCCGGGTCGACGAAACGGGCGATGTGGCGGCGCACGGTGTCGGCGTCCTCCATCTCCTCCTTCGTCTGCGTCGGCGTCAGCATGAACTCGAACCGGTGATGCCGGTCCGGCTGCGGGCAGGACACGATCGGCAGTTCGGGATCGCACACGAAGTCGAAGTACGGCAGATGCCGGAAAGCGTCGACGCCGTCACGGGCTTTCAGATCCACCACCAGCCACCGTTCCGGAAAACTGGTGCCGGACATCTCGATGCCGAGCTCGGTGCGCACCACACTGCGGCCACCGTCGCAGCCGACCAGGAACTTCGCCCGCACCCGCTCGGCAGTGCCCAGGTCGGTGTCCGCCGGGAGTCTGCCGTATCCGGTGCCGCGGCACTCGGCGTGCTCGACGCTCACACCGTCGGCATCCTGATCGAAGCCGACGACCTCGCGACCGCGCCGCACCGTGACGTGCGGGTAGCGGTCGAGGGCCCGTTCGAGGGTGTTCTCCAAGTACGGCTGGTACAGGAAATTGACCACCGGCCAGCCCAGCGGCCGATCGATCCGGTGGAACTGCGCGAGCACCGAGCCGTCCCCACGCACCCACTGCACCGTCGAATCGACGTTCATGTCCGCCGCCAATTCGTCTGCCGCACCGGCGGTCTGGAAGATCCGCATGCCCTCGTCATCGGTGTAGACCGCACGGGCCAACCCGTAGTACTCCGGCTCCCGTTCCAGCACCAGCACCCGCACGCCGCGTCTGCCCAGCAGATTGGCCAAGGTCAAACCGGTCGGGCCGAGGCCGACCACCACGACGTCGACATCGAGAACACTCATCGCGACAGCCCTTCCGCCAGTTCCGGAACAGTCGTCTCCGGTGTCCGCACCGACCACAGCGCTCGTCGGAACTGCGCGAACTTGTCCAGTACCGTCTCCCCTACCGTGGTGTGACCCCAGATGCTGATGCCCTGATAGGTACTCGGCTCCCAGGTCGATTCCAGCTCCGGCCCGATCACCACCGGGTTCCACCCCACCTCCAGCTCGAATCCGGACGGCGTCACGCAATAGAACGACAACTCGCGATCATTGGTGTGCTGGCCGACCGACCACGCCATCCGGAAGCCCAGATCGGTGACCCGCCCGAACGCGGCCAGCATGTCGTCCAGGCTCGCCGATTGAATGTTGATGTGCTGCACCCGGGTTCGAATCGGATCGATCTGCACTCCGCGCAGGTTCGCGATCGCGATCGAGTGGTGCCGTTCGTTCACCCGCAGGAAGCGGATCTTCATCGTCAACCCGGCGACGTTCTCATCGATGTAGTCGGTCAACCGCGCGTCGAACACGGTGTCGTAGTAGCCGCGCATCGATTCCGGCTCACGGGAGACGATCGCGACGTGGCCCATCCCCGCCTCCCCGGTGACCCAGCCGGAACTGATCATCCGCAGCGGCTCCGGTGTGGTCACCGGGGTGGTGAAGATCTCCGTGGCGATGCCCTTCGGGCCGGGAAAACGCCACAGCCGCTCCACACCGCGCGATGCCGCCTGCTCGGCGGTGCCTTCCTCGATCGGCACGCCGCGACCGCCGACCCGCGCGAGGATACGGTCGAAGGTCTCGTGGTCGTCGACCTGCCAGCCCAGCGCCGTGACGTCCTCGGCCGTCCCGCGGCGGATCAGGAAGCGGCAGGCACGGTCGTCCATGCGGAAGCGCAGCGCGTCGGTGCCGAGTTCGTCGACGTGTATGCCGATCGCGAGCGCGCCGAACCGGCGCCAGTCGGCCAGCCGACGCGAATGCACCACGACATAACCCAGGTGCACCGCACCGAACACCGACCCGTCGGTGTCCGGCCGGGCGAACCGGCTCATGCCGTCGCTCCCAGGAACGCACCGGCCAGCTCGTTGAACAGCTCCGCGCGCTCCCACTGCACCCAATGGCCGGTCCTGGCCGCCAGGTACAGGTCGCAGTTCGGCATGGTCTCGGCGAGCATGCGCCCACCGGAGGGACGATTGACCTTGTCTTCGGCGCCCCAGATCACCAGCGTCGGGTTGCGCACCCGGGACAGCCGGGGGTCGCGGGTGAAATCCATCCGCCACAGGGTGCGCAACGCCGACCGGCCCGAGGGGCGGCGCAACGGCGGCTCGGCCACCACGTCCGGGTCGAGACTGGCCCGATAACGGTCGTCGATGATCTCTTCGGTGACGGCGCCGGCGTCGTAGACCAGATACTCGCGGAGGAATTCGGCGAGTTTGGCCCGGCTCGGACCGTCGCCACCGTAATAGGACAGCAGCGACTGCAAGCCTTTGGTCGGCAACGCGCGCGTGGTGCCGACACCGCCGGGACCCATGAGAATCAGCTTCCCCACCTTCTCCGGCCGGTCCATCGCCAACCGCAATGCCGCCGCTCCGCCATAGGAGTTGCCGATCAGGTGCGCCGAGCCGATGTCGAGGGCGTCCAGCAGCCCGCCGACCGCCGCGGCCAGGTCGCCGAACGGGTCGGACTGGTCGATGCGTTTGGTCGAGCGCCCGTAGCCCGGCATATCGGGCACGATCACCCGGAACCGCCGCGCCAACGGCTCGACGTTGCGGGCGTAGTTCGACAGGCCGCCGGCGCCGGGCCCACCCCCGTGCAGGAGCACCACGGCCGGACCGGCACCGGTCTCACTGAAGAAGATCTCCCGATCGCCGACCCGGATCACCCGCCCGGTCTCGGCGGCGTTGTCGATGGTCACAGCTACCTCCAGGTTGCTAAACTGATGTAATCATCAGTTATGGGGAAATACTCTGTCAAGCAGAAAATGATGAAAACATCAGAATTGGTTGCATGGCGAGCCGGGGTGCGCCAGAGTTAGGGTTCGGACCTCTTCGGCGTTCATCGAGGCCGATGCGCCCGGCGGAAGGACTGCCCGCAATGAACCGCATCGATGTGCACCAGCACCTCATCCCGCCGGACTATGCCGAGATGCTGCGCGCTCACGGTGTCACCGCCCCGGGCGGGCGTGAGCTGCCCGAATGGAGTCCCGAGGCGGCGCGTGCGCTACTAACGCAGGCCGGGATCGCCTCGGCGGTGCTGTCGGTCTCGACTCCCGGCACCACCTTCCTGTCCGATTCCGCACAGGCGGCCGCACTGGCACGGTCGCTCAACGACTACTCCGCCGCGCTCGCGGACGCCGAACCCGACCGGTTCGGGTTCTTCGCCACCCTTCCCCTGCCCGACGTCGGGGCGGCCGCCGCCGAGGCCCGGCGCGCCCTCGATGACCTGCACGCCGACGGTGTCGTGCTGCTGGGCAACGCGGCGGGCACCTACCTGGGTGAAGAAGGGCAGGACGAACTCTTCCGCGTCCTGGACCAACGCTCGGCCGTCGCGTTCGTCCACCCGGCCGACCTGCCCGCGCCCGCCGTGCCCGGCGTCCCGCCCTTCGCCGCGGATTTCCTGCTCGACACCACCCGGGCGGCGTTTCTGCTGGTGCGCAACGGCATTCGGCGTCGCTACCCCAACATCCGATTCATCCTCGGCCATGCCGGTGGGTTCGTCCCCTACGCCGCCCACCGCATGGCGCTGGCGATCTTCAACGACACCGGGTACAGCCCGCTGGACGTCCTCGACGACTTCGCCGGGTTCTACTTCGACACCGCGCTTTCGGCGAGCGCGGCCACGCTGCCGACCCTGCTCGCGTTCGCCGAACCCGGGCACGTGCTCTACGGCAGCGACTGGCCGTTCGCGCCCGAACCCGCGGTCCACTACTTCAACGCCGGGCTGAACACCTACCCCGGTTGTGACGACGCCACGCGACGAAACATTCAGCGCGACAACGCCTTAGCACTTTTTCCCGAGTTCGGCGAGGCCACACCCACTCCGGAGCCACCGCTGCTCGCCAGGGCACGAGCGAACCTTCGACGGCGGCTGTTCCGCAGCGCGGCGCGGGCGGTCGCCCGGCACTGAATCCGGCCCGGATGATCAGCCAGCGCCGTGCACCGGTGTCAACGGTGTAGTCGCTCGAACTCCGTCGCGCAGTGGGCGGAGAACACCGTCACCTCGTCACCGTTGTCGCGGACGAGTTCCCGTAGCCGCTGCTGGTTCTCGATCCGGGACTGCCGCTGCGTGTCCACATATCGTTGGAAGACTCGCACCCCCAACGGCATCGACGGCTTCTCCTGCATCTGGCCGTGATAGGTGTAGGCGTCGCCGGCGTGCAACAGCCAGCCGTTCCCGGTGTCCACGACGACACCGACGTGACCGCGCGTGTGTCCGGTCAGCGGAACCATGAGTATCTCCGGTGGCAGGCCGCGCAATTCGCGGACCGCCCGGAAACCGAACCAGCGCTCCGCGCGGCTGTCGGACTCGTCGTAGACCGACCATTTCGGCCCGTGTTCGAACTGCACCGATCGATACCGGAAATTTTCGCGACGGCCGTACGGCCCTTCGACGGTGTCCAGCTCCGCCCGGTGAACGTGCACGGTGGCCCGAGGGAAATCGGCGAGCCCACCCGCGTGATCGAGATCGAGGTGCGTCACGACGATGTCCCGGACGTCGGCGCGGGAGAAGCCCAGCGCCTCGACCTGCCGGGCGATCGGCTGGTCTAGAACCGGGTTCGACTGCCGGATGAGTTGCCGTCCCACCCAAATTTCCGGCCGGGTCACAGCCTGCTCGCCGTAACCGGTGTCGACCAGAATCAACCCGGCGGAGTGCTCGAGCAGCAGGCAGTGACACGCTCCGACGGCCTCGCGCCACACGCCCGGCCTGCCGTCGAACAGACGACCTCCGAAAGGACGAGTCCCCCCGGCATCCAAATGATGGACACGCACCAGTCCGCTCCTATCCGCGCCGTCCGGCCAGCCACGCTACACGCCTACACTGCCGAACGCGACCGATCTCGATTGCCGACTGAATCGCAAATCCGTAGTGCGCGAACGCATTCAACTCCGCGCATTGCGCCGTTTGTCAGATCAGCGCTGTGTGCACCGACGCGGAGTTCCGTGGCCGCGGCTACGCTTCGCGTCTGATCCGTGCGGTCGGCGCGGGCATCCGCACGCGCGGTGAGATACCGTTTTTGCATGCGCTCGCCCACAACACGACAGCGATCAGTCTGTACCAGACGCTGGGATTCACATTGCGGGAGCGTTCGAAGTTGACCATCGTGCAGGCGCCTTCCGCACCCGCGAGGGACCTCCGATGACGCGCACGATCGTGGTCACCGGCGGCAGCCGGGGCATCGGGCGCCACGTCGCGCAGCGGTTCGCCGCGGCCGGTGACTTCGTCGTGCTCACCGGCCGGGATCACGACCAGGTCGAACGAACCGCCGACGAACTCGGTGCGACCGGAATTCGCTGCGACGCCACCGATCCCGCCGACGTGCAGCGGCTGGCCGGGCAACTCGGGCCGACGGTGGACGTGCTGGTCAACATGGCCGGTGGAAACACCGACCTCGGGCGGCCGCCCGTGGAATCGCTCGACCAGATCGCGGCGCAGTGGCGGGCCAACCTCGACGCCAACCTCCTCAGCGCGGTGTTGACGACCACCGCGTTGCGGGATCGCCTGCCGGAGGGTGGGGCGGTCATCAACATCGGTTCGATCGGCGCCGAATACGCCGCGAACTCCTACGGTGCGGCCAAGGCGGCTTTGGCTGCGTGGTCGGCAGGGTTGTCGGCCCAGCTGGCGCCGAACGGCGTCACCGTCAACGTGGTGTCTCCCGGCTACATCGCCGAGACCGACTTCTTCCGCGGCGAGCTCACCGATGAACGCCGAGCGACGTTGATCGCGGCGACCCACAACAAAAGGGCAGGCCTGCCCGAGGACGTCGCCGGACTCGTCGAATTCCTCGCATCGCCCCACGCCCGCCACATCACCGGGCAAACCCTTCATCTCAACGGCGGTGCTCACACCACACGCTGACTCGCACGGGGTGGGGCATGCGCATCGTCGGGGCACCGTCCGCAGGCCCCGACGCCCGCTCAGCACGTTGCAATTCTTCCGGCTCGGCACGCGCAGCCGGTAGCCCCTTTCTTCAGCGGAAATTTGCCGACTGGTAAACGACCGATGACCGCCAGGTGTCGTTGACGGAACTGATATGTGACATCGCCCACCTCATCGTTCGACCGAAAAAGGTTGCCGGACAAAGCCGACACCGGTCGGCAGCGTGATCACCGAACCCGAAAGGCAAATCCGGACGCGTCCGAATCCCGCGAATAATTCGACCGGCGATCAGCGGCCGCGCTGTTCACGGCACAAAAACGCACTGCCGCACATCATCTGACTTCGACCCGGGGTTCAGGCATGCGGCAGTCTCGCGTCAGCGCGGACGGTCGGAGCAGCGCCGTCGTGACCGCCGCGTCCAGGGCGCCGCCGGTCCAAATCTTCGCGCTGCGAACGAAGGCGGGGATGCGTATGCTCGCTCACCGTTAGTCGAATTACGCTGCGGTCGAACACTTTTGGCAGACCGGCCGGTAGGACGGCCTGGTTTCGGCCGTGGCGCCAAATGCCGGCGGCGTAAACAGGGGAGTTCAGAAGTGTCGAGGTCGCACCGGGCACAAGGATCGCCAGGATTCACGACCCGCGCAGCAGGCCGACTATTCTCACCCGTCGCGTGTCAGCGGCCTCCCCTCTGCACCTTACCGCAATAGCCGGACCAGCTAATTCCTGCACGGCCGGATCCGCTTGCGCCAGAGAAGCCGTACGGATCCTGTCGTCGACCCTTGCCTTCGCTTTCAGGAGTCTGTTTCGATGATTTCATCGTCTCTTTCGCATGAAACGAGACAACCGTCTCGCCCGTCCGCTCCGCCGCATCGTTACGGTGCCCGCGGGTGAAGCTGTATTCGGAGGAGTTCGCGGCCGACCCGCACGCCACGTACCAGCGATTGCGGAGCGAGCACGGTCCGCTCGTTCCGGTAGAGGTGGCGCCGGGGATACCGGCGACTTTGGTCGTCGATTATCGCACGGCACTGGACATTCTCACCGATCCCGCGCATTTCCCGGCTGATCCGAGCCAATGGCAGCAGAGCGTGCCGACGGAGTGCCCGGTACCGTTGGCGATGCGCTGGCGACCGGACGCGTCGCGGACCACGGGAGACGAACATTCCCGCTACCGGACCGCCGTCACCGGCAGTCTCGATCGGATCGATCTGCACACGCTGCGCGACACGGTGGAACGCACCGCGGTATCCCTGATCAACGGTTTCTGCGCGGCCGGTTCGGCGGATCTGCTCATCGAGTACGCGATCCCGCTCACCATCGGGGTGCTCGAGGAGGTGCTGGGATTCCCGCCGGAGGTCCGCGAGGACGCGTACGCGGCGATGATGAACCTGCGCAACGCCGTCGACGTGGACGCGGCGGAAGCGAGCCGACGCACGCTCGAAGCGGTGATGCTCGAGGTGATCTCGACCAAACGCGCAGCACCGGCACGCGATGCGGCCTCTTGGCTGGTCCAGCATCCGGCACGGCTCAGCGAGGCCGAACTCGTGCATCAGATGACCATGTTGTACACGACCGGCGCCGAACCCACGTGGAATCTGATCGCGGTCACCGTGCTGTTGCTGGCGACCGATGACCGGTTCGGAGGTGAACTGCTCGGCGGAGCGCTGTCCACCCGGGACGCGATCGACGAAGTGCTGTTCACCGACCCGCCGAAGGCGAATTTCTGCTTCAGGTATCCGAGTCAGCCGCAAGTCGTCGGAGACGTCTGGCTGCCGCAGCATCATCCGGTGCTGATCGGTTTGGCGGCGTGCAACAACGACCCCGCGGCAGCGGCCGGTGAGCGCCAGGGCAACCGTTCGCACCTCGCGTGGGGCGCCGGTCCGCACACCTGCCCCGCCCAGTCGGTCGCCATGGTCATCGTCCAGGAAGCGCTCGACCAATTGCTCGACGCCCTACCGGAAATCCGGCTGGCGATCCCCGCCGACGAGGTGACGTGGCTACCGAACTCCTTCCACCGCGCGCCCGCGACCGTCCCGGTGACGTTCCCCTCGTCACCACCCCTTCCCTTGTTCTGAAACCGGAGCCTTCTCACCCAGCACAGCCCGGTTCCGGCCGACACACCCCCGAACCCACCCTGACCAGTCGATTAGCACCGCCCCACCCTCGTGCGGTAATCTCTTCGAGCGCCCGCACAGCGGACGCAACGGGCTGTGGCGCAGTTTGGTAGCGCACTTGACTGGGGGTCAAGTGGTCGCAGGTTCAAATCCTGTCAGCCCGACATAGAAAAATCCCCTCCGACCTGCATCGGAGGGGATTTTTTCCTACGGTACCGCCCGCAGAGTTGGGGCCAATCTGGGGCCAGACTTGCCCCGCAGGTGCCGCGACAGCTGATTGCCGTCCTCCTGCAATGCCGCGATATCCGGGTGTAGGTACCGCTGCGTGATCCTGGGATCAGTGTGCCCGGCGATCCGCTGAAGCCGATGCAGCGGAACCCCGGCATCCGCGAACCATGTCAGCCCGGTATGCCGGAGATCGTGACGCCGCAGATGCTCATATCCGAGCTTCGTCACAACCTCGTCCCAATGGGTCGCATCCCGCAGCACTCCCGTTTGGATGCGACCTCCCCGAGGCCCGACGAACAGCCGAGCATCCAACAGCGCCTCTCGCCGCTGCTTCTCGCTCGCCTCCTCCTGGCCGCGTTCAACGCGGGCGCGCGCCTCGTTGATCCGCCTGAGGATCAGCGGACGAATCTCCTCGATCAACGGAATCGGACGCGACCGCTTGCCCTTCGTGCCCTTGTCTTGCAATCCACCCGGCCCCGGCGTCGTCTGCCGCCGCAACGTCCACACCCACTGCTCGGTGTCGATATCCCGGACCCTGCAACCCGAAACCTCCCCGATCCGGGTCGCCGTGCAGGCCGCGAACATCACCACATCGCCCCAGCCGCGAAATCGGCCGGCCGATGCTTCCGTGAGCGCCGTCATCAACTGCTCGAGCGTGGCCCAATCCGGCAACGCCAACGCGCGCGGATCGTCGAGCTCGTCCTCGCGCCGCGCCAGCTGCCGACGCCACCCGCTCACGTCGACCCGGTTGCGATCGATCACTTCGTCGCGCACGGCTTGATCCAGGACCCGCGCCAGTGCTGCCAAGGTGTTCTTGATCGTGGACTCTCCGCAGCCGTCCGCGATCCAGCCCGTCACCGCCCGATCGGCCAAACCGGTTGTGATCATGGTGACCGGCAGATGACCCAGTGTCGGCACCACCCGACGCCGCCAGCCCGCCCGATACGGATCGAGCGTCTTCGGCTCCACGCCCCGCATCGCGGTATCCCAGTGCGCATTCCCGTACTCGGCCAGCGTCGCAGTCGCGGTCTTCGGATCTACACCGCGCAGGGCCGCCTGCTCGATCCCCGAAATCCAGTTCTCGGCTTCCTCCTGGGATTCGAACGTCTTCGACCTCGTGTCCCGGGCCTTGGCCACTGGATCGGTCCAGCGGACCCGAGCCCGAACCATCCCGCTTTTGCCTCGGACCTCGATATAGCCTCGGACTGCGACCCCGAGCGGAATGGCGTCGATGCGGTCGCTCATCACGCCGCCTTCGGATCGATGCGCCTGCTCGACAGGTACTCCATCACGTCGGCGCCGCTGTAGCGGATCACACGATCGGAGATGGCTACGAACGGCGGCCCTTGCGGCGCCTGGCCGGTGCGCCAGCGGCGGAGGCTGGAGGCATCCACCTTCAGCAGCGCAGCAACCTCCTCGGTTGTGTACCAGGCTGTCGGGTCCAGGTGCAAGTAACGATCCGTGTCCATATCGAAAGTCCTGTCTGTTCGTTTTTCCAAGATTTGGGGAGCGCGCGGTGCACTATCCCCACCAGTAATGGGGGTGTGTGTCTGGGTTGGGGCTATGCCTGGTGGCCGGATCGCCCGGACATCCGGGTCCATGAACGCTCCGTATCTGCACAGTCGTCAACTACCCTCTCCTCCAACGGGTCTAAGGCCCTGCCGACCGATCCGGTGTGGGTCCGGGCCGACCCCCACTGCTATCGCGGCAGAGGCCTATTCAGGGCGGGTTACGTCCCAGCCGTATGACCGGACACCATCGGGTGGACGGCGGTCGGGGTTGTCCGGTGCGGTGACGCGGCGGGCATATACTCGTTGGGCGGGCAGAGTCGAATGGTTCAGGCTGCGCGGTTCTCAAGCATCACCTCCTCCTGCGCATCGGCATCGGTGTCGCGTTCGCCGCGGGGGGGCCGTGGCTGTCTCGGGATCGTGGGGGTCGGTGAGCGGGGGTCACGGTGCAGCAGCGTCGATTTCAATGTCGGTGTCGCCGTCGTTATCGGCGAGTTCGCCGGGATTGGTGGTGATGAGCGCATTTTCGGCGGGCGCGGCCAGAGACCCGAACACCGCCCGGTCGGTGCCGGTGACCGCGAGCAACCCCGATCCCCGTGCCGCGGAGAGTAGGAACTGTTTCTCGCCGTCGGAGAGCTGGAAGGCGGTGGCGACCTCGTCGATGGCCTGAGGTGCCTGCCGTAGCAGGATTTGGGTCGCGGCGTTGGACACGATCGCGCGCCCCAGCTCCGTCGACAGCACATCAGCGCAATCCTGCGTCGCGACGGTGAGCCCGGCCCAATGCTTGCGGAACGACTTGGCTGCCCGGAACAGGAATTGTGCTCCTGCCTGCTCGCGCAGTAGCAGCCACGCCTCGTCCACGGTTACCATGCGGGGCCGCCGCTGTCCCGGATTCGACACCCGCCGCCACGTAGCATCCAAAACCAACAGGTTGCCAATGGTTTTCAGCTCCTCGGGCAGCTCCCGTAGCGAAAACACGACTAATCCGCCCTCGGGCTCGGTGGTGGTCGGCCCGTCGATCACGCTGGCATAGGCACCCTCGCCGACGTAGGGGTGCAGTCCGGCGGCCAGTTCTGTGGCGGCGGCCGAGCCGATCCGGTCGAGCTGGTCGCGCAACCCGCTCAACGTGGGCGCGGGGCGGGTCCAGGTGGCGGGGTCGTCGGTGATCCCTACGGCGGCGTAGGTGGCGGCCAGCGCGGCGTCCAGGGCGGCCCGCTGTGCGGCGGTCTGTTCCCCCAGCAGCACCTGGATCAGCCTGTGTAGGAACAACTTGCGTCGGGTGAGCGCATCGGCCGGGGCGCTGCGGCGGCCGTCGGGCCGCATGTGGACTTCCAGATCAAACGGGTTGAGCCGGACCCCGGGTGCGCCGAGGCGGATGTGGGTGCCACCCACGGACTCGGCGAGGCGGCGGTATTCGTCTTCGGGGTCGATGACGACCTGCTCGATCCCGCGATAGAGGGCTCGTAGGATCTCGGTTTTGACCAGGTAGGACTTGCCCGCACCGCTGCGCCCGAGGACGACGAGGTTGTGGTTGTGAGCCTCAGGCCCGAACCGGTCCACGAACAACAACCCCGACGCGGCGTCGCGGCCGTAGAGGACGCCCTGGGGCCGGGCGGCTTGGGCGGGGTCGGCGGCAGGGAGTTGGGGTGAGTCGAAGGGGAATGCCGCGGCGAGGGCGGTGGTGTCGAAGGTCCGCTGGACCCGGATCAGGTCGAGCCCGAGGGGCAACGTGGTCACCCAGGCTTGAGCTGCCCGGTAGGACAGGGTGCAGGTGTCCACGAGCAGGCTCGCCGCCAGAGCGCGGACGGCGGCGACCTCTTCGGTCAGTCCGGTCTCCGTCTCGGCGTGCACGGTCAGATACACCCCGACCCGGAACAACCGGGCTTCGGCGCGCGCGACGCGCGCCGACAGGTCGGTGGCATCCTCGACGGCGACGTCGATCTGTGGGTCGGTCAGGCGGCCCCGGCCGAGATCGTGCATCCGGGAGGATTCGAGGCGGGCCTGCTGGCGGCGCAGCCGGGTGGCGGCAGTGGCCGGGTCGATCGGCTCGACGTGCACGGCGACCTCGACTCTGCCCGGGTGAGTCAGCAAGGGCGCGAGCCAGCCGGCCGTGACCTCGCGCGGATAGCCGGTAACCGCAAGGGTCGCACTCCAGTCGGAGCCCATCTCGAGATGGCGGGTACCGATGGTGAGGGACTCCGGCGCGAACCGGTCGAGGCCCTCGGCGAACGGATCCGGTGATCGGCTGTCGGGGTCGGTAGTGATGACCGTGTCTGTGGCGGCGATGTCGGCGGCCGCGGACACCACGCTCTCTGGGTTGGTGCAGCTGGCCAGCACAGCGGTGGCGGCCTCGTTGTCGAGGGCAGTCACCGAGATCCCGAGAGGGGAAAGGACATCGGCGGCCTCGGTCATCCGGCGCAGCAACCGGGACTCGGCCGCCCGCCGCGCACCACCCGACAGCACCCGCCCCGCGCGTCTGCGGCCGGACAACCGAGCCCGCAGTCCGGTCGCGGTCAGGGGCTCGGTCTGTTCGCGCCAGATCAGCAGTACCTGCCGGTGCACCGGGTCCTCGCGGGCAGCCAGTTCGGTGAGGTGATCGGCGTGGTCGAGGGCTGCCGCAGCGAGGTCGGCTGACATCTGGGCGGCGGCAGCGTGCAGGCCGGTGATGTGCTCGGTCAGGTCCAGGCGGGCCGAGCGGATGAGGATTTGCACGGGTTGGCGCAGAGTGTGTAGCCAGCCAGCAAGCTGGCCGACGAGGCTGTCCTGTTCGGTCGGGGTGCGCAAGCTCAGATTGAGGGTGCCTGCGACAGCGATGGCGGCGAGCCCGTCGGCGCCGAGGTCGACCACCCCGACACCACCACTGCCGCTGGCGGTGACCGATTCCGGCAGTCGAGCCGCCTGCGTTGTCAACGCTGCCGGGGCGGGCATGCGGGACCGGGTCGTGGTGGCACGGCGGGAGATCCACTTCGGGGCCACCTGAACGCGAGTCCGGACGAGGTGGCGTGGGCGGAGGCGGTGACGGATGGCGGCCACGAGCAGCAGGTCGGCCGACAAGCCGTCGCGGCGGGTGAGCACCGCGACCGCGACGACGACGAACACCAAGGCAGCGGCGACGGCGAACACCGACAGAGGCAGCAGGGATCGGGTCGCCGCCCAGGTCGAATACAGCAGTACGGCGGTGGTGGCGAGGACAACGAGCTGGCGGGCGGTGAAGGGCCCCAGCAGCCGGTCGGAGCGGTCGACGTCGGCGGGGATGCGCACGATGGTGCTCACTGGAGGGTGCCTCCTCTCGGGGCGCGGGGCGCGCGGCGGCGCACGGGCAGATCGGGCATGGGCAGATGCAGCTGCCGACCTGCCGGACGCGGCGGTGCGGGTGGTTGTGGTGGGTTCGGTGGCGGTGCGACGGGTTTGACCCGGGTGACGGGGAACGGCAGCGGGTACTGGCCGCTGCGTGTCGGGCGAAGGCGCGCGTACGGGTCGGCCGGGGTGGGCTCGGTGAAGTCGAAGGCGAGCTGTTGCGGTGTTGCGCGGCGACCGGGACGCTGCGGCGGCGGCTCGGGAGCCGGTGGTGATGTTCGGATCCGGCGCACCGGGATCGGGAGCGGGTACTGTCCCCCGGCCCCGGGGCGGATGCCCCGGTACGGGTCGGGCTCACGGAAGTCGAAGGCGAGCTGGCGTCCCCGCGCCGACCGGGTGGGACGTGGCGGTGGAGTGCCGGTCGCCTCGGCCGGTGCCGGGCTGGGTTGCCGCGCGACCCGGCGGACTCCTTCCAGGGGCAGCATGAGCTGCCCGTCCCGTGTCGAGCGCACCCGCGCGTACGGATCGGGCAGCCCATTGCTGGCGGCGGTGCGAGGGGCTCGTGGGGCGCGGGCAGGGCGCGGAAGTCGCCGTGCCGATCCCCCCGACGCGGCGGAGCGGGCACTGCTCGAGGTGGCTCCTTTGAGCATGCCGAGGGTCTTGTAGGCGATGAACCCGCGCACGATCGACCCGAGGAAGCTGCGACCTTGCCCGATCTCGAGCACCGACAACAGCCACATCGGCGTCTTGATCAACACGAACATCAACGCCAAAGCGACAGTGAGGTCGGCGATCTCGTTGGCGTCGGGGCCGAATAGATGCCAGCCGCCGGGGGTGAGCAGGACCCGCAGGACGGTCACCAACGTCAGCGATTGCACAACCTGGATCGCCAGGCAGGCGGCGAAGCTGCGCCACCACCAGCGGGCGATGCCGTCGAGGCCGGGCAGCCCGTGACACATCAACGCCAGGGGCGCGCCCACGATCAGCAGGATCGTGATCGTGACCCGCACGACGTAGGAGATGAGCAGCACCAGCAGCATCACCGACAGCGCGAGTTGCAGCAGCACGAACACGCCTCGGCTCTGGTTGCTGGTGATCGCCAGCTCGGTCAGGGCGTCGGCGGCCGAGCCGGAGTCGACGCCGTCTCCGGCCAGCGCACCGGCGAGGGCGTTGGCGAAACCGATTCCGCCGGTGGCGATCATCATGCTCAATCCCCCGGCCCCGAAGCCGATCACCAGGCGGGGTGCGAGTTCGCGGATCGACCATTGGGTTTGGACGCTCTCGCGCATCATCAACAACGCCCCGGCGGCCATCACGACCAGGACGTAGAGCGCGACCACGATCTGCCACGACTGATTCCACAGAGTGCCGATCTCGGGTATCTGCCCGGGTTCGGGTGTGGTGAGCAGGGTTTGCGAGAGCAGTTCCAGTAGCGGGTTGAGCGAGGTCTCCACGATGCGCCGGAAGAACCCGTCGACCGCGTTCTCCACACAACCGTTGATGTTGGTGACCCCGCACTCCGCCGAACCCGAGCCCGAGCCGGGTGTCGGTGCCGTTGTCGTGCCGGGTGCAGTCGTTGTCGGCGGGGCCGGTGTCGGGGCGGTGGTCGAGGGCGGTGTCACCCACCGGCGCGGGGTTGTCGTGGTCGGTGGAGTGGTTGTCGGGGCGGGTGTGGCCGGTGCGGTGGTCACCGGCGGGGCCGGTGTCGGGGTAGCGGGTTGGGCGGCGGCCCCGGCGGAACTGGTGAGCGCGATCAGGACCGCGGCGAGCACCGCCGCTGCGCTGGCGGCAGCGATGCGCGCGACAGGTGAGAACCGGGCGGGTGCCGGGGGTGCCTGGGCCGAGGTGGTCACGGTCAGGCTCCGATGATGGACTTGAGCACGGCGACAACAACCGGTGCCAGCATCGCCAGCGCGTATCCCAGGCACGCGGCGCGGAAGGCGGTTTTGGCCTTCTCGATCTCGCTGGGGTCACCGCCGCCGAGCAGATAGCGGGCTCCGGCGATGGTCAAGAACAATGTCGCCAGCCCGGCCAGGATGCCCACCAACCAGTTGCGGGCGTTGTCGATCACCTCCCCCAACGACGAGGCGATGGCCAGCACCTCGGCGTGCGGTGGTGCCGCCGAAGCAGATCCGGCGATCGGTACCAGCAGGACCACGGTCGTGGCCGCGACCGCAAGCACCCGCAGCCAATGCCGAGCCGACCGTGGCGTCGCGTGGTTGAGATGTCCCTGGTTGGTGTTCATGCCGCCACCTGCCCGTGCTCGGTGCTCGACGGTGCCGGGGCTGGCGAGTTCCGGTTCGGCCGGCGACCTCTCCGCGGTGACCGATCCGGTGGTGCGAGGGCGGTGACCGCCGCCGCCTCGACCGGGCTGGTGCGCTCGGGGTCGACGTCGCGAGCGCGGTCGTTCAGCCATGCGAGCAGAGCGCGTTCGGCGCGGGGCCGCTGCTTGCGCAACTTCCACAGCGACACACCACGTTCAGCGGCCAAGGCGGTCAGCGACCGGCCCTCCCACCGCGACGCGGCGATGAGTTCGGCGGCGTCGGCGGAGATCACTCCAGCGGCCACGGCTTGGGCCAGCACCGTCTCGGGATGCCCCGGCCCGGCCCCGATCGCCCGCACCCGCTCCCCCAGCGGGGCCAGGTCCTGGTCGAGGTCTCCCACCACCGTCACGCTGGTTCGCTGACGGGTTGCCGCCTTGAGGACGGCGCGGTAGGCACCCCAACGCAGCCGATGCCAGACTCCCGGCTCGTCCACGCTGACGCGCGGCAAGTGGACCAGGAACGCGGTCAGGATTTCGGACTCGACGTCGTGGCGGGCGGTGCTGCTCGCGGTCACGTACTCGCTGGCGGTCCGCGACAGCATCGGCGCGGCCAGCCCAGCGCACACCAGCATCGCGCCCTGCTCCTTGGCGCGGACTCGTTGCAGCAGCCACACCCAGATCTCGTCGACCTCTGCCATCGGGGTGGCCGGGTGCCACAGTCGCTCGCGCAACTGCCCCCAGGTCCGCACCGGGGTGGCGGGGTCGGGCTGCGCTGTCGGCATCGGGCGCGGGTGAGCAGGCAGGGTTTCGGCGGCCATCCGGTCGAAGCCCGCCCACACCACTGCCAGCGGCGAGTCCGGCTTTCCGCCCGGTCCTGCATATGTCGCGACGTGTGAATTCGTCACTACAGATCTCCTTGTTCGGTCGAGAACTTCCGACCTCGCAAGGACACCTCGCGCCCATATCCGAAACGCACCCAAACCCTATCCAAACCACCCCCAAAACATATCTGAAACATATCCAAGTCATATCTTGGGTGGGTTGGCGAATATTTCGCTACCGTTCGCCACGCCCCCAGCAGGACGCCGGATATCCGTGCGGATACGAGCATCTACCTGGACTTGTGAAGCTGCGGATACAGTCAGGATATGAACCGAATATGTTTCAGATAGAGTCCGGATACTGCACCTTCCTCCGTCGGCAACCCGGCACGAAAATTCTTCAAAAAAATTCCGAGCCTTCAGGGAACGGATCGCCTTCCCGAGGCTCAATTTTCGACCTCAGGAAATCCTCAGAAAAATATCGGGTAGTCGTGTCCCGATTTCGGCTTTTTGGCGGAAGTAAGCGAGTACACACCGCTCTCTCGCTCAGGAGGCCGCAATGCCCGCCAGCTCCCGCCGTCCACGCTCCACCGCCGCCGTGGCGATTCCCTCGACCTTGTGGGCGCTCGGACCCGAACCGCTCGATCCCACCGACCGCTGGCCCGACCGGGCGCTGGTTCACACGATCACCGAATTCTCCGCGCCCGGTTCGCGAGTAATGCTGCTCGGTTGGCCCGCCCCCGTCACCCGAGGGGCGTTGCGGATCATCGAGCCCGACACCGCCGCCGCACTGTCCACGATCGGTGATCTGGGCCGCCACGGACTCGACGCCCCCACCGACCGAACCTGGCGCGGTGAGCCGGTGGATCTGGTCGTCGCGAGTCTGCTCGCCGATCACCTCGACCCGATCGCCGCCGCCGAGCACATCACCGCGCTCGCGACCGAAGTCCTCGCGATGGGCGGGTTGCTGGTCGTTTTCTCCCGCTGCCGACACAGCGACTCCGGGATCCTGTTCGAGCCGGCCGGTTCGGTGGTGGCTGCTGCGCAGGCCGCCGATCTGCTCTACCTCCAGCACATCATCGCCGCCCCCATCTCCGGGCAGATCGTCACCGCGACTCCCGCCCCGGCTCCCTCGGGCAACGCGCGCCACGCCATCGCGCACACCGACGTCTTCGTCTTCCTCCAGCCCGCCCATGGCTGAGCCCACACGCCCTCTGCCCCACCGGAACTCTCACGCGAAGGACGCCTCGATGACTCTCGAACCGACCGCCACCGCCACCGCCACCGCCACCGCCGACGTGGACTACGGCACCCCCGCACACACCGGCCCGGCCGTCGCACCGGTGTCGGTATGGGCCACGGCCCAGACCGCGCCCACCGCGCAGCGCCGGGGGCGCTATCACCCCGACAGCACCGCCCATCCCGCGAAGATGTTCCCCGCCATCGTCGCCCACGCCGTGAACACCTACACCCAGCCTGGGGACCTCGTGCTGGACCCGATGTGCGGTATCGGCACCACCCTGGTCGAGTCCCTGCATCTAGGTCGCCGCGCGGTCGGGGTGGAGTACGAGGGCCGGTGGGCGGAGCTGGCGCGCACCAACATCGAGCTCGCCCGCGACGCCGGGATCGATCTCGCCGCAGAGGTCTACCACGGCGACGCCCGCAAGCTGGGCGAGCTGATCCCGGCAGAGCTGCGCGGCCAGGCGAAGCTGGTCATCACCTCCCCGCCCTACGGCGACAGCTTGCACGGGCACGTGCGCGCCAACCGCAAAGAGCCGGTGCTGAAGAAGAACCACCGCTACGGCCAGATCCTCGACCGAGGCAATCTCGCCAACGTCGGGCTCGGCAGACTGTTGAGCGGGTTCACCAAGATCCTGGCCGGGGCCGCCGAATACCTCGCTCCGGGCGGGTATGTGGTGATCACCGCGCGGCCGTGGCGGCAGCACGCCGAACTCGTGCCGCTGCCCGCCCACCTCTACACCTGCGGCGAGCTGGCCGGGCTGGAGCCGGTGGAGCGGTGCGTGGCGCTGCTGGGCCGCCTCACCGAGGGCCAGCTCATCGCCCGCAGCTCGTTCTTCCAGCGCGACTTCATCGTCAAGCAGCGCGCGGCCGGGCTGCCGATGCACCTCATCGCCCACGAGGACGTCATCATCCTCCGCAAGCCCGAAAAATGCGGAAGTTCCTTGGAACTCAAGCGATTTCACGCGGAACCCAAGTGTATACCTGGTTCGTCGTCGGGGATGGATGCTTGGGTTCGCGGTGATCACAAGGGTGCGGCGTGAATGTCGTGGAGGAGCTTGAGGGCGTTGGTGGCGTAGCGGATGGCGGTGGTCTCGTCGAGACCGAAGACTGCTGTCAGGTGCAGTGGGTCGCCGCCGCAGGCAAGGGCTTCCTCGAGCTGGCGGTCGATTCGAAGTTTCTCCAGGTTCGCTGGCAGGCCGTTGCGGGTTCGAAGGAATGTGGGGCTGACCGGCCCGGTCTGCAGGGCGGTGTCCTTGCTGAGGAGCAGGTGGAGGTTCGCGGTGTGGGGCCAGCGGCGGCGCCGATGGTCGAGCCATTCGCAAACGATGCGGTGGGTGAGGTCGTCGAGTGGGCGGGTGTGCCTGGCGATGGTGATCTGCCGGTTGATCAGGTCGATGTCGTGGAGTTGCAGGGCGCGGATCTGGCCGGGCCGGGCAGCGTGCACGGCCGCGAGTACGACACACACCTTCGCTTGCGGGGTTCGGGCGGTCTCGAGCGCGGCGGCGATGTCGTCGTCGGACATGGGTTGCCAGATCGGTGGTGGCGGTTTGTGCAGACTGAGACGGGCGCAGGGATTGGCGAATATCACCGATTCGCGTCTGGCCCAGGTGAACAGCGACCGCAACGCGACCAGCGCGACCATTCGCTGGTCGGCGCGCAGGGCCCCGAGATGGGTGCGGACATCCTCTCGGGTGACCTCACGCAGGTGGTCGTAACGCTGCGACCATGCCGCCAGCGCGGGCCGGGTGGCGGAGACGTAGATGTAGACGGTCTGGGGGTGGCGTGGTTTCCGGCGGGGTCCGCCCTTGCGCAATTGGCGTGCCCAGCGTCGGGTGAGGTCGGCGATGGCGGGGGCGAGGTCGGCGAGTTTGGCGTCGAGCCAGAGCTCGAAGGTGTCGGGCCGGTCGTCGACGAGCACGCCCATTCTCGACAGAACGTCGATGACGTGCAGGCGGCTCACGCCGCGATCACGCAGGACACGATCGAAATCGGAGAACCGGACGGTGTCGGTGTCGGCGTGGGTGGCCAGCAGCATCACCAGGTTACGGTTCAAGGCGCGCCGGATCATCGGGCTGAACCCGTGGGTCTCGCTCATCACATCGGCCAGGTGCAGTGCCCACGCCAACCACGGATTGTGCGGTGCTGCACCCGATCTCAGGTCGATCGTGCCGTAGCGGTAGGTGCGCGGCAGATCGTTGAGCAACACCATCTGCGCGCCGATCGGATTCGGCCGACCCGCAGCCGCCGGCGCGGGTTTAAGTGGGCGTCCTTTCACGCCGTGTCGACGTGGTGCGCTACGAGCCGGGGCACGAGGGCGATACAGGTCGGCGAGAAACAGTTGCTGGTAGCGAACCAGCGGAAGATACGGTGCCAGCACCGTTTTAGCCCGCGGGTCGGTCGCGGACACGGCGCGGTCCTCGCGGGCCTGACACCAGCACAACCGGCAGAACCCGTTTTTCAACGGCACCGACCGCCCGCACGCGCCACAGTCGCCGACCGGGTGGCGACGAGCGGGGGCGGCGAACTGATAGCAGGCGTCGCACACGCCTTGGGCGTAGGTGAGACCCCAGGCCAGACATTCGGCACAGCTGGTCACCGAGCGCGGCACCCTGGCCGTCGACCGATCACGGGCGACCATCGGTTAGCGGGGCGGCAGCGAGCGGCCGTCCCGACGGCGCGGGATCACCGGCGGTGGCGCGTTGACCGCCACCGTGTCCGTGTCGGCTTCGTCGGCAGGGCGTGCCGTCGGCAGTGGTTGCGCGATGAGCAGTTCTCCCACCTCGCATCGCAGCACCGCGCACAGGACGTCGAGGTCGCCGAGCTTGATCGAGGCGGGCTGGCCCGACCACAGGTGCGACATCTTGCCCGCCGAGATCACCAGGCCGTGCTCTGCCAGCATCTGCTGCAGCTGGGAGGCTTGCCAGATGCCGCGGTTGGCCGCGGCCAGGCGCAGGTTCCATTGCATTCAGATCAGTCCTTCCAGCCGTGTCGCCGCGCGCTGATGGCCCGCGATCCAGGCGTCCTCGATTCGAGTGCGGTGCACGTGGACATACCGCATGGTGGTGGCCACCCAGGCATGGCCGAACATCTCCTGGATCGCCAGCAGATCCATTCCGTTCAGATACAGCTGCGATGCGCAGAAGTGGCGCAGCACGTGGGGCGTCAGCCTGCCCGCCCACGACGGCAGATGCGTGGCGGTCGCTTCGGCCAGTCCCGCCCGCAACGAGTCGTACCCCACCCGGCCTCGGCCGCCACCGCGACCGGCGCGCTCGGACGGGAACAACGCCGCACCATGTCGCGCGGGATCGTCACCGAGCTGGGCCCACACGTCCTCCACATACCAGCGCAGCGACCGATCGGCCCCGTTGATCAACGGCACCATCCGCTGCCGAGGTCCCGACCCACGCGCACCTTTCCCGACGCGCACGTGCAGCTTGCCGAATCTTCCCAGATCCCAACGGATATCGGCGAGATCGAGGTGGCGGGCCTCGTTGACCCGCACACCGACATCAGCCATCAACCTCGACGCCGCGTAATTCCGTGCGGCCGTCGCGAACTTGCGGCAGGTCGTCAGCTCCTGCGCCCATCCGGAAAACAACGCGGTGATCTCAGCTTCCGACGGCGGGATCCGCAGCCGGGCGTCCTTGCTCCCTCGCGGCCGGTTCATCTCATCGAGCGGGCACGTCACCACCCGTCCGGTCATCGCATGCAACTCGACCTGGTGACGCAACTCCAGGAACTGGAAATACACCGACAAGGCCTGTGCGCGAGCCAATCTCGTGCCGCCCGGCGAACGGCGCAGCTCGCGACCGAAGTATCGGTCCGCGTCCGCGGCTTCCATCTCCCACAGTGGACGCCCGAACCACTCCCGAACCTGCACCAGATTGCTCACATCGCCGCGGATCGTTCCGTCCGACAGCCCCGCCGCCGAACGCGCCAGCACCAACCCTGCCAGCACATCGGTCTCGAACGCCTCAAGTTCTTCCGGCGACGCCGCCGGCCGATACGACCGCAGATCCCGGACCACCGAAACAGCCAACCCACGCACCTTGCCTTCGGACTATGCGAAACGAGATCGGCTTCAATGAAACCTCTTCAGAAATCCCGAAGCAACCTCAAAGTTGCTCTATACCAACCGAACTGCACCAACCCGCTGGCCAGGACCATGGCGAACGCATCAGAGATGCCGAACTCGCGTGATGTCGTACTAGCCGAGGAGGCAACCGAACGCCGCCGCGCGGGCCGTTTCCCGTTCGGCAGGACGGCGACTCTGCCGACCGTCGAGATCACCGGCCCGGGATCGGTGCCCGCGTGAATCCCGAGCAGGGATGGCTGGGCCGGGCGCTTCTCGCGCCCGGCCGGGCCGTGGCCGACCTCCGCCAGACACTCGAACACGCCCTCGTGTCCGCCGATGCCCTGTTCGTGGTCGCGGCCGGTGTCGCGGTGCTCGCCGCGGTACGGCTCACGGTCCGGTGGCGGCGAGGCCGGCTGAGTGCGCGTGCCCGCCAGATCACCGTGCTCACCCCGCCCTCGGTCGACGCCAAAGGCGCACTCACCTTCTGGGCACACCTGATCGGCCAGCTGCGTCCAGCGTGGGCGAGGACGCTGCTGGGGCAGCCTCATCTGGGGTTCGAGTACACCGTCACCCCTGAGGAAGGGGCGGCGATCCGGCTGTGGGTGCCGGGCGCGATTCCACCCGGGTTGATTGAGCGGGCTGTCGCCTCGGCGTGGCCCGGCGCGCATACCGACACTGCCGAACCCGCCCGGCCCCCACTGCCGAACCCGGTCAAAGGGATCCGGCGGGTCGTGGCCGGAGGCGAGCTACGCCTCGGGCGCCACGAGGGACTCCCGCTGAGCACCGATCACTCCGGTGATCTGGTGCGCAACCTGATCACCGCCGCCGACGACCTCGCCCCCGGCCATGCCGTGTGCGTGCAGATTCTCGCCCGTCCGGTCACCGGCCTCCGCGTCGCCCGCGCCACCCGCTCCGCGGCGAGCGCCAGCAGCCGAGCCGGTGTCGTGGCGGGACTGCTGCGGGAGGCCTTCGACCTTCTCACGCCCGGCTCGAGCAGCGCTCGCGTCTCCCGCACCGCCACCGGGGTGGGAAGCGCGCGGGCCACCGACCGGCAGACCTCGCTCGAATACAGCGCCGCCGCGCGAGGGGCAGCGGCCAAAGCGCGAGGGGCGCATTGGGAGACGGTCGTCCGCTATGCCGCCTCGATCCCGGTCTCCATCGACCCCTCCAGGATCGACTCGACAGCCGAAGCGCGGGCGGTGGCGCGCGGGCGAGCCGACGCTCTCGCCACAACGTTCGGGGCATGCACCGATCACAACTTTTACCGGCGTCGCCGTCGGCTTTTCCGCCTCGAGCGGTTGATCCGGGAGCGGCGTCTCGGGCGTGGGGATGTGTTGTCGGTGCCCGAGCTGGCCACGATCGCGCATCTGCCCACCGACGATGGGCTACCGGGCCTGCAGCGCGCCGGGGCTCGCGCGCTGTCCCCGGCCCCGGAGATCCCCGTCGGTGGGGAGTTCACGAAGCCGTTGGGGATGGCCGACACCGGCACTCGCCGCCCGGTCGCGGTCAAAGTCAGCGACGCCCGTCATCACCTGCACATCCTCGGACCTACCGGTGTCGGCAAATCCACGCTGTTGGCGCGCACGATCCTCGATGACGCCGAGGCGGGGCGCGGGGTGATCGTGATCGACCCGAAGGGCGACCTCGTCACCGATGTTCTGTCGAGGCTGCCGTCTCGCATGGGTGAGCGGGTCACGCTCTTCGACGCCGACGCATCCAGTGCTCCGCCGTGTGTGAATCCGCTGGACATCGGCCGGACCGGGGGCGCGGGAATGGATCTCGCGGTCGACAACCTGACCACGGTTTTCCGCCGGATCTTTCATCAGTGGTGGGGGCCGCGCACCGACGACATCATGCGCGCGAGCCTGCTCACCTTGTGCGCGCAGCCCGGGACCGCGACCCTGGCCGACCTGCCCCGCCTGCTCACCGAGGGTGCGTTCCGTTCTCGGGTCACCCGCACCACCGCCGATCCCGTCCTGCGCGGGTTCTGGGAAAGCTACGAACAGCTCTCCGACACCGGCCGCGCCCAGCTCACCGGCCCTCTGCTGAACAAGCTGAGGGCGTTCCTGCTGCGCCCGTTCGTGCGCGCGGCCATCGCCGGTGGCCCCTCGACCGTGGACTTCGGCGACATCCTCGACCACGGCGGCATCTGCCTCGCCAGATTGCCGAAAGGCTCCCTCGGCGAGGAGACCTCCCGTCTGGTCGGGTCACTGCTGGTAGCGCGGACGTGGCAGGCGGTGACCGCGAGAGCCCGGGTGCCCGCCGCCGACCGACCTGACGCCGCCCTCGTGCTCGACGAGGCGCAGAACTTCTTGAACCTGTCCACCCCGATCGAGGACATGCTCGCCGAAGCCCGCGGACTCCGGCTCTCCTTGCTACTGGCGCATCAGAACTTGGGCCAGCTCTCGCGCGAACTGCGCGACGGCATCTCGGCCAACGCGCGAAACAAGATCGTCTTCGCCGTGTCGCCCGACGACGCCCGCGATCTGGCCCGCCACACCGACCCGTGGCTGTCCGAGCACGACCTGTCGCACCTCGACGCCTTCCACGCCGCCGCGCGCCTGTTGGTCGACGGCCGCAACGCTCGCCCTTTCACCCTCACCACCCGCCCCCTGGACCCACCGATCCCCGGGCGCGCCCGTGAGATCGCCGCCGCCGCCCGCACCCGCCTCAGCACCTCCCGCACCGACCGCGACGAGTGACCCGAGCACCGACAGCTCATCCCCGCCAACCGCCCCCGCCCGTTCGTCCTGAGAAAGGTTGTGCCACCGATGCTCTCCCGCCCTGCCCAGCAGGCAGACAACCGCCGACCCCGCCCCGACAACCGGCCCCGCCCCCGACCGCTCGACAGCACCGCACTCGTCTCCCGCCTGACCGAGCGCGACCGCTGGCTCCTGCGCATGCTGCACGAACACCGCGTCCTGACCACCAACCAGCTCACCAGCCTGGCCTTCCCCACCCAGCCCATCGCCCTGCGACGACTGAACCTGCTGCACCGCTACGGCGTCGTGGACCGTTTCCGGCCGTGGCGCACCCAGGGCAGCGCGCCGATGCATTGGGTACTCGCACCAGCCGGGGCCGGCGTCCTCGCCGCCGAAGCCGGAATCACGGTCCGCGAGCTGGGCTACCAGCACCAGCGCGCCCTCGCCATCGGCCACAGCATGCACCTGACCCACACCCTCGGCGTCGCCGAATGGTTCAGCGCCCTGATCGCCCACCCCGCCCTCGACCAGCGCGGCGAACCCGGCCAGCTCGAGGCGTGGTGGTCACAGACCCGCTGCGAGCGCCTGTGGGGAGACCTCGCCCGCCCCGACGCCTTCGGCCGCTACACCCACGCCGACACCGTGCTCGACTTCTACCTCGAGTACGACCTCGAAACCACCACGGCGCTGTCGCGGGTCGCGGCGAAACTCACCGGCTACGCCGAGCTGGCCCGCACCACCGGCGTCATCGCACCCGTACTGCTCTGGGTGCCAAGTATCGCCCGCGAGACCAAAGCCCGCGCGGCGCTGCACCGAACCTGGGAACGGCTGCCCGATCCCGAGGCCGTGCCCGTGGCAACCGCCGCCGCCGAACTCCTCGCCCCCACCCACGAGGCCAGTCCCGCCGACCAGGTCTGGCTTCCCCTGGACGCCTACGCCGCCAACGCCTCTCGCAGGCGACACCTGCACCACCTCGCCACCACGTGGCCTCGGCGCACCCCACCCGACGCCGACATCGAACCCGAACCGACCTGGGCACCGCAGGGCGGCATCGTCACCCTGTCCCCACCACCCCCACAACCACCGACCTACGAGTCCTGGTGAGCTAGCGATGCTGGTCAAGGCACTCGGGGCAGGATTCGGCGCGTTCGTGTTCCTCACGGTCGTCATCGCGACCGTGGTCAGCGCCGTCGTGGTGTTCGACCACGCGCTCACCCCACCCGCCCCGGGAGCCTCGACCGGCACCGGCTCGACCCCGAGCACCGAAGCGGTGCAGGACATCCCGGCCGAGATGCTCGTGCTCTACCAGGCCGCTGCCGGGGACTGCCCCGGCCTGGACTGGAGCGTGCTCGCCGCGGTCGGCAAGGTCGAGACCGACCACGGCCGCTCCACCCTGCCGGGAGTGTCCTCGGGCGAGAACGCCTCCGGAGCCGGTGGGCCGATGCAGTTCCTCGCTCCCACCTTCGACTCCGTCGTCTCGAGGCATCCCCTGCCCGCCGGTGGCGCGAGCCCGCCCTCGCGCTACAACCCCTCCGACGTCATCCACGCCGCCGCGTTCTATCTGTGCGACTCCGGCGCACCCGATGACCTGCGCGCCGCGATCTGGGCTTACAACCACGCCGACTGGTACGTCGACCAGGTCCTCGACCAGGCCGCCCGCTACCGCGCCACCGACACCTCAGGCGGCGACTGCCAGACCGCCTCGCCGACGAACCCTGCTGCTGCACAGGTGGTCTCGTTCGCTTGTGCCCAGCTCGGCTTGCCCTACGTGTGGGGCGGCAACGGGCCTGAGGTGAATGGCGGCTGGGACTGCTCGGGACTCACTCAGGCCGCCTACCGCGTCGCCGGGATCTCGATCCCGCGCACTACCTACGACCAGGTCCACACCGGCACACCGGTCTCCGAAGACCAGCTCGCCCCCGGCGACCTGCTCTTCTACGGCACCGCCGCCGACGTCCACCACGTCGGGATCTACCTCGGCGCAGGCCAGATGGTGCACGCACCCACCTTCAACGAACCCGTCCGAGTCTCGCCCTACCGGTGGAAAGGCGACGACTTCTACGCCGCTAGGAGACCCACACCCACCCACCACGACGACGGCTCCCGCGCCGCCTCCTGACCATCCCCCTCGCAGGAATGGAGAAACCCGATGCACCACAACAACTTCCGCCTCCGCCGCACCGCCCGCGCGGCGCTGTGCGCGGCCATCGCCGCGACCACCGTGACGGCCGGTGTCGCCGCCGCAGAACCCACACCCGACCGCGCCGGTACCCCGTGCCCACGCTGGACCGCACTGCTGGCACCGGGCACCTACGAGACAAACCCCACCACCACCGGAGGGTCGGCACCCGGCATCCTCACCCTGCTCGGGGAGTCCTTGACCGCCCGCTACGGCAGCGACATCGAGATCCGCACGCTCGCGCCCTCCCCTGGTACGGGATCGGTGAGCGGAGCCGACCTCACCGCGGCGGTGTGGGGGCTGTGCTCGGACACGCGAGTCGTTTTGGCCGGCTACGGCCAGGGCGCCGAGGTCACCGGCGACCTCGCCACCACCCTCGGCAATAAGGGAGGCCCGATCCCAGCCTCCCGTGTCCTGGCCGTGGCACTCGTCGCCGATCCGCGCCGCGACGCCACCACCACTCACCTCGGCACCCCGGTCTCTGGGCAGGGTGTCACCGGGCCACGCTCGCAGGGCTTCGGCGTGCTGAGCGACCGGGTCCGCACACTCTGCCTCGAGGGCGACAGCTACTGCTCGACCACCGCCGAGTCGTCTCCGGTCCTCGCCGCGGTGAGCCGCGCCCTCACCACCGCCGCCTCGGCCGCCTCCACCCCGGCCCCGACCAGCACCGCCTTGCCCACTACCACAGCGAAAGCCCGCGCCACCACGACGAACACACCGACCACCAGCATCGGGTCGGCCTCCACCGGGCAGATCAGCGGATCCCAGGTCCTCGCCCAGGTCGTCACCGTCCTCAACGGTCTCGCCAGCTTCACCGCGAATGTGCCCGCGATCGTGGCCGACCTCGCCCAGCTGCCCGGCCTGATCACCGCCGCCGACGTGCGCGGCGTGCACCGCGTCTCGGGGGACCTGAACAACCAGTTCGCCCCGCTGGTCGAGCTGGCCGATGGGCTCGACCTGCGGCTGGTGGAGCGTGCGCTGGCGTTGGCCGCGCCGCTGGACACGACCGGTGTCGCGACGATCGCCGCTGAAATCGTCGGTGTCCTGGCCGGTCTCGACATTTCCCGCATCGCCACCGATGTCGGCCGCGCTCAGGAGATCGCCTGGACCGCCGTGGAATCCCTCGCCGGTGGTGACCCGGTGGCGGCGGTGTTGGCGCTGACCGGGCTGGCACCGGTCGCCGCCGATCTCGTCTCTGCCACCGCCGCAGCGTTCACCGGCCAGCAGTTCCCCACCCTGACCAACACCTACACCGCCTCGACGGCCGGAACGGACACAGCGGGCAGCGCCACCGGCACGGGCACCGCCGTTCCGGCCGCCCAGGATGGCCACACGGCCACGTTCGACGCCACCGGCTACAACACCGCCGCCCCCGTGCTGACCGACTGGATCGAACAGGCCATCGACCGCAGCAAGTAGCCCGCGCCGTCCGGCACGGCGCACAGAAAAACGGCCCGTGGTGCCGAGCGATTGCTCGGCACCACGGGCCGTTTTCAGCGGGTAGGCGGTCAGGAAATGATCGGCGGCACTGCGCGCGTGAAAGCGGGCGGGGCACCCTTGTCGCGGAACCGCCACGACGGCAACGGCGTGGGCGCGGCGTCGATCTGCTCACCGCCGCCGCTGTCGCCGCCGTCGCCGTCGCTGGTGGTGCCCTGGTCGATCAGCTCGTTCAGGGTGGCCACGACCACCTCGCGGGCGGCGGTATCGAGGTCGCGGTACAGGGTGCCGGTCAGCGGGCCGGTCATGATCCGCACCGCACCGGTGTGCGGGAAGAACTCGCCGTCGGTCGTCACCTTCTCGTAGCGCAACGCGATCGGCACCCACGGCACCAGCGACACCAGCACCGGCATTTCCAGCTCACGCATGGCCGTGTCCGCGATGGCGATCCACAGCTCCAGGCTGTCGGGAGCGTGGCTGGAATCGGCGTACACCCGGTACAGGGCCGAGGCGAGGACCTTGGGGGTTGGGGTGGAGTACATAGTCGAGCACCTTTCTCAGAGGTTAGATTGAGAGGGCGGTGTCGGACTCCCCGGAGATAGTCGCTCCGGGGATTCCGGCATCGCCCGTTGTCAGGACGCGAGGGTGAACTTCTTTGGGGCCGTGCTGGTCTGGCGCGCGGTCCCGTGCTTGGTCAGGGTGACCAGGGCGTTGTGGACCGCGCCGCTGGACCGGGCCAGGGCTTTGCCGATCTGGTGTGGGGTGAACTCCTTTCCGGGGTTTTCGCGCAAGTGGTCCTCGACCTGTCCCCGCAGCGCACCAGCGGGCAGGCGTTCCACCGTCGACTCCGGGTCCGCCGCAGCGCCGTCGTCGGCCGCCGCCGGGGGTACCGGGGCCGGGGTGGCGGGATCGTCGCCCGTGGGGGCAGCTACCGCCGTCTCTGGGGTGGTGGCGGGGGCGGGGTCGGCCGGGGCCGCCTGCTCGGCGGGGGTGGCCGGTTCGGGCGCGGTGGGTTCGGCCGCGATAGATTCCGGGGTCGCCGGGTCGGCCGGTGCGGTGGCCGCCGGTTCGGGTACGGCGGGTTCGGGCGCGGCCGGGGCCTGTTCGGGTTTCGCTCCGGCGGTCCAGTTCTTCCCGGCCCCGGGCTTGCCCGGATCGGTGACCGCCCACACTGCCCCGGCGAGTTCCCATTCCGTCAGCAGATGCCGCGCGGGGATGGTCCCGATGGCTGCCATTTCCGCCAGCTCGGCGGTGGTGCTGCCGGGATGGGTTTCCAGGGCCTCCCACAGCGCGCGTGCTTCGGCATTGTGCAGCGCGGGCACCTCCGCCGCCGACACGGTGGCGGGTTCGGTTGCGGGCCCGGCGGTGTCGGGGTCCGGTTCGGCCGATGTGAGTGTCTCGGGCGAAACCGGTTCCGGCGTGGCGAGTTCGGCGGGGCCCGGGTCGGCGGGCGCGGCGGGGGCCGGGTCCGGTTCGATGGCAGCGGGTGCGCCCGCGCCCTGGGCCCAGGTCTTGGCGGCCCGAGGCGAATCGGGGTCGGCGTGCGACTGTGCACACCCGGCGGTTTCCCACTGCGACAGCAACCGCCGCGCGGTGGACAGTCCGATCCCGGCGATGTCTGCCAGCGCGGCGGTGGTGCTGCCGGGATGGGCCCGCAGCGCCGCCCACAACGCGCTGTCGCTGTCGCGGCGCAACACCGGCACCACACCCGACCGCGAACCACGTTCCGGGGCAGGCGCGGCCGTTTTCGTAGGGGCGCTGGAGGCGTTCTTCTTTTTGGACATGGGGGTTCCTTCCAAACAATGGGTTTCGGTGAATTCGGTGATGTCCCGGTCGGGACGGAATCCGCACCGATCGGGGCGATTCCCAGGGGGTCGGTGCCGTTTCCGGTTCCATGACCGCTCGATAGGGCGTGTGATGTCAAGCGCAATGTGGAAAATAGTTCCGGCCCCGGATTCCTCTCTTCCATTTCTGGAATGCGAACGGCACGAGAGGAATTCGACCCGCCACTATTCATTTGCGCGAGACCAGGTGACTCACGCCGGCGACCTCGCCGCAGTGCCGCAGCGGACGAGGACACACTCCGGAGCACGCGGCCGGTTGCGGGTCGCGCCCGCTACCGCGTTGCCACTGAGTTTGGCTCCAGGTTTGGATGACGCCGTCCTCGTCGTGACCTTGGGTGTTCTTCATCAGGCGCATGAGGGTTTCCTGTTCGTGGGCTGAGTTGGGGTCGGTTGTGTCGCTAGCGGGCTCATCGGGTGAGGCGCTCGCGCAGGGGGCCGGTGGTGCGGTCGAGCCACACACTCGCCCCGTGCCCGCGCCCGCTCCGGCGCACCAGGTCGGCGGCACCGGTGGCGTAGGCGGCGATGTCGTCGGGGTGCACGAGGTGAATACGCGGGGCGGCGTAACCGCCCGTACCGCCGGTCACGTGCGCCACGGTGTACATGCCGCGCACGTCGTGGGGGCCGGGGGCGTAGATGATGAATTGATCGCCGGTGATGGCGTTGGCGATCACGTAGATCGGCTCGAGGGCGGCGGTGGTGGGGATCGCGGGGTCGGTCATGGTTTGCCTCCTGTCGTTGCCGCCCCGGTCGGGGCGGGGTGGGGTTGGTGGTGGTTGGGCCGCGCCGGTGGCCCGGTGGCGGCCCCGGTCCGGGTGCCCCGGGCGCGGTGTGCGCCCGGGACACCCGAGGGGTTAGGCGGCGCGTACGGCGGCGGCGGCGGCGCGGCCGATGGCGGCGGCGGTGGCGGCCGGGTCGGTAACCAAGTGCAGGGTCACTCCGTCCAGCGGCTCCGGCTCGCTGTCGGCTGGTGCCAGCCACAGCACCGCGCATCCGGCCGCGCGCAGCGCGTTCACGCGGGCCTGGGCACGGTTACGGTTGCGGCCTTTGTATTGGCCGTCGGAGATGATCACCAACAGCCGGGTCGCGCCGGGCCGGGCCAGGTCGAGGGCACCGTCGAGGGCCTCGACAGCGGCATCGATGGCGTGGAGGTAGTCCGGGCAACTGAATTCGGTCACCCTCACCGGGGCGGTGCCCGGGTAGGTGATCGGTTTGACCGAGGCCCCGAACGTCACGGTCGCGGTCTGGGCGGGCATGGTGGCCAGCTCGGCCGCGCGGGCGATTATCCACGCGGCCGAGGCCGCCGGGGCGGCGTAGTTGCCCATCGAGGAGGACACGTCACACGCGACACCGACTCGCAACGGCGGCACCGGAGGGGTTTTGCGGGTGGTGCGGGTGAACGGTTCGGCGGTCGGAATCGCCCCGGCGGCGCGTTGGGCCTCCCGGG
The DNA here is from genome assembly GCF_000308455.1 of Nocardia abscessus NBRC 100374. Lineage (GTDB taxonomy): Bacteria > Actinomycetota > Actinomycetes > Mycobacteriales > Mycobacteriaceae > Nocardia > Nocardia abscessus. Next base: position 82,297 of record NZ_BAFP01000274.1, on the reverse strand, counting down.
CCAGCGCGCCGCGCATCCGCAACCGGCCCGGCGGCAGTGCGGAGGTCGTTTTCACGGTGGTCCGTTCGCGGGTGGCGGCGGTGTTGAGGGCGCGGGCCAGCACCCGCGCGGCGGTGTGCTCCTCTGGGCGGGCGGTGCGTGTGCGTCGCGTGCTTGCCGTCCGGCCCCGGCTCGACCCGTCACCGAACACCTTTCGTGCTTGCAAGGCAGCGTCTTTCGCGGCGCGTTCGGCAGCCTCCCGGGCGGCGGAGGCGATCTCGGCGGGGTCGGGGTCCACCGGCGAGGCGGCGACCGCGTTGCCGATGTTGGTCACGGTGTCGCCGATCGCGGCCCCCAGCGGCGAGGACGGCACGGGGTCGGTGTGGGGGTCGGGGCCGACGATATCGAGCCAGCGTTGCCCGAGCTCGAGCATGGCGGCGGCGTCGGTGTCGGCCACGGTGTGGGCCTCGCGCCAGATGGCGCGCAACTGGTCGAGGGTGTCGGTGCCGAGGATGGCCTCGATCGCGGTGGCGGCGGGCGCGACCTCGGCGGCCTCCAGGATGCCGCCGTCGAGGCGGGCCAGGATGAGCGCGGCGTTGCGGGCGGCGTTGTAGCGGGTTGGGGGGATCTGGGCGGCGGCGATCGCGCCGCCGTTGTCCCCGATCACGATCTCGGTGGTGCTGGCGCGCAACCAGTGCCGGTCGTCGGGGCGGCGGCAGACCTGGGCGGCCTCGATCCGTGATTCCTCGAGCAGCATGGCGGCCTCGACCACCCCCGGGTGGGCCACCGGCGGCGGGTTCCACGCCGAATGTTTGGCGTGCGCGCACTCGTGCACCAGCGCGCCCCACACCGCCGGGTAGCGGTTGCGGTCACTGTAGCGGGCCGGGTTGGCATCTGCCGGGTCGATCTTGAGGCGGGAACCGTCGAGTTCGATGGCCGCGAGCCCCGGCACGAACACCGCCGGGTTCCCGAACGCGGCACCGAGGGCGATGCTCACGGTCAAATCGTCACGGTCCGCGATCGGCGGAACCTCGGCGGTCATCGCAGCGGAGAGGGTGGCCCATCCCCCGGTCACCGGCACCGACGCCGGGGCGGGGATGGCAGGCGCGGCGGGGGCCGCCCCCGCCCCGGCGGCAGCCGGGGCGGAAGCGGTGCCGGTGCCCGGGGTAGCGGGCGCGGCGGGGGCGGGGGCGGTGATCACGTGGCCGGTCATGGCGGGCAATGCCTTTCGTGTGTGCGGATGGGGTGTCAGAGGCGGGGGCCGAGAGCGAGGGGCGTGTGGGTGGTGCCGCACACGGTCCGCACCACGGCGGCCACCACCTCGCGGTCCTCTTCCGGGGCGGCCCCGAGGAGGTTGGCCATGGCGGTGTCGGGGTCGGTGGCGGCGGCGATCTTGCGGAATGCCAACAGTTCGCGCAGCTGCGGGGCCCACTCGACCTCGCCCTTGGCCTGCCGGGCGGCCAGCTCGCGCGCCACCTTGACCGCGCGCCGTTCCACCCCGAGCTGGGTGGCCAGGTCGAGGTCGCTGACCACCCGCACCTGGAACGCGAACCGCGAACTCAGCGCGTCGGACAGGATGGCCCCGTGCACGCCGGGGTTGTGCCCGGCCACCACGAAGAAACCGGGCTCGGCCTTGACCACCTCGCCGGTAGCTTTGACCACCAGCTCTTTTCGCCCATCCATCGCGGGATACACCGCCGCCAGCACGGTCGGGGAGATGAGGGTCGCGTCGTCGATGAACAGCACCCGGCCCTCTTTCATCGCCCGCACCAGCGGGCCGTCCATGAAAACGAAACGCCCGTCCGGGGTTTGGGTGTACTCGCCCACGAAATCGGCGACCGTGGTGTCCCCGTCGCCCTGCACCGTCAACAGGTCCCCGTAGGCGGCCTCGATGAGCGAGGTCTTGCCGGTGCCGGGCGGCCCGTACAGCAGCACCGGCACCTCGGCCGCCCGCATGGTCCGCAACACATCCACATCGGCACGCCCGGCGAGCTTGCGCACGTGGTAGTCCTGCCCGTTCGGCCGGGCCACCGTGTTACCCGTGCGGGCCGCAGCCGCCGGGGTGTTGGCAGGCGCGGCCGAGGCGGGGGTAGCGGCCGAGGTGGTGTTCTTCTTGGGGCGGCGGCGGGCCGGTTTCGCCGCCTTACTGGCGGCCGGGGCTGCCGGGGTGGCAGGCGCGGCCGGTGCCGGGGCGGCGGCGGTGGCCGTGGTGGCGGTGGCGCGGTAGCGGCGCGGGGCCGCCGAGGTGCGTTCGGCGTGCCCGGCGGCGGTCAGCGATTCCAGCGCGTTGCCGACCGCGCCGGACGACCGGCCGAGCCCGTTGGCAATCTCACGCGGGGACTGTTCGCGGGCCGGGTCGGCGGCCAGCGCGGCAGCAACCATGCGGCGGAGTTCGCCGTTGGGCAGGCGACCGGCGGCCGGTGCAGCGGTAGCGGTGGTGGCGGTAGCGGGTGTGGTGGGCATTGCGACTCCTGCAATTCCGTTCCGAATTCGCGCCGGTTTTCGGCATACGTGCGGCGTGGCCGCCATTCGGATTTTGCGTGAATTTCCCGGTGAATTCCGGGAACGGGGTCGACGCTAGCTCGATCTCGAACAGCCTCACAACTCCGAAAAGGGCTCAATTTTCCGGAATTTTTCCGGACAACAGCGAATCCGCCTAGGCAATACGGAAACGCGGCGCGCACATGCACTCGCCAGCCAGGCCACACCTCGTCCAGCAAAGCCCGGGAAGAATGGATAGATAATGATCAATAGAAAAGGAGAAGGAGGTGAGATGAGGAGACAGGCGAGCGGGTAGTCAGACACAAGAGGTCACAGAGAACGGCGGTCAGACACCGCCCGAGCATGTCTATACATCTTTGTGTATAGACAATCCCCGCTGATATCCGCCCGGATATTTGCCCGCTGACCTGCCGTTTCACGCTGCCGTGGTGCGTCGTTCCAATCCTCGCACCGAATCATGCAGCGAATCTCGCCATGGAACATCGCACGGATATTTTATCATCGAGCCACTCAGGCAGACAGGGACTACACCCTCGAGAAAAGCTACGAGTGCCCGGCGTATGAAACCCGATCCCTCCAGCAATTATCGAATAATAGCGGAATGACACGAAAGCACGAACGACCGTTTCGTAAACCGCCGGAAAAACTGATTTCTACACTAATCGACAATCGACGCGAGCGGTAATATCAGACCGCATTCGACTCATTGTTGGGCGCGGCGGAGCGTTTCGAGAAGCTGTCGGGTTTCCTGACTCGGGGACTGGCCGATTTCGGCGAGTCTCCGGGTCAGGAGAGTATAGGTGCGGGTGAGTGCGGCGGTTTCGCCGAGGCGGGCGTGCAGGCGCAGGAGGTCGTGCCAGACTGCTTCGTTGTACGGGTCGTTCTCGACGGTGGTTTCGAGCATTCCCAGGGTCGCGCGAGGGTCGTCGGTGGTTCGGGTGGCCAGCCAGCTCAAGGCATTCAGCGAGGTGCGTCGCGCCGATTCACGAATGGATTGGACCCAGGTGTCGGTGAGGTCGCTGGCCAGCTCGCTCGTCGCCAGGGCCGCGATGCGGCGGGCGGCGTCGGCTTGTGCAGCGTCGCTGCGGGCGTGGCGGCGTTGCGCTACCGCCGCGTTGAAATCCCAGTAGTCGACGCCGAGGTGGCCCGAGAGCCGGACCTGGGTGCGATCTTCGGCGAGTACGTCGGTGATCTGCCCGCCGGTGGCGGTGCTGAGCGCGGCGCGCAAGCGGCTCAACGTGTTCGCCAGCGCACTACCGCCCCGATGTCCGGGCCGCTGGCCCCACAACAGCTCGATGAGCTGCTGGCGTGGCAGCCCTTCGGGATGCAGGGCGAGCACGGCCACGAGTTCGCGAGCACGCGGCTGCAGCTGTGTCGTGATCTCCACGCTTTCCCCGGAGCCGGGGTCGTGCCAGAAGATCCGGGTAGGCCCGAATACCCGCACCGTCAGCGCGGGCGCGCCGCCTACCGGTGTCGGCACCGGCGCAGTATCGATGGAGGCGGTCTCGGGGTGTGAGCTCGGCTCAGGCGCCGCGGTGAGGTCGCCCTCCGCGAGCTGGCCGGCGTCCTCGGCATCGACAGCGAGCACCGGCTCGGAAGGCGGTGCGGCGATGGTCTCACCGGCGTCCACCATTACAGGCTCACGTAGGCGAGGACGCGGGCTGGGCACGGTGGCGGGGTCGATGCTGTAGATCCTCGGCCCGTCCTCGCCGCGGCGTCTGCGGCGGTCCTGGCGGGCCGCAGGGCCCGCGCGAGGTGGGTCGAACTGGCCGGAGCGTTCGTAGCGGCGCAGCTGGATCTCCACATCGATGATGGTGCCGCGAGCGGGCGGGATCAGGTGCTGGCGTGAGCGGCGGCCGGTCAGCAGGGCACGGGCACCGGCGCGGGAGGCGGGCAACTCTCCCACGACCGGGAACCCGATCGCGTCGATGTAGGCGCGGCTGCCGCCGATGACCACGATGCCCCGGGGGCGTCGACGCCGGGTGAGATCCAGGAGCCGCTCGGCGGCGGGCTCGGGATCGATGTGCTCGGCGCGCACCACGAACAGGGCGGCGTCGGCGGCGGCGATGACCGGATGCGCGGGCGAGCCCGGTTCGGGGACACCGCAATCGGCGAACACGGTCGCTCCGAGCCCGCGCCAGCCCCGGTTCGGATCGGTCAGCAGTGCAGCGGCCGGGACAGGATGGGCGGGGTCGTATTCGGGAGGCGCGGCCAAGAACGCCTCCCCGCCGGGCAGATGCTGAACGTGCTGGGCCAGCAGCTCAGGGGTGATGGGATGGCCGACGGCGCTTCGGCGGGCGAGGCTTGCCAGGCCGAGATGCGGGTCCGCGCCGACTATTTCGGCGAGCTGGCCGCCTGCGGGGTCGGCTTCCACGACGAGAGCGGTTTCCGGGCCGGGCCAGGTGTGGGCGAGCGCGACGGTGGTCGTGGTGGTCCCGGCTCGCGAGCTCAGTCCGGCGACGGCGATCAGATACGGCGCCTGCGGCCTCATCGATGGGTTCCTATCCCTGCTTCTGGACGTTGGAGATCACCAACGCGCCCCCGGTTTCGGCGGGGCGGGTGTTGATCAGCTGGAGGTAGTCGATGCGCGTACGGTCCGGGCGAATCTCGGCGATATGGACGTTCGCGGTCGTCGGGGAGACCGGGGTGATCGCCACGCAGTGCCGGGTAGCTGGCGGGATGGTGGCGATGCCCGCGGCGAGGCCCTCGAAGAGGATCCCGCTCTCGGGCGCGAGCAGCGGCATCGCTTTGGCCGCATCACGGTCGATGTAGTACGCGGCTTCGAAGGAAGCGATCACCCCCGTGAGCGTTGTGGGGTCACCGGCGCGGTCGGTGACCACCTCACCCGAGAGCCCGGTGCACGGGCCCTGCGCTGTGGTGGTCGGGCTGGGCGGGGCGGCGGTGGCCTGTAGCTGCTGGCCGGTGTCGGCGGTGTCGTCGGTCGAGACCACCAGTACACCGGCCAGGACGGCGACAGTGGCCGCCAGGGCGGCCCAGGCACTGCGCGGAAGCCGTTCGGCGATGTCGACCCGCCATCGGGGTACCCGGCCGCTGTCGGGGGTGGCAGGAGTGGCGCGTATCCGGCTGAGCCAGAACTCCTCAGGAGGGGGCGACTCGTCGGGCTTGTCGACGTCATGGCCGAAGCTGGTATCGGCGACGATCCGCAGGTCCGGAAGAGCCTCAGGCAGGTCGACCCAGGCTTCGTCGTCGTCATCATCTGGGGTGTGGGGGTACCTCGCCATTCATCTCGCCTCGCCTGGATCGGGTTGTCTCCGGGCCTGCCCGCACCCCCGCGAGAGGGAAGGTGAGAGGGTCGCGGGGTGCGGGCAGGGTTCCCGGAGAGGTCAGGGGTGGATCACGTGCTCGGCCTCACTTCGGCCTCGGCCCGTGCCGGGATCGGCTGAGACACGGGGCCGTTGGCGATGTCCTCGGTGAGCCGGGCCAGGACGTCGGAGATCGCCCAGTGTGCGGTGCTGCGGTGGTCGCCGTCGTACTCGCGCCAGTCGACACGGGTGCCGCGCTGCCGGTAGGCAATCAGAGCCTTTCGTCCGGCGCGGACAGGCACGATCAGATCGAGTTCCCCGTGGTAGAGATGCAGGGGCACATCGGATTTCACGTGTGCGAGGTTCTCCAGGGCGAGGACTCGACGCCACCAGTGGTCGTTCCACGGGTCGGGTTCGCGGCACCAGTGCGCGAGAGGTTGCGGGAAGCGTTCCAGTAGTTCGACGACGGTGAGGTGGCGGGCCTCGGCGGCAGCGACGAGACCGTCCTCGTTGAGCACGTGCCGCAGGGGCAGTTGGTCGTAGGCGCGAGCCAGGCCGATCAGCCCGGCGAACGCGAGCCCCGCGAGACCGGTGCCGGTGCCCCGGCTGACCAGCGGAGCCAGGACCGCCAGGTCGGAGGCGACTGCTCCGGCCGCGACGCCGCGCAGGTCGATCTCGGGGGCATACCAGGGCTGCAGCTCGCCCGCCACCGCCGCGACACGGCCACCGTCGGCGTATCCCCAGGCCACCACCGGCGCGACCGCGACACCGAGGTCCGCGCCCCGATAGACCGCTCGCGCGAGGTCCAGCACGATCCGGGCTCCGGCGCGGGCGGCGAGGAAGGTGTGCGGGCCGCCTCCGGTGATGCCCAGGCCCTCCCCGTCGGGGATCGCCACCACCCAGCCTCGCGCGAGGGCGGCCTCGATACCGGTGGTGTCGGGTTCGGCACCGATCGCCAGCAGTTGCGACGGCGCGCAGACACCGCCCAGGCCGCGAAACTCCGGGCAGTACACCAGGATCGCGGTCGCGCCCGGGGCTGCGATGGTCTCGGGGATCAGCACGATCCCCGAGGCCGCAATGGTTTCGGAGCGGGCGTTGGCCGTGGCGTAGACGACCTGCCACGCCCCCCGCGCCTCGCTCAGCTGCGCGACGAACACCGGCCGGGTGCGCACCAAGTCCCCGGGGCGGTAGCCATCGAGGGTCGTGACGTTGTAGAAGTCGTTGCCGCTGATGGTCATTGGTGGCTCCCGGCGAGGTCGTAGGCGAGTGCGGTCATCCACGCGACGCCGCTGGCGAGTTGCCCGGCGGCGGCGTAGCCGGTGTGGCGGCCGTGTATGTCGGCATAGCGAAGCCACACGCCCGGATTCGTCAGATCGGCGTTGTCGCCGACCAGCTGGCCCCACGCAGCGGACAACTGCCCGGCCAGCTTCGGCAACTGCCCGACCGGGTCGGAGGCCACGACCCCGGTGATCTGCCCCCAGCGGGCCGTCGCGGCAGCTGTCTCGTCCGGACCGGGTCGTGGGGTGCGAGGGTCGGAGGCGTCGGTGAGCCGGTCGGCCAGGCTCGCCGCGGGTACGTAATCGACGACGCCGGGCCCGATGCGGAAGTCGTTGTTCACCACGGTGGTCCAGGCGTCACCGAGCACACCCGACAACAGCGCCTGGATCGAGCCGAGCGCGGCCACCGGATCACGCAGATCCGCCTGGGCAGCGACCTGGGCGGCCACCCGCAACAGAGCGGCGCGATCGGGTGCCGAGCAACTCAAGTCACCCTCCACGCAGATATCGGCCACACGGCCGGTCAACGCCCCGTACTCGACGGCCTCGCCGGTGGCGATGCCGCCGCCGGAGGCGGGCGCGGTGGTGATCGCCACTCCTGACACCGCCGCCCCCGTGGTGCCGGGGGCCGGGTCGGGGGTGAGTTGGCCGGGGCGGCCGGGGATCACCGGCGATCCGGGGGCGCGATCGGGATCGGAGTACAGCGCGATACCTGCCACCCGCCCGGCCGGGACGGGTCCCTCGCCCGCGCCGACAGCGCGCGCGAACTGCGACACCACCTGCGCGCCTTGGGAATACCCGACCACCGCCAGGGCGGTGCCGGGACAGTCGGCCGCGATCCTTTCCGCGGTGGCCTCAAGCGCGGTCAAACCTCCTTGTACCGAAACCGCGTAAGAATCGGGGCCGCCGCCGGTGCCCACCGCGCCCCCGAACCCGGCGGGATAGGCGATGTAGGTGCGCTGCACCAGATCCGGGACAGCGGCCACCACCGGGCCGAGCAGGAATCCGAGCATCCCGGTGTCGGCGGTCTCGGAGGCCCCCGGCGAGGACTCGCCGGTGCCTTGTACCCCGAGGACCCACAGCACGGGGCAGCCCGGCCCGGTGGCGGGCGGTTGCGCGGACCCGGAGCCGGGCGTGCACAGCGCGCTCGTGCAGGCCGCCAGGACGGTGGCGGTGAGGATTCGGAGACCGGTCACGGCTGGCCCACCCCCACCCCGGCACCGAAGCCCGCGCCGACCGTGCCACCGGCCAGCGCGCCGACCACGGCGGCGGGAACCCCGGCCACGATCGCGCCCGCGACAGCGCCCGCCGCCGCGCCCAGCGCGGTACCGGCCACACCGGAGGTGACCGTGCCGATGACCGGCACAGTCACCACCGTGCCCAGAGCGGCACCGGCGATCCCGCCGATCGTGCCCCCGGCAAGCCCGCCCGCGACCGCGCCCGCTGCCGCCGCTGGCGCACCCGCCAGCGCGCCTCCGATCGCACCACCGGCACCCGCCCCGGCGATCGTGGCACCGGCCACCCGATCCGAGCGCCCGGCCGGGATCCCGATCGAGTCGAGGAATGTCGCGGCTTGAGCTTCGGCGTTCGCGGCGGTGGTGTTGATGCCGTCGCGGATCTCCGGGGGCAGCCAGTCCGGTGATGGGGTCTCCCACTGGCCGACGCGGATCGTGTCCGGCGGCGGCTGGATCGGCGCGACCGGAGGCACTGGTTCCGGTGAGTGCAGCTCGATCACCTGCACCGGCGGCGCGGGAGCGGGCGGAGGCGCTGGGCGCGGGGCCGGGCCGTTGCGGACCTCGGGCGGCTGTTGCGGATACACCGCAGGCGCGGGCTCCGGTGGTGGTGGGGGCGGGGCCGGGGCAGCGGTGCCGGGCTGGACCGGGGCAGTGACTCCGGGCTGATCAGCGATCGGATCCAGCGTCACAGCACTGGCTTCCGGCGTGGCCAGCATCATCACCACCGGCACAGCGCCGACAGCCAACACGCGGCCACCCCACAGCAGCCGACCCCCGTACGCGAGGGATGTATTCCCGTTTTCGGGCACGACAAATAACCCTTTCGATCAAATGAGAAAGGAGAGGAAAAGGATCAGAAAATGCGCACGACAACGCGCGAGAAAGGCTGATACTCCCGGCTGCCCGACCACAGCCGGGAGACCCGTCGGCGCATCCCTCGAATCAGAGGAATGGCCCGACGATCAGACGAACGACAGGACCAGACTCAATGCCTGCGAGGCGACCGACAGCACATTCGAGACCAGCGACGCGCCTGCGTCGAGTAGCGCCAGAATGTTGTATATGTCCACGGTTTCCCTTTCTGAGGAGGTGTGATGCTCCACCATCACAGCCCCGAAAGCCGCTGCTGCGCCACCCCTTCGAGAGGTAAGGATTGTGCTAACAAAACCATTACCCCTCCAACCACATGTAGTGGTCTGCGTCGATGCAAGAAAGGGGTAACGCGAGTGTCAGTAGAGAAACTTCCCGAACGCGCGATCCCGGTGCGCGGGTACGTCAAATACGCCGCGCCCGTCGCGCGACTACCTATGGCTAATTGTCGGCTAGCTCACAGAATACTTGTTTGCCGGGGATGATCTTTCTCTGGTAGGAACGAATCAGCTCGGGGGAGAGAACCCTTCAACGTACCCCACGTGGAAGGAAGTACGGAAGACCGTAGTAGGAGGGGCTTTACGTGACCCGGACAACGAATCCGGCCGACCACCATCCACGACGCCGCCGGGGCCGAGCCAGTTCCTCTTGTTCGGAGATACCCGATCTCGGTGGCTGGGCGCGCCGGATCCGCGAGCGCCGCAGGCTCCCGCGCCCGCGCGCCGCCGATAGCCTTCACATCAGCAAGGAGATGCTCAAGAAGATCGAGAACAGTGACGCCTCGTGCTCGCCAGCGGTTTTGAACCACCTCGTTACCGCCTACGACCTCGATCGTGCGCAGGAACGCTACACCCGCGACCTCGCCCGGCCCGCGGTCGCTCTGCCTCCGATCGCGGAACTACGCAGCCGCACCGACACTCCCGAGCACCGGGCGACACTGACCTACCTCGACCGCCGCGAGATCGCCGGCGCCTACATCGATCCGCTGTGGAATGTGGTCCTCGCCAACGAACGGTTCACCGCGGGCCTGCCCGGCATCCAACAGTTCCGCGACAACGTCGCCTTGTGGTTCTTCCACCCCGGCTCCACCACGCCCACCGCCGAACCCATCGTCGTGCACTGGGACAGCGCCGCCGCCTACCTGGTCGCGACCCTGCGCGGCGCGCTCGGACGCCACCGCGACACCCCGCACGCGCTCACCCTCTTCCGCGACCTGTGCGGCACGGCCAGCTTCCGTGAGGCGTGGGACACCAGCTACGCGGTCGCCTACGGCCGCCGCCCCGAGGAACCCGTCCACCTGCGCGACCCCACCACCGGCGAGCCGTACTCCGCACGCATCCACCTCGGCTACGCCTCGAGTTCCCACGACGTCCGATTCTGCGTGTGCTACTGCGAGCCCTACAACGGAGCAGGTCTGACCGACAGTGTTAGCCGACACGGAAGATGCCGATGAACCGCAGCTCACTGTGCCAACCCCCGAATCCCCGCACCACCGAACAGGAGTACCGAATGACAGGCAATCCCCCCACCCGCCACCACGACGCCGAGTCGACACCTCGTCGTTCGCACGCCGGGGACATCGCGCACGCGCTACCCCCGCACAGACGGGCAAGATGAAATGCGGAAAGCCCCGGCACTCGACGGGATGCCCGACTTCCACGACTCGCTGGAATGGCTGCGCCACCGCCATCATCTGTCCCGTGAGTCCGCCGCCCAGCAGGCCGGTTTCAGCAGCTCCTACCTCCACCAGCTCATCCGGGATCGGACCTACCCCGGCCCTCGTGTCTTCACCAAACTGGCCGACGCCTTCGATCTCGACTCCTCACAGCGACGACATCTGCACGAACTGTGGCAACCCTCCCTCGACCTGCCACCCGCCCAGGAGCTACGCCAGCGCCTCACGGTCCTGGGCATCCAAGCCCACCTCGACCACCTCGATACCCGCGACACCCTCGCCGTCTACCTCGATCCCCTCCGAACCGTGCTGCACGGCAACCGGATATTCCACCGCATAGTGCCCGGCCTCGCCGAGGCCGACAACAACTACTTCCAGTGGATGTTCTCCCCCTCCGCCCGCGACCACATTCACGACTGGGACAACGAAGCCCGCTACACCGTCACCATCCTGCGCGGAACCCTCGGTCGATACCGCGAGCTCCCTCGAGCACGAACCCTGCTCCAGAGACTGCGAACCACCCCCGAATTCCCCAGCATCTGGGAATCCACACCCATGCAAGTCACCTACGACCGCCCCCGCCCGACACCAATCCATGTACGCACACCCGGCGCCGACAAGCCCCTCCCACTCAACCTCGAGATCAGCGACTACCCCGACTGCCCCCACGTCCTCCTCGCCTACGGCCTCTACGACACGTCGGCCATCGCGCGCTAACGGCGGTCCTGTACGGCGGTGTGGGTGTCCACGATGCTCGCCGCCTGCTGCGATCAATCAAATGGTCAGTCGAACAGTCGCCCCAGCAGTGCGCCCTGACCAGATTGCAAGATGTGCGCGGCCTCCAGCGGTACCCAGAAGCATTCGAAGTGGGTAGGCTCGCCTTGACCGTCATGGTCTTCCTGACTGCTCCAGCGGTCGGGCGCGGCCTCGCACAACTCCAGCTGGAATACGTGCCTCTGCTGCAACTCCCACCGATACGGCGAGATGTCGTAAGCGTATTCGCCCAGCTTCCGGACAACTCTGAACTCGGTCAGTCCCGTCTCCTCGCGGGCCTCGCGCAGCGCGGCGTCCTCCGGCGATTCACCGGGACGGATACTGCCCGCAGGGACCTGGATACCGACCTCCTCGTAGGAGAACTCAGTATGACGGAAAACCAGCAGCTTGCCGTCGCGCACGATGTAGACCAGCACTTTATCCTTGCTGACCTTTTCGGGCATCGAAGTAGTCCTCTCGGGAGAGTAGGTGGGGTGAAACAGGTGACATGCACAGGCGATGAAGCCGACCAGCCCAGTTGTCGGCTTGCGCGTAAACTGGTCGAAGTCTCTCACGTCGCTTCGAGGCGACGTTACGATTCCGTGTGATTACTCAGCCTCAATCTCGTTGCACTGCAACGTATTCAAGATCGGCGCAGTGCGACTCATCACGCGCCGGAGCCGGGCTGGTCGGTTCGCGCCCGAGCAGGGCCGGGAGCCGTTCGCGAAGAAGTACACTTCTGCGATCCTGTGGGCGTCGACCTTTGCGGGAAGCGCCACGCGCGATTCGTCTAATGAATCGCGGCGGCCAGTTGGTGTGGCATAAGCCGGGATTCGCCTCCGGAGAGGTGTGAGCGAAGTGGTGGTTGATGGTTACCCCGACTGAGATTCCTGGTGCATCGACTCGCCGGGCAGGGATACCTCTACCTGTGTGGCACGAGCGGGTCATAGCTGAAATTCCGTCGCCGACGAGCGTCTCGCTGGGTACGGTTCGGACATGTCACCTGACTCCGGGACTTCGATTGTTCTCGATGCAGTGCGCCTGCGGCCGTTGCGCGCATCGGACGAGCAGGTGATCCGCGCGGCGCATGAGGCCATGGCCGACAGCGACGGATTCCCCTTCGCATTGGGCCTCACCCCGGCCATGCCCTGGCGGCAGTACCTATCGGCGCTGGAGGACTACCGCCAGGGGATCAACTTGCCCGACGGAATCGTGGCAGCCACCTACCTGGTCGCCACGGTCGATGACCAGGTCGTCGGCCGCACGTCCATCCGGCACACCCTCAACGACGGATTGCGTCAACGAGGCGGTCACATCGGCTACGGCGTCCTTACACCATTTCGGCACCGTGGCTACGGCACCGCCATCCTCCGCCACAGCCTCACCGTCGCCCGTGCGATCGGCCTCGATCGGATACTTATCACCTGCGACGACAGCAACCTCGCCTCTCGGCGCATCATCGAAGCATGCGGCGGCATGGTCGAATCGGTCGTACCATGCAGCGACGGAACCCTGAGTCGCCGGTACTGGATCGACTGAGCTGCCGATCCGACGCGATCAGGTCAGGGGCAGTTCGTACACCGCCCGGCTGCGGCCGGGCCCTTTGAAGTCGCTGATGATCGAGATGCCGTTGATCTCGTGGTCGCCGGGCACGTTGACGAATCCGAGAGCAGTCCAACTGGCGTGTGCTGCATGGTTCTCCGGTTCGGATGTCAGATACAAACGCTCGCAGCCCCACTTCTCCGCCTGTGACCGCACGCTGCGCAGAAGCGCTCGTGCGATGCCGCATTGCCGATACTGAGGATGGGTCATGACGTCCTGGACGTACACGTCTGCGGGATCGTCTTGGCTTCGGAATGCGATGACCGCTCCGGTGATGGTGTTGTCCTCGCCGATCGTGATGGGGCAGGTCGAGGAGAACAGCTTGGCGTAGAGCCAGTAGTCGGACCGGGTGCGAGCACTGATAGATGGCGCCCCGAGCCCCATGAGTTCGCGGACTTCGCTGATGTGTTCGGGCTGAAGTGGCGTGACGATCACAGACACTCCTCGGTGTGGATCTTTCGGACAATGCTGGTCAACTGCTGGGCCATGTCGGCGGGGGCAACGGCGTCGGCGATGCTCCGGCCGACGATAGCGATGTCCCAGTCATCGCTGCTGGGGCACGGTGTCATCGGCCGTGCTAAAGCCGCCAGAGACCGCGGCTGGCAGTTGACTACACGTGCGGATGGTTTTGCGGTCGCGAGGGGGTGGTTGCCACCAACGCCGAGGTCGATGTTCGTAGTGACGACGAAGCCGTCAATACCGGTGCGTGCCATATCGCGGAGCCAGGCAGCGTTGAGGTACGCGGGCGGAGCATCGAGGGTGAGTGCGACCCCGAGACGGCGTGCGGCTGCTACCGCGGCGGGCACGCTGGCAGTGGACGCCGGCCCCATGAGGAGGACGACATCGGCTCCGGCTTCTGCGGCGAGTTCGACCTGGTCCCGGACTCAGTCTGCAGACATCATTTCGGCGACCACGGCCGTGTTCGATGCAAAGCGCTTGATCGTCTCGATCGCTCCGACACCTACTCTTTTGATCAATAGGTCGTTGATCAATAGGTCGCCCACCTCGATGAAGTCGACTCCAGCGTCGACTGCGGCCCCGGTGATCTCGAGAGCGCGATCGAGCGTATGAACGTCGAGAGCCACCTGGAGGGAATGTTGGCCGCGGCGGCGTCGGTACTGTTCGCGCACACTGATCGCGCCTGATTGAAGCGTATGTCGTTCCTTGACTGCTTTGGCTTGCCGCGCGGTAAGCCAGGGCGAGCGCGCTGGCGAGTCGGTCGTCTAGTGCGCACTCGACCAACAACCAGCAAGCCAGCTGGCGGTGGTCTCACGCGCAGCAATCAACAGCGCCAGCAGATGCTCCACCACGCCTCCGCCCAAGTCCGGTCCAGCCGCAATCAACTTCGAGGTCACCGACTCGGTCATGCCCTCTGGGCAGCATGTGTGCGCTTCCAGCAAGGCTCGCAGTTCGATAGCCGCGTCGAGAGCGGCCGTGTAGACCGCGTCCTCGTCAGCGCTGCGGATCGGCGGATGTTCGGTCCCGGCGACAGAACGGTCGAACAGCTCTGGAACCTGAAGGGCGATCGGGCCGTCGGCGGCCAGGCCGAGGATCGCCGCCAAGCACACCTCCATCGTGTAGTCGCGCGCCGCCTCATAAAACGTCTAACGATGACGTCGTGATCCGCTATGGTCCCGACCGCTTGCGCGGCACAAAGCTGGCGAACGTTACTCATCTTGCTTTTGCAGCACCTGGTGAACTTCTCGCCAGTCGATTCCGGCGGGAGCTTTCGCCAGGATCGTGGCCAACAGTCCCAGCCGTGCTATGCGGTCGGCGGGGTCGTCGGCCATGACGAGGACGTCATCGAAGAATGTGGTGAGTGGTTCGATCAGGGTGTGGCCGTGGGGGAGCCATTCGGTCAGCGGCCTGCCGTCGGCGGCGGGCACCGATCCCGTCGTAGTGAGGAGCTGCTGCTCGGCGGGGCCGGTCAGCCTGGCAGGGTCGTACGTGGTGGGTGCGGTGGGAGGCAGGATTCGCATGATCCGTTGCAGTCCTTCCGCGAGATCGGCGAATCGGTCGTCGGCGCTGGCTTCACTGATCTGGTCGATCAGCACGTCGGCCCGGCGGGGGGCCTCGACGGAAGGACGGACAGCGGCGATGAGTCCCGGACCGACTGCTTCGTCGCGGAGCCGCTGCTCGTAGCGGGTGGTAATGAGTTCCTCGGCGGCGGACAGGACTGTGGGGTCGACGGTGAGGCCCTGGCCGCGGAGTTGGTCGGCAGCGACCGCGAGACCGACGGGGATGGTGATGTCATCGAGTTCGGGGTGGCTACGCAGGATTGCCAGGATTCCGGCTGCCGCGCGGCGCAGCCCGTAGGGGTCGGCACTGCCGGTGAGTTTGGCGTCGACGGCGAGCATCGCGACCAGCAGGTCGAAGCGGTCAGCCAGTCCGAGCAGCGCACCGGGTGACGTGGTGGGGAGGTCGTCTCCGGCACTGCGGGGCAGCTCCATTTCCCACAGGGCCGTGGCCACCGGTTCGGGTTCGCCAGCCTTGGTCGCGTATTCGCGGGCCATAGCGCCTGCGAGGGAGGTCATTTCGATCACCATCTGGGTGGCGAGGTCGAATTTCGCGAGGGCACCTGCGCGGGTCAGAGTGGCCGCGTCAGCAGTGGAGAGTCCGATGCGGGTGCCGAGCCTGGTGGCGGCTGCGGCAATGCGGTCGGCGCGGTCGGCCATGGTGCCGACCTTCTCGTGGAACATCAGCGCCGCGAGCCGGGACCGGAACTCGTCGGGGGCGATGGTCAGGTCGGCGTTCCAAAAGAACGCGGCATCCTCAAAGCGGGCGCGGAGCACGCTTTCGTTGCCGCTACGGACGACGTCGGGGTCGCAGTGGCCGTTGGCCATTGTCACGAATACCGGCAGCAGGTCACCAGCACCCGAGCGGACCGGCAGGTAGCGCTGATGCTTGCGCATCACGGTGATGAGGATTTGTTCTGTCAGGTCAAGATATTTGGGGTCGAAGTGGCCGAGGATGCCGGTCGGGGATTCGATGAGGTTGGTGATCTCATCGATCAGGTCGGCGTCGCCGTCGAGGTCGATTCGGCCATCCTCGGCCTCGGCCAGAGCCGTAGCCGCGGATACGACGCGTGCGCGGCGGTCGACCGGGTCGACGACGATTCCAGCGGCCTCGAGTACTGGGAGATAGTGGTCGGCGGCGGGGATGTCGATTGTCGGTGTGGCGGATTGGCGGTGGCCTCGGGTGCTGCGGCCGGCTGCCAATGTGCCGGCGGTGATCGGGAGGATCTGGTCGCCGAGCAGCGCGGTGAGCCATCGGATCGGGCGGGAGAAACTCAATTCAGGATCGCGCCAGCGCATGTTCTTGTCCGCCCGCAGCGCCATGGTGAGCTGGGACAGGACATCGGTGAGCACCACCGCCGCCGATCGGCCAGCGCGTGTGCTCTCGACCGCGACGTGCTCGGCACCGCCGACTTCGATGCGCCGCAGATCATCGGCCGAGACGCCCTGCGAACGCAGAAAACCAGCGAGCGCCGGAGTGGGGTTTCCGTCGGTGTCGTAGGCGGCGGCGACCTTCGGGCCTCGACGCACATTCACGCTGTCGGGTTCCCGATCGGCGATGCCCTCGACTCGCACACCGATCCGGCGTGGGGTCGCCTGCACGGTGATCTCACCGTAGGGCAGTGCGGTGGCGTCCAGGAGTTCGGTGAGCATGGCTTGCACGCTGGAGATGCTTGCGGTCACGACATGCGGCGGAAGTTCCTCGGTACCGATCTCGAACAGCAGCACCGATCCGGGTACGGAAGTGATCGTGGCGGGGTCGACGGGAGGCGTGGCCAGCGGCAGCGGGACGTGTACTCCGCGCGGGTGCCCGGCCTGGTCGCGCAAGTCGGTCCACAGGGCGGCGATCTCGCGGGATTGCTTGCGCATCACCGCGAACCACTTCGCCCGCTCGGCCGTGCTCACCGCACCGCGCGAATCCAGAATGTTGAACGCATGGCTGGACTTCAGGACATGCACGTGCGCGGGCACCGGCAGCCGGGCGGTGATCATCCGGTCGGCTTCTGTCGAGTATGCGGCGAGCAGGCCGCGGGTGGTGTCGATGTCGGCGTCGTCGAGGTAGTACCGCGACATCTCGTATTCGGACTGGCCGAACACTTCGCCGTAGCTGACCCCGGGCGCGTAGGCGATGTCTTTGAAGTGGGTCACGCCCTGGATCGCCATCAGGATCCGCTCAAGGCCGTAGGTGATCTCGACCGGTATCGGGTCGAGGTTCTGTCCGGCGACCTGCTGGAAGTAGGTGAACTGGGTGATCTCCATGCCGTCGAGCCAGACTTCCCAGCCCAGGCCCCAGGCTCCGATCGCCGGCTGCGCCCAGTTGTCCTCCACGAATCGCACATCGTGGGCGTCGAGGTCGATACCGAGCGCGGCCAGCGAACCCAGGTACAGCTCCTGCGGATTACCCGGTTCGGGTTTGAGGATGACCTGGAACTGCGTGTGGGTTTGCAGGCGGTTCGGGTTCTTGCCGTACCGGGAGTCGTCGGGACGGACCGATGGCTCGACGTAGGCGACGTTCCAGGTTTCCGGCCCCAGGACGCTCAGCAGCGTGGCGGGGTTCATCGTGCCGGCACCGACCTCGGTGTTGAACGGCTGACCCAGCAGGCAACCTCGCTGCGACCAGTACGCCTGCAGACGGAGGATCGCTTCCTGCATCGATACGGGGGCGGTGAGGTTGTCGTTGTGGGCAGTCGCCGGGGTCATCCGGAAATCCTATCGGTGGCGAGGGCGGGCATTCCGAGCGCTACTCCGGTCGCCGGAGCGAAGAAACTGGGCAGGTGGCAGCCGCCGCGGCAGGCGTCGGCGACGGCGCAACCGGCGCAGGTTGGCCTGGTGGCGACCGCTGCGTGCACGGCGTCGGTCAAGGCGGGCCATGCTCCGGCGAGGGGGCCGGTGTGCAGGGAGCCGAAGTAGACGTTGGAGTGCGGGCAGTTCCGCAACCGGCCGTCGTAGGAGACGCTGCCCCACACCATTCCCGACTCGCAGTGCCCGGATATCTGCGACAGCCGCAATCCCAAGGTGGGGTCGTCGGACCGCAACGGGGTGTCGGTGTCGCTCGTGCACACCTTCTGCGCGCAGGGCCACGCGACCGTCATCGTGGGGCATTCGGTGGCAACGAGTTCGTCGATGCGAGTGATCAGCGGCATGGTGACCGACACCGGGATGCCGTAGCGGTCGTCGTGGCGGCCGGTCGGGACGTAGCGCATGACACCGAACTCGCGTACGCCGAGCGCGTACACGTCGCGGATGACGTCCAGCGCGCCGTCGATGTTGCCTTTGACCAGTGTCATTTCTGCGACCACGGTGATACCCGCGTCGATCAGCAGCCGCATTGCGTCGATTGCGCGGTCGTATGCGCGGGGATGACCGGTCAGTTCGTTGTGGGTATTGCGGTCGCCGTGGATCGAGACGAGGACACATCGCACGTTCGCTGCTGCCAGACGCTTCGCCCGTTCGGCGTTGAGGAAGTGGCCGTTGGTGAACACCACCTGGTACAGGCCGCGGCGACCACCGTGCTCGAAGATCTCCATGGCATCGGGGTGCAGCAGTGTCTCCCCGCCGCTGTAGCGGATGACGAAACAGCCACGGTCGGCGCATTCGTCGAGGATCGAGCATGCCAGCTCGGTCGAAATATGCTTTTCCGGCAATGCTTTTACCGCGCGCCGGACATCGGCGTCGCTCATGTCCGGGTCGATCTTCCACACGTTGTAGCAGAATCCGCACGCCCAGTTACACACAGCGGTGAGTTCGATTTCGAGCCGCAACGGGAAGTCCAGCTTCGAGTCGAACCGCTTGTCGACGCCCAGCAACGACCCGTGGCTGTCGTCGTGGACGGCTGTTGGCGGCGGGGAGGTCAGGGTGGCGACCAGGTGGGCGGCGTCGGCGGCGACGCGTGAGGGCGCGGCGTTGTAGCGATGCGCGATATCGCCGATGACGGTGTCGTCATCGGCGCCGGAGAACATGAGTGACACCATCGATTCGGCGACCGCGTTGCGGAGTCGATGGAAGGTGCCGGTGTGTGGGTCGAACAGCAGGCCGAGGTCGGCACGGAATTTCAGCTGCTGGGTCAGGGCACGGGACAGGGTGGCGGGCATCGCGATGCTCCTCGAATCGGGGACGGTCAGACGGGTGAGAGCCGCGCGAACAACGTGGTGACGTCGTCGGCAACGCGCTCCAGCGGCACCTTGTAGATCCGGGCGAGCGCCTGCGTGATCTGCTCGAGGTCGAGCCCCTGATAGGCCAGCTGTACTGCCTCCACGGCGGTGGTGTTGACCAGTCGTTCGCAGCGGTCGCGTTGCCAGTTGTGCAGCAATTGCTTGCCCGGGTGATAGCGGTAGTGGCGCAGGATCCACTGCGGCGACCCGGTCGGGGCCTCGTCGATGGCCCGATAGATCGCGCGAGCCTGGTCGAGGTGTTCAGCGACCGACGGGCGCTCCAGCAGTCGACGCGCATAGTCGCGCACGGCAGAGTCGTCGATGCCGATATGCCAGCCGCGGAGCTGCTGGAAGTAGGTCGACACCATCACATCCGCGAGACCGAAGTCCCCGACGAGGAACGGACCACCCGAACGGCGCACCAACCCGGACACGACGTCGCACAGCCACCGTGCCTGTTCCACCGCTCCGGGCCCAGGAATGCCCGGGGCGGCACGGAGCGAGCGTGCGTAGGACGCGCCCTCGCGCAGGTACGGCAGGTCGTGACTCGCCCAGGCGCATATAGAGCGGACCAACGCCCGTTGACGTCGCGTGGCGCCCATGAGGCTGACACCGGATTCCGGTGCGATCTCGTCAAGGTACTCGGCGATCGAGACCACATCCCCGGCGACGGCTCCGGTCTCGGTGTCGGCCAGAATCGGGACCCGAGGCAGCAGCGACATCGCGGAGTCCTCCAGGATGCCTTCGACATCGGCTTCCGCGAGATCGTCGGCGTCGCAAGCGCAGCCGATGCCGGCCGCACGTTCGTCGGTGCCGTCGCCAGCAAACAGCACCCCGTCCGGACTTTCCCGGATCGGCCAATCCAGCTCCACGATCCTTTCGGTCACTGGAAGGCTCTTCTCGGCCACCGCGACTCGACCGCGCATCGACCATCCTGAAAAGTGGAGATCACCCACGTACAAGGTCAGCATTCGACCACCCCATGTTGTTGCCGCCGGTCCCTGGCCGACCAAACCGCGGCCGACCAGGGGTTGTCATCTCAGTCGCACTGGCGGCTGATCATCGTTTTCGTCTCCACCTTGGGGGCTTCGTACTCCCCACGCTCGGCCGTGGTGGCGGTTTGCTCCGACATGACTTTTCCCTTCCGTCGGTCTCCTGGACGGTGGCTGGAGTGCACGAAACCTGTTGCTTTCAAATGGATTTCGATCAGCCACGATTCGAGTGTCTGTCGACTTCGCTGTATGTGCTATCCCTGCTGCATCCCGAGTTTCTGGACACCCTCGACTGGAGTGGACATTTTCTGGACACAGGTAGTACGGCCACTCGGGAAACCCGATGTCGCATTCGCCTTCGCTGGACATAAGGTGGACAGATGCTGGCGCCGCCCTCTATCGACCAGGTGAAGGACAGCTTGAGACGGGTGCGCCGCGGACTCGGATTGGCGCGGCCCACAGCACTGCTCACCATCATCGACGAACCCGTGCAGGCATATCTTTGCCGCGACTCCGAAATCGAGCCGGGCTCGGCCGAACACATCGAACATCTCGCCGCAATCCTGCGTCAGGCAATTGGTCAGCTCACCGCGAGCGAGCGGGTCTACGCCGAAGTGGATTTCAACGTTCGACCTGACCACGGTTACCCAACGCTCACCGACAGGCAAGAATCCCTTGCCCAACACCTCAAATGCGCGGTCAAGACCGTGCGCCGCCGTTCCGACCAGGCACTCGACACACTGGCCTATCTCCTGGTCACACTCCCATCGCCTACCGACGACGCACAGACGCAATCGACACACCGCGGCCCGAGCCACCACGGCCGGGCCGGTGAACGCGACCCCGCCGATGCTGTGCGCCGATTCTGGGGCTTACGTCCCGGTGGTGGCGTCGACATCGTCTGCTCTGAAATCCCGCCGAGCGAACGTCCCGACTATGCGTCACCACGGGATCGGAACTACCTCCGGTACGCCAAATTCGCCGATCTGGACACATTGATCTTCGTCCGTACCCAACTGGCACAACTTGCTCCGACAACAGTTGTGCGCGACTTCGCACCCTCGGAATACTTCGACACCCAGGTCGAGGTTCTCGTCGTGATCGGCGGCCCACCCTGGAACGCCAAGTACCGAGAGTTCCTCCCACAGCTGCCCTTCCACTTCGACGCGAATCCGCTCGGTGAGGACGATCCTCTCGTCGTACCCGAATTGGACAATCTCTCGATGGCTCCACGGTGGACACCCGGTGGCGAGCTGATCGAAGACCTCGCCGTGCTCACCCGGCTCACCGTGCAGGGAACCACCGCATTGCTGCTGGGCGGCTGCCTCACCCTCGGGGTCCTCGGGGCGGCCCGCGCACTACTCGATCCACGAAGAGGACCCACCAATGTCGAATACCTCTCCGACTACGTCGGGCAGGATGACTTCGTCGTGGTCACCGAAGCCCGCCGCGTCGGCGGCATCACCGACGTCGCCGACCTCACCGTCGTGGAGCCCCTATTGCTCATGTCCCGCTCCCACGGCGCGAACTGGGGAGTCGTGATCGACAACACCAAACGCTTCACTTGCCATCACCGCTGCTCCCCCGGGCATACGACGTGACCGATCTGGACGACATCGCCACCTACATCGTGAATCTGCCACGCAGGAAAGACCGCCGAGCGTGGATTAACGCCCGTGTACCTGCTGCCATGTCGGTCACCTACACCTCGGACCTCGACGTGGTCATCGACGGCCGGCAACTGGCCACCAGCGACCTCCAGGCGCTTGGAATCAAGCTGTTCGACTGGCAGATCGACTCCGACAACCCGTGGTGGAATCGACCGCTCAAATACGGCGAAATAGGCTGCACTATCGCTCATCTCGCATGCTGGCACCACGCCGAGGAGCACAGCACAGCCCCGTACATCCTGATCCTCGAAGACGACGCGACACTCACACCGGAATTCGCACCACGCCTTCTCCAGACCCTGAACCTGATCACCGAAGTCGATATCGCATTCGACATGCTGTACCTCGGGCGCGACCCGCTCCGGCCGGACACCCCCACGCCGGCTCCCGGGATCGTCCACCCCGGCTACAGCCACTGCAGCTACGCCTATCTGCTCACTCGCAGTGGCCTGCGTGCCGCACTATCCACCGAACTCACCGACGCCATCGTGCCGGTCGACGAGTTCCTGCCCGCCCTCTACACACCACACCCACGACCCGACCTGCGGGCACGGTTCGCACCGCGACTCACCGCGCTTGCGTTCGATCCGCCGCTGGTCACACAACGCCCGAAGGACGACGCCGGAAGCGACACCGAGGATTCCGACTTCGTTCAGTGGTGATGCGCGGCTTCGATCACCGCATTGGTCGCGGTGCCGTCCAGTATTCGATCAGCGCCGCAAGACGTTTACCGGGCCACTCGCCGATCGGCGTGTGGACATTGACGCCGGTGACTACGTGCTCACTCGGCACGTTCTTGGTCACGACCGCCCCGGCCGCGACGTAGCTGCGAGGCCCGATCCGGACGCCGCCGACCACTCGTGCACCGAACCCGACCACCGAATCCGCCTCGACCACGGGCGGTTCTTCGTCCACTCCCCACCAGCCCAGATGCGGACTCGTGTACTCGTGGACCAGCTCGCCCATGACGGTCGCCCGATCCCCGATCACCGTCGCATCGCAAACGAACCCAGCGACACACGCGTCCGTGCCGATCGTGACGCGATCACAGATGTAGGCGCCGTGGACGACCCGGGTCCGGTCGCCGATCACACACCCATATCCGATCCGTGCCCGGTCTTCTACCACGCAATCGGCACCGAGCAGAGTGCCTTCATGGACGACAACCTGGTTGAACAGCAGAACCCGGTCTCCGAGCACGACAGGAGCGCCCGCCGAACGCCGCTCACTTTGGGCTTCTCGGATACGCACTTCTTTCGGGTATCCGAGAACGCAGTGCTCGCCGATTGTGACGTCATCACCGAGCCGAATCGGCCCGTACAGGTCCCTGGGAGTCACGAGGCGGGCGTAACCTGGCCGACCAGCCAGTCAACCGTCTCTGAGATCGCCTGATCTTCGCGCTCCCGCGAGTCGAAGCCGTGATCCGAGCCAGCGATGGTACGCAGCGTCGTGTTCAGCCGCGACATCGCAGCCCGAGCGGAAATCTCGTAGGAGACCGCGGTGTCACGGTCTCCGTGCACGATCAGTGACGGCACGGTGCTGTCGAGGAACCGCGCCAGCGGGTCGTAGTGGGCGAACTCGCAGAACAACACGCGACCGAGTTCGAATTCCCCGTCGACGACCAGGACTCCGGTGTCATGCAAGAGCCTGCGCTGCGACGCACCGAAGTTTTCTTCCCCCCAGGCCAACTCCGGCTCCAGGAACGTATGCCGCAGGTCGAGAACCGGATTCCACAGCACCAGCCGATCGAGCCTGTCAGCCAGCCACGGCAGCGACAGCACCGTGGACACGGCTCCGAAACTGGCCGCAACGATCGAAAACCTGCCCGGGAACCGATCCCGGAGAAACCGCACCGCTGCCTCCAGGTCCAGGCACTCTCCGGCAACAGTCACTCCGCGTTGCGTTCCGCCGCTGTTTCCATGCCCCCGGAAGGAGAACCGCACAACGTCGAATCCCACCGCGGTCAGTCGCTCGGCCAAGCGGACGAACATCCCGCCGCCCTCGTCCATGTCCACAGTGATTCCGTGCACCAACAGCACGGCTCCCCGGGCCGGACCGGATACCGTATGGACTGCGGCGTCGAGCCGGACACCGTCTACCGACTCCAACGTGATGTTCTCCACCGGCACATTTCCTCCGCTCAATGCCCAGGCCCGGACCACAGTGCGTCCATCGTCTCGTGCGACACCGGCCTACACAATTCATCCTCCGACGCGAACGCCATGTTCACGATCGTCCTGCGGCCCCGCCGAATCGGGTGCACCCGATGCAACGTCGTACTCGCCCGCATGAGATACACCTGACCCGGACCTGCCTCCAGCCGGTGCACCGCGCGATCACGAAGTACCTGCTCGATACCCGGCCGACGCTTATCCCACACCGTGCCGGGGACACACTCGACGAATCCGCCATCGAGGGGGCTCGGGCATTCCGCCACCCACACCAGCGCGAAACTGTAATCGTCCCAATGCCATCCATGCGTGTCGCCCGGACGAGCCAGCTGGGTGACCACGAACTGCTCCGGCTCATAAGGGCATGAATACACAGACTGGCCCGCCACAGCAGCCACAACTGTGGTGAGCTCGGGTGACTCATAAGCCTCCCGGATGGCAACCCCATTCGCCACGATCTGCGCCCGTCTAACGTTTCTCATCCGGCGAGGGGTGAAACCCGTCTCGGCGAAGGCCAGGTCCCGACGGACACCACACCGCTCCGCCAGATGGATAGCCTCCGCCGCAACCGCGTACCGAACCGACGCGGGTACAAGCCACGACACCAACGCGGCACCGTACCGCTTGAGGTTGTCCTGCGCGGCAGCCATCCGCTGCACATGCCCGACTTCATGCTCCATGGTCATACCCACCGGCCATAGCGGAACGCGCCACGGTCACTTCCACGGCCAGGGTCGGTACCTGCGGTAGTGGGCTCGGGATGAGAATCCGTGAGAGGTCCCCGACTACCGCGAGCACCGCCGCCAATTCTGCCGGCTGCTCGAAACCGGGGATGCCGACCGGTGAGGTCGTCGAACACGAGGACTCGCCATCCGTCGACCGCCAGCGTGAACCACACTGCCGGTGTCGGGATCCCCGCCGGGAGCTGCGACGTGGTGTCCCCCTCAATCCGGTACCGGTCTGCAAAGCTGTCCCTGGTAGGGATCGCTTTGGCGAACACTGTGCGGCCGTCCGCCAAGGCCAACCGAGACGCCATTCCGCAGCTGAAGCCTCCCAGTTGGGTCGATCCCGAACGCACTCCCGCGCCCAAGCGATTCTCGATCTCGCCTCGCACTGGCGCGGGCAGCTCATTCCCCGCGAGCCGGGACACCGGGACTTCGATCTCGATCATCAGACAATCGTGCAGCTCGAACGCCCGGCAGGTGCATGTCCAACTCGTCCCCCGCAAGCGTCCATCGGTCGATCGACCCGTGATAACCAGACTCTCCGGGCAAGGGTGTGCTTCGCTACACGAGGTCATGGGTGGCCGGTGTGCGACCATGATCCGCTGCCGAGCGGAGGGGTTTTGGGGAATGTGACCGGCAGTTGGTGGAGTGCTCGGTGGAAGGGTCCGGGTCGCCAGCGCAGCGCGTTGGCGGGTGTGGCGAGCTGGATGTCGGGGAGAGTGTCGAGGAGTTGGTTGATGGTGTGTTCGGCGATGAGGTACACGACGTTTTCGGCGGGGCAGACATGCGGCCCGGCACCCCAGGCGAGATGTGAGCGATTGCCAATGCGGTCGTTTCCGGTGATGGCGGGGTCGCGGTTGCAGGCGGCGAGGCTGATGAGGACGGGCTGGTCGGCGGGTATCCAGGTGTCATCGACCATGATCGGCTGACGTGGGTAGCTGGGGCAGAAGTTCGCCATCGGCGGGTCGGTGAACAGCAGTTCATCGAGCGCGTCGCGGGTCGAGAGGGCTCCGCTGAGCAGGCCGCCGCCGAACCGGTCGTCGGTCAGCATCAGCAGCAGAGTGTTGGTGATGAGGTTGCGGGTGGGTTCGATGCCCGCGCCGTAGAAGCTCATCAACTGGGCCAGCAGCTCGGTGTCGGTGAGGTTGGCACGATGGTGCGCCAGGCGTGAGGTGATGTCATCACCCGGCTGGGCGCGTTTGAGCCGGATCAGTTCCCGCAGAGCTGTTTTCAGCGCATTCATGCCCAGCGCCGCCTCGGAGCCGGAATCGAAGCGGGCAGCCATACCGGCGGCGATCTGGCTCCCGAGCTGCGGTGGGCAGCCGATGATCTGGTTGAGGGCGTGGAAGATGAGCGGGAAGGCGTAGTCGGCGGCCAAGTCCGCGCTGCCGTGGCCGCTGAAGGTGTTGATCAGTGGGATGGCAATGGCTTCGACGGTGACGTGCAGGCCGTGCAGATCGATCCCGGCGATGGCGGCGGCGGATGCCGTGCGGTAGCGCTCGTGAGCCGTCCCGTCGTGAAATCGTGCGGCGGGCTGCCAGCCGAGCATCCCTCGAATCGGTGAGTCGGGCGGGATGGTCTGTTCCCAGGTGCGTGGGTCGGCGGGGAAATGGGCGGGATCTTGCAGGATGTTCACCCCGGTGCGATAGCCCAGGACCAATGTCGCGGGTATGCCGGGGGCGAGTTCGATCGGCGCCAGCGCGCCGAACCGGTCACGCATCTGTCGATAGACGCTGTGCGGATCGGCGGCGAATTCTTCGGTGTGCAGCGGTACCCGGGGGACGTTTCCGGTGTCGACGGGCGATCCGTACCGCAGGGGGCAGCTTCCGCCGGATGTCGGGGACGTAGGCGGGGGCGGCGGAATGGTCATTCGAGGTGACTCCAGATGAGGATGCGGAGGTGACGGGCAGCACGGAGCCATGTGGCGAGACCCGGAGTGGTACGCCGGGCCGAGGACCCAGGAAGCGAAGACGCGTAAACAGCAAAAGGAACAGCGACGACGGGGTTGCCGCGTGGCTGAAGTTAGGTGAGGTCGGTGCCGAGTGTGGTGAGTAGCGTGTGCTGCTGCGGTAGTTCGCACAGGTGGTGGATGTGGCCGTCGGGGCGCAGCAGGCACAGGGCGTCGGTGTCGTAGGCGCCGTACAGGTTGTGGGCAGCGTCGCTGTCGGCGATGACAGCGCCGTCTGGTGCGAGCCAGCGCTGATCAGGGGCGGTGATCACCGATACCTGCACTCGCGCACCGAACCGCTGCCCGACGTGATCGCGCAACGCCCGCAAAGCCGGTGTTGACTGGGCGTGGCGCTGGAATGCCAGCACGGTGTGCCCGGGATGACGCAGCAGGTCGTGCACGCTGCACCGTGGGGTGAGAGCGGTGTCGGGGGCGCGGTCTCCGACGGCGAGCCCACCGCGCGAGTTTATCGCCGGGGTATTGGGGTCGGTGGCGCGGTACGTGGTCGCGATACCCGAGATTCCTGTTACTGCTCGGTGAGTGAAGCCCGGATCCCGCAGGATCGCGAGGCGCTCGGCCAACGGTGTGCCGTGCGCCATGAGCAGGTCGTGGAGCTGTTTGGTGCGTGCGATCACCTGGTGGGCCACCGGGACCCGTTCACGCTCATAGCCCTCAAGGATCGCTGGAGGGGCCTCCCCCCGGGCGACGAGCGCGAGCCGCCATCCGAGGTTGACCGCGTCCTGCATGCCCAGATTCATCCCTTGCCCACCCGCCGGTGAGTGGATGTGCGCCGCGTCACCCGCGAGGAAGATGTTGCCGCGCCGGAATCGGTTGCTGACGCGGTTGCGGATGTAGAAGTTCGCCGTGCCCTTGAGGTCGCCGAGGGTGAGCACGCCGCGGAAGTAGTCATCGAGCGCCGACTGGAAACCCGCCCGCGAGGTGCCGGTTCCCGACACCTGGTTCATGTCGCTGACCAGCACCCGATGGGTCCGGCCGGGCAGCGGGATCAGCAGCGCCATACGATGTTCGTGGATGTGGTAGTCCAGATCATCACCCGGCAGCGGAAGTTCGCTGGAGGTCGCCGTCAACACCGCGTCGGTCATTCTCATCTCGCCGGCGTGGTACTCGCCACCGACGAAAGCCAGGCCGATGTGGCGTCGGATGGTGCTGTTGAGCCCGTCGCAGCCAACGACCCACTGCGGATGCAGCGTCTCCTCACGGCCGGTCGTGGTATCGATCACCCGTACAGTGACAGCACCGGCGTGATCGCCACTGAGCGAACGTAATTCGGTGTTCCATTCGATCTCGCCGCCCAGACAGGCGAGATGCTCGCGCAGGATCTGTTCGATGACGCTCTGCGGAATGGTGAGCAGATAAGGGTAGCGGCTATCCAAATCCGTGAAGTCCAGCCGCGCGACCTCGGCCACCGCCCCCGCATCGTCGTAGAAGTGATAGTTCATCGCCCTGACGCGGCGGCCCCGCGTCACGAACGGTTCATCAATCCCGGCTTGGGCTAGGTGTTCGAGTGTGCGGGTGTGCACGACGCAGGCGCGTGAGGTCTCCGCGTGGGCGCTGGCCTTATCGAAGACTCGGCACGCCACTCCACGCCGAAACAATTCGATAGCATGCATCAGCCCGACCGGGCCCGCGCCGACGACAGCGATCCGGTTGCGTAAGACAGAATCAGACATCAGCGGACCTTCCTGATTCCGGTCACGGTTGGCGAGAGAGGGAGCCGTAGGCGAAGATCGGGCGGATCTGGCCGACCTCGATTTCGGTCGGGCGGTGTCACCGACCTGGGCGGGAACTCGTCCGTCGCTTGCTCAGGCAGCCTTATGAGCCCGCGCTGCACCCGATCGACCAACGCATCGAACGACTCGATGCACCATGACAATTCGACAGTGTCACGCTCATGGCATTCGAGATCGTGCTGCCGCAGCGCGTACAACAAGTACTTCCACACCAGCCACGAGACCCACTGGCCGTATGACGACGGCGTGACCGCAGCGTCGGCCTGGACCGCGATATCTCTCGTGTGACCGGCGGCTTCCCGGTCGATGAACCAGGTGTACAGGTTCAGCTGTTCATCGAGCGTGCCACCGTTCGCCTTCGCTGCCGCCCCATGTTGGAAGGTGTGCCGCCAGATACCGACGATCTCCCGCGCACTACGCAGCATGACCGTGGTCGGCTCCTCGACTCCGGCGCACATCCGCAGGAAGTGCCCGGCGTCCGGGAGCGGCTGGTCGGGTCGGGCTTCCACCGGCGGCAGTGTGATGGCGACCGGCCGGTCGGGGGTCAATCCGTAGTAGACGGCGTACTGCGGGCGATCTTCGGGCACAGCAAAGTCCGTTCGACATGAGTGAGCATTAAAAGGTCTGAAATACAGAGGCTTCAGCGATCAATCCCCGGCACGCGGCAACGGCGGCATGTCAGCGCGCACGTCGTCATCGACGGTCACCGCCAGCACCCCGCCCGCGAACACACCCGCCAACTCGGCCGCAACCTGCCGGGCTTGTTCGGCAGACGCCTGGTAATCCAAGATCAGAGCACCGAACTCGATATGGATGTGCCGGATACTCCGGGGCGGGCAGACAGGCCACATTTCGGATCACCCCCGGGCGTTAACGCCGACCGATTTCAATTTCGGCGACCAGAAAGCCGGACGCCCGGTACAGCTCCCGCGACTGCTCGGCTGCAGGGCAGTCCGGCTCCCGCTACGCAGCTTTAGCGTTCATCGTTTCCCACAGATTCCAGATCACCGGGGATGGGTCGTGGACGGCACGAGTCGGCCAGCGGCGGCGAGGGACTCGAGCGCGGCGGCTTTTCTGGGGCACCACTTCGCGCGGCAGGCAATATGAAACTGCGTCACGCGGTGGGCCTCGGCAACCGTGAACGGCGTCGGCGGTGGCTGATGAGTTTCTTGCTGGGTCATGACGACTGCGTGGTGCATGGCCAGGGTGTGCATCGGTACGGACCTCCGTCGCGCCAGAACATGAGTGGCACCCGGCACCGGGGGCGTTGCGCCACAGGAAGCCGCGCCGTTGCGGCGGCCCGTGCGCTGCCTCTCATGCGTGCGAGTTTGGCAGCGTCGGCCCGATGCCGGGTAGGTCCGACCGTAGGGCCGCAAATAGCCAGGTAGAAGCCATATCCGGGTTATGGATCGGTTTATCCGAGAGTCCGTATATGGTGCTAGGACAATGATTTTCGGATAGGACTGACTGAACGATCCGGCCGATAGGTTATGGGGGTTTGAGGTATGTATATGACGACCGGCGAAGTCATCCGGCGGGTCAGAAAGTCCCTCGGCATGACCCAGGCCGAGTTCGGACAGCTGATCAACTTCTCACAACCCGCAGTATCGCTGCTCGAAAACGGCGGCCCTGCCTCCCACGACATCCGGATCCTGCGTCTCGTAGCCCGCGCCCTCGGGGTACCGCTTGCCATACTGGTAGTGGACTCGGACGAGGAGGCAGACGTGAAACGACGCAAATTCTTCAGGGCCGGAGCTGTAGGAACTGCCGGAGCTGCCATGATGGCCGCCACGGGAGGACCCGCCTCATCGGCATCGGGCGTCAGGGTCGGTGCCGCCGACGTGGCCGAGATGCAAAACAGCATCAACCAAATTCACGAACTCGATCTTCTGGTTGGCGGAGACCGCCTCTGCCACCTGGCAGCCGGGCAAACACGCTACATTCAGCATCTGCTGGACACCGCCAGCTACAGCGACGATACCGGCCGGGCCCTCACCAGCACGGCGGCCGAGATGATGACCGCTACGGGTTGGGTCCATTTCGATGCAGGCCGCTTGGACGAGGCGCGGCGGTATTACGCGGATGCCGCTCAAGCCGCGACTACCGCTGATGACGGGGTCGGTGTTTCCCACGCCCTACTTAACGCCGCAATCCTCAATTACCAGGAGAAGTCCCGCCACCGGGAAGGCATCCAACTGGCAGAAGCCGCACAGTCGGCGGCACTGCGGCAGGGCGGACCGCGGCTGCGGGCACTCGGCGCCATCCGCGAGGCCGAAGCGCGTGGTGTGGCCGGCGACGCACCCTCCATGGCCAAGGCGATCAGTCGCGCACACCGCGCTTTCGACTCCAGCCACGGTTACGACCCCGAGTGGGTCTTTTTCCCTCCAGCGGAACTGCACGGCATCACCGGCCTGGCCTACATGCAGATCGGCGATCACCGAACCGCCACAAGACACCTGCAGGCAGCGATCGACACCTCCGCCTCATGGCCCCGTGAACGCGCGGAGTGGCGCATTCGTCTGGCCGAGAACCTCATCAAGGCAGAAGAGATCGCTGAAGGCTGCTCCGTTCTCACCAGCAACTTCCATGAGATAGATGGACCGATCTCCACTCGCCAGCGGTGGAAGCTCGACACTATTGAGCAGCAAGTACGGTCACATGCCGCAGTGCCAGAAGTCAAAGAGTTCATCGGGCTGCGCGCGACGCACACCTAGACCTGAATGTCTCGCAGTTGCGATCCTCGGCGCGTTCCTGAGCCTCCTGGACGCGACGACCAACCTGCCAACTTGGCGACCGGCCTGTCCGGTACCCGAAACGCCAGGTCGCGGCCCGAGATGGGATCGGCACCCGGCCTGACTCAGCGAGGGCCCGCTAGGGGCAGACCCCCCACGGTCGGCGATCAAGTTCTCAAACTTGTGCCTACGCACTTTCGCCCAATCCACGATGTGGTCGATGCCCACTGGGTACTGTCGACCGATGGGAATCGCGCAGCGGTGTGCGCTTCGACCAACACGACCGGCGAAGCTCGACTTTGCCGGAGTGAACTGCCGGGCTACGAGTTTCACTCGATCGCCGCAGCCTAGATCCGATCGGTACTGGTGGTCGAAGCTCCGGTCGCGCGGGGTACGGCGAACCGTTTGTGTCACCACACGGTCATCGGCGTATACCCGTGCGTCGGACTGGGCCAGTGCCGAGGAATTGGACACTGCCCCTCTCCCAGCCTCATTCCGAGGCTGGGAGATAGGGACTCCTCTGGCCTATTAACCGTTGTCAGTCAGGCGAACTGTCGATGGGACGATCGAGTTTCGGGCTGGTGGTTGTATCGGATGAGTATTTAAAACCTGCATGATCGCGACGACGCAGGTATTAATGTCTCGAACAATTTGGCCACCCCAGAAGGCCAGGACCGTCCAGCCGCTGGCCCGCATCGCATCCCGTTTGGTCTTGTCCTCGGCTTGTTGCTCTGGCGTGTGGTGGTGTTGCCAGCCGTCGCAAAAGACCGCGACTTTGTGCTCAGGCCAAGCGAAGTCAGCAATGGTGACGGGGCGGGGTGTGCCATCGGTGGATCCGCGGTCGCCCCAGGCGTACTGAGCATGCCCCCGCGGGGCCTGGGCTTCGATGAGGGCCAGGGCCAGGCGGCGTTCGATCGGGGATCGGGGCAGGCCGTGGAAGCCGTCAGCGAAGGAGCCGACGCGATGGAGGACGGCAGCTGGCGCATTGATGAACTGACGCAAGAAGTCCGCGGCAACGTGTCGATTCAGCAGGTGGCCTTCGAGCTGGTTGTTGTATGAGCGCAGGCAGGCGTAGCAGGCGCGCTCGCAGGTGCAGCCGTCGAGAACGGGGACGAGGGCGGTGGCGACTTCGCCGAAGCGTTCTGCGAGTTGGCGCAGATATCCTGCTCCTCCAGGGACCTCCTCGTACAGTACCGCCAGTCGTAGAAGCGCCTCGGCACTGTCTGGGTCAGGGCGCGGCCAGTCGAAGCCTGCGACCTCGTCCTCGCCGGCTTGCAGGACCACGCGGCACCCAAGGTCGAGTGCGGCCCTGACACTGGCGAGGAATTCCTCCAGTTGGCTGGCTCGGATGTCGAGCGCCTCTAGATCGGGAAGAACATGCAAGCAATCGACGCCACGAGCGGTAGACAACACACTGAGCTCATATCGGTGGCTGGCACAGATCGTGTCGTGCAACTTCGCGCGGCGACGTTGCGACTCGGTGGGGTTGGGGCCGGGAATGGAATCGAAGCACAACCCGCAACTGGTACAGATGGCGAATTGCTCGGGGTGGGCGCCATGCTGCACGCGGCCCCGGTTGAGCACGGTTAGGGCAGCATTGCGTTCCCACTGGAGCACCAAACCCGGACGCTCGAACAGCCACGTTTCGGCGGTGTTGGGAGCGCCGAGGTGGTGAGTCACCTCGAACGGCTGCCTAGAACGGTTCTCCTCGTCGGCGCCGATGCGCTGGCGGCGCGATGCCCGCATCGCCCGCATCGGGACTGTGACCAGTGTTAGGAGGTCGACGTTGTCACAGGCCAGACAGCTGGCCGAGGTGGAGTCGTTGATGGTGTCGCAGCGGGGGCAAAGGTTGGCCTGCGGAACGGCGCCGTGGCCGTCGGAATTGACGAGGTTGGAGCGCCGGAAGTCGACCTGATCGACAAACCATTTCGCGCCGCGCGCGTAAACGAGCTGTCCGGGTGCGTAGTCCTTAACGGCTTGGATGCTGTCTTGGGACAGCTCGGCAGTCTCGCCTTCCATGGATAAAGTGGCCGTGTCGGTCGGAAATGCATAGGAGGGCAGGAACCCGACGGTGCTCAGGTAAGACAGCACGTAGGCGCGAGTCCGGTCGCTGCGTCGCATCGCCATCAGGCTGGCACTAATGGTCTGCAGTGCCCTGGTGGAATCCGATTTCCCCGGTGTGGCGGCGGCTTGGCTCCACTCCTCCAGGAGGGTCTTCTGCTTGAGGCGATAGGGCCCGACGGCCTCGTCAAGGTTCTCCAGCCACGTTGTCACGATCCCGCGTGCCCAGTCGGCATCCAGCCACGGCAAGTCCTCCTCACGCAGGCCGTGGCGGAAGGTGGCATGAATCCGTTCAGCGATTCGGTCAGTATCGGCCGTCAGTGCGTCTCGTACCGGTTGCAGGGCTTGGAGTTCACCGGCGTCATCTTCGGAGACGAAATCGCCCATCCAGTTGGGCAGGTTTTCGCCGCACAGTTCTAGTGCCAGCGCGCGGGCATGTCGAGTGATAACCCGTTCGTTGTCCATCAGGAAAGTCGGTGGCCGGATGGCACCGCGGATCATTTCGACTGGCCGCCGGTAGTAATAGCTGTCGTGGGGCATCCCACCCGCGTAGGTAACGATGAGTGCGACTCGTTCCTCGCGGCGTCCTGCTCGGCCCGCACGTTGGGCATAGTTGCTTGGGCGCGGGGGGACGTTGCGCAACACCACCGCCAACAGTTGGCCGAGGTCGACGCCCAACTCGAGGGTCATGGTGCACACGAGCAAGTTCAGCTCACCGTTTTTGAACCGTTCCTCGATGTCCTCGCGCTGCGTCAGTGGTATTTGACCAGAGTGTTCCTCGGCGGTGACCGCCAGTGGGTCGTGTCCTTCCGCCAGCTTCCTTTCGTAGTCGTCCGGGTTGTGCTGCCAAGGCTCCATCACGCCCTTGCAGTTGAAGGTGGCACAAATGTTGCGGGGCGAGGATTGTGATTGCACGGCGCGGCAGGCTCGGCACTGGTAGAGGCTGGTGGCCGGGGGCCGGATCTCCATGGCCTGCGGCGCGAGCTGCCACAGCACTACCTGAGAGCGGCCGGTACCAACCTGTGTCCTGTCAAGAAGGTTGTGCTGCCTCAAGAAGGCAACGAGCGCTCGAACCGTCCGTTCCTGGTCATCGGCGTTGATCAAGTGTGGGAAGGCGATTCGGACCAAGCGGGCAACGGTGCCTCGCGCGCCGAGACTGATCGGGACAGCACCTTTGACCTTCGCCGAGGTCTCACCCAGCCCGACTACGCTCGAACTCGGTCGCATGATGGCCCCAGCCTCAACGAGGTCGTACTGGGCAGAGGGCTCCATCCTGGCCCGCAGCAATTCGTGCGCGACTCCACCACGTGTACGCACCAAGTCCAAGATGCGCCCCAGCAGCCAACGCAGGGAGTTCAGGTCGTTGCCCAGGCTCTCGGTCAAGGAGGACAAATCTTGCGGCGTGAGTCCGTCCAAGCCGGGGTAACCCACGGTGATCATGCCGAGGCGTTCCAAAGTTGGCGGGCGGCGTTCGTCACTGGCCACTTCGCCGAGGACGTCCCATTCGCAGACTCGCCGGACCCGGTTGCTGGCATCCCGACCGGCGGGATCCCCATACAGTCCGATATCGCGTCCCATGCGGAAGACATCCTCGACCAGTCCATCGAAGCTGGCCGCCGGTCGCCCTTGTGTGACGCGCGCCCGAACGGCGCGCGTGATCAATCGCCGAACCTGAACCGCGCGGGAGCGGCCACGGATGTAACCCGCCTGGAAGGCCGTGTCCTGCCGAGAATCGGCGAACACCAACAGCCGACGCAGCATCAAGTCGTCGCTCTGTTCGGCCAGTCCCAGATGCAAGCTGAAGGCGGTCGCCGCAATCGCTGAAGCGGTACGCGCGGTGAACTCCTGTACCGCACCGACGTTGCGCCCGTATCCGCACACCGGACACCGGGTCAGTGGCTTGTCCGGCTCGGGCTCACAGACAAACACGCTTCTGGTAGGTGCGCCGCATCCATGGCAGGACAGGCCCGTGGTGCTCGTGCCACAGCGCACGCACCGCCGCGAAGTAAACCACCGGGTGCGCGGCAGCGGCTGCTCCACTGGGTCGAATGCGGTGCGGCGAACTACGTAGCTGTTGGGATGACCGCCACGGTTGTCGATCTCCAGATCAAAGTCTTGACCGCAGCCCAAGCACACCCCCAGCGGCGTGGTCGCCTGGGCGTCGCAGCCCGCCTCCGGGCAGACCTCGGCTCCGTCCAACAGCAGGTGCTCTCCCTCACCACAGCATCGCACCAGATGGGGAAGCCCTCGCAAGAACAAGTGGACTTTGGCCTCCAGCACCGGCGGCCCCTCCAGGGTGGAGGTACCGGCACCCAGCAGTAGCCAGCCGGCGACCTCGTCGTGCAGCTGGCCTGGGTCGGTCGTGGCCCGTGCCGGTATCTCCGCCAGTTCGGCTACCAGCTCGGTAATGGTGCGGGGTTCCGACAGCTTGGCCCGCAGTAGGTCGAGCATCGGGCTGTCGTTGGGGTCACCGAGAACTGCGCGCAATGCGATCAGGTCGGCCCCATCAGCCAGGGCGGCAGCCAATGCGTCGGCGTCTGGCGAGGGCCCTATCCGCCCCATCTCGGGCGCGGTGGGCGGGATCGGAGTTTCCTCGATGATGGCGCCGACATCGAACGGGGCACCGAAAAGATTGGCGGCGAACTCGGCGGTACGTTCGAGATCGGCGGCGTGGTCACCGCCTGCGCTGACCGTGGCGGACAGACCGACGCAGACCAAGCCGTCGACAACGATGTGGCCGCGCAGGCGCCGCACCAGGCAGGCAATCTCGGTGCCCAGTGCGCCCTGGTAGGTGTGCACCTCGTCCAAGATGAGGTGCCGCAGCACGCCATCCCCGAACAGCTTGCGATCATCGCGGCGGGTGAGCAGATATTCGAGCATGGAGTAGTTCGTCAACAGAATGTCCGGTGGGGAATCCTGCATCGCGTCGCGGAGGTTCTGCGGGGTCGCGCCCGTGTACACCCCATAGCGGAGACCGAGCTGCTCGCAAGCCGCCTTAACCCGGTCTTCTTGGTCGTTGACCAGGGCATTCATCGGATACAGTGCAATCGCCTTCACCCCCCTCCGGTGCCGGTTGGCGTAGGCGTGCGCGACAACCGGAATCAAGAACGCTTCGGTCTTGCCCGAACCTGTACCGGTTGCGACCAGCGTGTTCAATCCGGCGTTGATTCGGGTGATCGCGGAAGCCTGATGGGAGAACAATCGCTCGATCCGAGGAAATGCGGCACAGACCTCCGTGGGCAACCCGATGTGGTCCCCGAGCTCAGCAAGGGTGGTTGCCAGTTCGAACCGGGGCTGGACGGAGAGGAACGGACCGTGCCACAGCAGTGAGTCCTCATCCGCCATTCGCTCCAACCGCTCCCGCAGCAGCGGATCAGCGATCGGATAGGTGGTCCAGGTAAACCGTCGGTAGTCCTCACGAAGGCGGTCAGCAAGCTTCAACGGATCCACGAGTCCGCGTCCCTCCCTTACATGCTTACGGCCAGTTTGCTGTGGGCAATAGCCGTACTCTCATCATGGCGAGCGTCCTGGTGGGCACTCTAACGACCACCACCGACACTTGCCGAGTATTCCGGACGCGCAAAGCTATTGGGTCAGCCGCGCGAATTCCTGGCGAACAAGCTGCTTGTACTCGGTATTCGGACGCACCGGGCTGCTCTCGCTGCTGGCGCTCTGCGCGAAGTCTGCAAGTACCAGTTCCAACTGTTGTGCCGATAAGCCGTACAGGTGCGCGATCCGCGCGTCCAACGCCGCTCGAAGCGCCTGCTCCTGGCCCTGGGACAACGGACCGCACTCAACCCCGAGCACCTCGGCAAGCTCGTTGAATTCTGGTGTGCGGCAAGTCAGGCGGGCCGACAAACCCACTACGGTCTTGCCAGGACCACGATCGAGCGGAACATCGGCAACTGGCAGCGTCGCCATCACCGATTTGCTGACGGTGCTGGAAACCTTGCGTCTTACGACGAAATCAAGGGTCAGGCTGTTTAACAGCGCAACAACATAGACCATTGCCTCCGGACTCAGGACGGTTCGATATCCGTTGGCCGCATGGTCAAATGATGATCGATAGAAGAAATGAAGCTTGCGGGTGAGCGCAGTACCTGGCGGGATCACAGCTGAGATGAGGGTTCGTTCATCAGTCCCCCTCGCCACTTCACGAAAGCATGGGCGGTAGTGATCACACGGAAGCTCCAGAACCCCGGTGCGAGGTTCGACCTGAGACAGAGGCCATTCACCTCGGTGGCGTTTGAGCGACTGGATATTTTTCTTCTTGGCACGCTTTTTCGCGCGAGTCACCAAGGCATCTTCGCCGATCCCCGATTTGAGTCGATAAGTCGGCTTGGCGAAATCATGGACGTACTGGTGGATATGTTTCCCTTCCAGCATCGGCATGCCCGTCGCATCAGCCGCGAAAACCGCACGATCATCGTGGAGGTCAAACTCGCGCCCCCAGTCGATCAACCAACCGCCTGCAGGCATTGTATCGAGCAACAGCGGGCGCCTATCGTAAATTGTGCCCAGTAGTTCCAATAACTCCGAGTCGCGGGCATCGGGGATAGCCAGAGTGTCAGGGGCTAGTGCCTCGATGACCTGCCTCGGGATGGCAACCGTGCGTTCATCCAGTTGAAGCAAGTGTTCAAGGTTGGTGACGCCGCTGGTGAACGACAACGGGTCCGTAGTGCCCCCACGGCCAGCGACCAGCAAAAGGAACTGCTCGCGACTGTCTATGGGGAAGATCTTCTCGTTGTTGTCGCATAGCACGAATCGGTCGACCGTGCAGCGCTCCAGCAATTCCCGGCGGTGTTCTGCCGTAGCGGCATCAGCAACTACCCCAGAATCGATGACCAACCCGATCCGTCCGTTGGATGTCAGCAGCGCCAATTCGCGTTCCAGGAAAGTGCGATAGTAGTTAAAAGTCGTCCCGTGCGAGTACAACATTCGGTAGGTTCCAGATCTTTTGATGAACAGCTTAACACCGTCAAGATGACCATTGTCACGCTTTTTGGCTTCTAAGATGTCCACACGTTCAAGTAAGTGTCCCTGCCGAATCTGTTTGTCAGCCTTTCCTCTCAGCAGGATGTACTCGGGGTCGAAACGACCATAGAATTCGGCGGCCTTGAAGGTGATGCTTTCCCATGGCGGGTTGCCGATCATTGCGTCGAAGCCCCCGTCTGGTCGATGAATACCTGACCGGTCGAAGAAC
Source organism: Nocardia abscessus NBRC 100374 (assembly GCF_000308455.1). Taxonomy (GTDB): domain Bacteria; phylum Actinomycetota; class Actinomycetes; order Mycobacteriales; family Mycobacteriaceae; genus Nocardia; species Nocardia abscessus. The sequence continues at coordinate 43,722 of NZ_BAFP01000274.1, read as the reverse complement.
ACCTCGGGGAATTCGATCTCCCAGTGAAAGGGTCGTACCTCCTCACGAGTGCGGTCGAGCAACCGTTGACTGTCTCCGTACACAGGTTGGCCGGCAATGATGTCTCTTCGACCTTGCCGCCAGCTGGCTGCGCTCTGCTGTAGCTCGGGGTGAAAGTAGGGTGCGACCCACCAGTCGCCGAGGGCGCGCAGTCGGGTCCAGTCGTCACTTTCGAGCAGCCGAGCGAAGACCTCTTCCTTCTTCCGAACCTGGAGCCGATCATCTGACGGCGTCTCGGCGAGTAGGCGGCGTTGCCGCAGGACATACGTCAGATCGGGGGCATCCGACTCGAACAGCGAGGGCTGTTCTTCGAGGTCCCTTTCGACCCTGCGACCCCGGTCGATTGCCGGCTCTGGGACGCCTTCCCATCTATCGAGGGCAGCGCCGATGACGGAGTTGCCGCAACGCAGGTGGGCATCGAGGAAGGAGAGCGGTTTGCCTGCCGAGCAGGTGGTCAGCCACAGTGACACTTTCGCCAGCTCGACGGCCATCGGGTTGAAATCGACACCGTAGATGCAGCGTTCCACGATCAGTCGGCGGTAACGGGCGCGTTCGGTGTCGTCCAGCTTGTGATCGATGTCCTCACCAGCGCGGGCCAACGCTTCGCCGTATGCCTCGGTGAGAAAGTGCACGGCAGGCACAAGAAATGCGCCGGAACCCATCGCGGGGTCACAGACCCGCAGGTTGAGGATCCGCTCCGGAGTTGCGTTCTCGACAAGGGGGCGCAACGCTTCGCCGACAACGAAATGGGCGAGCTGGCGTGGTGTGTAGTAAGAGCCGGAGCCTTTACGTTGTCCGGTGGCTTCGAACAGGTAGAACGATCCGGTCGGGTACTCCTCGATGACCACTGCCGCGGGCGGGGTGTCCTCCGTGGCAAAGATCTGTTGGCGGGCCTGCTGGCCGGTGCCGACCTGCACGAGCGCTTTCGAGGTGTCGGCGATCTGTGGTTCGAAGGCGAGTAGGCCCTCGTAGATGCTGCCCAACTGTTCCACGCCGAGTTCGCGATAGTTGATCCGTCGGCGGCCGACCTGCCGGTTGTTTGTGCCGGTGATGGGCTGGGTCCAGGACAGAGCGCTGATCATGTCGCGGACGTACCTATCGCCGACAACAAGTTCAGGGTCGTCGAGTTGGGGGCATTTATCGGGGTCGAAGAGCCCGCCATTGAAGCCAGCGATCTGGAGTTCGCCTGCGTTGATGCCGTCGCGCAGCAAACCCCATTGGGCGCGCAGGGCTGCCCACAGGTAGCCGCCGTCGGGCGCCCACACGACGTTGGGGTCGGCGGCATGGTCCCGCAGCATACGCAGCGAGTAGCCGTGGTCGTATGAGGGAGTGCCGACGGGCAGCAAGCCCCGGTCCTCCGAGTATGCGACGAACAGCAACCGGTAGGCGATCTTGAGGGCATCAGAGAACAGTTCGCGCGGGCCAGGTATCGGTGCGCCGCGGCGGCGTAAATCTGCCAAAGCTCCATCGGCGACTGCGCGGATGGCAATGCGGACACCGTCGGAGAGGTTCTCGCTGACAGTGTCTGCGGCTTCGGCACTAGCTTTCTCTGCCCGATCCCACAGACTTCTACCGTCGGTGTCCGGCGTGAAGGCTTCCGGCCGTAGCAGGGCCCACAGCACGCGCCATTCGTGGTCGTCGCCCAGCTCTGCGAGCCCGGCGAGGTCGACGGCCAGGTAGCTGGCTTCCCCTCCGAGCCCGGGATCGCGGCGGATGACACGGAGCTCCGCGCCGTTGGACAACAGTACGGCGGGCAACTGGCCTGACCGGGCCACAGTTTCGGCTTGGCGTTGGGGCCGCAGTTTCCCGGCCCGTCGGCCACTCGGAGATGTATCGAGGTGCTGCCCGGTTGTGGTGATCAGAACCCAAGCCCGGGGTTGCCCCACCCCGGCGTCCTCAGTTGGGTCGTCGTAGGCAATGAGAGGTTCATCGAGGCTGTTGGGCACCACTGGGAAGCGCCAGCCAAAGTAGGCCAGCCAACTCATCATTTGTCTGCGGGCCACCCCGAGAGTGGTGGTTTCGTCGAGGTCGGCAACCAATCGTCGTAATTCACGGCGAGCCGCCCGGATGCCGTCACGGTGTCCCTCGGAGTCGACGCGCGTGCTCTGATCGTGCAGGAACAGACCTGGGTCGGCCAGATAGTAGGTGGACAGGGTAGCCCCAGCGACGGTGATATTGAGCATCAGCGAGCCTCGACCAATAGGAGGCAGCCCACCGGTTCTACGGGGTCGACATCGGCGACCTGGTGTCCCTCGGCCAGGAGCTGGCGGCGCCGGTCGAACTCCGCATTGATCGCTGCCTGTGCATCTTCCAGGGTGTGGAAGGCACTGTGCCCGAGGTCGGTGAACAACCCGAGCTGGAAGAACCCGTCGCCGACGTGATTGCTGAGCCGCTGTTCTGCTTCGTTCAGTTCCGCAGCATGCCAGCGATCCAGCTCACGCGCCATATGCTTGGCTTCCTCGTGCAGTTGGGCTCGCAAACGCTCACCACGCTCGACAAGCCTGCGATTCGCTTCCACCGCTGCAATTTTTGCGGCCTCGATGAACCTGGGTTGAAGGAGCTGGCGCGCCACAGCGACCGGGTCGTGGCCATTGGCCGGAGCTGGCCGCATCCGGAGTTTCTTCAAATCTGCGACGGCGTCGCTACTGGCGGAGCCAGGGGTACCGTCGGCACAGGCGGGCACGAGCACCGGAATGAGAGGCTCTTCCAGTAGCCGTCCATCGGTGGCCGTAATGCGGCCTATATGGGTGAACAGCCATCCCGATTCGCCGTCGGTGATCGCCCTGACGGCCACCCGATCTTGGGGATTTTCCTCGTACAAGCGAGCGCGAACCCGTTGCAGTACAGCATGAACCAGCGGGTGACCTGGAGTCAGGAAGGCCAGTCCCTTGTTTTCTGGCGCTAAAGCGACCCCCCGGCTGAAGGTCGCCTCGAATGCCCACGAGGGAACCTGTGGGTACTGCGATAGCAGCGGGCCCGGCGTGATGGTTACGGTGTCGCCGCTGCCATCAATGCGTCCTCCGTTCTGCTGCACAACTGTGGTCACCAAGCTGCGAAACTCGTCGAAGTCCGGAAGTAGCCATCGACTACGGTCCGTCGCCTCGGTGGCGCCGCGCTCGGCTGCTCCCTCATCGCTCATTCCACGCAGCAGAGCGAGCGCGCCGCTGCGGGACAGGTAGTCGCGGATTTCGACGGCGGCTTTCTCCAACCGCGCCTCCAACTCCTCGGCGGGAATGTCCTCCAACAGTCCGTCGATCACCTCACTGCGACCGGCGACCCCGAGGATGTCGCTGGTGGAGCCGAGCTGCCTAGCGATCTCGGCCAGCTTCTCGCGCAAGCGTTGCAAGATCTCCTCGTCGCGAGTGTCGGCCAAATACAGGTAGCCGATCTCCACGATCTGTTTCTGGCCGAACCGATCTACGCGGCCGTTACGTTGTTCGAGCCGGTTCGGATTCCACGGCAGCTCATAGTGGATCACTACATGGCAGGCCTCCTGCAGGTTCAGGCCCTCCCCGGCAGCATCGGTGGCAAGCAAGAGAGCGCTTGGCGTTGCCGCAAACTCGGCGAGCACGTCTTTGCGTTTGGCCAGCGGCACGGTGCCATCAATTCGCAGAGTCGGCCCGAGGCCGAGGCGTTCCTGCAGGTAGTCCAGGGTGTCGCGGTATTCAGTGAACACGATGATCCGCTCACCCGGCCGAGCGGCGCGGAAGCCTTCCAGCCACCCCCGCAGCCGGGTCAGCTTGCTGTCATCGCCTGCGGTCAGTGCTTCGACCTGCTCGATCAAGGTGCCCACAAGTCGGCGTTCTTCCTGCAGCTCGTCGGCGGCTAGATGCGCCGCAACGCCTTGGAGCGCAAGTTCTTCGGTCTCGATCAGCTCATCCTCGGGAAGAGCGGAATCGCCTCGATAGAGCTGCAGAGCATCCAGTCGACGGTGCCCGGTGTGCTCCACGGGTGTCACTCCGAGGCTTTCAGCCCGTCGACGCAGACTTTGCAGCAGCGCGTGCGGGCTGGACAGGGCCCGCTTGCGGAGCACCTCCAGCGCGAATGCTTGCACGTAGTAGGAGTCGGTGTCCTTCAGGGCGCGCAGCACACGCTTGCTGTGACCACGCAGCCGCTGATGGATCTCCTTCTCCCGAGCGGTCGGCTGTACCTCGATCGGGCGCGGCGGGTGTCGGCGACTGATCGGCTGAGGTGGGTCACCACGCGCAACGTCGTCTTTGAGGCGGCGCACCACATACGGCTTCACCAGCTCAGGCAGCAGCTGACCGTCGTCGCTGGCCAGATGCGGTGAGAGAAGTTGCAGCAGGCTCGCGAACGACTCCTTATAGCCGTTGTGCGGAGTCGCCGACAACAAGAGCAGCTCCTGACTGTGGTCAGCGAGAACACGGGCCAAGCGGCTGCGATCGGTCCCACTCGAGCGGCCCTCACCGGCGTAGGCACGCGCGACATGATGCGCTTCGTCCACGATGACGACATCGAACGGAGGTGCGGCTTGAATGGCGGCAAGGTTGTTCTTCAAATAATCGATCGAGGATACTGCCAGCGGCGCGGCCGTCCACGGGCTCACCGTCGTGGGGTAAGACCGGCGCAGTTCCAGCCACTGCTTGCTGTCGACTTTGGTGAAGTCAAGGTTGAACCGGAACTGCATCTCCTCGACCCACTGCTCCTGCAAGCCAGCGGGACAGGCGATCAGCACACGATCGGCGCGACCTCGCCGGGCAAGCTCCAGCAGAACCAGGCCTGCTTCGACCGTTTTTCCCAGGCCCACGTCATCAGCGATCAGCAGCCTGGTCTTGGACTGGCGCATGGCGGCCAGGACCGGCACCAGTTGATAAGGCTCGACATCGATGCGGCCGTGTTCGACGGCCACCAGGTCACCGCGGCCGTGGGCCATGGTCAGCGCCAACGCATCATGGAGCTGGTTGAGTCGCACCGGGTTGCCCAGCTCGAAACGCAGATCACGCGATGGCTCAAGGTGCAGGCTCGGCTCCAGACTTGGCAGCACCGTCAACCGACGCGGTCCCGGCCTGTCATCCGCCAGGCGCAACTGCAGAAGCGTCTGGGCACCCGCACCACGAACGGATTCGACCTCCCACCGACGGTCACGCAGAAGCACTCGCATCCCGCGCTCAAACACTCACGCCCCCTATAGAACTCGTAGCGAACCTTGAAGGCTCATGGCATGCTGCCGAGGCACCGAGCCTACCTTGCCGCCAACTAGGCAAAGCGACTACGGCGCCAACGCGAGTGGCTGCGGGTGGTGACTGCGCGCATCACCGGCGGCCCGTTGTGCTCGACCTGCATCGATCACGACCGGAGCTGTTTCGGCCGTGCCCCAACTGCGGCACCGCGGCACGCCTACACTACCTCGGGCTCTGCGACGGGTACGCGGCACTGAAACTGCTCGATGCCGCGCTCTCCGGACCGGACGGCACTCTCCGCACCGATCTCGAACTGGTACGGCGCGCGCTGGCTGCCAGCAGATCGACCGGGCTGCTGAACTCGATCCGGCGACGCCCGGCAGCGACGTTGCTGGCGCAGATCGTCGCGTCCGATGGGCCGGTCACCCACGACGCCATCTACCCGGCTCACATCCACCGGACCCGGCCCGCTACCTCCGCCAAGCACTGATGCCTAGGCCGTTCTGTCCGATGGTGACCGGCACCTGGACTATCTACAGCACTGGTTCGACACCAAAACTGGCCGAGATGGACGACCTCGACGAGGGAAGGATCCTGCGGAGCTACCTCACCTGGACCTATCTGCGACGGTTGCGTGCGGCCGAGGTTCCGAGGCTGCTTCTGCGATCGGGAGTATTCGCGATGACTCCTGCCTCACCCGATCATCGCCAACCGCGAAGTCATGATCCACCCCATGAACCTGAACGACGCCGGATACCGACCCGACATCATGATCGATGCTGTAGAGCGATGCGATGAAACCACCACAGGTAGATCCGATCAACCCCCATGGCGGGAACAGCATAGCCAACACCGCCGTGCGGCTCGGGCAGGGCACGGCGAGTGTACCGTTCGACCTTCGTGCTCGAGCGGCCTGTTCGGGCGACAGCGCCTCAGCGGTTGGTCAGCAGCATCGCCGTTGCCCGCGGCGGCCCGCCAAACAACGGCACTGCCCCGCCTACAGCAGGTAAGCGGCCGATCACCAACCGCCCCCAAAAAACCGCAGGTCGTCCCCGTTCCCATGTTCGACCCGCCCCGCCCGAGGCACCCCCGAGTCGGGGCCGGTTGACCCCCTCCCGCAGGGCAACATGATCTCTCAGACGGCATACTTACCCATGATGAACAGGCGTTTCTTGGTTGCCTATGTTTTGTGTGTCCTGCCGAGCACCGGTACCTGCGAGGCACGTTTGCCGAGACTTCTTGAGCTGGGAGTCTCCCGAGGCAACGGCGTCGCCGGTGCCTTGTCCTCAACAAGGTTCAGGATGCCCCTGTGCCGCCGCGACGGCCCCGCTGGTGTAGCAGGTCGCTCGGTCACGACTAGGCAGTGTCTCGAAGTCGGTGTCGTGGTCACAGCCATCGGTCGATGGTGGCGATCTGGATGACGGCGAGGTAGCGGGTGGCGAGTTTCTCGTAGCGGGTGGCGACGGCGCGGTGTTGTTTGAGTCGGTTGATGCCGCGTTCGATGGTGTTGCGGTGCCGGCAGATCTCATGGTCGAACGCCGGTGGTCGTCCGCCTGCGCGGCCGCGGTTGCGGCGGTGCCCCGGTTGATCTGCTGGGACCGGGATCATGGCGGGAATGCCACGCTCGCGCAGGTAGGCGCGGTTGGCGGCCGAGGAATACGCCATGTCCGCCAACACCCGGTCCGGACGCACGCGTGCCCGTCCACGACCCAGGCGCGGGACCCGCATGCTGTCGAGTACCGCGGCGAACCGGGGGCTGTCGCCGGCTCGACCGGCGGTGAGCAGCAGCGACAACGGGCGCAGGCTGTGTTCGCAGGCCAGATGAAGTTTGGTTCCCCATCCGCCCCGGAACCGCCCGAGCGCGTGATCGGCCGGTTCGCTGTGGTGGCCGCCTGGTGCTTCGGCCTGGCGGTCGCCGTCGCGGCGGGCTCCGGCGGCGTGAAAGTGGGCACGCATGATCGTGGAGTCCACGCTTACCAGCCAGCCAGCCGATCGGTTCGCCCGCGTCGGCGATCGCCTGGAGTTGCCGCAGCACATGTGCCCAGATCCCGGCGCGGGTCCAGCGGCCGAACAGTGCGTAGATCGCCTGCCAGGACCCGTACTGCGGTGGGATGCCACGCCACGGGCAGCCGACGCGGATCCGCCAGCGGATCCCGTCGAACAGACGGCGTCGAGTCCATCTCGAGGGGCGGCCGAGTCGTTTCGGGGTGGGTAGCAGCGGTACCAGCCGTGCCCATTGCGCATCGGACAGGTCCGCTCGTGCGGTCACCGCTGGGGTGGTCACGAGGTCCTACCTTCAGTTCCGGGTCGAGCAAGCCAGTCGTAAGGTCTTGCAGGCCCCTGGGGAACCGGGTGTGGCTTTCACGAGGTCGCCGAACATGGCTCCGGAGACTTGGCCGCACGGTTCCCCGTGACGACCCCGGCCGCCAATTGGGATGTGCGAGCAAATCGCTGTGTAGGACAACGCCCGGCCACCTGCGGTTCCACGTGCACTTCACCCCGACCGGCTCGTCGTGGCTCAACCAAGTCGAACGCTGGTTCGGGCTCCTCACCCAACAGCTCCTGCGTCGCAGCGTCCACAAATGTGTTGCCGCACTCGAGAAAGACGTCCGCGACTGGGTCGACCCGCCAGGCACGGGCACATCCAGCGGTCCGCGTGACTTCGACTGCCCCACGTGGCAGTTAAGCGGTAGCGATTCACTATCCAGCAGGCATGCAGGTGCTCTTCCGCACACGCGACGTTGTTACGATGTTGCGGAGTGTGCTTCGTGATGTGATTGACCTGCTGACAGCTGCCCACTGAGATCATTGTGTCGCTGCGCATACCCGTTGGATCCGCCGCTCTCGTGCTGCTTGCTCGGCCCGATGTTCCGTAGACCGTTGTCGTGATTCTGCCGCCGACCACCGGGTTGGAGAAGGACGCCGGCTCACAACGACGCAGGCTAGCCCACGATGCTTGCCGCCCCTTGTCGCATAGGAGCGGTATGTTGCTGCGACACACGTTGTCTCGGCCGTATGACGAGGGGTGGAGCCCATGAAGTGGGTAGATGGTCGAACTGCCGCGAGGAGAGCACGGCATCATCTGCTCGTTGCAGCGATTCACCCGCAACGAGACCCAACCTGCACAACTATGACCGCTACCTGCGATAATAGGGGATCTGGAGTCGTCCGCCGGATTAACCAGGGCTACACAATGGCGACTGGACGGTTTTATTCCCACAGAGGACCGCGTGCGCGAATGCCCGCGACATTAAACCTTCAAGCCGCTAATCTCACTCCTGGAGTCAAGATCATTTCTCTAGAGGGGGCGAGATGGCATCAATTGCACGCCTCGGTCTGCGGCGAAGGAGGCAGGGGTGAGCGCGAGAGTGTGGCAGCGTCATGGTCGATCGGGGGTGCTCGCATGAGTCCGCTTCCTCAGCCGAAAGGGAAGCAGTCCAAGGTTGTCCATCTTTCGTCGGATCGCCACCACGTCGTTCTAGGTACTGCTGGAACCGGAAAATCCACCATGGCGATGATGCGCGCCCTTCATCTCGCCCGGAACTCAACGATCAATAACGGCCCCGTTCTGGTTGTGACGTTCAACAACGCCTTAGTAACCTATTTGAGGTATCTGGGCCCTGAGGCAGCAGAAGCTTCGAGGGTTACGGTACAGACTTATTCCAAATTTGCCACCGGCTACCTTAATTCCATGGGACGGATGTCCAATGGAATAATTGCCCAACCGGGACATGTCGAAGCAGCCATAGGGCAAGCTCTAGAGAAGGTAGTTTCCGAAGGCAGTAGAAGCAATGTACTGGACAGGGAACTCGGCTGGTTCGTTGATGAGTTGCATTGGATCAGCGGTATGGGCATCCCTACTGAAGACAAATATCAGCGCATTCAGCGTGTGGGACGTCATACTCCGTTACCGCCCGGGCAGCCTCGGTCGGTCGTGTGGAGAGTGCGAAATCTCTATCTCGAGTTTCGATCAAATGCCGGATTCAAATATGATTGGTACGATTTGGGCTCCGCCGTCAAAGACGCCCTCCTGGTGGATGACCGCCCGCGACTGTACCGGCATGTGATTATTGATGAAGGACAAGATCTTTCTCCTGAGGAGATACGATCTTTGACTCTGGCGGTCCCCGAAGGAGGATCGGTAACTTTCTTTGGAGACTATCATCAGGCAATCTATGGGCAAGGGATGTCTTGGCGTAGCGCGGGAATACAGCTTGGAAATAGGCCTGTAGAAAAGTTTAAGGACAATTACCGGAATACAGCACAGATTGCACGTGTAGCCATTTCGCTCGCACAGTCACCGTATATGAAATCAAGTAATTCCGATCTCGTTGAGCCGGTTCAACCGACGGCGGCCGGACCTGCGCCGACACTAATCAGATGCCGAGATAAAGCCTCCGAGGGTGCCCTTATCAGGGAGCTTGCCCGCGAAGCTAGCAAGGATCAAAAGGTCGCGATACTCATACGGAATTGGTCAGACGATTGGGTTGTGGAAGGAATACCTCATACGCGACTCAAGAAGAACATGTCAGCCTGGAACGACAATCCCGGCCTGCATATTGGCGCTTACCACTCGGCCAAGGGGCTAGAGTTCGATACAATATATATGCCTTTCCTTTCGGATGACAACGTCCCCGATCATGAGGTAATGCAGAACTTCATCGAAGACGAAGCATGTGCAAGAGAGGCCCGACTTCTGTACGTCGCGGTAACTCGCGCACGTTCCTCCCTAGTGATGAGCTATAGCGGCAGGCTGACGCGGCTGCTGCCTGAGAACATTGGCCTCTGGGACGAGGCGCATATATGACGATTACGGTTGAAGAAGCGCTCAAAAGGGTCCCGGTAAGTCGGCTCATCCATTTCACGCCGGTCTCGAATCTGGAGGGAATCTTCCGCGATCAGGCGATCCGGAGCAGGAGCGACCTCGCCACGAACTCCGCCGATAGCTATGATGCGACAGATTATCGACGGTTCGACAATAACCACGGGCATGTATGCTGTAGTTTCGAATATCCGAACTCCTACTATCAGAACCAGGCAAGCCAAAAAACTGAATTCGTTAATTACCCCGACTGGGTAAGCCTTGTGCTAAATGTTGAGCTAATCAAGCGGCCCGGAACGATGTTTTCTCCTCGTAACGCCGCGAAGCAGAACGGAGCCTGGCTAGAGGAGGGTGGGCAAGCGATGCTCAACTGCTGGGCGAACCCGTCTCCGGGCGGCAGATACCCTCGGCGTCCGAAGCATAACCCCGCGGTACCCACCGACCTTCAGTCGGAGGTTCATATCCCTGGCGCAATATCGCTGTCCGAAGTATCAGCAATTATTGCTCGTAGCGCAGAGCACGCCCGGAGCTTATTTGGTTTCCTGCATAGTTTTGGATATCAACCTGCCCGCTTGGAATGGAGGTACGCACCCATGTTCTTTGAACCTGTGCGGCTCAGGGACGCGATATGGTCTGGCGAGTCGGTGCCCGAGTATGTGTGGTCACCCACAGCTGAGGACTTGGCATGACTGCTGCCGGAACTCAAAAGGTCGCGGGTATGCTGCTTGGCGGTGCTGTCGGTGACGCGTTAGGTTGGCCGCAAGAGAACCGTAGCCACATCGTTGGCGGTAACGCGTCTAGAGCAGTCAATCCGAGTCCTGAGTTCCGAAGTTGGTCCCGCTATGCCGGGACTCAGTTTGGGCGATATGTTGATCCCGTTGCCGCTGGTGAGTACAGCGATGATACTCAGCTACTTCTTGCCGTCGCTCACGCTTGTCTGCGAGGCCACGATTGGCTCAATTGGCTCACGCGAGTCGAGCTGCCCCAATGGATAGAATACCAACGTGGTGGCGGAGGCGCCGTTCTGAGGGCCTCAAGAGCCTGGGCAGAAGGAAGGGCTCCTTGGCAGGTTGTCACACAAAAAGACGAGCCTCAGGTATTGAAATATTATGAGGCTGGAGCCAACGGTGCAGCGATGAGGATCGCGCCACATGTAGTCGTTACAGCGCGATCAGGGCTAGAAGAACTCTATAAACGCGTGATACTCGACAGCCTCTCTACTCATGGGCATCCCCGTGCAGTTATTGGTGCGATCGTTCACGCCCTAGCGCTTCGGAAAGCACTTCTTCAACAAGGAACGTTAGAGTACGGGGCGTTGCTGGAATCAGTCTTGGAAGAAGAATCATGGCAGGACCCGATTATTCTCTTTGAGCACGTACCGACAGAGTGGGTCGATTCATATATTCGAGCAACTCACTCACTCGGATCACAAGATCCGGAAGTCGAATGGAAGCGGGTGGTCGAAGAGACACGAGCAAAGATCCGCATCGCGCTTAGGGGGTTGTCGCAAGGCGCGATCGCGAATGATCAGCAGATTCTTAGTGAGATAGGCTGCTTTGGTCCCGAAGGAGGGGCAGGTACGGTTGCCGCTGTAGCAGCCCTGTACGTCGCCGCACGAACTGCCACACGGCCGATGAGCGGACTCTTGCGAACTGCCTTCCTAGAAAACGCCGATACAGATACGATTGCTTCTATGACCACGTCGCTGCTCGGCGCCCTGCATGGCCCAGGATGGCTAAATGGTCTGGCGCATACAGTTCAGGATCGCGATCACATCATGTATATTGCGGAAATTCTTACCCAGAAGGATCTCCGCAATTTTCGCGTATCTAACTCGTCTTCGATTTCGATCTACAGTAAGCAGACAAAAGCCTGGGCAAAGAGGCTTTTCGATACGGTTTCGGCGTACGCTATACCCGACGGGCGCAGATTCGAAGTGGTTGGAGCACACAGACTTCGTACCAAAACCTCCAATTATGTAGCCCGAGTCATAATACGCACGGTAGACGGACAGACAATGTTCATAGATCGCGTATCTAAGACACAAACTAAGGCTTGGCAGGAGGCAGATCAGGCCGAGAATCTAGCTGTAGATGACAGTGGGAGAGAACTCGCTTCACAGCTCCAACTGAAGGAGGATGTCAGTCGACCGCCAAACGGCACGGTGGTTTCGATCGAGCTACCAGTTAATAGTTTGACCGAGGTGTTCGAGTTTTATAACGATATATTAGGACTCCCCTGCTATATCGAGGGAGACAGAATGCAGGTCGGCGAGTTCCTTCACTTTGTAGCACATGGGCGGACCAGTCGATCCCTCAGCCAGGAAGGTATCATCATTACACTAATGGTACCGGATCTCGAAAGATTGTCTGTTCGTGTCAGGAGTTCCCCTGGATTGCAGTCGAATCGGACACACGATAGGGATTCCCTGTGGGTGGTGGATCCCAACAACAATCGGGTTCGGCTAACGCAGATGAGGCCCAGCGGCTGAAGTATCTCGTCGAATCTTTCGCATGTGACAAGGAAGTGCGTTAGTTTGAGATTCCTCTGAAGTTGAATCAGTGTTGCGCTTGCTGATCGACACCTCAACGTGGCTGGACATCGCCAAACGACGGGACGGTCAACGGTTGATCGGGCCATTGTACGAGCTTAAGCGTCAAGGGAATTGGAATTACTCGTTCCGGAGGTGTTGATCGACGAGTTCGAGCGCGACCGGTCTCGAATCGAGACGTCGATGAAGTCCAGCATCGGACGGGGAACCGTTGCCGGTTGGGCACACCCGACTTCCGCCGCCTCGCTCGCCAACTGCCCCGAGGTGTCAAGAAGTGCAAGCGCATCACTGACGGCTGACACGACCCCACCCCCGACGTCCATCACCCAACCACGTCTTTATCGCCCAGGAACAGAACCTCGCCTGGGACGCCCGCCGGCGCCGAGAATTCAACGGGCGATCGAGCTTCAAGCCGCGGAATACCTCCGTTCCCAGACATTCTCGCTCACCCGACTGGCAACCTTGACCATGCAGCTCGGCGACCCGAAAGAAGCAGTCGCCCTTGGAATCCGTGCAGCCACACAGGCCAGCCAGCTCGATTCCCATCGCATCCACAACGAGCTGCAGCGATTGGCCGCTGCTTCGTCACGTCACCGGCGAATGACCGACGTCGTGGAACTGCGCGAGGTCATCACCAGCCGATGTGCGGTGAGAGCAGCGCTATGACTACCATGACGGAATCCAGCGAAGTACTGGCCAAGGCCGCCCGAAAAGCCGGGCTCGAGCTGCATCAGCCAGAGGCGATCCGCGAAGGATCCCACGCCATTTTCCGGGTCGGTGACATCGTCGCGCGGATCGGGAAGCCCAGCAGCCTGAACGATGCCGAGCGGGAGCTGCGGGTGTCGCGGTGGCTTAACGGTTCTGGTATCCCAACCGTGGAGGCGACATCGGAGCTACCTCAGCCGATCGTTGTCGACGACCGACCCGTCACCTGGTGGCGCCTCATCCCGGACCATCGGCCAGCCACGCCCGCCGAGCTCGGAGCCACACTACGAGCACTCCATTCGTTGACACCGCCGGCCATTCCCGCCTTGCCGAGATATGACCCGTTCAGTGGACTTCGCGAGCGGTTGGTGGCGGCGGGCACGGTGGACAACGATGACCGAACGTGGCTGCTGACGCGCCACGACGAGCTGCGCAAGCGATATGACAAGCTGCTGGATCCCCTACCGCTCACGGTGATTCACGGTGATGCCTGGCAAGGCAACCTGGTCGTGCCGCCATCGGGTATTCCGACGGTGCTGGATCTCGACAAGGTGTCGCTTGGCCGACCGGAATGGGATCTCATTCAACTCGCAGTCGACTACACCGACTTCACAAGAATCCCCGACGCCGACTACCTGTCCTTTGTTGACGCCTATGGTGGCTACGACGTCACGACCCGGCCAGACTTCCGCGTCTTCGCCGACATCCAGGAACTCAGATGGGTCGGTTTTGCTGTTAAACGTGCCTCTGCGAGCAAAACTGCTGCGAGGCAGGCAAATCATCGAATTGCATGCCTCCGGGGAGCAGTGCCGCGGCCGTGGCAATGGGAAGCGCTGTAACGGTGGCAGTGTCGACCAGAAGGCCCTCGTGCCCGCTTAGGCGGAGATCGCGAATTCCTCTCGCGCGTAGTCGACGTACACGGGGTCAAGCCAGGGGTAGTTACACCGTTCACAGCACACCCGTCCTCAGCCCTCCGGTAAAGAAAGGTGCCGATCCCGGAGCAGACCCCACGATAGATCTTGGCCTTTCAAGTTCTATAGCGGTCGGGTTGCGGCGTGATGTCGCAACTCTTGCCGACCGCGTACGAAACATCGGAGCCGACCACCCCGCCGCACTGGATACTCGCAACAAGCTCACCCGATGCGTGTTCATCTTGAGGTTGAAATATTCGAGAGTTGCATGTGGGCCGTCGTGGAGCGCGATCTACATGAGCTGGCTCGATCTGTTCGGGCGAAGCTCTGCGGTGAAGCACACAGGTCGGTCAGTAGGTGTTGGTCCAGCCGTCTCGGTTTCTGCGTTCGAAGTAGGCGTCGTCGGCGGCTTGGATCTCGTCTTCGGAGGGTGCTCGACGGCGATCGTCGGATGGAAGCTCGGTGTGCAGGCGCCGGAGCTGGTTGTGGATGCGGGGGTCGGTATTTTCCAGCAGGCGGTCGACTTTGGTTTTCGCGTCGGCGCGCGCCTTGCGGTGGCAGTCGAGCAAAGCTGTAGTGAGTTGATTGCTACTCCAGCGCATGGCGCCGGGGGCGATCTGCAAGTTGGTGATGTCGCCGTCGGCGTCGATCTCAACGAGGACACCGTGCACTTCGCCGCGGCCACGCACCCCCGAAACGGCACTGGCCAGTTGCTCACCACTGCGGCGAATCTCGGCGAGTTCCGCCTTCAGCTGGCGCTCCCAGTCCTGCATATCGGTCACCACGACTGAGTACCGCCCTCGACCGAAGACGAACCGATCAACCCAGACGCGGCCCGCAACACTGAAGCCGACGCGACGAACGAGACCTTATCCACTCCAGGCCGATGGAAGCCGAGTGCTTCCACAACGTCCCAGTGGATCGTTTGTCCATACAACCACTCAACCCCGTTACCGCCGGTGAATTCTCGCACTGTCCTGCTGACCATGAACAGAGTCGGTTCGACGCTCGCCAGGGAGAGTCTTTCGACGCGGTGATGGTTGATCATGTCATTCCTGGCGTTGGATAACGGTTCCGGCGGTGACGATGGACCGGAGGTCGGCATCCAACACGATC
The DNA here is from genome assembly GCF_000308455.1 of Nocardia abscessus NBRC 100374. GTDB lineage: Bacteria > Actinomycetota > Actinomycetes > Mycobacteriales > Mycobacteriaceae > Nocardia > Nocardia abscessus. Next base: position 28,437 of record NZ_BAFP01000274.1, on the reverse strand, counting down.
GTCGTCTTGCCTGGCCGACTGTGCAGCTCAATGGATTTGATGGTCGTGAGCGTCGCTTGGTCACCGTTGCGGATAGTCACCTGGTCGCCGATGTTGACCGGGTCGCCGGAGAGCACGCCGGTGACGAACATCCAGCCAGCACGGCTCGGGAGAACATCGACCCGCTCGACGACCATCCGTGAAACCTCGTTGGTCATCGGGTGTTCCTCCTCCAAGTATCGACGAACGCGTCTTCGGCCGCGTACGCCTCTTCCTCCAGGCCACGTGTCATCGAATTGATCTTGCCTTCCGCATATTGACGGACATGCACATTCTCATGCGCCAGCGTACGCACCAGTGTTTCCGGATCCTGAAAGGCCGCCGGTCCCAGCTGGACGCCCTGGGCGTCGGTCCTCGCTATCGCGCCTTGGAAGTCGAGGTAGGAAATAGTGTCGGCATCGTCGAGGATCTCGATCTTCGCGCCCCGAAGGTCGATACCGGCCAATCGGGCGTATTCCTCGATCGTGTCCATATTCCTGGGCAAACCGATATTGCCTTCCAGGACCTCACGATTGGTCAACGCCCCGCCACGCGAAAAAAGAGCGTTGGGGCCGCTGCGACCGAGGAACTTGGCCCGAGCCGCCTGAACCCATGAACGAACCTTGGCGACCAGCGGTTTCAATCGTTCGATGAGTGGTCTGACCACGTCGGTGACGATCTTGGCGACCTTCGTCGCGAGCTCGCCGATGATCGTGGCGATGCGCCGGGCTTTGGCGGTGACACGCACGACCAGGGCCGCGTTGCCCACCCACTCCGAGACCGTCGCCGTGACCGGCGCCAAAGCCGCGAAAATCACTTCCGCTGCAACGGTTTCGATCGCGATGTCCTTGAGTTCTTCGAGGATCCGTGAATGAGCATCATCGAGATAGTGGGCGTACTCCCCGCACGCGTCACCCAGTGCCTGACAGGAGTCGGCCAACGCGTTGAGATCGGCTTGGCGCGTAGTGCAAGTCTGTACCCCGATCTCGATCTCGGGAGACTGCTGGTTCCTCAGCAGATCGACTGCGTTCGGCACCGTGCCGGCCACGGTCCGGAAATCCGACGACGCCGTATGCCACGCCGCCTTGGCGGCGTTCAGCTGGTCTTGATGCCCGTTGGGCCAGGCCCACCCGACCAGATCCTTGATGACCGACCACCCGAACGGCTCCGGTATCCCATCCCCCGCCGCTGAAGCCGCGGTTTCGGGCAGACACGGATCCACCGACAACGACGGTGCCGGCGGCTCCGGCAGTGCTCGGAGATTGGCCGTCGCTTCGGCGACCTGATGGTTGTAGGCCCCGACAACGATCAGGTCCCTGGTCTGCCCACACGCCGTCGTCAGGCTCGACGAGGTCGACAACGCAAGTTGAGCGGCTTCGTCGTAGCCCGCTGCCCACTGCGTACCGACACTGTCGCTACCGGCCATCCCCGCATACGCCGACAGCACCGTGAACAATCCGGAGTGCGTCGTCATGCAATCGGCCGAGACCTGGCCGAAAACCTCACCAGCCGAGGTGTATTCCCCCGCCCGGCAAACAATGATCGGCACAGTCGGTGTCACTGAGGCCACATCTCGACATTGGTCTGCACCGCCGTGGTGTAGCTCGTGTGGGCTCGGCGAGCCACCTCACGCAGTTCCTCAAGGTTTTCTCGCATCTCCGCGGCACCGGCCATCCACCGATCGTGCGCATCGCGCTGGGCCTGTGCGGCCTGGCTCGACCACGACAAATGCAGTTCAGCGACTTTGCCATCGACATCCCGCAGCCACCGCTCGACATCGGCACCGAACGCAGCCATCGTCGCGATCGCTTCATCGAGCTGCGTGAGATTCACCCGATAGCTGTTATCACCCGTCACCAGCTACACCTGCTCGCCAGCACGGTTGACCGCGTCCCGAGTAGCGAAATCACGTACTTCGTACTCATCAGCCGCAACCAGAAGCTTCGTCGCCGACACCTCGAGGGCCGCGACGACCTCCTCGGCACCCTGCTTCCATTCCACCCATGACTCGTCGTAGGCAGACGCCGCACTCCCCTGCCAACCATCCATCAACAACTCCCGACCCACCGTCGCGTCCAGTTTCCCGACCCGATCCCTGATGACCTGGGCTTTCTCGGAAATGAACCGCGCCGTCTCACGCAGCTGCCCCACATCGACCCGCAACTCCGACATGCCGCCTCCCCTCACACGGCCTCGACCAGACCGCCCAAGCATCATAAGACAGCGTCCGACACCGCCCAGCTGCCAATCCGGCCAGCCGAACCCGATTCGAGGCGTCAACACCACTTGCCCGGCATCGGTTTCTCAGGGTCGATATACCCGCCTCGGACGGACGGCCGTCATGAGTTGCATTCGCGACACCCTGCAGTTGGTAGTAGGCCTCGATAACGAGCTGGGGCATCCGAAACCCCTTGTCATCCGCTAACGATGCGGGTGGCTCAATCGCCGAATCCTTATGCTAGGCATGCTTGCATGGGGGGTTCATTGTTAGAGGGAGTTCGCCTGATGAAAGCTGACGCGCTGGCGCCGCGAGCGTTGTTCGACGGTGCCGTGCACTACGAGATCCCGGTCTTCCAGCGGCCGTACGTTTGGTCTGAGGAAGACCAGTGGGCTCCCCTTTGGCAAGACGTCAGGCGGGTCGCTGAGCGGGTTGTAGACGCGAACGGCGACCAGGACACGTTGAAGGAGATCGGTGGACACTTCCTCGGCGCCATCGTCTTCAAGTCCAAACCCCCACTCTCCGGGGACGTCACACGGCACGCAGTCATCGATGGCCAGCAGCGCACGGCCACCCTGCAGCTGCTACTCGATGCCGCTCAGAAAGCCTTCACCGACCTTGGTTTCGCCGACGAGGGCGAGGCCCTCGAGGAGCTGACGGTCAATGCCGCCAAGCGGTTTCGAGGCAAGCCAGAGCAGTTCAAGCTCTGGCCGTCCCGCTCGGACCGTGAGGCGTTCGCCGCCGCCCTTACCCGGACCGACGGCGGGCAGTATCCCGACCACCGCATCACTGACGCGCACGAGTTTTTCAGCACCGAGATCCGCGCATGGATCTCGGGTGAATACGAGGAGAGCGACCCAGAACCGGTTGGGACTGAGAAGCAGCGCGTCGAAGCCCTCACCGACGTGCTGCAATCCCGCCTGCTCGTCGTGGCGATCAACTTGTCCGGGCATGACGACGACCAGCTGATCTTCGAAACGCTCAACGACCGCGGCACACCGCTGCTCAAGGCGGATCTGATCAAGAACTGGGTCTTCCAGCAGGGTGAGCGGCTGCATGCCGACATCGACAGCTGGCCAGACCGGTTCTGGGCCGACTTCGACGACGAGTGGTGGCGCGATGAAGTCCCCCAGGGGCGCCACCTGCGCTCACGTATCGATGCATTCCTGCAGTACTGGCTGACGATGCGCACGCGGGACGACATCCTGGTCGACGACACCTTCCGGGCATTCATCAAGTACGCCGACGATCACATGAAGACTGCCGAATCGGCCGAAGCACTGCTGAGCGAGTTGATCCGTGACGCAGAGACCTACCGCACGCTGGCCGAATGCCCGCCGGACACTGCAGCGGGACGGTTTTACCGGCGGGTGATCCAGGAATTCGAGCTCGCGGCCACGACACCGCTGCTGATGTGGATCGTTTCCGAGAACCACCGGGTCCCTGAAAACCAGGTCGAACTGGCACTGGGTGCGTTGGAAAGCTGGGTGGTGCGCCGGACCTTGCTGCGCTACACCACAAAAGACGTCAATCGGTTCATGGTCTCGGCCCTAGCGATCCTCGACGGCATCGCTCCGGACAAAATTGGCACCGCGCTGTTCGGCTACCTCAGTGTGCAGACCGCAGAGACACGACTGTGGCCGAGTGACGATGAGCTGCACAAATACCTGCCGACACTCCGCATCTACAGGACGATTCGACAAAGCCGACTTCGGGTCGTACTCGAAGCGATCGAGCAGCGGCTCCGATCCGAACGCAATGAATCCGTCAGCCTCAGCGGCCCGCTGCAAATCGAACATGTCATGCCTCAGAAATGGCAGCAGCACTGGGATCACCAGCCACCCCTGACCGGCGAGGCCGCCCGCGAGCGCGACCGCCTCATCAACTCACTCGGCAACCTCACCCTGGTCACACAGAAGCTCAACGGCTCCCTGTCCCATCGCCCCTGGACCGACAGCGAGGCGCAACTCATCGCTCCCACCGGGCGCGAGGCCGGCAAAGGCAAGCGCTCATTGTTGAGCAAGTTCAGCTTGCTTGTCCTCAACAAAGAGCTGATCGACGACCACCCCGACGCATGGACCGACGCCGACATCGCCAAGCGTTCGGCCGAACTGACCAGGCTGATCTGCCAGGAATGGCCCGGTCCACACCAGTTCGGGCCAGCCCACACCACTAAAGATGAGGTGTGAGGGTGGCTGCGGCAATCGACAAGGCACAATGGGTCAACCCGCAGGATCATTCAGCAGCGTCGCCCCGCGAGGTATGAGTGGCAACCAACAACGCCAAGCATGTGGTTGGAAACAGCAACGGTGACCGCATTTCCCTGTTCTACGACGGTCGCGTGAAGGTCCGCTCAACAACCCACCTTTGGACTGTTGGTGGCAGGGAGCGCCAGACCGCTCTGGGTGAGAGTGTCCAGATCGAGATCGGTGAACGCCTAGAGGCCCCTGGGCCAAAGCCGCAGCGTCCCGATATCGACATACCCACCGATCCCGCGCTCGGCCTCACGGTGGCCGCTACTGTCTGCGCCGACAACGGCACATTCGTCCTGCTGTTCCACGATGGCACCATCACCGTCGGAAACGATGGTCGGGATATTGGTGCACTGCTCAACGCGGGGCGATACGCGGACTCGAAACGGAAGCACAATGGGGTGGGTGGCTCGGTCATGGTGCTGTTCGAAGGAACCTACCGCCCGCAGCAGCACCGCCCCTCGGACCACCCGCTGCTTCACATCCCCGAAGACCGGCCACCGAGTCCGCTCAGGCTATACCCGGATGAGTTCGAGATCGAAACACCCGGATTCAGCTGACCGGATCGAGCTGCAAAGAGAATGTCTGTCGCACTCCGCCCGGAAGGATGTTGGGCTGCCCACTTCGGCAGCGCCGAACCGGGCTGGCAACCAGTGAGCAGCGAGAAGGGCAAAGACGAAGACACAATGGTAAGTATTCCGCTTTCACCATCGTTCGAGGTGAACTACAACGCCTATGCGTTCCCAACCGCAGTAAATCCGCATGGCCAGTTGAACTTTCGGACCGAAGAGTTGGCTCATGCACTGTTCGCTACAGGGCGTGCTCCTGGTGACCGCTACCGCTATGGCAGCGCGTCGACCTGGGAATGGCTGTACCGAACATCCCTCATCCCGGCGTACATTCGCCGCCGGCCCTATGGTGCCCTCACCCGTTCACGCCTGGCGCATGAGCTCGACCGATCCGAACTTGTCGGCCTCTCCTATGCTCTCGGCACGGCGATGACAGCCATATTCTGCCGCCGGGTGCTTGATGTCAGCCATCTGCTGCATATCGACCGCTACGCCTCGACATACGGCGTCGTCTTCGGGACCGGCCGTAAGCGCGCGGATCTGTTCGGCCGAGCTCCGTCGGGGTGGGTGGTAGCCGAGGCCAAGGGGCGTTCGCGCGCCATGGAGCGCACTCTTCCCGAGAAACTTCTGGATCAGAAGCGTTCCGTATTGTCGATCGAATCTGGCCCGCCGTGGCTCGCACTGGGATGTGTCGCATCCTTCCCCACCGGGCAGAACCTCGTGGTCGATGCTTTCGACCCCGACGAGCCGGCGGAAGACGCCATTCGACTCGACCACGTCACTCGGGACCGCTACCTGTACGCCTACTACCAGCCGTTCATCAATGCCCTCCAGGCTGGCGACCGCCTTGAGGACACGTCGGTTGAAGTTCCGTTCGAGACGGTCAACTTCGGGGGCTTCCGCGTGCAGCTCGGACTCCTGAGAGGAGTAGCTGACCTCGCCAGAGAGATTTCCGCAAATGATCCGGCCGGATTCGGTGAGCAGGTCTCGGACCTGCTCACTTCAGCTCGCGAACGCGAAACTCGAATGTTCTCTGATGGGTCCATCATCCAAACGGACTGGACGGAAGCCATACAGGCACAAGACTGGCTGATCGGGCCAGAGTAGGTGGTTGAGGCACCCCCGCTTCCTTGGAGGGCGGGACGGACCCGGCGTTCAATAGGTGTAAGGCGATGTTGATCCGCAACGATACGAGTGCGCATTGCTCCGACATGAGGAGCACCTGCATCGTCTAGGGAGGCAGACATACCGCGTGATCTGGTCGAGGTGGCGGTCGGCGAGCTTTGGGCGTATCGGAAGGGAGGAACCGACCCAGTCACTTGTGTGGAAGTGCTTCGGCTTGGCACTGGCAAGCCACCGCGTGTGCTGGTCAAGTTCACCGACGACGGATTCGAAGGACGATCGGAATGGGTGCCGCCCGGAAGTCGGGGAAGCCGCTTTCGAGCAGGTCGAGGGCATGGCCTTCGGTGCTGTTGCGAATGTACTCAGAGCCGTCACGCAACGTCGCCCAGCGCTGTTCGCGGGCTGACCACTCGTCGGCCTGGTCCCACGGCACCTTGAGTCGCTAGCTAACCAGGTCGGTCGGTGTCGGCCGGAAGACGATGTCAGGCTCCAGTCGGCGCGGCTGCGGCCGGTGACCGTGGCCGGGCCCGATGGACAGCGCCAGCGCGTGATGCAATGCGAGCAGCGCGAGGAATTCCAGGACACGGTGCGCCGGGTCCGTGCCGATGTGGAGCCGGTGCGCAAGGACGCCGACATCTTGGGTCGAGTGGACCACCGTCAACGGCGCCCGGTGGGTGGGCTCGACGCTGAGCGGGTTGCAGCGGATCATCGGCGGCCCGTTGCACGACTGTGTCGACTCGTTTGTCGAGGCCGCGCATCGACATGACGCGGCACGGGCAAAGCAACGGCACGCAGCCGCTCGAGGGTCGACACCGAAGAGCGAATGGCCGCGCCGAGATAGGCGCAATTCCGAGCGCCGTAGCTGCGCGACAAGATGAGGGTGGCGGATATCCCGCGTTCAGGAGCCGCCGAGTGAGCGATAGGCGAGCCGATCCGCATAAAACGATCCGAGCCACAGTTCACCACCGACCTGTACGGCGCTCGCAGTACCGGGGAAGTCCGGCGTTGTCGGCCCGCTCGCCAGTTCCGTGGCGACCATCGTCGTCGGGTCGATCGTGTCGACCTTGTAGCCGCGCGAGCACTGGAGCAGGCTTTCTTCCTTTATCGGCGTCCCGCCACAGGAAGGCTCACCGTCGATCATCCCCGCGGTGATCAGCCGATTGTCGGCAGTCCAGTGCACGTTGTCGGGCACGAATCCTGCAAGCTGCGCGAAGCGGAGCGGCGTGCCGGGATTGTTGCGCGCGAACTCGACAACGCGTCTTTCTCTCGGCGACACGACGTAGAACTTGCTGTCGTCCGGGGAAGTCTCGATGCCGTTGTTCCCCAGGAGCTCAGTGCCCGGGAGCGCCTGGAACGCGGCCGACCCAGGCACCCACATGTGCACAGCGCCGGTGGTCTCGCCAGCGAGCACATCGTCGAAAGTTTTGCCCGGCATGTAGGGCACCGTGGCCATGATGGTGCCGTCATGGAAAGCTGCGACGCTGTTTCCTTTCAGACCATCCGGCATGAGCACGCACCCTGTCCAGGTTGCGGACGGCGCGGGTCCGCGGGCGTCGAGATCGAAGACCTCGACCGACTCACGGCCGCCGTGGTTGATCGCATAGACGGTGTATCGGCCGCTTTCGGTTTGCCGGATGCTCAGACCGTGCAGGTCGGCTTCCGCGGGATCCAATGGGCTCGGGCAGCCCGCGTACTTCGCCTGGTCGGGTTCGATCTTCGAGGCGCCGGCCGCGTACAGATTGCTCACGGTCTTCCCGCGCGTGTCGACGAGGTGCAGACCACTGCCTGGCTTCATCCCGCTGGCGAGTATCCAGTCGCTATTCGGAACCAGGACAACGTCTTCCGGGTTCTCGACCCCGCAGATGAAGGTCAGCCCGTCTGACGGCGCACACGAGTCCGGCTCGGAGCTGGTCGGCGCCGACTCGGACGAGTTCGATCCGCAACCTACGACGGCGACCCCCAGCAGGGCGCCGATAAGAATGGTGAACAAGCGTTTCAATTGCCTAGCCCTTTCGTTATCCTGCGTCAGCAACCACCGGCAACCGGGACTGACCAGTGTGTTCGCCGACGACCACCATCTCGCCATCCTGCTGAGCTGGAGCGTCTACCAGCGCATCATCACCGCCTACAGCCATCCGACCGGTCGCGGCAAAACCATGGTCACCACCGTCATCGACTCTCTACACCGCGGTGTGCCCGCCGCACTTCGAGGAACTGGCTCAACTCGGGCACTATCGAACCCGCGACGGTTCCCGGCTGGTCTCGGTCGTGCTCAGCGTGGTGTGGTCGACCCTATCCAGGCCGTCTCGGTCTCCGCGAGGTAGCGGTCGGCGGTCCGCTGCAGGATGACGCCGTCGGCGACGAGCGCGTCGACTACGTCCTTCACCCGCGCACGGTAGTGGTCGTCGCTGGGATAGAGCGCGCGGATCTTCTCGATCGGGAACGGGGTGCTCGTCCCCGAGAGCCCCGGGAAGCCTCGCATGTCCGGTCCTTCGCCGGCGTTGACCGCCGCGGGCACCGCCACAGCGGGCAGGCGGATCCCGCCGAGGACGATCCCGTCGGCGTCGCGGGCAAGGCGTTTGCCGTCCGCGACGAACTCGAAGCGGGGCTGTGCGGACGGCGCCTGGCCGGATTCGAGCCAGCGGTGCATGGCATGCATTCCGGCCTCGACCACTCCGGAAAAGTCGATCAGGCTCGGCGTCACCTCCGACATCACCACGCCGGGAAGCCTGTCGCGCTCGGAGGCGCGACGGCTCACGTCGCCTCCGAGGGCACCCATGTGTGCGCTTCCGGAAACGAACCAGGCGCGGTGCTCATCGGTATCGGGCTGCGCCACGGTGTGCCAGGTGCGGGCCTCGGTCTCGCTGTTGACGACCAGAACTTTCACTCCCAGGTCATCGCGTTTGCGAGTCATCGGGACCCCGTTGGCCGCGAAACCCTCCGGCGTGTACTCGGTCTGCCCGGCCTTGCCGTCATCGGCATCGGCATCGTTGAAGCCTACGTATGCGCCGAAGTCGACGACTTGCAGGTAGCCGTCGAACGCTTTGTCGATCGGCTGGACCGCATTGAGTTGACTCACCAGGCGCTGCGCGGACTGGGAAGCACCCATGGCGACGCGGTGGCGCACCGCAAGACCGTGCAGCGGATCGGCACCGCGCCGCGCGCCGCCCGCACCAACGGCCAGAGCGGACTGCGAGAAGATGTCGAACGAATAAGAATCGCCCGCAATGTGCAGAGAGCCGTACCGTTCGGGATCCCAGGCCTTCAGGCCGAACGGCACATCCGGGAAGCCTTCCAGCCCGACGCGTTGCGCGCTCACAGCCAGGAACGCGAATCCGTCGGCGACAGCCTCGAAATCGTCAATATGCTCCCACCCGGCGCTGACGTTGCTCCAGTGCACGATCAGCGTGCCGTTGAACCGGGCCGGGTCGATGGGGCGGCGCACCACCAGGCGGGTGCGATACGGCGCCGACGCCGCCTCCTTCTCCGAAGCAAACCTGCCGTCGGCAGGTGTGTCGGTGACGACGATGCGATGCGCCTCACCCTCGATGAAGTACTCCTCCTCGACATATCCCAAAGACGCGAGGTCACGCACGGTTCCACCGAACACGTGACCGCGAGAGCCTCCCGAGACGGGACCAGAAATCGTGGGCACAGGCACGGAACCTCCTCGGTCGGGTACCTGGGGGGCGTCCTGTTCACAGGCGGCCAGCACTGACGACATGCCGGCGACACCAAGGCCCACAATGGCGAAGTGCCCCAGTGCCGCTCGCCTCGATAAGCGGGATCGACCCTGATCCGCTGGTGTGTCGCCGAGGCCTGTTGATATGTTTCTTCTCATAGCGTGCTAGCCTCTCGACGGCTGTACTGCGGAGTGGTGAAAAATGCTGTGGGTGAGGGCTATTCGGTCGATGTTGTAGTGAGCCGCAGGGTGCTCGACGTCGGGGTAGCCGAAGGAGATACCGAACAGCAGCTTCATGTGAGAATGCGAGCCCTACGGGAAACACAAAGCAAGGGCAACCGGACCGACGGCTGGGACCAGTTGAATTGGATCTCGGTCGATGACGTCCTGATCTATCGACGGAATACCGAATCGAACATCCGACAGAGTTTTTGCACGGGCCGTAGACATCACCGAACCGACTTGCCGAGCCGCCGCCGGGTCTACGCGAGGCCTTCGATGCCGCCTCCGCACCGAGTCGGCCGTAAACGGAGCATCAGGTGTGCGCACGGGCGGGGAGATTCACATGAATACCGCACGGTTCACGATGACGGCGTGTTCGGGGGTCGACCTCAATTCCTCGATTCGCTCGAACATGACCGCCGCCGCCAGGTCGCGGCGCTTCGGCAACCTCGCGACCTCGGCCGCCGCCAGCGCGGTCCGCATCTCGTCGCTGGTCAGGTCGGTGCAGTAGCAGGGGGCGCCGGGCTGCTGGCGCCACGATTGCGCCAGCGTTCCGGCATCGAATCCGTCGAATCCGGTGTCCTCGACCAATGCCATGCCCACCGCGCGTGCTTTTTCGTCATCGGCGGCGACCGGGATGGCGATGCGTCCATCGGTTCCCGCGGGGGTGCCCCTTTCAGCGAGTGAATAGGCTCCGATGGCGTTCCACGCCTTGACGATCGGCAGACCGAGTTGCTCTGCCACCCACAGGCTTTCGACCTGACCGGCTTCGATGGCCTCGATGACGGAATCGCGTGACGGGTAATAGTTCGAGGTGTCGATGACGACCGTCTCGGCGCGAACGGCGGCGACCAACGGCGCGATGTCCGGAATTCGGTTCAACGGGATGGACAAGATCACGACGTCCACATCCCGCACCGCGTCGGCCGCGGCAACCGCGCGCGCACCCGAGACCAGCAGGTCGGCACCGATCGTCTCCGGGCCCCGCGAGTTGGCCACCTTCACCTCGTGCCCGGCCGCACTCAACTTCACAGCCAGGGTTTTGCCGATAAAACCGGTGCCGATAACGCCTATCCTCATGCAGAAACTCCTTATGTCATTCACCATTTCATCAACGCAGGACGCTCGTTCTGCATGTCCGGTCACGCTGGACATGCACGCGCATCCCGCGCTCTGGTCGGCCTGCTTCACCCGCATGGCCTCCTGCCTGCACCACACCGGACGCAAAGCGGAGGCGCCGTCCGTATTTGAACACCATAATACGGAGGCAGCATCCGGTCAAGTCTGGTGCCGGTAGGGCCTAATCCACGAACCGCTTCCGGGACTACCAACAGAAAGAAACGTCCAGGTCGAACAGTTGCCCCGGTTGGAGCCCACTTGGAAACACGAAACATGGACAACCGGGCTGGCAGCTTGCCGGGATTCAGGACGGGCCGAGTTCAGCGTGGCCCCGCTGCCACTTCAACAGTGCGGCAAGAGCCTTCGCCTGTGCGGCACACGATACGCTTACCTTCCGCGCCGCCAACCCGACGAACCCCGCAACACACCTTCAGCCTCGTCACACACCAGATTTACACCTCGACGCTCGAACACCGCCCCCGTTTCCGAGCGTCTGGCCGCCGCCTCCCGGCCGACCGCTGTCTCGCCGAAGCCGAGACGGCCCGGATAGGGTCGACCGCGCCGCGCCGAGCCCACTTGACCGGATGCCGCCTCCGCTTTATGCTCGAACCCATACGGAGGCGGCATCCCATTTGATTCGGCCGCAGGCCGGTCGGATATCGGGAGGGTGCGTGAACGGGAGTGAACCGCGCGGCCGCAAGCCCCGCGTGGATGTCCAGCGCAACCGCGCAGCCCTGCTGGAGACCGCCCAGCGGCACTTCCGGCAGTACGGGGTCGGCACCTCGCTCGAGGCGGTGGCCAAGGAGGCGGGCGTCGGGCCCGGCACCCTGTACCGACACTTTCCCACCCGGGAGACGCTGCTGGCGGCCGTGCTGCAGACGCGCTCCGAGGAGCTGGCGGCCCGCAGGGCGGATATCGAGAAGCTGGGCGATGCCGGTGCGGCATTGGAGCAGTGGCTGCGGGCCATGGAGGAGTACTTCAGCGCCTTCAGCGGGCTGCCGGAGCCGCTCATGACCGCCGCCCGGGCGCAGGACCCGGACAACCCGCTCACGATTCCTTGCGACATCTTCATCGCCGCCACCGACAAGTACGTGGCAGCCGCACAGCGCGCGGGGTATGTACGCGCGTCGGTACGGGGGACCGACTTGTTCCTCGCGGCCTGTTCGTTTGCCTGGATCAAGGGCAACGGCGCCGATGAGGAGTCGCTCGACCGGCTTCGCACGCTCCTCGCGAGCGGCTACCGCGAACGAGTCGAGAAGGCGTAAAGCGCTGGGTGCCCGGCACTTCGGTAGTGATCCGCAGGTCCACCACCGAGTTCTTCGGCGAGGAGGGACCAGTGCCGAGGTAGCCACACCTGTGCGTCCCAGCCATCGACCAGCTCATTCAGCTCGGCATTGACGACACGGCAGCACAGACACCGGGCGGTCGCGCCGGAACCCGCCGACATCTGTTCGCTGAGCTGCATCGCAACGACGATCGGCGCATCCGGTCGATAGGCTCGGGCCAACACCCGTCCGCACGCCAGGCGAGCGAGAAACGCCATGGCCGCCCGGCCGCCATGGCCGCCGAACAGCCCGAACAATCACTGCTTTCGATTGCCACTGCGTAATCGGCAGGGTATCGCGACACTCAGACCTGGTACGTCCCTACGATGACCAGGCATTTTCCAGTTGCCCATGTTTTGTGTGCCCCGCCGAGGACTCACCGATCACGCTGAGCGGACCGACCTGTGAGGAGTGCGCGACGTGGGTACCGCCGCACAGTTCGCGGCACCATTCCCCGCCGATCTCGACCGCGCGAACGTCTTCGTCGGTCTCGCCGAAAAGGGCCAGGGCTCCGAGTTCGCGGGCCTTGGGCAGTGGCATGTATTCGACGCCGACGGGAAGGTCACGCAGTATGGCGAGGTTGGACACCTATCTCCGTCCGGGTCTCCGGTGAGAGCCCACCGATCCAGGAGAAGCCCAGGCGTAGGTATCCGGGATTGTTGTACGAGCCGCTTTGCAGGGCGGTGGGGCCGAGGACCTTTGGAAACGGCAGGACCGTTGGGCTTGGCGGTCGAGGCTGGCGAGTTATGTCCTCCGAACACAATTGCGCGCAGCACGATTCGCGCCTGCCGAGGCACTATGGAAGCAAGGTCACCAACGCGGCCGGTGCGGTGAAGGGGGGCGGGATGGATCAGGCGTGGGATATCGGTCGGCGGGTCATCGTGGACGCGATCGAACTGAGCTACCACACCGAGGCAACGAGCGGCCCCTACGAATGCGTCGGCTGCGGCTGCCCAGTCACTCCGGCGGCACTGACGTCCGAGCACGTCACACCATACTTCCGGGCAGGAAGACAGCAGCCACATCTACCTGACTGTCAGATCGCCGGGGACCCGGTTCTGGTAAGAAGTTCCGGTCCGCTCGAACCCGCGCGCACCGAACGTCTGGGCGGCGGGGTGAGCGTGCCCTACCAGCTGGTCCGCGCCGAACGCCGCGAACAAGTCGACCCTCATGCGCCGCAAGATCCCGAACGGCAATCCAGCCAAAGCAGAACAAGCTCGACCACCACCAGCGAAGGCAAACGCGGCCTACGGGAAGCCACCGCCTCCACCATTCGCCCCTTCTGCCGCACGTTCACCCGCTACCCGAACAGCCGCACCGTCCTGCGCATCAACCTCCCTGACGTGGACGCCCAGCACTACCAGTACGCATTCAAACGACTAGATCTCTACGCCATCACCGACTACCCCCACCAGCGGATCTTCTACGCCGAGGTGGCCTGGAGCAGTCCGCCTGAATTCACAACCAACACCGCAGTGATATCGCTGTACGCCGGAGACCGAGACCCGGACAACCGGGCGCGAGTAGCCCGCCCGTACCGCGTGGTCATCGACTGGTCGACATGGGGAACGAAACTACGTGCGGCGCTGCGCCGCGAGATCACCGCAGCCAGGCGCGAAGCCCGCGAGTCCACCGGGTCCGAAGCCCGCAGCTGGTTATTCTTCCTCGCACAACAGGAACCCCTCGAACCCGAACGATTCTGGGTAAACCACCACGCCGACTACGCATTCATTACCGCCCACCTCACCTACCCGAACACAAAGAAACCCATCACACGCCCCAGGATGCCGCGGCGAGCTTGAAAGACGCTGCGAGCGCAGGACATCCCACATCGCGGTTGTGGACGGAACTGGTTGGGGTGGCCGGGCGTTAGTCGGTGGCATGGACCCGGATGGCGCTGTGCTTGGTCTACGGGAGACCGGCGAGCGATGCCCCGCGCGCGGGACACCCTCGGCAGATAGGACCTCGAAGCAACGTGCAGTACGGTCCCCTCTCAACCAGGCGGCGGAGACGGCCGTCGAACCGCCGAGCGAGCAGATCCTTGTACGTCGTGAACGTGAGCTGTTGTCGATTCCGTTCGGTCTTTCTGTCGGCGGAACGTGAAAACTGGATCTGGCACGAATTTCGTGATTCGAACCGCCGGGTTTGTCAGTCGTTGAGCAGGATTCGTTTCCGGAGTAGGTCTGGGTTCGCACGTCCGAACATCTGGCGTTTGATCATCTTGGTGCGGTTGACGTGGCCTTCGACCGGGCCGCTGCTCCAGGGCAGGGTCAGGCCGGCGGTGACCGCATCGAGGTCGCGGCGCAGGCCGCGGACGAAGGAGTGCAGGGCGGGCAGGTCGTCGGTGTCGACGGCGGCCATCCATCGCTCCAGCTCCCGGCCAGGAAGATGGGTCATCATCGTCGCGAAGTCCCGCACGTGACCGACCAGGGCGGTGAGGGTGGTGCTCGTGGCGAGGATGGCGTCGAGTCGTCGTTGGTCGTCGGGATCGATGCGTGCGGGATCGCTCATGATCCAGCTCACGACGCGACGGACCGACGGCGGCTTGGGGGCCGGGCGGGGAATGCGCCCGGTGGTGCGGAACGGTTGCAGGTAGTTGAGCAGGGTCTTTGCGCTTCCGCGGTAGCCGAGTGCCTGGATTTCGGTGAACAGCCGAGTGGCGTTGGTGCAGCCCTCGTTCCATCGTTGATGCAGGTAGGGCTTGAACTCCTCGAGCATGCTGGGGCGCTGTCCGGTGCCGTTGTTGACCAGTAGTTCCTCGACGTGGGCGGCGCGGGCGAAGCGGCGAACGGTTCCTCGGGCAAGACCGAGCCGGATCCCGATGGCTCGCAGGCTCACACCGTCGCTGAGCAGTGCGTGGACCGCGGTGTGACGTTCGCGGGTCCGGACAGCCCATTTGTCCGTCCTGGCTGGTGGTGGCTCGATCACGTCGGAAGTCGCCGGTGGCTGCTGTCGGGGCATGATCGCCGGCGCGGTAGCGGAGTCGATATCGGCTGCGGCGGGCAAGCAGTCGCGGTGCCGGGCCACGACGCGTTCGACCGCGTCGCCGAGGTTGTGCCAGATGTGCCATCGGTCCGCGACCTGCAGGGCATCGGGTGCGCCCGGCCCTCACACCTTCGGCGTAGGCGCCGGCACGGTCACGGCAGACGATCTCGACTCCGGGATGAGCACGCAACCAGCCCGCGAGAGTGTCGGCGGTGCGGTCGGCGAGCACGTCGACCGGACGCCGGGTTTCGATATCGATCAGGATCGTGCCGTAGTGGTGCCCGCGACGCAGCGCGAAGTCGTCGACACCGAGGACGCGAGGTGTGCCCGGGTCCGGATCGGGAAGTGCCCGGATCAGCCGCAACAGCGTCATCCGGCTGACCGTGGCCGCCAGATGACCGGTCATCCGGGCGCCCGGGCGGCCACCCAAGGCCAGCGCGACCGCGCACAGAAGACGCTGCAGAATGTTCGTGCGCCGGGCATACCGCCCCGCCAGCCCGGACGGTTGCTCGGCGAAAGTCGTCCTGCAGCACGCGGAGTTGTCGCAGAACAACCGCCGTACTCGCAGCCGGATCACCACCTCCCGGGCGGTGATCGCGGTGTCGGACAGTCGCCGCCGGTAGCGGCTGTGGACCCGCCGCGATGACGTTCCGCAAGCCGGACAGGTGACTGCCTCGTCGATCGTGCTCACGTCGAGGTTCACCCGATGCCCGCTTGAGGTCATGGCGTCGATCTGCAGCCCATCCAGATGCGGGAACAAGACCGCGAACGGCCCAGGATCAGAACACCGGCGACATGATCGAACATCAAGCGCCCATTGGCAATTCAGGCAGGGTCAATCACGCAAACCGTGCCAGATCCTGGATTGGCGTTCCGTTGACACTTTCTGGGACTTGAGGGCCGGGCCTGTAGCCCGATCGGCTCCTGCGCCCTCGCCATACACCGGATTGCGGCCGCCCAAACATGTCTAATTTTCGTCTTGCAGGCCTGCAGTTCGAGCATTCCTTCCGTACTTGCCGATGCAAGCACAGGTGCACAAAACGCCTCGGGATGGATCGACATAGGACTCTCCCCGCGTCAAGACGAGATACTGACGTCCCAAAAGCGCTGATCAGCGACAGTTTCCGAGGTGATCTTGATTCCGCAGCACCCCATCGACACGATGTTCGAGATACTTGAATGTTATGCAATATTAGTTTGAAACGCAGGTGCGCCGATTATCTGACCACGCGCCACTAATTCACGCGAATTTCACGATAAACCAGTCGGATCACGGTTATTCTTCGATGACGATTCGGTTTACGCCACGCCTGAGGTTGGGGGTTGTCGTGGATCGCTTGCCGGTAATCGATCATCCTGCTCTGGCGGTACGTCTGTCCGTGCCACGGGAGCGCTGGGGGTGGGAATTCACAGTCCCCTCCCCGCCACAGCCGAGCCCGCTGCTGGCGCGGATGCCGCGGTGGGTTGACCCACCGCTGCCCGCGCATGTTCAGCGGGAGCAGCGTCGAGCCATCTCCGCGCCAAAGGTTTTCGGCGCGGGATGTGTCGTGTCGGTGTGGGCGGCTGGATTGGCGGCTGCGTGGGGGTTGGCATTGTGGCCAGTGGTTCTGCCAGCGGGGGTTGTGGTGTCGGCCGGGTGGTGGGCGCAGGCGGTGCTGCGGGCGGGAGCGGCGCGGCGCATCTATTTGGACTGGCGCGAGGGCGAGCTCGCGAAATATCAACGTGCCCACGCCGAGTGGTCAGCGCAGGTAAGTGAACATGAGCGGCGTGAGCAGCTGCGGGTGTCGGCGTCTGCGTTGTGGCACCCGGTGGGCTTGAGCAGGCGAGTGCGGCGCGTCGATGTGTTTGGAGGCACTGCCGACGGCTGGGCGAGCCTGTTGGGCACCTTGGGCATGTCCTTGCTGGCTAAGGATGCCCGGTTACTGGTGCTGGACTTCACCGAGCAGCAGGTAGCTGCGGATCTTGCCGCTTTGGCGCGTGTCAGCGACCACGCCGTATCGGTCGTTGATTTCCCGGACGCCGGTGGCGGCCTACTCGAAGGTCTGTCGCCGCAGCATGTCGGCGAGGTGATAGCCGAAGCGTTGACGGAGCTGCGGGTTGGTGAGGGAAGGGCTGCGCAGGTGGTGGCCTTGGACGCCGAACTGGTCACACTGGTGGCGGGGGTGCTGACGGCGCCGGTGACATTCGGTCGGCTCGCCGCAGGGCTGCGAGTACTGCGCAGCATCTATGACGCCGAGCACGAAACGTGGTTGTCCGCCACCGAAATCCTCCGGCTCAACCGGCTGCTGGATGTTGTCGGGTCCTCGGAATCGGTGCGTGAGGAGCTCCGGTTCTTGGCTGGCGTCCTGGGGCTGCTGTCCGATCGCGACGCGGAGTTGGGTGGTAACCCGCTGGTGTGGCCACGCTCTGGACTATCGGTGATTGCGACCTCGGGCGCGAGTGCGCGTAGCAAAGATCTGCTGGATCGGGTCGTGTTTCACCGAGTGCTGCATGCTGTCCGGGCCGGCGACAACGCCGCTTCCCGCACCGTGCTGGCAGTCGCTGGTGTCGATCATCTGGGACTGACCGCCGTAGAGCTCCTCGCCCGACATGCCAGCCGAGCCGGCGTGCGGCTAATCCTGATGCTTGAGCACCTACGCGGCGAGTTCACTCAGCTGCTCGGTGGCGGTGACAGTGCGGCAATCGTGATGCGCCTGGGGAATGCCGCTGAGGCAAGCGCGGCGGCAGATTTCGTCGGCCGGGGGCATCGTTTCGTGCTATCGCAGTTGACTGAGCAGATCGGCCGGAGTTTCACCGACGGCAGCTCTGACACCGTCGGCGATTCAGTGACCTCCACGACGTCCGATAGCTTCTCGGGCGGATCGGGTAGCGTGTCGGATTCACTGTCGCGGGCGAGTACCTGGTCGCGTACCACGAATTGGTCGGAGTCGGACTCTGTCTCCCACAGCCGTACCTACGCCCGAGCCTACGAATACGCGGTGGAACCGACCACCTTCCAGGCTCTACCGACGACTGCCTTCGTGCTCGTCGAAACGGGTGAGCAGGGCAGACGAGTGGTCGCTGGCGACTGCAACCCCGGCATCGCCTTGCTCGACCGCGTCGCCACGAAGCCTCGGCAGCCGCACCGGAGCCGAGCATGAACGAGTTGCGGGGCTTTCGTTTTCATCAACTCGTGTCTGTCCCTTCTGCGGTTGCGAGCGAACATGAGAGCGCCCGCGAAGGGCAGGCAGCGCTATTCGCGGCTCTGACGGCGGCGCATCCCGAGTTGCTTCGCGAAGGTCCGGCGGCGGGGCTAGCAGTCGCGTGGGACCGTAGGCCGGCGGAGCGGGCCATTCGTGTCTTGGTGGGAGGCAATCCTCGGTTTCCGCCGGTAGCGTCCGAAGCTGGAGAGTTGCGGGTGCTGTATCCGCCGGGTACTACCGCCCACTGTGTCGACGATGTCGTTGATCAGTGGGCGCAGCTGCCACGCTGGGTGCGCTGCGGTGGACGCGCTGATTCTCTGTGGTCGGCGGATGGTCCAGCTGGGAAGACACCGCTCCGCGGATGTTTTGAGGACTATGTGGCCCATCTTCCGGGCGCATTTGTATGGCTGGTCGTCGCGCGACCGCTACCAGACACCGATGTCGAGGCCGAGCTGGCCGACCTGGAAGTGCGGCTTCCGCGTTTGCGGGCACGCGAAAACTCCGAACCGGACCGCATCGCACTGCAGCGCGGTGAAGCGCGGTACCGGGAACTGTCCCGCGCGCGGTCAGCGGGCATGTGGGCGGTACATGTGCTCGTCGGCGGCCCGGATGAAACCAGCACCGCTCGCGCAGCTGGGTTGCTCTGCAGTGCTTCGGATTTGGATGCCCTGCCCTATGTACTCAGCCCGCAATCGGACGCGGCGCCTCTGAGGCATACGTGGGAATCGACCACGACCAACGGTACAGGATTTGCTTCCCCGTTCAACGCCAGTGGTGAGCTGCTCGCCGCGCTTGCGCGGCCTCCGCGGCGTGAACTGCCCGGCATCCGCGTGTGCGAGCCGGTCGCCTTCGACCTGACCCCTGAACGCGACGGGCAGATAGATCTCGGGGCGATCCTCGATGACGCCGATACCGAAGTCGGGCGGTTCGGAGTCGGCCTGGACACCCTCAACCGGCACGGCTTCGTCGCCGGAGCGACCGGCTCCGGCAAGTCACAAACCGTCCGACACTTACTCGAAGGATTACATTCCGCCGGAGTGCCGTGGCTGGTGATCGAACCCGCCAAAGCCGAATACGCGGGAATGGCCGGGCGCATCGGCTCCCCGGTGATCCGGATTCGGCCTGGCGATCCGGATGCGGTGCCGGTGGGGCTCAATCCGTTGGAACCCGAGCCGGGCTTCGCGCTGCAAACCCATATCGACCTCGTACGTGCACTGTTTCTGGCGGCATTCGATGCAGTCGAACCCTTCCCCCAGGTGCTCGCGCACGCCCTGAGCACCTGCTACACCAAGCTCGGCTGGGACACAATCATCGGCGCACCGCGCCACGAGACGATCACCCCAAAATACCCCACGCTTTCTGACCTACAGACCACCGCTCTGGCCGTCGTCGACGGCATTGGTTACGGCCGCGAAATCACCGACAACGTCCGCGGATTCATCGACGTCCGGCTCAGTGCCTTGCGCCTGGGTACCCCTGGTCAATTCTTCGAAGGCGGCTACCACCTCGATGTCGCGGATCTATTGTCGCGCAACGCGGTGCTGGAGATCGAGGACATCGGCAGCGACACTGACAAGGCCTTCTTCATCGGTGCAGTCCTCATCCGTGTCTTCGAGCACCTGCGCGCGCACCGCACCAACACCCCACCCACGTTGCGTCACGTGATGGTAGTAGAGGAAGCCCATCGCCTCCTGCGGCGCGCCGAACCAGGCACGCCCGCAGCGCATGCTGTGGAGTTGTTCACCGCGCTGCTGGCTGAGATCCGAGCTTACGGCGAAGGAATTCTCGTCGCCGAACAGATCCCCACCAAGATCTCGACCGATGTCGTCAAGAACACCGCGCTGAAGATCGTGCATCGCCTACCCGCTGCCGAGGACCGTGACCTCGTCGGCGCGACCATGAACATCGACCCGTCACAATCCCGTCACCTTGTCTCGTTACCAGCCGGACGCGCAGTCGTGTTCAGCGACGGCATGGACCGCCCCATCCGTATTGACGTTCCCCTCGGTGAGTCCCGCGAAGCAGACCGACCAGCCCCAACACCAGCGCTTTTCCCCATCCCAACCGAGACACCACTGACCCTGCGAGAGCTGCATCAAGCCCACGCGCTCGCCGATGACCCGAAGTTGACGGTATGGATCGAGCTGATGGTGATCGCGCACCTCGTCGGCCGTCCTAGCCCACGCCCCCGCCTCGACTGGCTCTCGGCATGGGCCGTCGGAACCAAGCCAGCGATCCTGGCCGAAGCCGTCAACCGCCGCATCCGTCTCGCAATCGACCAGCGATACACCGGACTGGCGCTCTACTTTCCACCAGAGCCGCTCGCCGACCATCTTTCTGCACTCGCCACAGCAGCGCTTCACCACACAGCCACCGCGTGCTCGGAAGACGAAACATGCTGGCAGGCAGGCAGATACCGCTGGGCGGATGTCGAATACGCGCTACACGATCCCGCCGTGCCGTTGGACCGACCACACCCCGCCACGAGCATGTGGGCACAGCGTGGACTCCACCTCCATGGCGCGACAGTCGCCGAGCAACGCGACCTTCTTCACGATCACCCGGATAACTGGGCCGACCCCTCTATCGTGACCGGTCCCGATCCTATGGTGCTGACTTCCAGCATTGAACGGCTCAGCCATGCCCGCTCAATCGAGCAACGACTGCGCCACGCTACAACGCACCTCGATGGGCTGACGAGATGGCCGCTGTCCCTGCTTGAAGCGCCCGACGATGCACCGACACCGCTGCGAGGTGAGCCGCGATGATCGCTAGTCTTTCGCGGACACGCAGCGCAATCCGGCCGATGATGTCTGCAGGCGTGCACGCAAAGAGGCATCCGCCCTCCTACCAAGCGGCGCGGCGATCGACGGATGGTCCCCGTCGCTGCGCATTCATCCCCGCACATCGGCCGATACCAACGGCTTCGCGATGTAACCGAGCAGCTTCTCTCGGCACTTCGGTGACCGCTGTTCCTTCTCACCGATCCCACCGCGCAGGACTCGCCATGAACGTCGATGCACGCCGCCACCCGGATGACGATCAAAGCAACCTTGCCCCCGCCGGGGACGAGGCGTCCACGCCGGGTCGCATGCTCGACAACGGCCGCGGCACCACCGATGCCCAACAGATGCGGCACGTCGACACCGGTGACCAGTCCAATGACCGTTCGTTGCAACCTATGACCGGTGCAGACCCACCCCGCACCACTGCCGTCGAATGGCTGCGGCAAAACGACTACCTGGATCCCGTTGCCATCAGTTCGGAACCCGACACCGACTCCAGTGACGGAGTGCTCGGCCAAGCTGCAGAACAGACAGCGACTCACCCGACGTTCGATAAGGCCGCCGCGAGAGACAACGACCTGCCATCAGTTGTCGAGAACCCGCCCGACGCCCGGCTCGAATCCGTGCGGGAGCGGATTTTGGCCGACGCGGCTGCACGCGCTGATCAGCAACTTGATGAAGTGTGCGCCGTTTTCGGCGTTGATACGCCAGACCGGATCAGCGCGGTCGCGAAGGCTCGGGATGTCATCGCAGAGACTTTGGCCCCATTCACCGTAGATGCCACGATCCGGTTGCTTCGCGCCGTACGCAGCGAGATCGCAGAACGACCCGACGCAACTGTTGGCATCGTCTACCGCGACGGTGCCAGCATCGGCTTGGCAATCAAGGAACTCGACCCCGACCTGTTCGAATCACATTGCCGACCGGTGTACCTGTCGCGAAAGACCACGGAGGCCGTCCTGCAGGACCAGGAGAACACCGCAGAACGCGAATTCACCCTCCCCGAGCAGTTTCGCGTGCGGGACAAGGCGGACCCCGAAGAGATTCCCGGCGCTTCCATCCGAGTCGGCAGGCATCTGGTGCTCAGCGGACTACCGGTCACCACCCCCGGTGCCCACATCATCCTGATCGACTCCGGACACAAAGGCACCATCCAGGAGCAACTGAACGCGGCGTTCCCGAAACCGACTTACAGCGGTCACTACCTGTTCTACGTCCAATCCGAACACGATCCACACCCGAACGCCAAGACCGGGCACGTCCTGCACCAATCGCCCGAACGAACCTTTCCGGCCGAAGCCGACGACCCGGCCAGAATCTACGCTGAGAAAGACCCGGCCGTGGTGTTCGAGCACCTTCTGCGCGGAACCATGTCGACCACCCACGGCCACGACAACCGCGGCAGCCCGATCCACGACCGTGAGAGCCCGTCGCTCGACGAGATCAATCCGTTGGTCGTTGCCCCCGAATACGACGATCCAGGCGTGCGGATCGCGATTATGGATATCGCCCAGCGCACCGTCACCAACTACGCCCGAACTATCGCCGAACTCGACAAAGCCGGTATCGACTACCAGCCAAACCTATCCGAACAGGCCCGTGCCTGCACCCAACGAGTGCGATCATGGGCCCACGGCCACGACACCGGTGACCCTGCGTTCAACGCGCTGGCGGACTCGTTCGTCCGCCGCGCCGATAAGGATCTGATCCCCCGATTACGCAACGTCATTACCGACCTCGAACTCGGTGAGGCCGCTACCACTGCGGCATGGCGGGGCTACCAGCAGCTCTCACTCGCCGATAAGGAGCGCTACGTAGAGCAACTCGAACTCACCACTCGATCGCCGGGCTCGGCTCCACCGGAAGGAACACCCCATGGGTGACTACGACGACACCGACGAAACCATCGAATCCGCGCACGCAGCAATGCTGGGGTTCGCCACCCGTTACCCCGAGTACTCCTCCCTTGCCGCCAAACTCCGTGCCGCCGGACCACCATCACCACGAGTCCTCGGCACGCCGATCATTCTGGACACCGACATCGGCGGCGACCCCGATGACGCCGTCGCCCTCACCTGCGCCGCCCGACAACCCGAGCTTGCACTGGTGATCACCGCCGACGAACACAACGGTCAGCGAGCACGGCTCGCCCGCTACCTGCTCGATCTGGTGGGGCGACCTGATGTTCCCGTCGTGGCTGGCGCCGACCTCGGTAACACCCGCGACTGGGTTGCCGAGGGACTGACGCCCACCACCATCGCCCCACAGCCAGATAACGTCATTGCCGCTGTCCGCGCTATCTGCACGGACACCGACGGACCGGTGCGCTGGGTCGGGTGTGCGCCGCTCACCAACCTCGCCGCAGTCCTGCGCGCCGAGCCCGACCTCGCCCGACAACTGGTTATCACCCAGATGGGCGGTGCGATCAACTACCGAGACCCCGCCCGTGCCGAACACAACTTCCGGCTCGACCCCGCCGCCGCCCGCTTCGTCGTCGCCACAGCCCCAGAACTCACACTTGTGCTGTCTGATGTCACATTTACCGACGAGATCGCGATCAGTGCCAGCACCGACGTCTTCACGACCCTCTCGGCACCCGAGGGACCGGAATGGGCCGCGCTGTTGACTGCTCACCTCGAGCGCTGGTTCAGCTTGCGCTACCCCGCCAGCAAGCAGCACGACCCGCTCACCCTCACCGTCGCCCTCGAACTGCCCTTCGTCGAACTCTCTCGTCCCAGCATCCGGGTCGATGCCGACGCCCGAATGAGCGTCGATCCCGCCGGCCGCCCCACCTGGGTGACCTCTGACGCCGACTACCCCGCATTCCGCCGCTGGCTTGCCACCCAACTCGCCACCTAACCCGTGTCGTTCCAGTGCCTCTCCGACAGTGCGAGCGCACATCGGACGCTCACCTGCGGCCACGGACCACCCGCAGGACGACCCCCACAACAGCCGCAATCGCCATGAGCCCCGCTAGCACCACACCAGCGTCGACCGATTCTCGATACCGACTGTGCCTGCCCATCTCGTGATCACTTCCTCTCTCGCGCTTGAAGATCCGGTTGTGACACGTCCGTCGGCAGCGGCCGCGGGCGTCAGGACAGAGCCTACGTCCAACCCGAACCTCCAGTGGGAAGCAATCTTTCGGCGATCTTTGGTGCGGAGCGCCACACCGTCCGCACACAGGGCATCATGTGCCTGTGAGATCATCACGGACCAACACGCCACTTGCTGATGCGCTGTTCAACTTCTTCCGCAAGGGGGCCCGGAAGCTGACGACCGAGGCGCTTGCGGCCACCGGAGATGACGTCATGCGCGCCCTAACCGGCGCTCCCGCCCCTGAAGACCTACCCACCCGCACCGCGCTAGCCAGCTGGATAGTCCACGCTATCGAAGAGCAGATTGCAGCGCTCAATGACCCTATGGAAAAGGGAATCGCACAGATCGCACTTGCTGCACACTCCGATCTGCACGGAAAGTACGTCGAGGAACGTCTCAAACTTATCGGCACCGAGTGCGCACTAACATGGAACCAGTACTGGCGCCATCGCAATCGAGTCGTCGACGAGATCGTGGTTGGCCTCCTCGGCGCTTACAGGGCGCGTCCGCGGAACGAGCCATGTTCCCCGGTACAAGCTCACCACATCACAACACCCGACATCCCCCGCAGCGCAGCCACCCCCAACGTGTTCCTCGCTGGCTACTACACCGGCTCTTCCCTGGATCCCTATGCAACCAGGTTAGGTACTGCTCTGGCACACCAGCCCGTACCCGTCAACCTTTTGTCGATGGCATCCAAGGCTGGACTCCTGACCGGTTACGCCATGGCGGCCGAGTCCAGGAACATGAACACCTACACGCCCGAGCGCTACACCCTCGTCCGCCGCACCGGCTCTCGCAGGCGGCAGCCCATTCACCGCTACCTCGGACGGACCGAGTGCCTTCCTGGGAGTCTCGACGAAGCGCGTCTGAGCATCCTCGGTTCCTCCGATATCGCCATCGTTTTTGCCGGTGACGCTGGAACGGCCTATGAAATCGAGTTGGCCGACCAGCTCGGCATTCCCGTCGTGCCGTTTGCAGCTACCGGAGGAGCTGCCAGGGATCGCTGGCACACGGGCAGCGCCGCCATAGCGCAGCACGACCCGACCATCGCAGCTACGTATCACGATCTTGCCAACCCCGACAAGACCACTTCTTTGCACGCAACGGTTCGTATGGTCACTCACCTGCTCCTAGAACCTGCCTCCTAAGCCAAGTGGCGGGGCCTCAGCCGACGATCAAACGACGGCAGGCCGCGCCATCACGGACGCACACGTCTAGAGCTTCGTCATGACCGCCACCGGGCCAAGCCGTCGCATGTGCTGGCCCCGGCGGCGGTCATCGAACACTCGCGACGCCGAACACAGCCACGCGCACATCACATCAACGGCTTTGTGCCCTGCCCTATTGGCGCCCTTGACCTAACCGAGGAAGTACAGCCCAATGCCCCTTCCGTCCCCAGCCGACTCCCATTGCTCTGCTTCCGAGACTGCTCCGCAAAAACGCAAAACGATACGAGCACCAGGTTTGCGTCTGATCCTCATTCGGCACGGCGAAAGCTTGAGCAATGTCGACGGCGTGGTCGCCGGTCCCCGAACTTGCCTCGGGCTGACCGACCGCGGCCACAGCCAAGCCGTGGCCGTCGCTGACGACCTTGCAGCTGAATGCCATCGATTCGGCACCATTGTGGTGTACTCAACCGCAGTGCGACGAGCTGTACAAACCGCCGAGCCGATCGCAGAGAAACTCGGAGTGCCTCTTCGGCCGGAGTTCCCCTACCACGAACACGGGGACGCCGAAGGTCAACCACGGGTCGAAATCACTGCGGATCCAACACACCCACTGGCTCTGTCCCCCGACTACCCACTTGCAGCAGGAGCCGACTCATGGCCGGTGGCAGCCCAACGAGTCGGCCGCAAACTCGACATGCTGGCGACACAACACCCAGGTGCAACCGTCATACTCGCCTGCCACCGAGAGACAATCCTCGCTGCAGCCCAACACTTCCAACGGATTCCACCAACTCTCGCCTACGCGAGCGCCGAAGTCGATTACACCGCAATCACCGAATGGGAGCGCCGCCCACGGACGAGAAACCCTCAGCAGTGGCGATGGGTACTGATCAGGCATAACGACACCCGACATCTCAGGGGTTCCGGGACACCGGGGGTCTATCTCGCTAACGGTGTTTGCGGCGATCTCCATTAGTAGGTTTGGGCGTCGGGCCAGCGGTCGGCGAAGGTGATCGCGAACGCGTTGACCGCAGGCTTCCAGCGCATCGTCCATCGTGCCCGACCGGCCCCGGTCGGGTCGAGTGATCGGGTGACCAGATACAGGCACTTCAGGGCGGGGTGGATTCAACTGGCCAACGCAACACCGGGTGGATTGCTGTCTGGTTCTGAGAGTAGCTGCTCAAGTGTTTCGGCAGGGCTGCGCCAGCCGAGACGTTTGCGGGGCCGGTTGTTGAGTTCGGCGGCGACGAACTCGAGGTAGTCCGGGTGGTAGCCGGACAGGTCGGTGAACTTCGGAAAATACTGCCGGAGCAGACCGTTCGTGTTCTCGTTCAAGCCGCGCTGCCACGGTGAGTGCGGGTCGCAGAAGTAGATGTCGAGACCCGTCGCGGCGGCGATCTGGATATGGTTGGCCATCTCTTGGCCTTGGTCCCAGGTCAACGTCCGACGCAAAGTCCGCGGCAGCGTCGACATCGTCGTCGTTATCGCTTCCTGGACGTCGAGGGCCTTGTGGGTGTGCGGTAAATGCAGCAACATGACGAATCCGGTCGCGCGCTCGACGAGCGTGCCGATGGCGGAGCCGTTCCCGGCCCCGGTAATGAGATCGCCCTCCCAGTGTCCCGGCACTGTCCGGTCCTCGACTTCGGCGGGCCGTTGACTGATCGAGACCGCACCTGCATGCCGACTTCGGCGCTCGTCGGGCTTCCGGTGCGGCCTGCGCAGCGCACGTCCGGTTCGCAAGCACTGTGCCAGTTCACGTTGGAGCGCCTCACGTCTCCGAACGTAGAGCGACTGATAGATCGTCTCGTGGGACACCCGCATACGTGGATCGTCGGGGAAATCGATCAGCAGTCGACGGCTGATCTGCTCGGGGCTGTGCTTCAACAGCAACTGCCGCTCGACATAGGCACCCAGCAGAGAATCGCGGCGAAGCAACGCGATCTTGGGACGGCGGGCGCGCTTGTGGGCGAGTGCCTGAGCAACAGTCGCCCGGTATCCGGTCTTCGGTCGTCGAGTGCCACGGGCGAGCTCGCGGCTGACGGTCGAGGCAGACCTTTCGATGGACCTGGCGATCGCTCGCATGCTCTCGCCGGCCGCTCGGCGACAAGCGATCTCTTCCCGCTCGGCGAACGACAGTCGGGCCGGGCGAGTCGATTGCTCACACCATTGTGGCGGCATCACTCCGCCAGCCTCGCGGAACCACCGCCAGCCGACCGTCTTCGACACACCAACCGCCGCGGCCGCGGTGTCGATGATCTCGCCCGTACGGATGCACGACCAGAACGAACGCTGAACCTCAACCGATATCGCAGGACGCCCCAACACGAACCCCCACGTCATGCAGGGTGTTGCGTTGACCTCTTGAACCTAGGCGGCTTGCTCGGTCGGGAAGTGGCCTCGGGCCTTGATCGCGCGCCGGTATCGGGCGTTCAAGGATTCGATGGCGTTCGTGCTGCAGATGACACGCCGGATCTCGATGTCGTAGTCGAGGAACGGAATGAACTCCTCCCACGAGTTCTCCCAAAGACGCACGATCGCACCGTATTTCTCGCCCCATCGCTCGGTGAGCTCATCCAGCGCTGCTCGGGCCGCGGCGGCGTTGACGGCGGTGTAGATCGGTTTCACATCCCGCCGCAGCGCGTCCCAGTGCTGGCGGCCGGCAAGCCGGAAGGTGTTGCGGATCAGA